>JAAYHD010000022.1 GCA_012735495.1 Clostridiales bacterium | reverse complement strand
GCGTACGAGATGGGAATGTGCCCGATGCTTTGGGATGCCAATGGCCATTACAACAGGCTATTGGGAACCTTCAGGGATGAGCAGCTTCTTAAGAACCTGCAGGAAATTATGGCAATGGAAAGGTAAATAATAAAAAAGGGTTTATTATTGTCGGTGACGAAAGCGACGGAGAACTGGCATATCCTCTTATTATCAAGGAGCAGCCGGATATCCTGATTACAGACATAAGAATGCCCTTTATGGATGGTCTTGAGCTGTGCAAATTACTGAGAAAGGACATGCCACAGCTCAAGATTATTATTGTAAGCGGTTACGGGGATTTCGGCTATGCCCAGCAGGCTATTGACATTGGCGTCAATGAATACCTATTAAAGCCTATTACATCGACCAAGCTCCTTGCCGCGGTAAAGAATGCCGCTGCGGAAATTGAGAAGGAACGCCGTGAGAAGCAAATCCTGGAGCAGTATCAAATGCTGGTATATCAGAAGCAGGGTGAGAAGAGAAAGGAATTCTTCAATGCCCTGGTAAGCAGACGTATGTCCCTCCAGCAGATAATCGAGAAGGAAAAGGAACTGGGCATCAGCATGGTGGCCGGAGCGTATTGCATAATGCTTTTCCAGTTCAGGATGCAGGAGGACATGCATGAGTATTCGAATGAAATAGTCCGCTGCGAAACAAGAATGACGGAGATCTTGGGAAAGCATCCGGATATAAGGATGTTTGAGCGTGATCTGGACGGCTGGGCCTTCATCCTGCTGGGTGAGGATGAAGCACATATTGAAAAACTGGTCAAAGAGCTGTGTGAATTTTTAATTGGGATCTGTGATAATAAAGTACATTATTTCGGGGGTATCGGAAGAACCGTTCATCGTGTCCGGGATTTATACCAGTCCTACCGTGACGCGAACAGTGCCTTTTCCCTCAGGTACTTTGACATCACAGATCAATTTTTGTCTTATAACGATGTCCACGAAATCAAGGCGCAAATAGGAAGCAGGATTAATGTAAGCGAAATGAACCTTGAGAAGCTTGACAGGAAGCTTCTTGAGGATTTCCTGAAGAGAGGCACCATAAATGATTTAGACGAATTTATAGACAGTTATTTCGAGGGCTTTGACACCAGGGCAATGAATTCCACCCTGTTCAGGCAATACCTGATAATGGATGTCTATTCGGCAGTGCTGAAGTTCCTCAATGACCAGAGCTATCCAAAGGAAAGAACGGATAGCTTCCTCGGTGATATGAGCAGTGCCGCTGAGCAGATAGTCAATATAAATGACTGTATCAAATTCTATAAGACATTCCTTAAGAAAGCAATAGACATCAGGAACCGGTGCAGCTTTAAAAGGTATGCCGCACTGATTGAGCAGGCGAAGGACTACATGCATCAAAACTACGCAATGAGCGACCTGTCGCTGGATAAGGTGGCGAAAGCGGTGAATGTCAGCCCCAATTACTTCAGCACGCTGTTTAACCAGGAAACGGGGATGACCTTTATCGAATACCTGACAAATATCCGAATGGAAAAGGCCAAGGATTACCTGAGATGCTCCTCGTATAAGATAACCGAGATAGGATATCTGGTAGGATACCAGGATTCACATTATTTCAGTTACATATTCAAGAAGACACAGAATTGTACCCCCTCTGAATACAGATTAATGGGAAAAGGTGAAGAATGAGCAATAACGGAAGCAAAAAGCAAATTAAATACCCGGTAAGGTTCAAGCTGTTCACGGTGTCTGCTGTAATCATCATCCCGATGATAATACTTGCGGTTTACCAGATTATGGCCCTGCATAACTACAGTACCGCGTATGATGCCATAGTTAGGAGGATTACCGCCGCGAACAATTACAACCTTAATTTCAAGGAAGAAATGGATGAAAGCATGTATAAGATTGTCGTCGAAGCGGTAACCTTTGATGAGATTGATGAAAACAGCGATCTTATTAATCCGTACACCCTGATCAGGGATGCCAAGGAGAACTTCACGAAGCTTCGGGAGATAACCTTCAGCAGGGACAGCCTGGACTGGATCAAACGCATCCTGCTGAACCTGGACACGCTGGAGGACAGGATTAACGAGATAAGGGAGAATCTCAAGGAATCGGGAAACTATGAGAAGAACATCGCAATGCTTGAATCCGATATCTACATACTGACCGAATTGTTCCAGGAGGAGATCCAGTATTACATATATTACGAGACCCAGAATCTTGAGGCAATCAGGCAGAGCCTTGACGAGCAGGTCGGAAATGTAATATTCACGATGATTGCGGCATTAATCTCGATCCTCATTGCCTCCGTTCTTGTGAATATCCGGGTAACCGACAGCATAACCAGGCCGATAAGAATGCTGTGCAGCAAGACTGCCCTGGTTGCGCAGGGGGATTTTACCACCAGGACCACCTGCAGCAACAGGGATGAGTTGGCTGTACTGTCCGAAAGGTTTAACGACATGACCATAAAGCTGGAACAGCAGGTTAAAAGAATAAAGATGGAACAGGAAAACCTCAGATACATGGAATCAAAGCTTCTCCAGACCCAGATAAACCCGCATTTTCTTTATAACACTCTGGATACGATTATCTGGCTCATAGAGGTTGAGAAGAACAGGGAAGCAATAGACATGGTGGTGGCCTTATCCGAATTCTTCAGGATTGTCGTAAGCAAGGGAAAGGATTATATCTCCATCAGGGAAGAGGAGATACATATAAAAAGCTACCTGCAGATTCAGCAGTCAAGATACAAGGATATCCTGACCTATGAGATCAACATACCTGAAGAGCTGTATCCTTACCAGATACTTAAGCTCACCCTGCAGCCGATCATCGAAAATTCCCTCTATCACGGCATAAAGAAGCAGAGGGCCAAGGGAAAGATAACGGTAAACGGCGAGATGAGGGACGGAATCATTTATTTCCATGTCATTGACAACGGTGTGGGAATGGACGAGGAGGAGCTCGCGGCCCTGAGAAAGGAAATTGAGATGCCGGGCAGCAGGCAGAGCACCGGGTTTGGACTTGCCAATGTCAACAAGCGGATAAAGCTGAATTTCGGAAACGACTACGGCCTAACCATTAACAGCAAAAAAGGGGAAGGAACGGATATAATGATTGCATTCCCGGCAAAGCTGATTGAGAACATGGGAATTGAGGTGGGTTATGAATAAAAAGTATTTATTTGTTATTTTGCTTATAATAATCTGCCTGTCGGTCCATCCGGGCTGTACCCTGAATCCCTTGAAGAATATTCAAACCCTTGACATGGAGAATAACGACGACATGGATTCAGACCTGATTATTGTCGGCTTCTCACAGCTTGGCTCGGAATCCGACTGGAGAACCGCCAACACAAAATCCATCCAGAATGCCCTCACCAAAGAAAACGGCTTCTCATTGATATTCGCTAACGGAAGACAGAAGCAGGAAAACCAGATTAAGGATGTAAGAAGCTTTATATTCCAGGAAGTTGATTACATAGTAATTGCCCCGGTAACGGAAACCGGATGGGATACGGTGCTTACGGAAGCCAAGGAAGCAGGTATTCCCGTTGTTATTGTGGACCGGATGATTGATACCGAGGACGAAAGCCTGTATGTGGCCTGGGTCGGCACGGACAAATACGAAGAGGGTGTCAAGGCGGGGCTTTGGCTTGAAAAGCACCTAAAGGAAAAAGCAAAAAACAGCGGCACCCCGGATGATGATTGGGATGTACCTGAAGAAACTGGCGACAATGCTGACATCGCAGCGGAAGACATCGTATCTGATGGGGAAGAAGAGGAAACGGTGAATATCGTCGTTCTCGAAGGAACAATAAACTCAACCGCGCAACTGGGCCGGTCAAAGGGCTTTGAGGATATTGCCGCCCGCAACAAAAACTGGAAAATAATAGCAAAGGAAAGCGGCGAATTTACAAAAGCCAAAGGCAAGGAGGTTATGAAAAAATTCCTTAAGGAGCATGAGGACATTGATGTACTGGTTTCCCAGAATGACGACATGACCTTCGGGGCTATCGAGGCCATTCATGAGGCCGGACGGACCTGCGGGGTCAACGGGGATATAATCGTCATCTCCTTTGATGCCGTATCAAAAGCCTTTGACATGATGGAGGCGGGATACATCAATGTGGATATCGAATGCAATCCCCTGCAGGGGCCGCCTATTGCGGATATAATCACCCGTTTGGAACGGGGGGAGAAGGTTCCGCGGATAACTTATGTCGAAGGGCAGGTTTTTGAGGCTGAAAACGCAAGCAAGGACCGCATAGGACGAACTTACTAAAAACCGGAAATAATCAAACAATAATCGTAAAATATTTAACATTTCCCATATAAATAAAATGATTCGGTAAAAAAGAAAACCAAGTTAGTAATAATTTCCGTATTCCCGTTACTAATGATTGAATATACTTGGACTGTTAACAAGTATATTCAATTTTTATGATGGGAGGAAAAAGGTATGAAGAAGTTGTTTTCTGCAGTACTCGTATTGATGCTTGTGCTTTCTTTGGCCGCATGCGGCAAAAAAAGCGAAACTACCGGCAAAGAGGACAAGAAAATCACTGTAGGGGTTGTACAGACTAACGCTAACGAATCTGACTGGCGTACAGCCAACACAAACTCAATCAATAAGGCATTTGAAGAAGCAGGCTTTGAGACAAAAATGGTATTTGGTGAAGGTGACCATGCAAAACAGATTTCACAGGCACAGCAGCTTATCCAGGAAGAGGTTGACTACTTGGTTGTTCTCGGACTGCAATCGGCAGGCTGGGAAGATGTAGCCAAGGCGGCAAAGGAAGCAGGAATACCTTTCATTATGGCCGACCGTAAGCTGGATTTGCCGGAAGACCTTTATACCGCAATGGTTTGCTCCGACTTTGAAGCCGAGGGCAAGAAGGCAGTAGATTGGCTTAAGAAACAGAATCTTCCTTCCTACAAGATCGTAGTACTTGGCGGCGATACCGGCTCATCCGCACAGCTTGGCCGTTCCAAGGCCATCGAGGAAGGCGCCGCAGCCAACGGATGGGAAATCGTCTTTAACCAGAACATGAAAGGATGGGACGAGAACCTGGCAAAACAGGCTGTTGCCGACCTTATAGCATCCGGTACGGAGTTTAACGTAATTTATGCGGAGAACGACAATATGGCCCGCGGCGCATGTGACGCAATGAGCGCGGCAGGTATCACTTACGGCAAGAACGGGGATGTAAAGGTTATAGCATTTGATGCGAATAAATGGGCTCTTGAAAAGGTTCTTGCAGGCGAATTCAACCTGGATGTTGAATGCAATCCTCTTCACGGACCGCGTATCGTAAAGCTGATAAAACAGCTTGAAGCCGGTGAAAAGATTGAAAAGAACGTATATGTAGAAGAAGAAGTATTTGATTGTGATACCATTACAAGAGAAATGATTGACGCACGCAGCTATTAGTATGATAATTGCTTCGGCTCGAAGGCCTCTGTTATAAGGTATATCGGGATGCGCGGCGCAGGAAACCAGCACCGCGCATTCTCTGATAAAATCTGGAGCATTATCATTACGGAATGGGGGTTAGGGAAGACTATGCAGGAAGTATTGCTGACCATGAAGGGCATAAGTAAATATTTCCCCGGGGTCCGTGCATTGCATAACGTTGATTTTACCTTGCGTGAGGGCGAAATTCATGCCCTTATGGGTGAAAACGGTGCCGGCAAGTCAACCTTGATAAAGGTTCTTACCGGGGTGCATGCAAAGGACTCCGGAAACATATATATAAAGGGACACAGCAAGCCTGTAAATATACGGTCGCCCCAGGAAGCACACAAGTTGGGAATAAGCACCGTGTACCAGGAGATAACCTGTGCCCGAACCTTACGGTTGCCGAGAACCTGTTTATCGGCAGGACCGATAAGCTCCTTGTAAACTGGAGAGAAACCAACAACAGGGCGGCAGAAATATTGAAGAACCTGAAGATACCGGCCAAGCCCACGCAGCAGCTGTCCAACTGCTCCATAGCGGTCCAGCAGATGGTGGCAATAGCCCGGGCGGTGGATATGGAATGCAAGATACTGATCCTTGACGAGCCGACATCATCCCTGGATGAACAGGAGGTTGCCAGGCTTTTTGGCCTTATGAGGGACTTGAAAGAGAGAGGGGTCGGAATCATATTTGTTACACATTTCCTCGACCAGATGTATGAGATATGTGACAAGGTAACAATACTTCGCGGTGGGGAACTGGTAGGAGAGTATCAGGTGTCGGAAATACCCCGGGTTGAACTGGTTGCTAAAATGATGGGCAAAGAGCTCGGAGACCTTGCCGCCATACATAATGAAGCGAAAGGCATAAAGGATGAGAACAAAGAACCTGTAATAGAAGCTGAAGGCCTTTCCAGCGTCTCCGGAATAAAACCGTTTAACTTCAAGGCATATAAAGGTGAGGTTACAGGCTTTGCCGGGTTGCTTGGCTCGGGCAGGAGCGAATGTGTCCGGGCTATTTTTGGCGCCGACAGGGTCACTAAGGGAAAGCTTCGCATAAAAGGGGAGGAAGTGGCCGTAACATCACCGATAAAGGCCATGAAAAAGGGAATTGGATACCTGTCCGAGGACAGGAAAAGAGACGGCATAATAGGCGATTTGTCGGTACGGGAAAACATCATTCTTGCCTTACAGGCCATGAGAGGGTTTTTCAGACCCTTTACAAAAGCCCAGGCAGAGGCTTTTGCTGATGAATATGTTAAAATGCTCGGCATAAAAACTGCGTCGCTTGATACACCGGTAAACTCCCTGTCAGGCGGAAACCAGCAGAAGGTAATACTTGCGCGCTGGCTGCTCACTCACCCTGAATATCTGATTCTTGACGAACCCACCCGCGGAATTGATATCGGTACAAAGGTTGAGATACAGAAGCTGGTTCTGAAGCTGGCTTCAGAAGGCATGAGCATCACGTTCATTTCCTCGGAAATAGAAGAAATGCTTCGTACCTGCTCAAGGCTGATAGTCATGCGGGACCTTTATGTGGTAGGCGAGCTGGAGGGTGAGGATATGACACAGGATAAAATCATGTATACAATAGCGGGGGTGAGTGATCAAAATGACAAAGAAGAATGAGAAAGCCGGAAATGATTTGATGAAGCATATCAAACCGGTTATCAGGCACAGGCTGTTCATTCCCATAGTATTTCTTATATTCCTGCTTCTGATAAACATATTCATCAAACCGGGATTTTTAAAAATCGGGCTTGGAAAGGACATAAACGGCAATCCCGTCCTTATAGGCAATATAATAAATATCCTGAATAATTCGACGGAGCTTGTCATTCTTGCCATAGGCATGTCCTTTGTAACTGCCTGTTCAAGAGGACAGGACATCAGTGTCGGATCCACAATCGCTATTGTCGGCGGAGTTGTTATGAGGGTATTATGCGGAAATGAGACCCAGCCGACAGAGTTGAAGGCACCGGTTATTGTGGCTTTCATACTAGGCTGCCTGGCCGGAATGCTCTGTGGGGCATTCAACGGCATATTGGTTTCGAGGTTTAATATCCAGCCCATGGTGGCAACGCTTATACTGTTTACGGCAGGGCGCTCATTAGGCTCCATGGCAATGGGAGGCCTTAAGCCCAAAGCCGTGGCAAGCTTCAGCTACTATGGCAACTTCTTTCCCGGATTTCCAATACCAACGCCAATACTCATCACCGCAGCCGTAATAATAATCACGTGCATTGCCATGAAGAAAACAAACCTTGGATTATATACCCGCGCCGTAGGCATTAATGACAAATCCTCAAGGCTTAACGGCATTGAGCCGTCCAGGATAAAATTCATGTCTTACGTCATTATGGGACTCTGTGTCGGTATTGCAGGGTTTATCCAGGCAAGCCGGGTACAGACCGTTAATCCGTATACAATTGTTCCCGGTATTGAAATGGATGCCATTCTTGCGGTTGCCCTTGGAGGCAATTCCCTGGGAGGAGGATCCCTGAACCTGCCCGGTTCCATTGTAGGAGCATATACCATACAGACCCTGACATCCATGCTTACCACGCTTAATGTAAATACGAATGCAATACCGGTTTTTAAGGCTGTAATCATCATCGTCCTGGTAGCCATCCAGACTCCGGCCGTAAAAAGGCTGTTTGGACGAAAGACTCAGGCGGCAAAACCGGCATTAGGCGGCGGAAAGGAGAGTGCATAAGATGTTTAAACGCAAGGAATCTCCTTCGGATACTACATTTCTTCTTGCCATAACAATAATAATGTTTGTCGCAATATATGCACTGGCTATAATATTCCTTGGAGATAAGGGATTTAACAAGATCCAGATGTTCTTTAACCTGTTGAATGAAAATGCCGCGCTGATTGTCATAGCATGCGGGCTTACTGTTGTGATGATTACGGGAAGCATTGACATATCCGTAGGCGGTGTGACAGCGCTGATATGTACATCCTGTATTGTATGCCTCAATAATTACGGATTCAACTTTTACAGTTCGCTTCTGCTTGCCCTGGCTATCGGGCTCGTTTTCGGCGCGTTCCAGGGTTTCTTAATCGCATATATGGAAATGCAGCCCTTCATTGTTACCCTTGCCGGCATGTTCCTTGGAAGAGGACTGGTGGCGCTTATAGAGGTAAACCAGATACAGGTACATAACGAGGGCTTTGAAAAGCTTTCAGGATCGAGAATCCAGATTCCATTCCTGGGGGATTACAATAAGAGGGGAGTTTTTATACAGTCGAAGCTTGAATATGGAGTGGTGGTGGCCATAATTATTGTGATTGTCATGTATTGGCTGCTGAAAAAGACCAGCCTTGGGCGGAAGTTTTATGCGGTGGGAGGAAATGCCCAGAGTGCACTTATGCTCGGAATAAATGTGAAGAAGACAAGATTTCTTGCCCACCTGATCTGCGGTTTGCTGGCAGGCATCGGAGGTTTCCTGTACCTGTTCCATACCCGCTCAGGCTCGGTTCAGCAAGCCACGGGACTTGAAATGGACGCCATTGCTTCATCAATAATAGGTGGAACACTTCTTACCGGCGGTGTTGGGAATATCATAGGAACCTTATTCGGTGTTCTGGCAAGCGGTATCGCGTTGTTTATAGTAACAGCCATTGGAAGCCAGGATCCTTGGTGGCCGCAGATAACCCGCGCCGCAATGCTGTGTTTCTTCATAGTGCTTCAGAGCATTATATTAGCCAGAAAAAAGAAGTAATACATAAAGAAACAACCATTTAATGTATTTAACTGATGAATTCTACAATATTGATAGAATTCATCAGTTTTATTTTGTTTAAAAAACCATACTTTATAAAATTATTATAAAATAAACATGCATAAATAGTAATAATGCATATGTTAAACGATATTTTATATCATAAAATTTATATAAATATACCAATTAAATGCAAATTAATGGAAATTTACATATAAATATAAGTATCAAATAGTACTAAATATGATTTTAAACTAAAAAATATTTATATTTTTATAAATTAGGTATTGCAAAAAAATAAAATCTGTTATAATATGTTATCGACAAGTTAAACGATTAACATAAATTCGTGCTATAAACATATTAATGGATTATGGAGACAGTATGGATAAATTGGAGTTAATACCACTGAAGAATACTATTATCAGGGATGCTTTTTGGAACAGGTATGTCGATCTCGTGAAGGAAAGCATCATACCATATCAATGGAGCATTCTCAATGACAAGATGGAAGACAGAAAAAGTCACTGCATCAGGAATTTTAAAATTGCCGCGGGAAGATTGGAAGGCGAATACAGCGGGGTTGTCTTTCAGGATTCTGATTTGATGAAGTGGATAGAGGCGGTGGCTTTCTCCTTGGCCGCACAGCCTGACGAAGAGCTTGAGAAGACTGTTGACGAATTAATCGACCTGATTGGAGAAGCACAACAGGAAGACGGTTACCTGAATACATATTATACGATTAACGGATTGGAATACAGGTTCACTAACCTGAGGGAAGGCCATGAGCTATACTGCGCGGGACATCTTATGGAGGCAGCCGTGGCATATTACAAGGCGACTGGGAAAAGAAAGCTTCTGGACATAGCCAGAAGGTTCGCTGATCTTATATGTGGTGAGTTTTCCGAGGAAAAAAACGGCAGGGGATATCCGGGACACCAGGAGGTCGAGATAGGGCTGATAAAGCTTTACGAGGCAACCGGTGACAGGCGGTATCTTGATCAGGCCAGGCTATTTATAGACAGAAGAGGGCAGAAGCCTAATTACTTCATTGAAGAAATGAAGGGACCGAAGTATAGGCAGATATTCAATGAACTTAATGAATATGACCCGATATATTCGCAGTCACATATTCCCGTAAGGGAACAGGTGACAGCGGAAGGCCATGCGGTAAGAGCGGTTTATATGTACAGCGCCATGGCGGATATAGCTGCCGAGTACGATGATAACGAGCTGCTCGATGTATGCAGAAAGCTATGGAACAACATGGTCCAAAGGAGAATGTATATTACCGGAGGCATCGGAAGCTCGGGAATTCTTGAGAGATTTACAACGGATTATGACCTGCCCAACAACTGCAATTACTCTGAGACCTGCGCGTCAATAGGTTTGGCCTTATTCGGCAGAAGAATGGCCCAGATTACCGGTGAAAGCAAGTATTATGACATCGTGGAGAAGGCCTTGTACAATAACGTTCTTGCCGGTCTGGGAATGGACGGGAAAAGCTTCTTTTACGTAAATCCGCTGGAGGTTTGGCCTGACAACTGCATACCGAAGACCTCCAAGGAGCATGTAAAGCCGGTCCGCCAGAAATGGTTCGGAGTAGCGTGCTGCCCGCCCAATATCGCCCGTACGCTGGCATCATTAGGTGAGTATATTTACATGCACAAGAACAGCAGTATCTGGATCAACCTGTTCATATCAAACAGGACACATCTTGTCATCGACGGTAAAAGGGTTAATATCGGCATCCGGACAAGTTTCCCTTATGACGGGCATGTGAGGATAGACACAAGGTGTGAGGCTTCTATAAGGGGGAAGCTGTATGTCAGGATACCAGACTATATAAAAAAATACGGGCTCTATGTTGACGGAGAGGAGATGGAAAGCATAAAGACCGATAAGGGATACTGCGTACTGGAGTTGGACCTGTCGGATAAGATTATTGAGTTGGAGTTTGATTTGAAACCCCGCATCGTCAGGTCGAATCCCAGGGTAAGGGAAGACATAGGCAAGGTGGCGGTCATGAAGGGGCCGGTTGTATACTGCATGGAGGAAACCGATAATGAACCGAACCTTCCGGCATATTATATCGATACTTCATCTGAGCTTGTGGAATATTATGACAACGACCTGCTTGGCGGCGCCACGGTAATCAAGTGTATAGGGAAGAAAGCAAGACAGGACGATTGGAGCGAGGATATGCTCTACTCGGATATGGATGTTAAGCATGAGGATAAAGTATTGACCTTGATTCCATACCCGTATTGGGGGAACAGGAAGCACGGCGAAATGCTGGTATGGATTAAGGAATATATTAAGTAGCTCTTGTTTATACGCAACGGTTGTTGCCGTGTAAATGAAATATAAAATAATAAAAAAGGAGAGGGAAAAACATGAAAGTATTGAAGAAAGTAATGGTCTTACTGCTGGTTGTTGCCATGGTTTTCGGCGCAATGGCATGCAGCAAAGACAGCACGACTTCTGATGGGGACAAAACAACATCACAACAGGATAAGGATTCGGGGAAAAAGAGTGGAGACACTAAGACGGGAGAGAAGGTAAAGCTTACATTCTCAATCTGGGGTGGTCAGGATGAGCAGGCCAATACCCAGGCTGTGGCTGACAAGTTTAACGCGTCCCAGGACAGGATCGAAGTTGAAGTAATAGCCATCCCTTGGGAAAACTACCTGACAAAGCTCAACTCCATGGCCACGGCAAATGAGCTGCCCGATACCGGAATGATGATGGAGACGGCAGTTATACCGTATGCAAAGGAAGGCATGTTCCTGGATGTCAGCGACATGTTTGCAGGACAGGAAGTCCTGGATTGCCTTGCATTCAAATATGACGGCAAGGTGGTGGCTTATTCGTCAGCCAACGAAATTCTTCTCCTGTTCTACAACAGGGACATGTTTGACGCAGCAGGCATTCCTTATCCTCCGGCCGATGCTGCCAATGCATGGACATGGGATGAATTCGTACATACCGCCAAGCTCCTGACCCTTGATGCCAACGGAAAGAACGCCACCGAGGCCGGATTTGATCCTGACAACATTGTTCAGTATGGCTGCAGCGTTGAGAACCTTACATGGCAGCTTGAGGTATGGGCTCTCAGCAATGGCGGCGGCTACTTCTCCGAAGACGGAAAAGAACTGATCATCGATAATCCTGCAACCATAGAAGCCATCCAGAAGGTTGCCGACCTGTACCTGGTGGACAAGGTTGCCCCCCTGTCAACAGGCACCACCGACGACGGCATTCCTCGTACAATTATAACCGGCAAGGTTGCAATGGCAACAAACGGACAGTGGAATATCGGTACATGCTTGAACACCGCCAAGAAAGAAGGCCTCAACTATGGCGTTGCCGTATTGCCTTACATGAAGGAAAAAGTTACAATATGTACAGGAGGACCTACGGTTGTATTCTCCCAGACCAAGCATCCGGAAGAAGCCAAGGAATGGTTAAGATGGTACAACAGTATTGAGAACTCCTGGGCTCTCATTGAAACCGGTACATGGATGCCGATATTCGAGGAGTACTACACAAATGAAGAGCTGACACGCAAGTGGGTTGAGAACGAGGCATTCCCGCCTTATGATGAGTATAAATCCGCTGTTATTGATTATGCTCTTGGATATACAAAGCAGGCTTCATGGTACTACACAGACAATATCGACAATTTCTATGCGGTACTCGGATCTGTTCTCGGTGAGGTTTGGACCGGAGGTACCACAGTTGAAAAAGCCATTACGGGCAACATGGATGTACTGAGAGATGCATTTGAAGGCAAATAATCGTAATGATACTTGATGTTTAGCTCCGATAGGTGGTCACACTTTTCACACCCAGCAGAAAAATGTGGCCACCTATAATAAAAACTTAGAGGTATAATTATGAGCAGATTGGTTAACAAGACAAAGCGGCGCCGTTCGCGTATGAGTATCAGGGAAGAAAGAACCGCATACCTGTATCTTATTCCTGCGTTCTTGGGATTGACTTTCATTACATACCTGCCTTTATTGGGAGTGTTTACTATAAGCTTTTTTGAATGGAAGGGAATATCTTCCCCCAAATTTGTCGGCTTTTATAACTATGTGAAGCTCTTTACCAGGGACCATTTCTTTAAGGATTCAATCATAGTCACTATTTATTTTTCATTACTGGCAGTGGCGGGAAGCATGATTTATTCCCTTTTTATAGCCATGCTCCTTAACAGGAAAATACCGGCCAGGGGTTTTTTCAGGGCGATATTCTATGTACCCTACGTCCTGCCTGCAACAGCGGTCTACATAGGCTGGTCATGGCTGTATGAAACCAACTTCGGACTGTTTAACTATCTTCTGACCAAGGTGGGCTTAAAAAGGGTCCAGTTTATCGCAAACTCAAAACTGGTCGTACCCTCGCTGGCTCTCATATCCGTTTGGCTGGCCGGGAATCTGATTGTTATTTTCCTGGCAGGACTGCAGAATGTTCCCCAGATATATCATGAAGCGGCTGAAATTGACGGGGCTAACTCATGGCAGCGCTTCAGGCACATTACGGTACCCTGCATGACGCCTATAATTTTCTATAACTTGTTGATGAGCCTGATAACCAACATGCAGATAGTGGTGCCTGCATTGTCCTTGACTGACGGCGGTCCCGGCAATTCATCAATGTTCATGACATACCTGATGTACCGGTATGCGTTTAAAAGCAACCAGATGGGATATGCCTGCGCGATATCATTTATATTCTTTATAATAATTGCGATATTTACGGGCATTCTGTTTGCCACATCAAAGGCCTGGATTTTCTATGAGGGAGGCGACTAAATATGAAACGCGGGGAAAAAAGCATTTTTAAGAGCCGCAAGCGCAAGGAAAGAATAGCATCCGTAATAACCTTTATAGTTGTTGTTTTCATGGCATTTTTGGTAGTTTTTCCGATTTACTGGATTTTCAGGACATCCTTAATGTCCAATGCCGAGATATACAAATACCCGCCGATATTCATACCGAACAAGTTCAGAATTTCAAACTATGTCGAGACATTGAAGGTGTTTGAATTCTGGAAATACTTTAAGAATACCATGACAATTATTGTGCCTTCCGTAATAGGCGGAACGATGACGGCGACATTATGCGGATACGCATTTGCGCGGCTGCGTTTCAGGGGCAAGAAATTCATATTTTCGCTTTGCGTAGGTTCCATGCTTCTTCCGAACATGGTCACGCTGATACCCCTTTATATCATGTGGACCAACGGGCTTAAGATTGTTGACAGCTATCTTCCAATCATACTGCCGTATTTTACCGGCGGCGGTGCATTCAGCATTTTCCTGATACGCCAGTTCATAATGACAATTCCCCGTGAACTGGACGAAGCCGCCACGATAGACGGCGCAGGAAAATTCAGGATACTGACCAACATTATCATACCCGCAATCAAGCCGGCAATGATTGTTGTGGCACTGCTCATATTCATAGGCCTGTGGAACGACCTGCTCCAGCAGACGGTTTACATCAACTCGAAGGAAAAGACCACGATTGCGATAGGGCTTACTAATTTCAGGGGCGCTCTTAAAGCTGACTGGTCGAAGACAATGGCCGCGACATGCATGTCGTTTGCGCCCGGCGTAATATTTTACATTATAGGCCAGAAATATTTCGTAGAAGGTATCGTAATGACGGGCATGAAGAACTAGGCATGCCCACAATAATGCTTATGAGGGATATCCTAATGAAGATAATAAAATGGAATGATGGGGGAATTAACAAAAGGGTTAAGCCGTATAAGAGTATAAGGTTTAAAATCATCGGTGCCTTCCTCATATCGGTCATACTTATAGTGGTGCTTGGAAGCGTTTCATACAGCAGTTTTTCCAGGTCACTCATAGAGAGCAGTGAAACATCCACCATGAATACCCTGGATTTTATGGGGGACTATTTATCAATAGTATTTAACACGCAGAAATCGTCCGCAAGGGATTTCGTGCTGGACCGCAGCCTTATTGAATACTATGCAGGAAAATATGACAATTCGGTTTCCGACAGAATAAATGCTGAAAGAACGATAACGGATTCCATCGTGCAGCTTCAGCTTACCAGCAAATTCATATCCGAGGCGTATGTCACCGGGGACAGGGGAACATGGACATCCACAATGGGGAAGATAACAACCTCCTATGCTGGCATAAGGAATGTGGGTTCCATTAAGGCATTTATTGATTCCGGCCTGAATGAAGCATGGATTGGAAATCACGATGATTTTTACGACCTGGTGGAGACCAGCATGTTCAAGATTCCGCGGGATCTGGGATTGGCTTATGTAAGCTATTTCTATAATACAAACGGTGAGAAGCTTGGCCTGGTAATGATAGATATTTCCAGAAGCTTTATAGAAGAAACCATATCAAAGAATGAGCTGCCCGACGGCAGCATAGTCGGATTTGTTGCCGCGGACGGCAATGAGATTATTGTTGGAAGCAATACCGATGAATTCAGATTTTCCGATCTTAATGTCCGGTTAAACGGACGGGATGGGAACGGAAGAATCAAAGGGTATGAATATATAGATTACATGGGGCAAAAATATCTATTTGTATATTCTGGCATTACGGAGAGCGGGTCAACCGTATTTGCCATGATTCCAAAGGCGGAGATCCTGTCTACTGCAAATGTTGTAAGGCTGATTACAGGAACCTTGGCCGCCGTATCCGCTGCAGCTTCAATAATATGCGCGCTGTTTATATCAAAGGGAATCAGCGGATCAATTTTCAATGTAAACAGGGTCCTGCAGAGCGTTTCAAAGGGCAACCTGACAGAAAAAATCGATATAAAGAGCGAGGATGAGTTCAAGTACCTGGGAGAAGCCATCAATTCGATGGTTGACAGCATGAGCGGGCTGATCCGAAAGGCAGGAAATGTAAGCACCGAGGTTGCCGCATCGGCCGGCGATATTAATATACAGTCCGATAATATCGTCGAGTCCGTCCAGGGAATCAATGAAGCCGTAAAGGATATTGATACAGGCGTAAATGACCAGGCGGAACAGGCATCCAATTGCTCAATCCAGATGAGCGAGTTGGGAGAGCAGATCACCATTACATATAAAAATACCGAAATGATTGAAGCCCTGGTCAAGCATACCCAGGAAATGGCCAACTACAGCATGGATATAATAAATACTCTGAGCGAGACCTCGAATATAACCAATGAAATGACCAGGACTGTCGTGAGGGATATTCAAAATCTTGAAAAGAATTTGAATTACATATCTGAAATCGTCAATACCATAAATGATATTGCGGAAAAGACCAAGCTCCTGTCTCTTAATGCTTCCATAGAAGCGGCAAGAGCGGGCGGTGCCGGAAAGGGCTTTGAAGTGGTGGCGCAGGAGATTAGAAAGCTTGCCAATATTAGCTCCACATCGGCCCATGAAATCAACAAGATAGCGACCGATATCCAGAAACAGACCGTAATAACGACAAAGAACGCGATAACCGCCGAGGAAAGCATATTCAGGCAGAAGGATGCGCTGGCCGAGAGCATAAAGGCATACAAGAGCATCAGCAGGAACGTAGACGAGCTTGCGGAGAAGTTCGGGCAGATTGTCGATAGCGTAAGAATAATGGAAAAGAAGAAGAACATAACCATGGACTCCATGGCCAGCATAACCGCGACCCTTGAAGAGACCGCATCCGCCACGACGGAGATGCAAAGGACGGTTGAAAAGCAGCTTGAAATGGCATACAGGCTTAAGAAATCAGCGGAAGAGCTGGGAAGGAACGCGGAAGACCTGGCAGGCAATATTAAAATATTTACAATATGAATGTTGTGCCGGGGGTGTTTATAAGGAGAGGATGCGTGCATACGGTTACCCGCAGCGGATTACAGGAACAGCCACCGTATGGTGGCTGTTTCATTGCATTTTAAGGCGGATTAGGTTAATTATGATTTATCCGTTTTGATACTGCTTACAGCTTCATGGTAGACTCCCGTTCTATTATGGTACAGTTAAGCAATATGTCACCGGATTGATCGACGTGTTTACCTTCTATCTTGTTTATAAGGATTTCAGCGGCAGTCTGGCCGATTTCATATAACGGCAGCGCCACCGTTGTAAGGGTGGGACGGCATACGGTACTGACTTCCCTGTTATCGAATCCGATCAGTGCCAGGTCACGGCCGATGACAATGTTGTTCTTGTTGCAGTAGTCTATGATTCCGATGGCCATAAGATCGTTCTGGGATACGATGGCCGTAATGTCATGCTTAAGGAGCTGCTCGGTCAGTACATAGCCTGAATCCCTTTGCCAGTCGCCTTGTACGGTCAGTCTCGGATTATATGGGATTCCTGCATCATACAATGCCTCCTGGAAGCCCGCCAGCCGGTTTACGGTATGAATGCTGCCGGCCGGGCCGGTAATGACACCGATGGACCTGTGACCGGCATCAATCAGGTACTTGGCAACATCATAGCCGGCCTTCTTGTCGTCATATAATACGGAGATAACGGAAGAATCGGAGCTGCTGCAATAGGCGCATACGAAATGAGTGTCCTTTGTCGCCGGTATTGAAAGAACCTTATGGCTGTGACTGCCTATATATATAAGACCGTTAACCTGCATTGACATCATGAAGTCAACGGCTTCATTAACCTTCTTTTCATATTCGTCCTTGTCAAGGATGGGATCAATTCCAAGTCGGTTAAGGCGCAGGTTTTCCTGAAAATAATGATATCCTTTTTCATCGCAGTATGCACCGATACCGTCTACTATAGGCGGAGTATTAAATACCGTGATATCCTCGGTTATAATGCCGATGGATTTGCTTTTTTGCTTTTTTAGGTTGCGGGCGATAAGATTGGGCCTGTAGTTAAGCTCTTTGGCAATGGATAGTATAAGCTCTGTTGTTTCCGGACTGGAACCGCCCAACCCGTTAAGTACCTTGGATACTGTTGCAACGGATACATTAGCCCGTGCCGCTATATCTTTCAAATTCGCCATATTGCTTCACCTTCGTCCAACTTTTTAACTATATAATTAATTATACATATCAGTTAAACGTTTTACAAGTGGCGAATTACCCAATATTTTCACTGATAATTTATATAATTCATGACAGCGTTAATTTTCCAAAGCGCAGTTGGAGGGAGTTCCGATAAGAATCTTGTTCTTTCCTGAGAATTTGGCCTGGTACATGATCTTGTCAGCCAACTGGAAGAACTCGTGGGCATTGTAATCGGAGGACGGATAAGCGGCTATGCCGCAGCTGAAGGTGATCTTAAGCTGTGGCTCACAGCCGAAATCGTGATTATAAATATTCCTCTGGGCTGTTTCCAGCATGGCCTTGGCTTCCGCAGGAGCAGTATTGGAAAAGACTATGGCGAATTCTTCACCGCCATATCTGAAGACATGTCCATATATGCCGCAGCAATACTGCAGCTGTGCGGCAATGTATATAAGCACCTCGTTGGCCTTGTCATGGCCCCAGGTGTCATTTACCAGCTTGAAATTGTCAATATCAACGACCGCTATGCACAAGGGCATTTTATTTTTCTTGATTGCCTTGTCCAATGTATTGTAAAAACTGGAGATATTATATAAACCGGTTAACGGGTCGCATTTTATAAGCTCTTCAAGCTGAAGCTGCCTGAAAATGCCGTCTTTTATGATTTTGCTTTTATCCTTTTCAATATCGGTCAGGAGATTTGTTATAACGGAGCACCCGGCAACTAGAATCAAGCTTATGAATATTTTGATATCATCCAATATATAATTTGTCTGGCTGCCGGCGGACCTGGCGGCAAATATTATCAGCATCAGCATGATGGAAACAATGGTTATTGTATTTGTAAGCAGCTTGTCGCTGTAAATAAGCGTAAGAAGAATGGGTATGATGAACAGTATATTTGTAAAGGAAAAGGCGTTATGTATATAAGCAATGGTAAAAATCTGCATGGTAATGACAAGGATGGACATATACTTTTTTACGTTATCGGGAATTCTTTTGCTTGTATCCAGTGCCTTGCCTATAATGACGAAAAGAAAGCAAAACGCTGAAGGGATGACTATGTACCTTAAAAAATAACCTGGAAAAGGCAAGGTAATCATCCCCGGAAGATAGGTGTATATAAGATATGACACGATTAATTCAAGCGCCAGCGTAACGCATGCTATCAGTAAAGCCGCATAGTACAGCTTTTGCCGCCATTTCGGATAGATAACGGGAAAATTGTCCATATATGTACACCTACAAGGCAAATTTTGTAGGTAATTAATCCTACATTTTAAATATTATACATGGTTTTATCAAATTATCAATAAATAATTATTTACAAAATCAGACACGGATTATTTTTTACCCAGCATGCTTCTGAGGCTGTTGCTTTGATTGCTGATGGCGGACATCTCGTTGGTGACCTTTGAAACCAGGTCGTACTGGGTCTCGATTGCGGCCAATACTTCCTCGGTGGAAGCGGCATGTTCTTCTGAAACGGCGGATATGTTCTCAAGCTGTTCCATAATTGAATCGAATTCGGACGAAATATGCGTTATCATTGTGTCCTCCTTGTCGATTCTGTCGGCTATTGCCTCAATTGATTTTTCGAGATTATCAAAGGCATCCTTAACATCGCTTATTATCTTGTTGCCGGCCTTGACGGCATCCTTGCCGTTTGTGACCTTTTCCAGGGTCAGGTTGGTGGCATTATTTATCTCCTCAATAATAACATTTATATCTTTGACGGTCTTATTGCTCATTTCGGCAAGCTTTCCGATTTCCGACGCAACAACGGTGAATCCTTTTCCCTGTTCGCCGGCACGGGCGGCCTCTATGGATGCATTAAGCGCCAGTAAGTTTGTCTGGTTTGCTATGGCAGTAATGTTTGCCAGGAACGAATTGATTTTTTCCATTCCTTCCATGAGCCCCGTTATATTGGACAGGGCCGTGCCGACCGCGTTATCTATGGTATCCATCTGGTTAACCATCAGGCTGATGCCGTCGGAGTTTTCTTTAATTACGGACTGCATGCGTATGGAATATTCCTTTGTTTCATTGGACAGCTCCTTGGTCTTTGAGAGCATTGTTGTGGCGTCGTTGGCGCTGTTGACGATTTTTTCGGTGCTTGCGGCGTTTTCATTTATACCCTTGGTCATTTCATCAACGGCATTCCTGGTCTGGTCGCTCATTTCCCTGATGTGCTTGATAAGCTCAAACGACTGGTCAATGCTGTTATCCAGGATTGTGGTATTATGGTCGATTTCCTTTAAGGTCGCCTCAAGCTGGTTAAGCAGCTCATTGGCGCTCTGCTCCTTGGCATAACCGGTAATGATATACTCATGGCCCCATTTGGTCAAAAACAGGAAAATCAGCATAATGAGATTCATGCAGACCATTACCCGGATGAACATGGAAGCGGAATACTGGGGTCCCAGTATGCTGCGGGGATTTATTAAATAAAATACAATCAGGACAACATTAAGCAATACTGCATGGGCCAGGAAGAGCTTGACCCTGAAGTACATGCAGATCATAACAACGGAACCGATATGTACAAGGAAAATGGCAAGCGGGCTTGTTCCGTCCTGTATAAGGCCGAGGATGGCTGCGGACACACTGATGGATATGGTCAATATAACGGGACAGACGCTGTCAAGCTTGCGGAATTTGAAGTTTATGGATGATACTATCAAACCGATAATTACAGGAGAAAAGGTTACAATCAGCACATTCAAGCCGTATGAAACACCTGAAGAAATAAAAGCTTGAATCGTCAGCAGAGTGGATATCAATGCTGTAATCGAAACAATAAACTTGTTTGTCCGGTTTACATTAAACCGCAGCAATACATCATTTTTCATTGTTTTACCTCCCGAGTTTCTCCCATCCTATTTTTTTCTGTGTGTATATTCCTTAAGATAATTGCCGTTAAAATTCGACAACTATATCTTTATTTATAATAACATTTATAGCCGCTGAAAACTAGGGGGTTTTTTGTAATTTAGTACAAATATTTTTAAATATGGCCATGTTATGGCATAATCTCCGGCCGGGGTGAATATACTTAATAAATAACAATAAGCCTGATGGCCTGCTCGTATAAATGTGAGCACATTATAAAGACGGATTATGGATATGAATATGCGGCCGGAAAAGAAACCAAGAATAAAAAGAATACTGCTGCTGATACCTGGCTTCATTGCGGCAGGCATCATATGCCTCTGCTTTGCAGGCTTTCTTATTATTAATTCATATTTAAACAAGATTAATTACGATTTGGACGAGCCCGGCAATTCGCAGGACGGCATATCATACGCCGGTGAAAGCTATTATGAAACGAATGATTGGGAAGAACAGGCCAATACGGCTGGTATTAATTTTACGGAAGGTGATGGGACCCCCGGAGCCGGTGAACATGCGGGTACGGAAGAAGGAGAATATGCCGACGGAACCGAACCGGATGAATATATCAGCGGTGCTCCCAAAGCCGCCATGGGGAATCGGGACCAGGCCGGCAAACCTGATGAGGCAAAGGAAGCGCAGCCGGTATTTAAGCAGGCCTCGGTCATAAAAAATGATAACATAGAGAATATACTTCTTATCGGAAGTGATGAAAGGGAGAAAAACAGCAGGGGCCGTTCCGACGCGATGATATTGGTTTCGCTTGACAAAAAAAGCAAAAAGATAACCCTTACATCAATCATGAGGGATATTTACCTTTATATTCCCGGCAAGGGAAACAACAGGATCAACGCGGCTTATGCCTTCGGCGGCGCGGAACTTCTTATGAATACAATAAAATATAACTTTGGGATTGAGGTGGACAAGTATTTAAAGGCTGATTTTTATACATTTATTAGTGCCATAGACACATTGGGAGGTATTGAGATTGAATTAACTGAAAAGGAAATGGAGGCGATGAACGGTAGCATCGGGTATATGAATATTTTAAACAGGGAAGAGAAGGATTCGGACAAGCTTAAAGGGTCGGGGCTTCAATTGCTGAACGGCAAACAGGCTTTAAGCTATGTCAGGCTTCGAAAGGCGGGCAATTCGGATTTTGACAGGACCAAAAGGCAGCGCAGGGTCCTGGAGGAAATATTTAAAAGGGTTAAGAATATGAGCCTTCTTGAAATGGGATCGTTTGCTGATGCCATATTGCCGGGCATAACCACCAACATGACCAAAAAGGAAATATTTGCAATGATACTTAAGCTTCCATCCTATGCAAAGTATGATATGCAGGAGTTGCGCATTCCTGTGGAGGGCTCGTATAACAATGTTAAAATTAACGGTATGTCCGTGCTGGAAATTGATTTTGACAAGAATATAGATGAAATCCGAAGAAAGATCTATAATAAGTGAAAATTGCCCTTGACTTTTAACAGTCATATTGGTACTATATACAGCAACAATTATAGGACTGTATAAAGACTGTGAAAAGAAAGAGTAGCATTTTTGATTTCATACAGAAAGATGCCGGTTGATGAGAGGCTCATGAATAGAAAATGTGAATACATCTTGGAGTCGCGCACCGAAAACGCATGGTGAGTAGGCTGCGACGGAGAGCACACCGTTAACATGTGCAAGGGTATCGCGGAAGCCGTACTCTGTGAGGCAGGCAATGTGAGTTGCCTGTGAATATTAGGTGGTAACACGGGATTAACTCCCGTCCTTTTGAATAAGGACGGGAGTTTTTTAATACATTTTTTGATATTAGCCGCCATGATAATCACAAAATAAATTTTGGGGAGGAATAGGCATGATTGAGCCAAAGGAACAGTTGAAAATCATTTTAAAGGGAGTTCAGCAGTGTGTAAACGAGGATGAGCTGCTGCTCAAGCTGGAGAGATCTTATAAACTGGGCAGGCCATTGAATATCAAGCTTGGATTGGATCCTTCCGCACCGGATATCCATCTTGGACATGCGGTGGTTCTAAGGAAACTGAAGCAAATCCAGGACCTGGGGCATACCATAATCATTGTCATCGGGGATTTTACAGGCAGGATTGGCGATCCGACGGGAAGAACAAAGGGAAGGGCGGCCCTTTCGGATGAACAGGTGAAGGAAAATGCAAGGACATACTGCGAACAGATTTTTAAGATACTGGATAAGGAGAAAACCGTGGTCAGGTTTAACAGCGAGTGGCTGTTCGGGATGACATTTGAAGAGGTTATGAAGCTTGCGGCGGTAACCACGGTGGCAAGGATGCTGGAGAGGGATGACTTCAAAAACAGGTACGAAAACGAGGTGCCTATAGGACTTCATGAATTCTTTTACCCGTTAATGCAAGCGCAGGACTCAATTGAACTGAATGCCGACATAGAGCTTGGCGGAACGGACCAGACCTTCAATATACTTATGGGCAGGACTCTGCAGAAGGCCAGGGGACAGGAGCAGCAGACAGCGATTTTCATGCCCATATTGGAAGGGCTGGACGGCAAGGAGAAGATGAGCAAGAGCCTGGGCAACTACATCGGGGTAAATGAGCCTTCCGAGGTAATGTTCAAGAAAGTCATGGAGGTTCCCGATGATCTGATAATAAAATACTACGAACTGGCAACCGACGAGCATCCGGACGAGATCGGAAAGATAAAAAAAGAGCTGGTGGATGGCGCCAATCCGAGGGATGTCAAGTACAGGCTGGCTAAAATAATTACATCACTGTACCATACCCCGGAGGAAGTCGAAAAGGCAATAGCTTATTATGACGCCGCTTTCAGCAGGAAATCCATTCCCGATGACATACCGGTCCTGATTGTGGACGAGGACAGGGATACTTTATACGATGCAATCCCCCGGCTTATTGCTATGGGCATGGTAAGCAGCAAAAGCGAGTTTATACGCCTGGTGAAGCAGAACGGGGTCCGGATTAATGGTGAAATAATCGGCGATGATGATTTGAACATGGTGCTCATTAATTCCGATGTTATAAAAATCGGGAAAAAGAAATTTGTAAGAATAAACAAGTAAACCAAGCTTTCATATTGTGTATATGAAAGCTTAAAAGAACAGGGTCTGATAAGCGGCTGTCTCATAATGGCTGCACAGACCCTTTTACTTGCACTTATGATTTATCTTTAACCGGCTAGACCGAATTATGGCAAAACGCTGCAATCTTGTCAATTGGTATATCACATATTGTTCCCAGTTTTGGGCTGTTTTTGCTGTTTCCAACTCCGGTGCCTCCAAGATTGTCAAACAGGCCCTTGGCTCTTGTTTCAGATTCGCAGCCGGTATCCGTGACAGGGCTTGGCGGGGCGGATCCAAGCTCGGTAAGAAGCCTGACAAAGCATGAGTTTACAGAAAGTATGCATCCGGTAAAGCCGCATCCGGATACTCCGCCGCTGGTTGTGAATATGGTTACGGTTTTACCGATGAATTCGGAAAGGTGCTGTGCAAGGCTCAGATTGCAGCTGTTGCTGTTATTCCCGCATGAAATCGCCATTATTTTACCTCCCGTTAGCATTATTGTTGTGATACTATATAATATGAAAAAAAATTATACCATGTGACAATATATGACAGGATAATTAAATATCTGTTGTTGATTCTTTATGTATATCTGGTATTATTGAATTGCCGGGTTTTACATGAACATACGGGCACACGATTATGAAGGGAAAAAACATGAGAAGAGAAAACAGGGCAAAAAAAGCATATGGAGCAAATAAAGCAAACAAGCCATATAATACGAAAAATACAATAACGGTATCCGGGATAGAAATTGAAGTAAGCAAAAAGAGGATTAAGAACATGTACCTTAGGGTGTCCGGGCATGACGGCAGGGTAAGGATTTCAGCACCTTTAAGGACAAGGGATGAAGACATCTGCCGGTTCGCACGCAGCAGGGCATACTGGATAAAAAAACAGCTTGGCAGGTATAAGGAGCGGGCAAGCATGCAGCAAAGGTATGGCGACGGCGAGATTATTTACCTTTGGGGAATACCCTATGTGCTTCGGATAAATGAAGGAAACAGGAACAAAGCGGAGATACTTGGCAATACGGTAATTGTCACGGTAAAGGGTGAAGCTGATGAAAGGCGCCTTGAGAAGATAATCCTGGAATTGTACCGGATAAAACTTAAGGAAATGCTTCCCGGACTGTTTGATAAATGGGAGAGGATAATCGGAGTGCATGCGGATGCCGTGTCGGTAAGGAACATGAAGAGCAGATGGGGATCATGCAAAACCGTGGATAAAAAGATATGCATCAACCTGCAGCTTGCCAAAAAGCCCGTTATATTTCTCGAATATGTAATTGTCCACGAGCTTGTGCATCTCCTGGAACACAGTCACAATGCGGTATTTAAGGGGTACATGGACAGGTACATGCCGAATTGGCGTGAAATTCGAAAGGCATTGTTAAAGTGAAAGACATTGAATAAATTAACAGTTTTCTGTGGCAAAAAACATGAAAAAGGATTATAATATAAGAAAATTGCGTTTCAAATGGCCGGAATGTAATTAGTTTTTACATAAATTTTATAAACCGAGAGGAGAGTAAAGTATTATGGTACTTGAAGGGAAAGTTGTTGTAGCACAAGGGGGCGGACCTACCGCGGTAATCAACCAGTCTTTGGTCGGAGCTGTTCTTGAATCAAGAAAGTTCCCGCAAATCACAAAGGTGTACGGTGCAATCAACGGTGTGGCAGGAATCATCAATGAGGATTTCATCGACCTGACACAGGAAACCACCCACAACCTGGAAGCCGTTGCGGTCACACCTTCATCGGCATTACTGTCAACCAGGGATAAGCCGGATGAAGCATACTGCAAGGAGATATTCAAGGTATTCAAGGCACACGGGGTTAGATATTTCTTCTATATCGGCGGCAACGACTCTGCCGACACGGTTAGAATTGTTAATAAACAAGCTGAGGAATCGGATTATGAATTCCGTGCAATTCATATCCCCAAGACCATTGACAACGACCTTATGATGAATGACCATACACCAGGTTATCCATCGGCCGCAAGGTTTGTTGCCCAGGCATTCATCGGCCTGAACCTGGACAACCGCGCCCTTCCCGGAGTTCATATTGGGGTTGTAATGGGAAGAAATGCAGGATTTCTTACCGCCGCGGCATCGATTGCGCAGAAATATCCCGATGACGGCCCGCATTTGATTTACCTGCCTGAAAGGGAGTTTTCATTTGACAAGTTCCTGATGGACGTTAAGAGAGTATATGAAAAGTACGGCAGATGCCTTATAGCCGTTTCCGAAGGAATCAAGGGACCAAGCGGAAAGCCCATCATATCCGAGTATATGAAAGGAGATGTGGACGCACACGGCAACAGGCAGCTGTCCGGTACGGGCCTGCTTGGAGATATCCTGGCTGACCAGATAAAGACCAAGCTTGGCATTCAAAGAGTAAGGTCGGATACATTAGGATACCTGCAAAGATCGTTCTTCGGCTGCGTCTCCCATATTGACCAGCATGAAGCCAGAGAAGTGGGAGAGAAAGCCGCCCAGTTCGCTATATGGCACAACGTGGACGGTTCAATAACAATAAACAGAACAGGTAACTACTCCGTGGAGTATAAGCTTACCGCCCTTGAAAATGTGGCTGCCAACACAAGATTAATGCCTGACGAGTTTATCAACGAGGAAGGCAATAACGTAACCGAGGCATTCAAGACATACCTGCAGCCCCTGCTTGGATACGATATGCCTCAGGCCAGCCTGCTTAGGGCACCGAGAGCGGAGAAGATACTTCATAAATAAAATACGATTAGTTACCTGCTGTATGGATAAAAGGAGGAAAAATGGAGCCTAGAACAGTTTTGACAGCATTTGTGATAACACTATTTGCCGGCCTTGCAACAGGGATCGGAGGAGCTCTATCCTTACTTACCAGCAGGACAAACACCAAATTCCTATCAGTTGCATTGGGATTTTCGGCGGGAGTCATGATCTATGTATCCTTTGTTGAGATCTTCTTCAATGCAAAGGATATATTGGTTGCCGAGATGGGGACGAAAGCTGGCACATGGCTCACCACCGGGGGATTCTTCTTCGGAATGCTGCTTATAGGCTTTATCGATAAGGTGGTTCCTTCAGCGGAGAACCCTCATGAGATGCATACCGTCGAGGAAATGGACGGCAAAAGCGAATGGCATAAGGCCAACCTAATGAGAATGGGAGTAATTACAGCTCTTGCCGTAGGTATTCACAACTTCCCCGAAGGTCTGGCAACCTTTACGGCGGCTCTGCATGACCTGCAGCTTGGAATTCCGATTGCCATAGCCATTGCCATACATAACATTCCGGAGGGAATAGCGGTGGCGGTTCCGGTGTTTTATGCGACGAACGACAGGAAAAAGGCGTTTCGGATGTCGTTTTTGTCCGGTATCGCCGAGCCAATAGGCGCGCTTGTAGGATACCTGCTGCTGTTCCGGTTCTTTAACGACATCGTCCTTGGCTTTGTATTTGCCAGCGTTGCGGGCATTATGGTATATATAAGCCTGGATGAGCTGCTTCCGTCGGCAAGGGAGTTTGGTGAACACCATCTTTCAATTTACGGTTTGATTTCAGGCATGGCCGTAATGGCATTAAGCCTGCTTCTGTTCATGTAGTATTAAGCCCTCTTGCATGCATAAACCGTATTTGTATGGTTCCATGCATTCAGGAGGGTTTTAAATTAAAAGAAAATATATAAAAAATTAATAATAGTATTGATTACTATTTGCATTTGTATTATAATACGGATATAGATAATTTTATTAAGGAGGTTGTGAAGATGAGCGATTCAAAGAACAAGTACGCAGGTACCAAGACAGAAAAGAACTTGATGGAGGCATTTGCAGGCGAAAGCCAGGCAAGAAACAAGTATACATACTTTGCACAGGTGGCCCAGAAGGAAGGCTATGAGCAGCTTGCCGAGATATTCCTTCAGACGGCAAGAAACGAGCAGGAGCATGCCCGCCTGTGGTTTGAGGAGCTTGGCAACCTGGGTGACACCGCGCAGAACCTGCTGCATGCCGCCGAAGGTGAGAACTACGAATGGACCGATATGTATGCAAGATTCGCAAAGGATGCCGAGGAGGAAGGTTTTACCGCACTTGCGGCCAAGTTCCGCAGGGTTGCCGAGATAGAAAAGACCCATGAGGAGCGCTACCGCAAACTGCTTAATAATGTTGAGATGAAGCAGGTATTTGAAAAGAGTGAGCAAACCATATGGGAATGCCGTATATGCGGACACCTGGTAATAGGTAAGAAGGCTCCCGAGGTTTGCCCTGTCTGCAGGTACCCGCAGGCATATTTCGAGGTAAGAAAAGAGAATTACTAATAACGGGTATCGAGGATTATTTATTAGTTACATGAGGCTGATGCCGACGTGCACCGGCCTCCTTTTTTTAACCAAAATTTAATATACTGCATTAACATAATAATTTATAATTATCATATAAGAATTACAATAATACATTATTAAGCGTATAACAGCACCGGGAGGGCGTTATGAAAAAACATCTAAAAACTCTTTTGGTTATCCTGTTCATGGCTCTATCATTAACCTTTTTTCCAAGACAGGCTTCAGCCGAAGAGAACCTGGAAATAAACGAATGGAAGGTGGAGGCGAGCCTTGAGACAAACGGGGATCTGGTTATATCGGAAGATATAACCTTCGAGTTCAATGAAAAGTTCAATGGCGTATACCGGGAAATCGTTCTGGACAATATAGAAAGCATAACCGGTATTACGGTCGCCGAGGTGGACACAGGAAGCATAACTGAATACAAGCCCGCAAAAAAGGCTGATAACGGTGACAAGGGCGTATACACCGTAAATGAGAAGAAAAACAAGCTTACTATTAAGATATATTCTCCGTCAAGGGATGAGGTCAAGACCTTCAGAATCGGTTATACGGTGAATAATGTCGCGGTCAGGTACAATGATATCGGCGAGCTGTATTACAAGTTTATCGGTAAGGAAAATGACACACCGATAGACAGGCTGGTTATTGATATTTATCTTCCATATGAAGATAGGACCGGTGAGGTACAGGCCTTTGCCCACGGACCCGCAAACGGCGTAATTGAAAGGGCGGGCGGCGGTCATTACAGGCTTAAGGTCGATAATGTGCAAGACGGGACATATGTAGAGGGAAGACTGCTCTTTCCTGTTGAATATTTAGCGGAATCAACCAATATTCAGAATATCGACAAATTCAAGGACATATTGAATGAAGAGGCCGAATACAAGGCTAAAATTGAACGGGACAGGCAAAGGAGCAAAGCCGCAAGAAGGAAATTTGGTTATATTTCTCTTGGCGCGGGCCTTATCGGCTTTCTGGCATTTTTCCTGGCAATGTATGAGTGCAGGAGGAAAGTTAACAAGGACATATTGAGTATCGAATACAGGGATATCCCGGAGGACTGCACTCCCGCCGTAACGGCATACATAACCTATATGCGTGCCGCGGACAACATGATTTTTGCTACGATACTTGACCTGTTCAGAAAAGGGTACCTGCGGATCCGGGGCGCGGATGAGGCTTTAGGCATACTGGAGAACGATAATTATGTCATTGAAAGGACCGATATAAACGGTTCGCTCAGTGACGGGCCCTTGACGGACCATGAGAGATATTTCATGGACTGGCTGTTTATTGAAATGGGAAACGGCATAAAGGTGACCACCGATGAAATCAGGGATTATATAAGGCATAAATCAACGCAGTTCCTGAACAGCCAGGGCAAATGGATGGAGAAGGTCAAGAAAGAAGCCGACAGGCTGGGATACCTGGACCACGGCAAGTCATCCTTGGGCGGCATGCTGATAGTGCTGTCGTTTGTAAACCTTGTGCTGGGAGTTATAACCGCGGTGCTTGGCAGCCCGTATGCCATAGCAGGATTTGCGAGTTTTACAGTTACGCTGGTATATGGAATATCCCTGTTCTTCAGGCTGTCCGACAAGGGATATGTTCAGCGTAAAAAATGGATCAGCTTTAAGAATTACATGAACAGGATTTATCCGAACCTGACACCGGACAGTATAGATACTTCGGACCCTGCGCTGATTTACGCAATGGCCTTGAATGTGGGAGCTTCCCGGGGACTGGCAAAAAAGATCGGCTTAACCGGTTTGACGGATACTTTGAATACGGACAGCTGGTTGTTCTGGTATATACTGTTTGGCATTGATTCGGATAATTCGTTCAACAAGAGCATCAGGAGTTCGCTCGTAATTCCTTCGTCCGGATCGGGCGGAAGCTTTTCCGGCGGCGGTGGTGGAGGCGCCGGTGGCGGCGGAGCAGGTGGGTTTTAAATAATAAACACATAATATATATTTACCGCTTCGGCATGAAGCATGGGATGAGGTTTTTCCTTAACGGATAAAACCTCATTTTTTTCATAATAATATATCTATATCATACAGAGTCACAAGCGGAGGTATTATTGTGAATGAGGGTTTGGTTGTGGTCGTCAGGGCAATAATCAGCTTTTTTACATTGCTGATTCTCGCAAGGCTTCTTGGAAAGGAGCAAATCAGCCAGTTGACTTTTTTTGATTATATACTGGGCATTACCATAGGTTCCATAGCCTCTGAGGCCACCGTGGATTTATCAAGCAGGGCGTGGCCGCATTTTATAGGATTGGTGTCCTGGGCGGTGCTGGCTTACCTTATGCAGTATATTTCCCTAAAGTGGAGATATGCAGCCAAGCTCATAGAGGGTGAGCCTGTAATTGTAATAATGAATGGCAAGATTTTGGACAATGTATTAAAAAAGATGAAGTTCAGGGTTTCGGATGTTCTTGAGCTTCTCCGCAACCAGGGAATATTTGATATGAATGAAGTGGATTATGCAATACTTGAACCAAACGGAAGCCTGTCCGTTTTGAAGAAGCCCGAATACCTGCCGGTTACAAGGCAGGATTTGAAAATTAAGGCGAAACCTACAGGCATAAGCACCGAACTGGTCTACGACGGTAAGCTCATCAAGCAGAACCTGCGGCAAATGAACAAGGACGAAAAATGGCTGATGAACCAGCTGAAAAAACACGGAATAAATGATGTTTCGGAGGCCTTCCTGGTATTGATTAATGATGCGGGAAGCCTGTATGTTGACAAGTACGATGACGATATAAAAAACGTAAAAGACATAGGTGATTACAAGGGACCGTACTAATGGTCCGGGATACATTTGAATAGATGAAATCCGGTTGTTTTGCAGTGTTCATGCCTGACAAACATGTTAAAGGAGGTAAACGTGAAAAAGTTCTTGATTTATGCCGGTACGGTTGCCGTATTGGTATTTTTTTCATTAATTATGCTCAGCGGCAATATTCTGAAAAAACCCCTTGGAAGTGATGATGATATACCGGGAGCAATTGAAAATATGCTTGAGGCGGTTGAAAACGGCGCCTGGAACGACGCGTCAGAAGAGCTTGGGAGCCTGGAAAGCGCATGGAACAAGGTATTAAAAAGGATACAGTTTGGCTCGGAAAGAGATGAAATCAACCAGCTTTCCAAATCCATTGCAAGGCTGAAGGGCGCGCTTGAAGCAAGGGACAAGTCCGGCTCGCTGATGGAGCTTCATGAAGCATATATGCACTGGGAAAATCTTGGCAAATAACGGCTTTATTGCTTTTATAACATGCTAATGATATTATTTATATGAAAATATCAGTTTATGCCGGAGGTTGTCATGAAGATACTAAATTTTGGTTCGCTAAACATCGATTATGTGTATGAGGTTAATCATTTTGTAAGGGGCGGAGAGACCCTTGCGTCAAACAGGCTGGAGAAATTCTGCGGCGGAAAGGGCTTGAACCAGTCCGTGGCGCTTGCCAGGGCCGGAGCTAATGTATACCATGCCGGCTGTGTGGGAAAGGACGGCGGAATGCTTATTGACATACTCAAGGAAAGCGGTGTGGATTGCAGCTTCATTGAGACCGTGGATGAGGTCACCGGTCATGCCATCATCCAGGTGGACAAAAACGGTGAAAACTGCATAATCCTTTACGGCGGCGCCAACAGCAGTATTACCTTGGAGCACATTGACAATGTACTTGGCCATTTTGGAGAAGGAGATTATATACTGCTGCAGAATGAGATAAATAACCTGGGCATTATAATGGACAAGGCTTATCAAAGGGGATTGAAAATAATTCTGAACCCGTCACCGGTTTCGGAAAATATTAAGTCTCTGCCGCTGGATAAGGTTTCATACCTGATTCTGAATGAAATAGAAGGCAAGGAGATTACAGGAAGGGACGAACCGGAGGAGATACTTAAGGAGCTTAGAAATAAATATCCGGAGTGTGTATTTGTACTTACCCTGGGCAGCAGGGGCTCTATTTATGATGACGGCAAAAAACGCCGCAGCCAGGGGATTTTCAAGGTAAAGGCCGTAGATACCACGGCTGCCGGAGACACGTTTACAGGATATTTTGTCCGTGAGATCACGTCAGGGTCAACACCGGAAAAGGCCCTTGAGACAGCTTCAAAGGCTGCCGCGCTGGCAGTATCGAGGATGGGCGCCGCTCCTTCCATACCGGTTTACGATGAGGTTATGAGGTTCTGATATCTGGACTGTGTATGCTGCTTTACGGCTGTGGGTATACGGTGATTGATATACCGTGAATATAAAAATGATTGGGAGAAATGGATGAAGAAGCTTGTAATCGGTATTCTTGCCCATGTGGATGCAGGCAAAACCACGCTGGCGGAAAGCCTTTTATACCATACGGGAAGCATAAGAAAGCTTGGCAGGGTGGATCACAAGAACGCGTTCCTGGACAATCATGAGTTGGAACGGGAACGGGGAATAACCATCTTTTCAAAGCAGGCGGTATTTACATATAATGATATGCTGGTTACCCTGCTTGACACACCGGGTCATGTGGATTTTTCCGCAGAAATGGAAAGGACTCTTCATGTCCTGGATTATGCAATTCTTGTTATAAGCGGAAGCGAAGGCATTCAGGGCCATACGGAGACACTCTGGCATCTGCTTTGCAGGTATGCAATTCCTACCTTTATATTCGTCAATAAAATGGATCTGGAGGGAACAGACAAGGCAAAGCTCATGGCGGAGCTTAAAAAGGCGCTGGATGAAGGCTGCGTGGATTTCAGCGCCGGTCAGGAGCCCGCACAGCTTATGGAGAACCTGGCCGTGTATGATGACGGGCTTTTTCATGCTTACATGGAAAACGGCATGATCGATGACTCCGATATTGCCGGGCTTATACAAGACAGAAAGGTTTTTCCGTGCTACTTCGGCTCGGCCCTTCGCCAGGAGGGGGTTGCGGAATTTCTTTCGGGACTGGAAAAGTACACGCTTATTAAGCATTACCCGGATACATTCGGAGCCAAGGTTTACAAGATTGCCAGGGACGAGCGGGGCAGCCGCCTGACATTTATGAAGATAACGGGCGGAAGCTTAAAGGTTAAAACGGCGTTAAGCAATAGAAAAAATTCAGATGATTTGTATAATTACGGAGAACCGCAGGATACCTGGGAAGAAAAAGCCGACCAGATTCGCATTTATTCCGGATCAAAATATGAAACCGCTGACGAGGTGGAAGCGGGAAGGGTATGCGCCGTTACCGGGCTGACAAGGACATTCCCTGGGCAGGGGCTTGGAACGGAAGAGGATATGGCCATGCCCGTCCTTAAACCGGTTCTTACATATCAGTTGATTCTTCCGCCGCAATGCAGCGCGTTCCAGATGCTTTCAAAGCTTCGGGAGCTGGAGGATGAGGATCCGACCCTTCATATCGTATGGCACGAGAAGCTCCAGGAGATTCACATACAGCTTATGGGCGAGGTGCAGGTCGAGATTCTTAAGAACCTGATAGCAGAGCGTTTTGGGGTGACTGTTGAGTTCGGTCCGGGAAACATTCTATATAAGGAAACCATTATGAAGCCTGTTGTGGGCGTGGGGCATTTCGAACCCTTAAGGCACTATGCCGAGGTTCATCTTCTTTTAGAGCCCGGCAAACCCGGAAGCGGTCTGAAATTTGAATCCGTATGCAGCGAGGATATGCTGGACCGCAACTGGCAAAGGCTGATTCTTACGCATTTGGGTGAGAAGGAGCATGTCGGTGTGCTGACGGGTTCACCTATAACGGATATGAAAATAACGCTCCTGACGGGAAGATATCATAACAAGCATACGGAAGGCGGGGACTTCAGGCAGGCCACGTACCGTGCGGTCCGGCATGGGCTTAAGAAGGCGGAGAGTGTTCTGCTTGAGCCGTACTATAATTTCAGGCTGAAGATTCCGGCAGACGCCGTAGGCAGGAGTCAAGGCTTACACCAGGGGAAGGGGAGTATTGTCATGCAGCCCGGCAGGGTATCTTCCGTGCCATAATGAAAAGGAAGTTATAGAAAAAATTGGTTATGACAGTGAAGCGGATATAGAGAATCCCACCGGGTCGGTGTTCTGTTCCCATGGGACGAGCTTTATTGTGCCCTGGGACCGGGTTGAAGACTACAAGCATGTGGAAGTTGACATAAAAGAATTATATAAATACGGCATTAATGAAGAAACCCGGGAAACTGAAAATGCCGTTCCTGACAGGGATATGGAATCAAAACCGTCGAAAAACAAGGCCGATTCCTGGCAGGAGGACAAGGAACTGGAGGAGATATTTACCCGAACCTACGGGCCTATAAAGAAAAGCGTCTTATATACTCCAAGCAGGCTGGGATATGAAAGAAAGCCCGAGGATGCGCCTGCGCATGATGCAGGCGGCAGGCAGGATAATAAGGCCACGGAAAGTGGAAACGCTAATAACGGCAATACAGGCAAAACAGGCAATACAGGCAGCACCTTAAGAGGGAAACCGGGACAGAACGCAAGCAAAAACAGTATGGATGCAAGGTCCGGGGAACCGGTTAAGGAATATCTCCTAGTGGACGGGTATAATATCATTTTCTCGTGGGACGAGCTTAACGAACTTGCGAAGGCAAATATGGACGCGGCAAGGCTTAAGCTTATGGACATTTTAAGCAATTACCAGGGCTATAAAAAGTGCACCCTTATTCTTGTGTTCGACGCATACAAGGTCAAGGGCGGTGTCGGCTCGGTTCAAAAATACCACAATATTGACGTGGTATACACCAAGGAAGCCGAAACCGCAGACCAGTATATCGAAAAAGTCGCCCATGAAATAGCGAAAAGCAATAGTGTCACAGTAGCGACCTCCGATGCCCTTGAACAGCTGATTATACTGAGCAAGGGAGCTACCCGCATGTCAGCAAGGGCTTTCAGGGAAGAGATACTAAAAACCAATGAGGAAATGAGGAGGTTCTTTACCTGATATACAGCTGATGTATTTGCCCTTCATTTTGTTTAGTACTGCATGTGCTCTTCATCCTCTTTGGCCGGATGCAGGGTACCGTGAGGGTGATTGGGCGGGGCATAGATGGAATAAAGCTTTATGGGGGTACCGCCGGTATTGATGAGGTTGTGCCAGGTACCTGCCGGTATGAAGATAACGGAGTCCTTATAGACATTTTTCCGGTAAGAAAGATTGCCTTTGTCATATCCCATCATGACAAGCCCGTGGCCCTGTTCGATCCGCAGAAACTGATCCACGTCCGGATGCATTTCAAGGCCGATTTCATCCCCGGGATTTATGCTCATAAGGGTAAGCTGAAGATGTTCTCCGGTCCACAGCGCCATCCGGAAAGCGTTGTTGCATAAGGCGGCATCCCGGATATTCGTCACATATGGTTCCGGACCGTAGTCTTTTACATAGCGGTTCGGGCACCATGACGGGACGGAGTCTTTTCTACCGGAGTAGAATGCCCTTTTATCATTATTATAAGACGAATTGCCAAAATACATGACAGCCTTGTTCCTTTCATAAAATGTACTTATAAAATATCTTATGTGCGTGTTTTTTAATGGTGAAAATCCGAAACCAATGCCAGGGGGATTATTTTATGATGAACGTGAATGTAACCTATATCGGTCACAGCGGCTTTTTGCTGAAATGGGACAGGTGCTGTTGGCTAATGGACTGGTCAAGCGGGCAGATACCCCGTATTGACGGTAATAAAATGCTTGTTGTGTTTGTCAGCCATAGTCACGGCGACCACTTTAATCCGGATATTTTTAAAATATTCGGAGACAGACCGAATACATGGTATGTTCTATCCTCGGACATAAATATAAATGAAAGGTCAAAGACGAGGTACGGCATAACCGATGAAATGCACCGGAATATAACGATTGCGAGGCCTGATGGTGAATTTGCGCTTCATGTCGGAGACGGAGAAGGAGATGGAGAAGGGATATGTATAAGCACTCTTAAATCCACGGACTGCGGCGTGGCATTTCTCATAAGATATAACGGCTATACTGTTTATCATGCCGGAGACTTAAACCTTTGGATGTGGCCGGGTGAAAGCAAGCAGTACAATAACGATATGAAGGCCAGATTTGACAGGGAGATGCTGAGGCTTAAGGGACTGACAATAGATATTGCATTTGCGCCCCTTGATCCCAGGCAGGAGGAATGGTACAGGCTCGGAATGGATGCCCTTCTGGAAACCGCTGAGGTTAAGCATGTATTCCCGATGCACATGTGGGGCAAATACGATACAATTGCCAGGTATAAAAAAGCGTCAAGCGGAAGGTACGACAGCATTATCATGGACGTAAAATATCCCGGACAGAGCTGGAGCCTGTAACGGTACCTGGCACCATTGCAATGGTACCTGGCATCTGAAAATAACTCCTATTATTAATATTGTATTTGAAATACCCGTATGATAAAATTATATTGTATAAGTTGTTTATGTACATATGAGAAGGAGAGAGGCATATGGCAATGTACGAGATGAAACCGGAATACTATACGGGGATTGACTTTATTGATGAAGAACACAAGAAGCTGTTTGAGATTGCGAATACTGTTTATTATTTGCTGATTGACGAATTTATACCGGACAAGTATGATTATATCATGGGAGTGATAAATGAGCTTAAGGACTACGCGAAGTATCACTTTGCCCATGAAGAAGAGTACATGAGCGCAATTAAGTTCAAGAGGTTTTTCACGCACAAGGTGGAGCATGACGATTTTATCGAGAAGGTAAACCAGTATGACTCAAACATTGTAGATGAGAACCAGAAGGAAGCTCTTCTTGAGCTGCTCGAATTCCTGACAAACTGGCTCGTCGAGCATATTTTAAAGCAAGACAAGCTGATTGGGGAAAAGGCGGAATAATAAAAGAAAAGGGGATAAAACTATGGCAATGTACGAAATGAAACCGGAATACTATACCGGAATTGAATTCATCGATAACGAGCATAAGAAGCTGTTTGACATTGCAAATGACGCTTATGAGATTCTGACGAACGAGTTTATACCGGACAAATACGACTATATCATGGAACTCATCAGGGAGCTTAAGGCCTATACCAAGTATCATTTCGACCATGAGGAAACCTATATGACAAGCATTAAATACAAGAGGTATCTGTCCCAGAAGGTGGCCCATGATGATTTTATCGAGAAAATAAACAGCTACAGCTCCGATTATATAGACGAGAACCAGAGGGAAGCCCTGCTGGAGCTGCTGGATTTTCTGACGACCTGGCTGGTGGAGCATATCTACAGGCAGGACAAGCTTATTGCGGAAGAAAATTAAGATTTGACTTAGGAAGAAGGAATTTGACAGATGGCGAAATTGGATCATTATAACCTGGCTGATATTGGAAATATGAAGATACTTGGCAGGACGACCGGGTATCTGTCCCCGCTTACGCTTTTTTGGACAGGCAGCGGGATTGAGCTGAATGTCAGAGCATCGGAGCTGTGGGTTGAAATCGAGGCGGGACACGCATATCATGAGCCATGGGTTGCCATAGTTATAAACGGTGCGTATATCAGCAGGCAAATGGTAACGCCGGGCAGGAAATGGTTATGCGTATTCAGAAAAATGAACGGCGGAGTTGTAAAGAATGTAAAAATAATCAAGGAGACCCAGCCCATTAGCGAGGATGCGGAGAGCTGTCTGCAAATCCACGCTGTAAAATGTGACGGCGAATTTCTTCCCGTTCCTGAAAGGCCATATAAGATAGAATTCATAGGCGACAGCATCACCTCCGGAGAAGGGGCTATTGGTTCCAAACAGGAAGCGGACTGGATAATGATGTGGTTTTCCGCCGTACGGAATTATACATACATGCTGTCGGAGGCTTTGAATGCCGATTACCGTGTCATTTCCCAATGCGGATGGGGCGTTTATTCGGGCTATGACAACAATCCGCACAAAAACATCCCAGACTATTACGAGAAGGTATGCGGGGTAATCCGCGGGGAAAAGGCCGCAGCGCTTGGGGCCCATAACCCCTATGATTTTTCCTCATGGCAACCCGATATCGTAATAGTTAATCTCGGGACAAATGATGAAGGCGCATTCAACAACCCTCAGTGGGTGGACGAGGTTTCAGGCAAGGTATACAAGCAAAGGAAAAATGATGACGGGTCTTATAACGAGGAGGATTTAAGGAAATTTGAGAATGCCGTGACAAGTTTCATTTTTAAGGTCCGTAAGTATAATCCGAATACCCATATAATCTGGGCATACGGAATGCTCGGAGACGGCATGATGCCTTCGATAATACGGGCTGTGGATGAGTATAAGAAGCAGGCAAAAGACAGCAAGGTATATGTCCAGTTGCTTCCGGACATAACGGAAGAAACGGTCGGATCGAGGTTTCATCCGGGAGCCCGCGCCCATGAACAGGCTGCAAAAACCCTTGAAACGCTGTGCAGGAAGCTGCTAAACTGCTAAATAGAGAGTTAACCGCCTGTGTCAAGTTAATGGCTGTTGGGCATCAGATTTAGAAATTATAATAATATATTTATTGCTTTATATATTAGTGTTGTTGTTAAACATACCAATACCGCGGCAGCGGTTGGTATGAACGCCGAAAGGACCGTCCATTTCATGGAGCCGGTCTCTTTTTTTATTGTCAGCAAAGTTGCGGCGCAGGGCCAGTGAAGAAGGCTGAACAGCATGGTGTTCAGTGCGGTAAGCCAGGTCCAGCCATTGTCAAGGAAAATATGCCCAAGAGACTCAATGCTGCTAAGCTCCGTCATGGCGCCAGCCGACAGGTAGGACATAAGAAGTATGGGGATGACGGTTTCATTTGCAGCGATTCCGAGAATAAAAGCCAAAATAATATACCCGTCAAGGCCAATCAGTCTTGCGGCCGGGTCCATAAAGCCCGCAGCATGGCCAATCAGGCTCAAATCGCCGATATGAATATTTCCGAGTATCCAGATTATTATGCCTGCCGGTGCGGCGGCTATTACAGCTCTCCGAAGCACGAATATGGTCCTGTCTATTACGGATGTATAGAGCACCCTGCCGATTTGCGGAACCCTGTATGGGGGAAGCTCCAGGGTAAATGCCGAGGGAATACCCTTAAGAAGGGTTTTTGACAGGAGCCAGGAAACAGCCAGGGTCACAGCAATCCCAAAAACCACCAGCCCCGAGACCATCAGCACAGCCAATAACCGGTTTCCGATCCCGGAAGATCCAAGTGACATTATGAACACGGCGGAGATTGCTATAAGAGTTGGAAATCTTCCGTTGCAGGGGACAAAATTATTAGTGAGGATGGCAATAAGCCTTTCCCTGGGGGATTCAATTATCCTGCAGGCGGTTACCCCGGCCGCATTGCATCCGAAGCCCATGCACATTGTGAGGCACTGCTTGCCATGGGCCCGGGCCTTCTTGAACAGATGGTCCATATTGAACGCTACACGGGGAAGGTATCCGAGGTCCTCCAGAATCGTAAACAAAGGAAAGAAGATTGCCATGGGAGGCAGCATGACCGACACTACCCAGGCAACAGTCCTGTACATACCAAGCACCAGGACTCCATGCAGCCAATCCGGTGCGTCCAGGTGTTTAAAAAAAACGGTCAGCTTATCTTCAACCCAAAAGAGAAAGCCTGACAAGAGTTCGGAAAGGCTGTTTGCCCCCGATATGGTAATCCAGAATACCAGCGCAAGCATGGCAAGCATCAGCGGCAATCCGAATATTTTCGAGGTTATATAATTATCAATCATCCTGTCCCGGTATTGTTTTTTGGTATCGGTTTTAACGTATTTTGCTGTAACTTCCTCTATCCGGCGGTAGGTATTTTCCGCGATCATATCCCTGATGGCCTGCTTGTCTTTATCGTATACACTGTTATATATGCCGCAAGCCTTACATTCCTTGAAAAAGCATGATTCAGCCAGAATACCTTCAATTGCGGATTGTAAATAACCAGGAAGATGCCCGGTTAAAGTGTTGATGAACTTCTCATCTCCATCGGTCAGCCTGAGTGCGGCCCATCTTGGATTTACATTTCTTAAGAGTTCCTTAACAGCAGGGCCAATAACACTTACAAGACTGCCTATTAATTCCTCATAATCGGCATCATATTCGACTATCCTGGGTGTGGGCTTTATCTCACCCATGGCCACCTTATATACCATATCCTTTAACTCCGCAATCCCGATGCCGTTTCTTGCGGCGCAAAGCACGACGGGAATACCGAGATCTTCCTCAATTCCAACAGCATCTATTTCAATTTTCTTTTTTCTGGCCTCATCTATAAGGTTGATGCAAAGGATTACGTTATCCGTAAGCTCCATTACCTGGTATACAAGATTTAAGTTCCTTTCCAGGCATGTCGCATCCGCCACAACCACAACTGCATCGGCGTTGCCAAAGCAGATAAAGTCCCTGGCCACCTCTTCCTCTGCCGATGAAGAGAACAGGGAATATGTTCCCGGAAGGTCGACAAGAATGAAATCTTTGCCTTGGTGGCTATAATTTCCTCTTGCGTTAACCACTGTTTTGCCCGGCCAGTTTCCGGTATGCTGACGAAGCCCCGTAAGGGAATTGAACACAGTGCTTTTGCCGGTGTTCGGATTCCCAGCCAAGGCTATGACAAATTCATTATCATTTTTATCTATATGAAAAATGTCCGTTAACGCAGAGGATTTCATTGATTGGTCTGTTAACCCCATAAAAGCCTCCTAAACTCTATATCTGAACCGCTATAAGGGAAGATTCTTCATTTCTGAGCGCAATCATAGCGCCCCTGATGCAAAACAGCGTCGGGTCACCGGAAGGCCCTTTTCTTATGACTTCAACCTTGGCACCCTTGGTAAGGCCGAGGGCAAGCATCCTTTCCCTCAGTATGCCGGTTGATTCAAGTTTCTGTACAGTAACTACGCTTCCGACAGAAGCATCATTAAGCTTAGGCATGATAAAACCTCCCAACCAAACTAATAACATAATATGACAGAAGGTATGGGAGGTTCTTGATTAACTTGGTTTATTATTCTTATGCACGATTATAAATCTGTTATCTCACTTTGAATCCTGCTGTATATGGTGTCGGCCCTGGAGAAATCCATGGCCTTGATATAATATGCCTCCAGATCGTCATGAAGGAGCTTAGCCTGCCTTACATGCTCACCGGCGGTGTAAACAAGCTCAGCGGCTTTTTCGAGATTTATGGACATTTGCATATGCTTGACTTTCGGTATTTCTTCCATTATTCCATCAATAATTATGTGATTGCCGTCATAAGAATCTCCGACCGAATGGAATGAGTTAGCGGTGGTTACCGTTATGCCGGCTGAAGGGAAAATAATGTGTTCGATTTTATCCGGCGTCCTTATGGAACAGAAGCAGACCACCTGCTCGATACCGGTTAATGAGGCGGCTTGCCGCAGCTTTATAAGCAGCATGTTCGAAGCCGCTCCCCAATTATCGCGGATTACATATACGGTATCTGAAAGCGCCTTGATTGTTTCATCGCAGAACACCGTTTCACCGACCGATACGGCACTGAGAAGCCGCTTTTTCTCACCTCCCGGATTTGGTGATTTGCCCTTTTTCTTTACCCTGGAGACAATGTTGGGAATAAAAATATTGCTGACAATGTCATTTACCATATTATGACGTACATACGGTGCGGCAAGCCGCATGTTCGCGTCAAGCAGGGCAGCGGCGGAACCGATGTATGATGCGGCCATAAAGTGGCAGTCCGAGATGGTATCGCTCAAGGAAATAATTTCCTCCCTGTGCTCAAACAGGGCGGAATCGTCCCAGCAGCCTGCCATGTTGACTATTACTTCATAAGCACCGGAATATACGGGGTCGATAACATGCGGCGCCGTTCCGTCCATCATGGCAATGCCGGCGTCATGGTCATAAAACCCGTCCAGTGAGTCCGGGTCGCTTGCACAGGGAAAGTATTCGATAGTATGCTTCTTTTCTTCAAGAGCATTTGCTGTTTTCTTCATAAGGAAGCTTTTGCCGCTTCCGGGACCCCCCTTGATAATATAAAGCCTCTTTATGTTTGCCGGGTCCCGAAGTTCGTCAAACAGCGATATAAAGCCCCGTTTTGTATTGCTGCCAAGGAAGAATTTGATTTTTGCGGAGTTTGACATATATTCACCTCTCGGTTTTGGTGTGGATGAATTTTGCTTCATTAAATTAATATATGCTTATTGTTTTCCGCATGAGCAAAATATATATGCATTTTCTTGAAATCCTCAGATAAAAATGCTATGCTCAGAAGTGTATTTTATAATAGTAATCGGAGGTTGTCATGCTGGAGATTCTTAAAGCCATATTGCTTGGCATCGTGGAAGGCATTACCGAGTGGCTTCCCATTAGCAGCACCGGGCACATGATCCTGGTGGAGGAGTTCGCGAAATTTGATGCTTCCGGGCAGTTCATGGAAATGTTTCGTGTTGTCATACAGCTCGGGGCAATACTTGCCGTCATCATACTGTATTTTAACAAGCTGAATCCGTTCTCATCAAAGAAGTCAAAACATGAAAAGAAGGATACCCTTAATATCTGGTACAAGGTAATAATAGGAGTAATACCTGCGGGTGTAATGGGGGTTCTGTTTGACGACTGGTTTGATGAGAATTTTTATAATTATGTGACCGTGGCGATCATGCTAATATTATATGGTATCCTGTTCATTGTGATTGAAAGAAGAAACAGGGGGAAGGAGCCTGCCATACAAAGCTTCGGTGAGCTGAGCTTTAAAACAGCCTTGCTTATAGGCTGTATACAGGTGTTGTCGCTTATACCCGGGACATCCCGGTCGGGTGTTACGATACTGGGAGCGATACTGCTTGGCGCTTCCCGCAGCATTGCGGCAGAGTATTCGTTTTTCCTGTCTATTCCGGTAATGTTCGGCGCAAGTGCCCTTAAGCTTGTCAAGTTCGGATTCGATTTTACCGGTATGGAGCTTGCGGTTCTAATAACAGGCATGGCCGTGGCATTTGCCGTATCGATAGCCGCCATCAAGTTCCTGATGGGCTATATCAAGCGCAATGATTTTACAGCCTTTGGATGGTACCGGATCGGCCTGGGTATAATAGTGCTAGGATATTACCTGATTAACAGATAATTGCCTTATTAGTATTCAAGGCACAAAAACACACTTGCCTGTTTGCCGTGTTTTTTGTATAAATATATAATGAAAGCATCAAAAGAAACCGGTTTCGGCCGGTTAAACGCGCCCAGGATACAGGAAAGAGGTAAAGTATAAATATGAAAAAGCTTATAATATACATAATTTCCATAATTGCAGCCATAGCCCTTCTGGTATTTGTGGTTCGATTCGGGGTCGGGTTGCTTAAGACCCTGCCGGACAGCCATCAAAAGGATGGCAGCGATTTTGCGTCAAGCGAACAGGACCTGGATGAAGCCGGCTTGTCGGACAACCTTGACAGGTCACAGGATGAAACGCAAAAGATAGACTATAGCATAGATGTTCCGGTTCCGGATAACATTAAGGAGGATACCGAAGATCCGCAGTCCGGGGAGCGGCAGGAGGAAAGCCCTGAAGGACCGGAGTTGGACGTAAGGGAAATAGAAAAATCCGAGAACGAAACGGACGACATAACCTACGGAATAGATGTGGCAAAATGGCAGGGAGTGATAGACTGGTCCAAAGTAAAGGAAGCCGGTATTGATTTTGCCATGATAAGAATCGGTTACAGGACCCTGGTAAGCGGTGAAATCACCGAGGACCCTTATGCGAAGTACAACCTGCAGCAGGCTGGAAAGCACGGGATTATGACGGGTGTATATTTCTTCTCGTCGGCTGTAAATGAAGAAGAGGCGCTGGAAGAGGCAAAATGGGTGGCGGATTTCATAGCCCCTTACAGGATTACATATCCTGTGGCTTATAACTGTGAAGGCTTTTCGGACCCGGACAACAGGCAGCATAACCTGACCAGGGAAGAAAGGACAAGGATTGCCGAAGTGTTCCTTGATTATATCAAGGGTGAGGGATATGTGCCGATGTTCTATGCTTCGAAAAATGAACTGGAGGGCAGCGCTGACTGGGATACGGAGCTGCTGACCAGAAAGTACAAGATATGGGTGGCCCAGTATCCTGACATTATGGTAAAGGGCGCCGCATCGTCTTATCTCGGAGTACATGACATGTGGCAGTATACCAATAAGGGCAAGGTACCGGGCATAAACGGTCCTGTGGACTTAAATATTGCTTATTTCGGCTATGACAAGGCTGCGGAAGCCAAGGACAACACGCCGGTTGACGAGGTATCAGCAGACCCGGTGGCTTTGATTAACTTCAAGGAGGTAAATGAAATTGTTACCGCCAAGGAAGTAACCAATCTCCGCAATCTTCCCACCACGGAGGGCAGTGAGGTAGTCGAAGTGCTTTATTATGGTGACACGGCGGTTCGTACCGGTTTGGGAGACAACGGCTGGTCCAGGGTCGAATATAACGGAAAGGTCCTGTATGCCGTAACCAGTTACCTTACCACGAACCTTAATTATAAAGAAAACCTTCTGAAGCCCACGCTCGAAAACCCTGAAGCAGGAATAGAATTCGTCGAGGTCAATCAGAAGGTAACTGCCAAGATAGTAACTAATCTCAGGCTTGTTCCAAGCACCGAGAGTGACGATACAATAGTAACAGCCCTGGAGCACGGCCAGATTGCCATAAGAACCGGAATCGGAAGCAACGGCTGGTCCAGGGTTGAATATGAAGGCAAAACATTATATGCCGTAACCAATTATCTTGAAGTAGTGGAAGAGGAATCGGCGGACGAGGAATAATTATCAAAATAACCTTGCACCAAAACAATCGGTGTTCCCTTGTCGCCGCTTCCCGACGTAAGGTCGCACAAAGAACCTATCAGGTCTGTCAGGCGCCTTGGGGTTGTTCCCTGGGACGACATGTCGCCCACCAGGTTGCTTCCCTTGCGGCGGATATATTCGGTTATGGCCTCATTAAGCTCATCTCCCTTAAGATGAGCAAATTCATTATCTGCAAGATATTTCAGCTTAACTTCATTGGGCTGTCCCTCGAGGCCTGCGGTGTAAGCGGGTGATACAACCGGATCGGCGAGCTCCCATATCTTGCCGATAGGATCCTTGAACGCTCCGTCGCCGTATATCATGGCTTCAACACGCTTTCCGGTCAGCTCGTAAATCCTTTTGCTTATTCCGTCAACAACGGGCTGGCAGTTGCGGGGGAAGAGCTTTACCGTATCTTCGGTCGCTTTATTGCATCCCAAAAGGCCGTATTTTTCGTTATATCCGCTTCCGTCTACAGGAGTAGAAAGAATCTCGTCCAGGCTGTACAAGGTTTCGGCCCCGGCTTTTTTAAGCAGCCGCTTAGTTCTTTCCCTTGAATGAATGTCGCAGCAGAGCACATTCCTGGTATAATCAAGGATTACACGGCAGTCATTCGCCAGAATGATTTCGGCTTCACAGCCTTCATTTGTAATTATGCTCTTATAATATTCTATATAATCAATGCCGGTAAAAGGATGCTTGTAGCATCCGAACAGGCGGCGGTATTCGGCTTCGGTCAATACGTCCGTCCAGGGATTGATACCCTTTTCGTCCAGATCATCCAGATCAACCAGGTGGTTTCCGACCTCATCAGAAGGATAGCTTAGAAGAAGGGTGATTTTCTTTGCGCCCCTGGCTATTCCCTTAAGGCAGATGGCAAACCTGTTGCGGCTGAGAATGGGGAATATAACGCCGATTTCATTACCGCCAAACTTTGACCTGATATCGGCAGCTATCTGGTCCACAGTAGCGTAATTACCCTGCGCGCGGGCAACAACGGCTTCCGTGACAGCCACTACATCCTTGTCGCGGATCTCAAAATTCTCGTATTTTGCGGCGTCAAGAACGCTCTTTACAACTACCTCGACGATATCATCACCGCTTCGAATAATCGGGGCACGGATGCCTCTTGATACGGTTCCAACATATCTGTTCATATACGCACTCTCCCTCGGATAGCAGCCGCGGCAGCACCGCTATCCATTATATTGTTTTTACGTGTAAATTGCCGCGTGTTGCTGCATTAAAGACAATTTACCGCTCTGTCACTCAGTTATTATATCATTATATATAACTTTAGTAAAACTAATAGTTATTATACTTGTCATAAGAACAGCTTATGACTGCCTTATAACATTTTTTTGACATAACATTATATTAATATGTTATCCGGCTATGATATAATTTAAGTATAAAACCACGCTGCCTAGGGGGTGAAAACGGATGGACTTAAGGAAAGGCAAATACCCGGTAATAATAGCCCTTATGCTTGCGGTTTGCTTATTGGTTAACCCATATAAGGCAACCGGTGAAGTGAAGCCTATTGAAGAAGCAAACCGGCAGCTTCAGGAGGTTACCGAGGAAGAGCAGAAGGCCTTGGAGCAGCTTTTTATCTACACCCAGGAAATAGAAGGCCTGAAAAAGGAGGAAGCCAGGATATCCGATGAAATTGACAGGCTTCTTGAGGAGATTGAAGAGCTTGACAAGTCCATTGCCAAGGAGCAGGTGAATTATGATGAAAACCTGGCTATATTGGAGAAGGTGCTTATAAGCTACCAGCGGGGCGGTCCCGCATCGTATCTGGATATCCTGCTTAATGCAAAGGACCTGACATCGTTCATAAAAAGCTTAAATCTCATAAAGGATATTTCAAAGAACACCGCTGAGCTTCTTGCCTCAATTGAAGAAAGCAAGAGGCAGCTTGAAGCCGGCAGAAAGGAGCTTTCCGACAAGGCGGTCATTCTTGAGGCCAAGAAACAGGAGCTTGAGGAAACCATAGCTGCCAAGAATGAGGTTGTGAAACAGCAGGAGGAATACCTGGAATCCCTTGCCGAGAAGAAGCAGCAGTACCAGGAGTACCTGGACAGCTTAAAAATCATGTGGGATAACCTTAAGGAACTGTTTGCGAGGTTAATGGACGAATTCGCCAAAATAATAAGCGAAGGCCATTTTGAAACGGAAGATCTAAACCTTGTGTTTAATTTCTTTAATATAAAAGGTTCCATACATGAGGATACCTTCAACCGGATAGTTAATGACAATTCAAATCTTCCGGATATCTTCCTCAGCTTTGGGGAAGACAAGGTAAGGGTTGAGGTACCCGATAACCGCCTGGTGCTTGACGGGCATTTTGAGCTGATGAGTGACAGTGCCGTTGTATTTGTGCCGGAGTCGGGAACCTTCTATGACATGGCTCTCGAAAAGGAATCGATAGACGAGCTGTTCAGCAACGGTCAGCTTATAATAGATCTGAAGAAGATTGCCGGAGATATGGTTACCATAGGTTTTGAGCTTAAGGAAGTAAATACGAAGGACGGATTCATTAATTTCCGCATAGATATTGATTTCGGCTCGCTGTTTTAGTCCGGCTGGAAGGAGGAAAGGCATTGATAGAGTTCAAAGAAGTGTCATTAATATACCCTGACAAGACACAGGCGCTGTACGACGTGAATCTATGCATCGGCCAGGGTGAGCTGGTGTACATAACGGGTCCTAGCGGCGCGGGGAAAACCAGCATGCTCAAGCTCATAATGGGCATGGAGATACCGACGGTCGGCTCCGTAAGCGTCTTTGACAAGAAGGTAAGGCACAGCGGCACCAGGACCATAAGAAGGATAAGAAGAAAAATCGGACCGGTGTTTCAAGAGTTTAAGCTGATAAAGGGCAGGACATCCCTGGAAAATGTCATCATGGGAATGAGATTTCTTAAAATAACACCGAAGCAAATGAAGCTTCAGGCCCATGAAGCCTTGGAAAAGGTCGGACTCGCCCATAAGAAATATTCAAAGGTGGAGAATCTTTCATGGGGAGAAGCCCAAAGAGTTGCCATAGCTAGAGCGGTCGCAAGAAAGCCTTCTCTTATACTGGCGGATGAACCAACGGGTAACCTGGATTATGACAACGCGGTAAATATCCTGGAGTTGTTAAAATCCTTCAGGAATGACAATACGACGGTAATCATCACCACCCATGCAACACACCTGATTAAGGATGAGAAGGATGCCACCTTCATAAGAATAAACAACGGCAGGGTAACGGCAGAACGGGGGTGGACGGAGTGAGGAGATTCTTCTATAATCTCGGTTATTTCATTAAGGAATCCGGAAAGATAATAAAGCTTAACCTTCTGTCCAACATTTTTACGGTCATTGGCACAGGCTTAATCCTGTTCCTGTTGGGCATCGTAATAGCTGGAACGGATATCGGAAGCCGCCTGGTGACAATGCTCAATGAGGAAGCGGAGATAAACGGGTATTTCACAAAAGATGTCACCACCGATAAAATGCAGTCCATAGCCGAAGAAATCGGCAGAATGGACGGGGTGCGCAGCACCAGGATAGTTGGCGAGGAAGAAGCAAAGCAAAGGATGGAGGAAATCCTGGGCGAAGAAGCGTCAATTCTGGAGCTGTTTACCGATAACCCGTTTGAGGCGTTTGTCGAGATCAGAATAGATGTAGAAGCCATGGATGCGGTGCTTGACAGTGTAAAGGATACCGAAGGCATTGAGTATGTCAGAGATAACAGGGAAGTGCTTGAAAAGATAAAGGATATTACATATGCCCTAAAGATACTGGGGTACCTTATGACTGCCGCGGTTGGTATAACAACGCTGATAATCCTATCCCATATGATCCGGCAGGGTATATACAATAACAGGGATCAGATAAACACGCTCAAGCTTTTGGGCTCTCCGGGAGTATTCATAGGATTCCCGTATGTCCTTACCGGTGTCATTTTAACCGTACTTGGCGGAATAATAGCTGCCGCAGCGGTGGTATGGCTTATAAACGGCGCTTATGACAGCATGGGAGGAACGCTGCTGTTTATTCCTCTGCCGCCAAGAAAAGAACTGATTGACATGATGGCATTATGGCTGCCGGGCATAAGCCTTGTGCTGGGACTGTTCGGAAGCTTGTTCGGACTATCGTCCATACGCGAAAAAAGCTGACAAGAATTATGGTTCCGAGATAATTGATTATATAATCAGCCTAAAACTTGACATTTGTATATAAAGATATAGAATATAGTATATACTGGTTTGCTATTTGTTCTGAATAGTGCAAATTGTGTATACAAATAACATTATTTATAAATGACAAGCAAGCTGTTTATATAAATTAATTAAGGAGGAACGTATTATGTCAAAAGTAGCGGAACTCAATGTCGACATCAGAAAGGAAATAAGCAAAAGGGAGAACAGGAGGCTTATAAACAACGGCTATGCCATCGGCATAATCACCAGGAAGGGTGATACTTCGGTGCCGATTGCCGTAAGGAAGGATGAACTCAGGAGGGTTATTAGGAAACATGGGCGAAACGCTATCCTGAAGCTTCATGCCTCCGACAGCTCAAGCTATGATGTAATGATAAAGAAAATCGAGTATTCTCCTCTCAAATATGACTATTATCATATCGACTTTCAAAAGGTTTCCCTCAATGAGGAGATAAAGGTTGATGTGGCCATAAGGTTTACCGGGAAAGAATTCCTGGAGTCGAAACGCTTGGTGCTTAACAGGGTAATGGATGAAATACCGCTAATCGGATTGCCTCAGAACATACCGGAATTCATCGAAGTAGACGTGTCGAATAGGGAAGATGGGGATGTCATATATGTTAAGGACCTCGTTCTTGGCGAAGGACTCAAGACGGACGCAGACGAAGATCAGCAGGTTGCATCCATAACCGTTGCCAAGATAGTCGAAACTGAAACAGAGGAGTCCGGTGAAGAGGTTGTAGTCAGTGAAGTTGAGCTGAAGGCCGGAACGGATAAGTGATATACATAAATTAATATAGTTATTGAACAAAAGTTATGGACTTTATAAAAGTAGTATGTTATTATTCTTAATTATAACATACTACTTTTTTTGGTAAAGGACGGATTATGCAGCGGAAAAATGACGCACTTAATCAAAACGACAAGCTTGAATTACCAGGTATTCTTAAAAAAAGGACAGCACTAAGGATAGGACTTACGGTGAGTATTTCGGTTCTATTCTTTGGTGTTGCTGCGGTGTTTTTATTCTTCGACAGTGAACAAAAGCTGCTGGCTTTATTTCCTGCAAGCTCAATCATAATAATCATATTTGCGACCATCCATACCATAGCCGTAAGAAGGCGTCTTAAAGATTTGTATTACTATACGAAATTATGCAAGGAAAACGAGAAAAAACTTCACCATCTGGTCTACTACAACAGCCTTACGGGACTCCCGAACAGGAATATGATATTTGAAGAAATGGACAAGCTCATCAAAAGGGAACATGGTGACAAGTTTTACCTGGTTCACATAGATTTTGACGATTTCAGGAGATTAAACGAGGTTGCCGGATATAATGTGGGCGACGAAATTCTATGCCAGGTTACACGCAGATGGAACGCGATAAAAAGGCCGCAGGATATACTCGGACATTCAAGCGGTGATGAATTCTACCTGCTGATTCCGGAATACATGGAAGATGACAACCTGATAGATTATATCGAGAGCTTCCGTCTGGCGCTTAAGGAACAGGTAACCGTGGCCGGCAAGGAATACCATGTCAGCGCAAGCTTTGGAATCGCGGGATATCCCAATGACGGAACGGATGTTATCACACTGGTCAGAAGCTCTTTCATAGCAATGAACGCGGCAAAAAGCATGGGCAAGAACCATATCCAATTCTTCACCAGTGAGATGCAGCAGGAGGTTGCAAGAAGGCTTCAGATTGAAAACGGGCTGATGTACTCGTTAAAGAACAACGAGCTGTACATGGAATATCAGCCCATGTATAATTGCGCGACACTCAAGCTTCGGGGATTCGAAGCATTGGCAAGATGGAAATATCCGGGCATAGGATATGTAAGCCCATCCCAATTCATACCGATTGCCGAAGAAACCGGCGTTATTGTCGATCTGGGCAAATGGATCATGAAGGAAGTGCTTACAAAATTTGTGGATTTACATAGGAAGCACCAGGTAAGAACGGTGGTTTCCATAAATGTTTCGGTAATACAAATGATAGAGCCTTCATTCGTGCAAATGATAGAGGAGGTTCTGAATGACACAGGGTTTGACGGAAGATACCTGGAGCTTGAAATCACAGAGTCCGTGCTTATATCTTATCCTGAGCACATAAGTGAAATAATTCACAAGCTGAGAGGTATGGGAATCAGGATTGCGCTGGACGATTTCGGAACGGGATACGCATCAATTAATTACCTGCAGCTGCTCCCGATTAATGTCTTAAAGATAGACAGGTCCTTCATAGACAAAATCGGCAAGGACGAAACGATGAACCAGATAATCAAGTACATAATAAACCTGGCCCACCAACTGGATATCGAGGTGGTGGCGGAGGGCGTTGAATACAAGGAGCAGCTGGATTTCTTAAGGCTGTCGGGCTGTGATTACATACAGGGATTCCTGATGAGCAGACCGATTCAGGATGACCGGGTTCCGAATCTGCTGCTGGCGGATATGGAAAATTACAATTATTATTAAAGGACTATGCATCGGTAACAGAAGCATAGTCCATTTTTAATATCTTTAGTTTTGCATATCTTAAGTCTTAAATATCATGCTTTCAATCGCTTATCTCAAGCTTACAGTTTCTCCTGAAGCTTTTTGTCCTTTTCCGCTATTTCGGCGGTCATTTTAGTTCTCATATCCTGGAGCTTCTTCGCCAGTTCTTCGTCATTTACGGCAAGAATTTGAACCGCAAGCAGCGCCGCGTTGTCGGCTCCGTCAATGGCTACCGTGGCTACGGGAATTCCCTTCGGCATCTGGACGGTGGACAGTAAGGCGTCAAGACCGTCGAGGGCCGAAGATTTCATGGGAATACCTATTACAGGCAGGGTGGTATGGGATGCAACCACTCCGGCAAGATGAGCCGCTTTTCCTGCCGCGCATATGATAACGCCGAAGCCGTTTTCCCTTGCGCCTGACGCAAACTCCATAACCTTGTGGGGTGTGCGGTGTGCGCTCATGATATGAACCTCGGTTTCAACACCAAAATCCTTAAGAGTGCGGATAGCACCCTGGACAACGGGCAGGTCCGAATCACTGCCCATCAAAACTGCTGCTTTTTTTCTCATATTTACCTCCCCAGTATAGCATAATCTGCGTATTGGCTGATATTATAATGATTATTTAATATAGCCTATAATAAGCAAGGTGTCAATTAATTAGATTTTATATGTTTTTTTATTTTGTTATTGACATTAACGTAACGTAAAGGTTTATTATGGCCTTGTAAGGAGGTGAAGAATGGTTGTATACCATATTGAAGCTGGCTAAAATGGCCGGTGTCAGCACCAGGACCCTGAGGTATTATGACGAAATCGAGCTGCTTAAGCCTGCAAGGATAAATACGTCCGGCTACAGGGTATATGGACAGGAAGAGGTTGACCGGCTGCAGCAGATACTGTTTTTCAGGGAACTGGATTTCAACCTGGACAAGATAAAGGAAATGCTGGACGCACCTGACTTTGACGCTGCAAAAGCGCTTGCCGGACATAGGGAAATGCTCCTGGAGAGAAGAAAACAGCTGGATATACTGATTAACAATGTTGAAAAAACAATTAAATCATTGGAAGGGAGAATAAAGATGAGCAATCACGAGAAATTTGAAGGACTTAAGAAGGAACTTGTTGAAGAAAACGAGCGCAGGTACGGTAAGGAAATCCGTGAGAAATACGGTGAGGAAGCGGTGGACTCTTCTAATAAAAAGCTTCTTAATTTGACAAAGGAGCAGTATGAGCAGTTTGAAAGGCTTGGCAGCGAGGTGCTCGATACACTGGAAGCCGCGTTTGAAACCGGCGACCCTGCGGGGGATCTGGCCCAAAAGGCCTGTGAGCTGCATAAGCAATGGCTTATGTTTGTGTGGAAGGATTACAGCAAGCAGAGGCATGCGGGACTTGCGCAGATGTATGTGGATGATGAGCGGTTTACAGCCTTTTACGACACAAGAAAACCGGGCATGGCAAAGTTCTTCAGGGACGCCCTGATGATATATACAGGCATGGATGCCTGATATGTATTGATAAAATCATACCTGTATTATATAATTGTCTCTAGTATAAATAAAAAATTTATAAAATTTATAAAAACAGAATTATAAATAGAAACATTATATAAAAATATACATTATTACAAGCAGGTATGATATGATAAGCTATAAACCTTATGAGCAAAAAAACAGGACAATCTATATAGTGCTGACCCAGACCAAAACCTATCCGGCCAGGGCTATAAAGCTGTACACAAAAGAACCTTTTGCCCATGCTTCAATAGCTTTTGACGAGAACCTGGAGGAAATGTACAGCTTTGCAAGACGGGGGAAGTACAACCCGTTCAACGCGGGGTTTATAAGGGAGTATATTGACCGTGGGGTGTTCGGGCGGTTTAAATCAACACGATGCAGCATCTACCGCCTGTACATAACCGAACGGCAATATCAAAACCTGAGAAAAGAAATTGATATATTCGTCCGGAATAAGAATTCGTATTCATATAATTACCTCGGGCTTATTGCTGCCGCATTCAATATTCCGGTAAGGTCAAAATCAAGGTATTTCTGTTCCCAGTTTGTCGCCTATGTGCTGGAGAAAAGCGGCATTAATATTTTCAGCAAGAGCTATGCCCTGGTCAAGCCGCGGGATATAAGGACCAATCCATACCTCATTCCTGTTTATGAAGGAATGCTTTCACAGTACCGGTTATATAGACAAAAAATCCTGCTTGCATGAGGATTCCCTGGCGGATATAATTGAGGGAGGCTGTTTGAGATGAAGGATCTGCTGACCAACTATTTTATTGATAGGGGTGCGGATGATAAAATTGCGGGTATGTTGGCTGAGCTTGCCATCACGCTCGCAATAATTGCTGTCTGTATACTTATCAACCTTATACTGAAGAAAATAGTTATCGGCATAGTATCAAAAATAGCAAAGAGAAGCAAGCATGAGTGGGACGATGTCCTGTTGGAGAGAAGGTTTGTCCACCGGGCGGTTATGATTGCACCGGGGATAATATTCTACAGCCTGTCCGGCATTTATGAGAATAAGGCTTTTGCCGGAGTGGTCGAACGGCTGGCTTCAGCCTATGTATTGGTTGTGCTCATGTTTGTCATAAGCTCGCTGCTTGATTCAATCGATGATTTATACCGTAAAAAACCCGTCTCAAAGGTCAGGCCGATAAAAGGCCTTCTGCAAATTGTAAAGATTGCGGCATTTCTTGTGATCGGCATTGTAATCATAGCAACGCTGATCGGACAGAGCCCGCTGTTGCTCCTAAGCAGCATCGGAGCGCTGGCGGCGGTATTCTCCTTTGTATTCAAGGACGCAATACTGGGATTTATAGCGGGCATAATGCTGACATCAAACGATATGCTTAGGATCGGCGATTGGATTGAGATGGAGAAGTACGGCGCTGATGGGGATGTCGTGGACATAACCCTGAATACCGTAAAGGTTCAGAACTGGGACAAGACATATGTAACCATACCCGCGTATGCGCTCGTTTCCGATTCATTCAAAAACTGGAGAGGGATGTTTGCGTCGGGCGGCAGAAGAATAAAACGGGCAATATATATAGACGTCAACTCCGTTATGTTCTGTACCGGGGAAATGATTGAGAAATTTAAAAAAGTGCATTACCTGAAAGACTATATTATAAACAAGGAGAAGGAGATTGAAGAGTATAACTTAAGCAATAATATAGACACCGGACAGTTAATAAACGGAAGACGCATGACCAATCTGGGAACATTCCGTGCTTATCTTCAAAATTATATAAGCAATCATCCAGGCATCAACCGTGACATGATTATGATGGTACGCCAGTTGGCGCCGGGTGAAACCGGCATACCTTTGGAAATCTACGCATTTACCAAAGACACTTCATGGGTTAATTACGAGAAGGTCCAGTCTGACATTTTCGATCACATATATGCGGTTGCCAAGGAATTCGGACTAAGGATTTACCAGGCTCCTTCGGGTTATGACCTTCGCAAATATGCAGAATAGAAATGGAATAGCATAAATGACAGAAGCAGGGATTTACATCCCTGCTGTCTGTCGTCTCGTGTCTCAATATTCAGTTGTCATTGATGTGCTGTCTGTAATTCTTGAGACCAAATTACAAACATTCCTCTCTATTATCCAGATACGGATGTACTCGTTTAATTCCGGTAACACAATGGTGTCGATGAGTCTTATCCGTATCTGTGCATTATTATATCTTGTTTTTCCGTTTATTATTCAAAACAAAAGGCATTTTCTTTGATTTTTTCGGAAATAGTAATAAAGAAATATTAAAAATACCGAAAACGATTAAGCAAAAAGCATAAAAAAACACTTGCATATGGCAAATAAAAGAGGTAATATATATTTAACAAGTCAAATTATTAGTCAATAATATTTAAATAGAGTTAAAATAATCAACACACTTGTATAAAATGTACAAGATGTATTTTAGAAATCGATTAAGTAATTGCATAAATTTAACAGCAAGTAGGGGATACGAATGGTTTCAATCAAGGATATATCAGTCAGATGCGGCGTTTCGGTGGCTACCGTCAGCAAGGCTTTGAACAATCACAGTGATATTTCCGAAGCTACAAAGCAGCATATTCTGGCAGTTGCAAGGGAGATGGGATATTACCCCAACTCATTCGCGAGGGCCCTTAAAACCAACAGAACTTATAATATCGGGGTCCTGTTCGTGGATGAGGCCCAGAGCGGTCTGACCCATGAATACTTTGCCAATGTGTTGGACAGCTTCAAGGTGGAAGCAGAAAGCCAGGGCTTTGATATAACATTCATTAACAAGCACATGGGCCTTAGAAAGATGTCCTATTATGAGCACAGCAAATACAGGGGAGTAGACGGTGTTGTCATCGCATGTATTGATTTTTCGGATCCTGATGTTCTGGAGCTTATCAACGGTGATCTTCCGGTTGTTACAATAGACCATGTTTTTGATAACCGAACTGCCATTGTATCGGACAATATCAAGGGCATGAGGGAGATTATACATTATCTGTACGATAAGGGGCACAGGAGAATAGCATATATTCACGGAGCCGATTCTTCCGTTACACAGAACCGTATAGGAAGCTTCTACAGAACCTTGAGTGAACTCAATATCAGCATACCGGACGATTATGTCAAGGACGGCATATACCATGATACGGAGACGACATACAAGCTGACAAAAGAATTGCTGGCGCTCAAGAACCGGCCCACATGCATTATATTCCCCGATGATTTCTCATGCATCGGAGGAATCAACGCCATCAGGGAAGCAGGGCTGGTAATACCGGATGATATATCAATTGTCGGTTACGATGGAATTCTTCTTTCGCAGGTTCTTGATCCGAAGCTGACTACATATATGCAGGACACCAAGGCTTTGGGCAAATACGCGGCGCAGAAGCTGATCGAAGCGATAATCAATCCAAAGGCTAATATTATAGAGAGAATTGTTGTGGAAGGAAAGCTCCTTCCGGGAGAAACAGTTAAAGATATAAACGGGTAGGGGAGTTTAGATATAAAAAGAAGCTGTTCGTGATTATTCATGGGCGGCTTTTTTTGATGGTATTGGTTGAATAAATAGGTTAAATAGGATATAATAGTTGGAGATGTTTAATTTTAAATACAATATATTGAGGTGGGCCAATGGCAAAGGAAACGGTTAAGGCTGTCCGTGATGCTGAAATTGCCGCCGAAAAGCTGATAAAAGAGGCTCTGGAAAAAAAAGACGCTATTTTATCGGAAGCAAGAAAAAAAGCCGGGAAAATTCTGGCCGATATGACGGACGAAGCCCAAAAGAAGGCGGAAAATGACATAAAGGATGCCGTACGGCGCAGCGAGCTGATAATCGAGGAAGCAAAAAAAGAAGCGGAGAAGGAAGTACGGCAGCTTATTGAAATGGCGAAAACCAAGGAAGAGGATGCAATAAACCTGGTTATTTCCAGCGTAGTATGACCTGAGGTTACGGAGGTGCATTCAAAATGGCACTGCTGCAGATGCAGCGTATTTATATTTATGCGTTAAAAAAGGACAGAAAACAGATACTTGAGCTTTTACAGCGGCGCGGCGTGGTGGAAGTAAGGAAAATGCTGAAGGAGGACAAGGTATTCAGCAGGTCCGATTACTCCACGGTAAGGCAAAGCCTGGAAAAAAACATAGCCATAGCGGATGAAAGCCTGGCTGTTCTTAATAATTACGTGAAGGAAGATCATTCACTTCTTGCTTCATTGCAGGGCAGAAAAGAACTGCCTGTTGAAGCGTACGATTCATTCAAAGAAAAATATATGCCCACGATAGATAAGGCCAAAAGGATAATCGAGCTGACAAAATATATTGCCGAATGCCGGGCTGAGCTGTCAAAGCTTCAGACACAGGTTGAGATTATCAAACCGTGGGTGAATCTGGATATACCCTTAAACTTTAAAGGAACAAAATACACAGCAGGATTTATTGGAACTTTGCCCAGGCCATATACTGCGGAAGAAATATATGAAAGACTGGCCCAGTATATGCCGCTTGATGTCAATATTATCAGCGCGTCCAGGGATCAGACCTGCATATTTGTATTGTGCTTAAAAGACCATAAGGACAAGGTATACGAAATCCTTAGGGAAATGGATTTTGCCCTTCCGTCGTTGTCCATCGATATACCGCCGGCAGAAAAGCTTATACAGCTTGACCAGCAGATGGAAGATATCCAAATTCAGATAGACGCCTCCATAGACGAGATGGTTTCTTATGATGAATACCGCAGCGATCTGAAGTTCCTGCGGGATTACGACACCATGCGGCTGGAGAAATACGAGGTGCTTGAAACGCTTCTTCAATCAAAGAATGTATTTATAGTCACCGGTTTCATCCCGAAAAAGGACGGGGCATCCCTCCAGGAGGAGCTGACGGCGAAGTTTACTGCATACGTGGAGTTTGAGGAACCCAAAAAGAAGGATGATGTACCGGTGCTTTATAAAAACAACGGTTTCAGCGCTCCTTTGGAAAGCGTGGTTAACTCGTACAGCCCTCCGGGCAAGGGCGAAGTCGATCCCACGATGGTAATGTCATTGTTCTACTATGCATTGTTCGGCCTTATGTTGTCCGATGCCGGATATGGGCTGCTCATGGTAATAGCGTGCGGTGTCGGCCTTATAAAATTCAGGGATACCATAGAAGAATCCATGAGGAAAACCCTTAAGATGTACCTGTACTGCGGCATAGCCACCATATTCTGGGGCATTATGTTCAGCAGCTATTTTGGGGATATAATAGATATCGTGGCAAAAATATATTTCGGGGCAACCGATTTGCCGATCATACCTCCGCTTTGGTTCTATCCCGTGGAGAAACCCATGCTCATGCTGACATTCTCAATGGCCGTAGGCCTGTTACACCTTTTGACCGGCCTGGGCATGAAGGGATATCAGCTTATCAGGCGTAAGGATATCAAGGGGTTTATATATGACGTGGTATTTTGGTATGCCATACTGATAAGCAGCGCAATACTCCTTCTTTCAATGAAGATGGTTACCGATATATTGGGTATAAGCCCAAATATTCCGGACACAGCGGTGGATGCCGCCAAGATTGCCTTTGTAGCAGCGGCACTTGGAATCGTTCTAACTAACGGAAGGGAATCCAGGAACCCGTTCAAGCGTTTCCTTAAAGGCCTGTATGCTTTGTACGGCCTGTCGGGCTACCTGAGTGACGTGTTGTCATATTCCAGGCTGTTGGCCCTGGGTCTTGCAACAGGAATAATCGGGACGGTTGTAAACCAGATGGCATCCATGCTGGCAAAAGGCGTTGTTGGAACCATATTCTTTATAATCATTGTGGTGGTAGGGCATTTACTGAACATGGCCATAAACCTGCTTGGGGCATATGTCCATACAAACCGTTTGCAGTATGTGGAGTTTTTTGGTAAGTTTTACGAGGGCGGAGGAAACATCTTTAAGCCCTTCAGCATAAAGACAAAATATTACAAGATAAAGGAGAGTTCATAATGAAGGAATTTTTAAATGAAAGTGGCGTATTTTTTGCTGTTCTTGGAGCGGCATTGGCAGCTTTGGTTCCGGGTATTGCTTCGGCAAAAGGAGTAAGTAAGGGTGGTATAACAGCTGCGGGCATTATAACCGAAGATCCATCCCTTTTTGCAAAGGCTCTTATCCTGCAGCTTCTTCCCGGTACCCAGGGAATATATGGCTTGATTATTGCTTTCATAACCTTTGCCCAGATAGGTGTTTTGGGCGGCAGCAGCGACATATCCCTGGTCAAGGGGCTGCTTTACCTGGCAGCATGCATGCCTATGACAATAGTTGGCTACGCATCCGCCATAAGGCAGGCTAATGCTGCAATCGCAAGCATGGGTGTTCTCGCAAAGAGGCCTGACCAGTTCGGTAAGTCCATGATTTTCCCCGCAATGGTTGAGACTTATGCCATCCTGGCGCTTCTTATTTCAATTCTTGCAGTAAGCGGAATAAGCGGCATTAATATATAATACGTAATTGTTTGCCGCAGGTGCGGCAGATGGAGGTTTAAATGACTGGATTGGAAAAGATGATCAAGGTGATTGAAGCGGATGCACAGGCAAATGCCGACAAAATACTTGCCGAGGCCAGGGAGGAGTCAGACAGGATTATATCCGAGGCCAAGGAGGAGGCAAAACAGTGTGCAGCCAAGATTGCCGAAAAGCCTGCATCTGAAATAAAGGTAATTATGGACAGAGCCGAATCCGGCGCAAGGCTTGTAAAGCGGCAGATGATCCTGGACGCGAAGCAGAAAATCATTAACGATATTATCCAAAAGGCCAAGCGGAAGCTTGCGGGTCTATCGGATAAAGAATACTTCGATATGATCCTGCAAATGGTCAGGAAGTATGCATATTCACAGGCAGGAGTCATCAAATTCTCGAAGGCCGATCTTGATCGCCTGCCGAAGGATTTTGAAAAAAGCCTGGAATTGGTTCTGAAGGATAAGGAGAACGCTTCACTTATCGTATCCGACGAGAGTGTGAAGATAGACGGAGGATTTATACTCGTATACGGAGACATTGAAGAGAACTGCTCCTTTGACGCGTTGTTCAGCGATGCGAAGGATGAGCTTCAGGATAAACTGAACGCATTCCTGTTCGAATAAGGAGCGGAAGGCAGGTGATATAGTGTTGAACCAAAAGCAGGTTTTATATTCCGATTCAGACCGGTTTATCAATGCCGTTGCAAGGATCAGGTTCAAAGAAATGACATTGCTGGGCAAATCGGATATTGAACAGCTTATGAACTGCAAGAGCGAAACAGAATGCCTTAAATACCTGACCGATAAGGGCTGGGGCAAAGACGGCGACCGGACAGCGGAACAGATTTTGGCTTCGGAAAGGGAAAAAACCTGGGAGCTTCTGAAGGAATTGGTCAAGGATATATCTTATTTTCATACATTTTTGGTTGCCAATGACTATCATAATTTGAAGGCTGCCATAAAGCAGGTATATAAGGGATATGAAATTCCTAATATATATATATCAAACGGAACGATAGATTCCGGGATAATAATCCGCGCAGTGAAGGAACATGATTTTTCACTGCTTCCCGAGGATATGAGGGATGTTGCCGAAGAAGCGTACCAATTGCAGCTTCACACCGGTGACAGCCAGCTTTGTGACATTGTTCTTGATAAGGCTGCCCTTGCTAAGATGTATTCCCTCGGGAAATCCACGGGAAACGAGCTTATAGCGCATTATGCGGAGCTAAAGGTTGCGGCGGCAGATATCAATATTGCCATAAGAAGCGCTAAAACCGGAAAGGATGAAGCGTTTCTTAAGAGAGCGCTTTGTGAATGCGACAGCCTGGATATAAACAGGCTGATTCAAAGCACGCTTGAAGGCATTGATTCCATTTATAATTACTTGCTGACCACGGATTATGCCGACGCGGTGCCGGCACTTATGGAATCCTCACAGGCCTTTGAGCGCTGGTTTGACAACAGGATTATTGAATACATCAAACCTCAGAAATATAATCCTTTTACATTTTCACCTTTGGCAGCATATTTGCTTGCAAGGGAAAACGAGATAAAGACGGTAAGAATTCTTCTGTCAGGAAAGAGAAATGACATTTCGGATGATATTATACGGGAAAGATTGAGGGAAATGTATGTATAGGGTAGCGGTTTTAGGTGAACGTGACAGTATATACGGTTTTGCCGCAATCGGACTGGATACCTGGCCGGTTGACAATGCCGCGGAGGCTTCAAAGCTTTTAAAGGAGCTGACCGACGGAAGATATGCGGTCATTTACATCACGGAAAGCCTTCAGGCCATGCTGGAATCGGAGATAGACCGTTATTCGGCCATGCAGGTTCCGGCCATAATACCGATTCCGGGTGTATCGGGCAATACCGGAATGGGTATGAGAAATGTAAAGAAATCCGTGGAGCGTGCGGTAGGCTCCGATATTATATTTAACAACGAATAATCATTATTAATGATAAAACAATCGTAAAGCAGGTGAAAAATATGAGCAAAGGCACTATAAAGAAAGTGTCCGGCCCACTGGTAGTTGCCGAAGGCATGCATGATGCCAACATGTTCGACGTTGTACGTGTAAGCAGGCAGCGTCTTATTGGTGAGATAATCGAAATGCACGGCGACCAGGCGTCCATCCAGGTTTATGAGGAAACATCAGGGCTTGGACCCGGTGAGCCTGTTGAATCGACAGGAACTCCGCTCAGCGCGGAACTGGGCCCTGGACTTATAGGAAGCATATTTGACGGTATACAGCGGCCCCTGGTTGAAATCATGAAAGCAACTGGAACAAACTTACAGCGTGGTATTGAGATACCCGCCCTGGACAGGGAGAAAAAGTGGCATTTTGTTCCCACGGTTGAGGCCGGTACCGAAGTTGAGGGAGGAGACATTATCGGTACCGTTAGGGAAACAGAGATAGTAACACAAAAAATAATGGTTCCTGTAGGCATGAAGGGAAAGATAATATCAATAGCCGAAGGAGATTACACGGTTGTTGATACCGTTGCCGTACTGGAAAAAGATGATAAGACAACGGAAAATCTTACGCTAATGCAGAAATGGCCCGTCCGCCAGGGAAGACCATACAGGCAGAAGCTGTCTCCCGACCAGCCGATGGTTACGGGTCAAAGAATTATAGATACGCTGTTTCCGATAGCCAAGGGCGGAGTCGCAGCCATCCCCGGCCCCTTCGGAAGCGGAAAGACCGTTGTGCAGCATCAGCTTGCCAAGTGGGCTGAAGCCGATATCGTGGTATATATCGGATGCGGCGAACGCGGGAACGAGATGACGGACGTATTGAACGAGTTTCCGGAGCTTAAGGATCCAAAGACCGGAAAATCCCTTATGGAACGTACCGTGCTTATAGCCAACACCTCCGACATGCCGGTTGCAGCCCGTGAGGCTTCAATATATGTAGGAATAACGATAGCGGAATACTTCCGCGACATGGGATATTCCGTAGCCCTGATGGCGGATTCCACATCCCGCTGGGCCGAGGCCCTTCGTGAGATGTCGGGACGCCTTGAGGAAATGCCCGGTGAAGAGGGATATCCCGCTTACCTTGCAAGCCGCCTGGCACAGTTTTATGAGCGGGCAGGAAGAGTTATAAGCCTTGGCAAGGAAGGAAGGGAAGGCTCGGTATCCGCAATCGGTGCGGTTTCCCCTCCGGGCGGTGATATATCTGAGCCTGTATCGCAGGCTACGCTGCGAATAGTCAAGGTATTCTGGGGGCTGGATGCCAACCTGGCTTACAGAAGGCATTTCCCGGCCATTAACTGGCTGACCAGTTATTCATTGTATGATCTGAATAAATGGTTCAATGCCAATGTCAACAGCAATTGGAGCACCATGAAGGCGCGTATGATGAAGCTGCTGAATGACGAAGCGGAGCTTGATGAGATAGTCAAGCTGGTTGGCATGGACGCGCTGTCCGCGCCTGACCGCCTAAAGCTAGAGGCCGCAAGGTCCATTCGTGAAGACTACCTGCATCAGGATGCCTTCCATGAGGTTGACACATATACAAGCCTGGATAAGCAGTACTTGATGATGGATTTGGTACTCCAGTTTTATGATGTTTCACTTGAGAATTTGAACAAGCTCAACATAGATGATTTGGTCAAGCTGCCTGTCAGGGAAAGAATCGGACGTTTCAAATACGTTACGAAGGACAAAATGCAGAAGGAATATGAAGAAATCCTTATGCAGCTAAAAACGGAAATCCAGGAGCTTGTACAGAAGGAGGGAGCCTGATGCCAAAGGAATATAGATCGATTCGCGAGGTTGCCGGCCCTCTGATGCTGGTACAGGGAGTAGAAGGAGTTGCTTATGACGAGCTTGGCGAAATCGAGCTTGTCAACGGCGAAAAACGCCGCTGCAGGGTTCTCGAAATAGACGGGGGCAATGCCCTTGTCCAGCTCTTTGAAAGCTCCGCCGGTATAAACCTGGCAAGCAGCAAGGTGCGTTTCCTTGGCCGGAGCATGGAGCTTGGCGTGTCCGAGGATATGCTGAGCCGTGTTTTCGACGGCTTGGGGCGCCCGATTGACAACGGGCCCGAGATCCTGCCCGAAGAGAGGCTGGATATAAACGGCCTGCCCATAAATCCCGCGGCAAGAAACTACCCGCAGGAGTTTATCCAGACAGGCGTATCGGCCATAGACGGGCTGAACACGCTGGTACGCGGACAGAAGCTTCCGATATTCTCGGCAAGCGGCCTTCCCCATGCACAGCTTGCCGCGCAGATCGCAAGACAAGCCAAGGTTCGCGGAACTTCCGAGCCGTTCGCAGTTGTATTTGCCGCCATGGGTATTACCTTTGAAGAGGCAAATTTCTTCATAGAATCATTCCGCAAGACCGGCGCGATTGACAGGGCGGTCATGTTCATCAACCTGGCCAATGACCCGGCAATTGAGCGTATAGCAACGCCCAGAATGGCTCTTACCGCAGCTGAATACCTGGCATTTGACAAGGACATGCATGTGCTTGTAATCCTTACAGATATAACAAACTATGCGGATTCATTAAGAGAGGTTTCCGCGGCCCGCAAGGAGGTTCCGGGCCGCCGCGGTTATCCCGGTTATATGTATACCGACCTTGCCACCCTTTACGAGAGAGCGGGCCGCAAGAAGGGCAAACCGGGAAGCATAACGCTAATCCCGATACTGTCCATGCCGGAGGATGACAAGACCCATCCGATACCGGACCTTACCGGATACATCACCGAGGGCCAGATTATCTTGAGCCGCGAGCTGTACCGCCAGGGTATCGAGCCGCCGATAGACGTGCTGCCTTCGCTGTCCCGTCTTAAAGACAAGGGTATCGGTGAAGGAAAGACGAGGAAGGACCATGCCAATACCATGAACCAGATATTTGCCGCATACGCAAGAGGCAAGGAGGCAAAGGAACTGATGGTGGTTCTTGGCGAGGCCGCCCTTACCGATATAGACAAGCTGTATGCGGAATTTGCGGACGCATTTGAAAGAGAGTATGTATCCCAGGGCTTTGAAACCGACCGCAGCATAGAGGAAACCCTGGATTTAGGATGGAAGCTCCTTAGAATGCTGCCCAGGGCGGAACTTAAGAGAATCAAGGATGAGCTGCTTGACGAATATTATGATAAGGAGTAGGTGACATGATTACCACACAAGTAAACCCTACCCGAATGGAATTGACAAAGCTGAAGAGGAAGCTTGTAACCGCCATCCGAGGCCATAAGCTCCTTAAGGATAAGAGGGACGAGCTTATGAGGAAATTCCTCGATATGGTCAGGGAGAACAAGGCGCTTCGTGAAAAGGTTGAAGCCGGAATTAACCGTGCCAACAAGAATTTCGTCCTGGCAAGGTCCGTCATGGACGACGAGATTATAAACGTGTCGCTCATGGCGCCCAGGCAGGAGGTTTATCTTGATATTCACACCAGGAATGTCATGAGTGTTGACATACCGCAGTTTGAATATAAGACAAAGACCGCGGACGAGCACGATATTTATCCTTACGGTTACGCCTTTACATCAAGCGACCTTGATGATGCCGTCAAAAGCCTGGCAGACATCCTGCCTGACATGCTCAAGCTTGCCGAGGTCGAGAAGGCCTGCCAGCTGCTGGCCGCAGAAATAGAAAAGACCAGGCGTAGGGTTAACGCCCTGGAGCATGTAATGATTCCGGATATGCAGGAAAAGATAAAGTACATCATGATGAAGCTTGACGAAAATGAGCGCAGCACGCAGGTCCGCCTGATGAAGGTAAAGGACATGATGCTGGAGCAGGCCCATAATTACAGCAAGCGGATGATGGAGCAGCAATAATTGTTACTATGGACATATTTATATTCTGCTAATATAATCTTAGTAAGAATATGAATATGTCTTTTTTATTATTAGTCAAGGTCCAGGTAATTTAAAAGCCCGCAGATTTTTGAGCAAGAGTTAAAGTATGCTGTGCAGTAAATGAAAAGGGGTTATTTGTAATGACAATAACAATTATCCATGGCCAACAGCACAAGGGAAGTACATATCACATCACGGAAATCCTGAAAGAACGGCTGACTGAAGGCAGCGAAACCGTCGTGCACGAGTATTTCATGCCGAAGGATACGCCTGAGTACTGTGTAGGGTGCTTTCGGTGCATCCTAAAGGGTGAGGAAAACTGCTATCAATCGGAAAAGGCCTTAAAGATCTTGGATTCAATGCTTATGTCGGATGTTATAATTTTCGATTCTCCAACTTACTGCATTGAGATGACGGGGCAGCTAAAGACATTGTTCGATCATTACGGGTATATGTGGATGCCCCACAGGCCGAGGAAGGAGATGTTCTCCAAAATAGGTGTCGCAATATCCACGGCCGCAGGCTCCGGGGCAAGGAATGTAACCAAATCCATGGCAAGGCAGATGTTCTGGTGGGGTGTGCCAAGGATTTACCGGCTGAGTTTTAACGTGAATGCGTCCTGCTGGGACGATGTACCGGAGAAGAAAAGGGAGCGGATTATAAAAAGGACGCAGGAAACGGCCGATTCTATAAAGAAGAAGATAGGAAGGGCAAAACCGGGATTCAAGACAAGGTTAATGTTTAATGTTATGAGAAAAATACAGCAATCAAATACATGGAACATGACGGACAGGGATTACTGGGAAAAGAACGGTTGGCTGAAGAAGGACAGGCCATGGAAAAAACAAGGCAGGCAGAGTTGACATAAAATCAGGAGGACTATTATGGAGCTTACACGTTTACAGAAGCAAATGCAGTTTATAAAGGAGATTGACAAGATAAAACAAGTCATGCGGCGCAATTATCTTTCCGACGGATCCCGCAGGGAGAATGACGCGGAGCATTCATGGCACCTTGCCATGATGGTTATGATTTTATCGGAGTATTTTGAAGGAATTGACGTACTTAAGACGATGAAAATGGTCTTGATTCACGACCTCGTTGAAATATATGCGGGTGATACATTCGCCTATGACGAGCAGGCCAACATTGGAAAGGAAGACAGGGAAGGAGAAGCGGCCGAAAAGCTGTTCTCACTGCTTCCACAGGACCAGGCAGACGAGTTTTCCGGGCTGTGGCAGGAATTTGAAGGGATGGACACGAAGGAAGCCATATGCGCATCAATTGTCGATCGCATTCAGCCGTTAATCTTGAATGCCGGCTCAAAGGGGAAGATGTGGAAGGAACACCATGTTACTGTGGATAAGGTACTTAAGCGCAACAAGATAGTCTTTGATAAGGCGCCTGAGGTCATATCGGAGTTTGTCCGAAGCATTATTTCCCATGCCAGGCAGGAGCATTACTTTCATAACGAAGGCGATTAGGGATTGGATGGAAGCAATTTGCCTGATTATTTAGAATTTTGCTTATTGGCCTGGAAGGTATGATTTATGAGTGTATTTGATGTTGTAGACCGGATATATAAGATGAATCCCTGTGCTGCTGTCAGGTACAGGCTTAAAAGAATTATGGGGGAAGAGATTGAACCGGAGCTTTTCGATGAATTCTATAACAGCAAGTGGGTTGAGATTCTTAAGGCAAACCAGAACAGCGACGGCGGGTTTGGAAGATTTCATAGCCGGGACTCTAAAATAAAACAGGTTTTTCCCACCACCGAACTTGCTGTCGACTCCATAAAGATGCTGGATATCCCACGGGGAAATGAACTGGTGGACAAGCTGTGCGATTACATGGAAAAGCTTCTGAGGAATGAAATCGCATGCCTTAACATTATAAGGGGTCCATTCGAACACGGTATCAGGGAATTCGGGAAGCTCAAGCGTCAGGCTTTTATCCCAGGGCATATCTTCGGCAAAATAATAATCAAGCCATACTTGCGCCTCGTCT
>JAAYHD010000021.1 GCA_012735495.1 Clostridiales bacterium | reverse complement strand
CGGCTCTTTCTTCAGTGCGCTCATAGGGTTCAGCACCTATTTGCTCTGTAGATTGAGCTAAAAGTATCTGGTTGAAGATTTCCTCCAACAATTTGGAGAATGCTTCATCCCTACCATTTGATAAAAATAATCCGTGCAAAAGTTCTTCGGTTATAGTAATATTAAACTGAGCCATGGTTCATCCTCCTCGGTTTGGTATTTGTTTAGCAACTAAATTTTACCGAGGTATGCGCTTTGGCTCAACTCCTTTTTACACCATTATATAGACTTAATCCTAACAGGTAAAAACATAATAAAATGATACAAATTCTGAAGGGAGAGGTTAACATGAGTTTTGAATTCATAAAGGAAGTCATATCGCCATCCGAATTGCTGAAAGCTTATCCCTTGCCCCAAAAGGATGTTATCAGGAAAAAGGAAAGAGACAGGGAAATTAAAGATATTATTATGGGAAAATCCAATAAATTCCTTGTTATCATTGGGCCATGCTCCGCGGATAATGAGGATGCGGTTTGCGATTATATATCAAGGCTTGCTAAGGTTCAGGACAAGGTAAAGGACAAGCTGGTACTGGTACCGAGGGTTTATACCAACAAACCAAGGACTACCGGGGAAGGATATAAAGGGATTGTCCATCAGCCGGATCCCGAGAAGGAGCCCGACCTGCAGGAAGGATTAATCGCCATGAGGAAAATGCACCTGCGTGCCATAGCAGAATCGGGCCTTACGGCTGCTGATGAAATGCTGTACCCGGAGAACTGGCCATATGTTGAGGACGTTCTCTCCTACGTTGCCGTTGGCGCCCGCTCCGTTGAAAACCAGCAGCACAGGCTGACCGTAAGCGGAATGGATATTCCCGCTGGCATGAAGAATCCGACCAGCGGTGACCTTTCGGTTATGCTTAATTCGGTGGTCGCAGCCCAGAAAAGCCACACATTCCTGTACAGGAAATGGGAGGTAAAGACTTCGGGAAATCCCCTGGCGCACACAATACTCAGGGGCGCTGTCAACAAGCACGGCCAGTCCATTCCCAATTACCATTATGAGGACCTGTGCAGGCTGCTTCATATGTACGAGGAAAGAAACCTCATGAATCCCGCAGCCATAATAGACGCAAACCATGCCAATTCGGACAAGAAATATTGGGAGCAGCCAAGGATAATCAAAGAGGTTCTTCACAGCAGGAAGATAAGCCCTGATATTGAAAAACTGGTCAAGGGCGTAATGATAGAAAGTTATATCGAAAGCGGAAACCAGGACGTATCCGGCCATGTTTACGGCAAATCCATAACCGATCCCTGCCTGGGATGGGAGGAATCTGAAAAGCTGATATACTACATCGCCGAGCATGTATAGATAAGATTTAGATAAAAAATGGGAACGAAAGTTCCCATTTTTGAATAAATAAAACTGGAACTTAAGTTTCCGCTCTATTGAATAAATGGAAACAAAAGTTCCAGTTTTATTTATTAGGCTCTAGGATGCGTATTAGCATATACCTCCCTGCTGTTCTGATAGTTGTGGGCCAGATAAAGCTGGGTTGTGCTTATGTCCGTGTGTCCTAGGAATTTTTGAACCACTCCTATATCCGCCCCGTTTTCAATCATATGGGCCGCAAACGAATGGCGTATCATATTCGGATTTATATCTTCTATGCCGACCTTCTTCGAATATTCTTTAAGTATCTTCCAAAAGCCCTGCCTGCTCAGTTTTTCGCCATGGCTGTTTAAAAACAGGTATATGCTGTTCTTTTTGTCAAACATATCACTGCGGATGTTCAAGTATGCCACCAGCGCTTCCTTTGCGGCACTTCCAAAGGGTATGGTCCTTTCATTTTTTTCTCCGCAGGTTATGTATCTTCCCGTAAGGCTTACATCCCATAGCCTTAAGTTGATTAGCTCCGACACCTTGATGCCCGTGGCATAAAGAAGCTCCAGCATGGCTTTGTCGCGAATGCCTTTAACCGTATTAATATCAGGCTGATTTAGCAGCTGAAGTACCTTGTCCTCACCCAAAATCTGCGGCGCTTTCTTAACAATTTTGGGCGGCTTTATCCGCTCGGAAGGATCTCCTTTGATGCGTCCCTGCTTTATCAGAAACAGCAGGAATGCCTTCATTGAGGCAATATGTCTTGAAACGGTCGAAGGAGACATATTTTCCTTTTCCAATGAAAGAATATACGAGTTGAGGCTTGTCTCAGTTATTTTTGATGCGTTTTCTATCCCTTGCCTTTTCATGAAGGCCTCCAGCTTGTTTAAATCATTTTGGTAAGCCTTTATCGTGTTAGATGACGCCTGCTTTACTTCCGAAAGATACTTCGTAAACTCCTCAATCTCCTGTTTCATTTTGGACCTCCTATAATGATTATATTCTTTCACACTATATTATTAAGCTCAGAACCTTCTTCAGCAAAAAAGAGCCCGCGTACGCCTCCAAAAAGCTGCCTGCAGCCAGCAGAACCGAGATAAAAAGGCAAAAAATCAAATATGCCTTAATATTCCTTCGGATTGATCCCATGTAATCCCGGGAATCGTAGTATATCGATCTGCAGATTTCAAAGCCTCTGTGTATACATAAAATTATTATAGGAAAGTATATAATGCCATGGGGAAATTGATAAGCCAGAACCAGTAAGATGCCCTTAAACCCGTATTGCGCCGCGACAGCCGAAATGAAAAACCCCGTTGTGAATCCGAACGCAATAATCTTAAATATTATATAAGGTATTCCCAGTATTGTAACGGACAACAGGGCAAATGCAATAAATTCGCGGAAGTTTTTTCCCAGTATATATATAAACAATCCCTTGTAATCAATGTTTTCCCTTACAATATCACTAAACACCGAATTATGGTAGCTTATCATTCTTTCGTAATAGAACGGCCGGAACATGTTTGCCGATATTATGCCCGCAATCAGTCCCGCAGCCATAAGAAGAAATGAGATCTGAAGAATACTCATGCCCTGCAGCTTGGTTTTCAGCGTTTTCAAGGTTTCATCCCGCCCTATCATTATTGACAAACAAGCGGAGAGTCCGGCTTGTATTGTCAATAGAAAGATATGACGGGTTTGGAAAAATAGAACATGCCAAAGCTATTTAGCCTGTTCGATTTTTTCCTTGTATGCCAAAAGGCCAGCTATTGTTTTGGCGTCCGTGATCTCCCCCGAATAAATCATTGATACAAGCTCGTCCATTGTGCAGCGCTTTACGTCCATGAATTCGTCCTCGTCAAGATTCTGCTTTGAGGGAGTCAAATCGGTTGAGTAGTATATCTTTATCAGCTCGTTGCTGAACGCGACAGTGGTATGAACATCAATCAAATGCTTTACATTATGGGGTCTATAACCCGTTTCTTCTTCGCATTCCCTTATTGCGCAGGCCAGGTTGTCCTCACCGGGATTTTTTCCGCCTGCAGGTATCTCAAGCGTGTACCTGTCGATGGCATTCCTGTACTGCCGTACCATGAGTATTCTTCCGTCCTTGTCAACGGGTATCATGGCGGAAGCGCCCTTATGCTCAATAAAATCAAACACTACTTCCTTTTCATCATCAACTATGATGGTATCTTTGTAGAAATCAATGATTTTTCCCTTTAAAGCAAGCTCTCTCTTGATTCTTCTGTAGTGGTCCATTATTTTAGCCTCCGAATATTTAAGTGTAAACCTTGCTTGTCAGTCTAATGACATCTCATTCCCCCGCTTATAGCAGGCATCCGTTGCCTTTAAGACCGCATTGCGGAATCCGCCTTCCTCCAGCGCTTTAATGCCCGCTATGGTTGTCCCGCCTGGTGAGCACACCTGGTCTTTCAGCACGCCGGGATGTTTGCCGGTTTCCAATACCATGGCAGCCGCGCCCAAAACAGCCTGGGATACAAGCTTGTAAGCCTTATCCCTCGGAATTCCGAGACTTACGACACTGTCAGCCAACGCTTCAATAAACATATAAACATAAGCCGGTGAGCTTCCGCTGGCGCAAGTCACCGCATTCATAAGGCTTTCATCAAATATCTCATATATGCCGAATGATTTAAAGAAGGTATCCAGTTCCTTTTTCTCTTCATCGCTGTATTCATCCTTTGAAAAGCTTACGCCGGTAGCTCCCCTAAACAGCATGGCAGGTGTATTTGGCATGGCTCTTACAACTCTAGTCGAGATTCCCAAAATGGATTTTATCGACTGAATGCTTATCCCGGCGGCAATTGATATGAATATGTGGTTTTGATTGGCAAAAGGTTTTATTTCCTTTAACAGTCCCGCCATTTGCTGCGGTTTTACCGCCAGGACAGGATACTTGCAGTTTTTTAAAACCGACGCCGCGTCTGTCTCGGGCATTATGCCAAGCTCCTCTTTTATCTCACGGCATTTGCTTTCCGACGCGTCATAATATGCAACCTCATTCTTTCCGAACGCGGCCGCGGCTGCCCTAAGAATGGCAGAACCCATGTTTCCGACGCCGATAATTCCATATAAAGCCATATGATTACCTCTTTCCCATTGTCATTAATTTGAATATATCACAAATCAATAAAAATAGGTAGTATTTAAAAAATATTTTAAATACTACCGTTAACCGGTTTATCCTGTCGTTTTTTTATTCCAAATCATTGAGGTACTTCTCTATCCTGTCCAGGCCTTTCTTGATGGCTTCCATCGATATGGCATATGAAAGGCGTATGTGATCGTCAAAACCGAAATCGTTGCACGGTATCACGGCGACGTTGTAATCCTCAATCAGTATCTTTGCCAGGTTGTCGACGTTTCCGACCTTTTGGCCTTTATAGGATTTATCAAAAGTACCTCCCACATCAACGAACGTGTAAAACGCGCCCTTCGGTTTAAGCACTGACACATGCTTCATGGCGTTTATACGGTCAACCATGTAATTAAGCCTCTTCTCGAACTCATCCCTCATCCTCTCAACGAAATCCTGGGGTCCTACAAGCGCTTCATATGCGGCTTTTTGCGCTATTGAATTCGGATTGGAGGTCTGATGGCTCTGGACACTGCTCATTAGCTTTGCGATTTCCCTGGTCGAGCCGGTGTATCCGATTCTCCATCCCGTCATGGAATAGCTCTTGGATACTCCGCTACAGGTTATGGTACGCTTATATATTTCTTCATTCAAGGAGGCAATGCTTACGTGTGTTTCCCCGCCATAAACCAAATACTCGTACATCTCGTCGGATACAACATAGAAGTCCTTCTCAACCGCAACCTTTGCTATAGCCTCCAACTCTTCCCTGGTATATACCATGCCGGTCGGGTTGCCGGGTGAGTTAAGTATCAATGCCTTTGTCTTTTCCGTGCAGGCTTCCTCAAGCTGCTTTGCGGTGATCTTGTAATTCTGCGACTTGTCAGCTCTTATGTATACCGGAACACCATCGGCCAGCCTGACAATCTCCGGATAGCTCAGCCAGTATGGTGATGGTATAATAACTTCATCACCGGGATTTAAAATGGCGGAGAATATATTTGTTAACGAATGCTTGCCGCCGTTGCTTACAACAATCTGGTCAGGTTCATAATGAAGATTATTGAATTTCCTGAACTTCTCGCATATTGCCTTGCGAAGCTCCATTGTGCCGGGTACCGGTGTATATTTTGTAAATCCGCTGTCAATCGCCTTTTTTGCCGCTTCACATATGTTTTCCGGCGTACTGAAGTCCGGCTCCCCTGCTCCGAAACCTACTACGTCAATCCCGTTTGCTTTAAGCTCGTTTGCCTTTGCCGTGATTGATAATGTTGATGAAGGCTTTACCGCCATAGCTTTTTTTGACAACGTCAATGCCATAATGCACCATCCCTACTTATTCATATTTTGCCAACTCGGAATTTTGAGTATCATTTTAATATATATCATTTTGAATTGCAACAAAAATATCAAAAAATTTTAAAAAAATATTATCTCTGACCATCATCTGTCCGCCACAGAAAGACTCGTTGTGCAATTTGCATAATATTTTTCTAAAAAGAAAGAGTGTTGATAGTATTATCAACACTCTTATTTTCTTTTTTACTTTATTTAGCATATTCTGTGACTCTGGATTCTCTTATTACATTAATCTTAATCTGACCCGGATATTCTAACTCGTTTTCAATCTTCTTGGATAAATCACGAGCTAATAAAACCATATCTGCATCACTGATCTGCTCCGGTATTACCATAACCCGAACTTCTCTACCCGCTTGGATAGCGTAGGATTTTTCTACTCCTTTAAAGCTGTTGGTAATATCTTCTAACTGCTTAAGCCTGTTGGTATATGTTTCTAGGGTCTCTCGTCTAGCTCCAGGTCTTGCCGCCGAAATAGTATCGGCTGCTTGAACAATACATGCAATCAATGACTGGAATTCTTCATCTCCGTGGTGAGCTGCTATAGCATTAATCACTACAGGCGATTCCTTGTACTTTTTGCAGAGCTCTATGCCTATCTGCACATGGGTTCCTTCAACCTCATGGTCTACGGCTTTTCCTATATCATGCAGCAGTCCGGCACGTTTGGCAAGTCTTACATCAACTCCTATTTCACTGGCTAGCAAGCCTGATAAAATCGCCACTTCTATCGAATGCTTGAGTGCATTCTGTCCGTAGCTTGTCCTGAACTTCATCTTGCCCAGAAGCTTGACGAGCTCAGGATGAATTCCGTGAACACCAACTTCAAGTGTGGCAGCCTCACCGGCTTCCCTGATCATTGCGTCGACTTCTTTTTGAGCCTTTTCAACCATCTCTTCGATTCTTGCGGGATGAATTCTTCCGTCAATAATCAGTTTTTCAAGCGCAATTCTTGCGACTTCCCTTCTGATTGGATCAAACGCTGATAAAATAACCGCTTCAGGCGTGTCATCTATGATCAAATCAACACCTGTCAAGGTTTCCAAGGTCCGTATGTTGCGTCCCTCTCTGCCAATTATTCTTCCCTTCATTTCATCATTGGGAAGCTGTACGACAGATATTGTTGCTTCAGCCACATGATCTGCGGAACAACGTTGTATGGCTGTTACAATTAACTCCTTGGCCTTTTTATCAGCTTCTTCCTTTGCTTTACTCTCTAAGTCCTTAATGAGAACAGCAACTTCATGTTTTACGTCTTCTTCAACAGTCTTTAAAAGATATTCCTTAGCTTGTTCGGAGGTAAGTCCGGAGATTTTTTCCAGCTCCTGTAATTGCTTTTCGTGGAATACTTCGACCTCTTGCTTCATCTTGTCGAGTTCCGCTTCCTTTACAGCAAGCTTGGCTTCCTTCTTTTCCAGTGCCTCGGTTTTACGATCCAGGGCCTCTTCCTTTGCTAGTACCCGCTTTTCATAGCGTTGTAATTCTGCTCTTCGTTCTTTTGTTTCCCGCTCGAATTCATTCTTAGCCCTTAAGGATTCTTCCTTTGCTTCGAGCAGTGCTTCCCTCTTCTTCGTTTCAGCTGTTTTCAGAGCCTCATCTATGATTTCTCTTGCTTTCTCTTCAGCTGTTCCTATCTTTGCCTCGTATACCTTTATACGATAAGCAATTGCGAATTTCCAAGCAAGAGGAGCTACTATCACGAAGGTAATTACAACAGCAATTACAACTTCAAATGGCACAGGAGCACCTCCTTATTTAGTTTTCATTGTACAATTACAAATGGTTCATAATATGACATTTAAGCAAGTTATACGGCAATTTTCGCACTTGCTTAAATGATTGCTATATATCTGAATCTCATTTGTGATTAATAATACAACATTTAAATTTTAAACCGTAATTAATAATCTGTCAAGTATAGGGCAGGATTTTTTTAACTTCGCGAAATGCAGGCCCTTTTCGGTCAATGTATAATTTTAAAATACTTTGTTATTTTATTCATTCCATAATCGTCAAAAACATTATAAAATCTTTAACTATACCCGCGTTCCTATATAATAGAACCCTTTGCTCTCCTTTAAATATACAGGAATTATTGATCCGACAAGTGAAGAATCCCCTTCAAAATGTACAAGCATGTTACTGCCCAGACGGCCCGTGAGTAAATTATTATTCTGTTCATTGACTTCCTCAACCAAAACTCTCTGCACGGTATTCTCATATCTTTTGGATCTTCTTAAGGCCGATTCCTGAACAACCTCAAGCAGCCTGTCAAAGCGTTCCCTGGCCACGCTTTCCTCCACCTGGTCGGGCATGGCGGCCGCAGGGGTTCCTGTTCGCTTTGAATACAGGAATGTAAATGCGTTGTCAAAGCCTACCTTCTTTACCACGTCTATGGTTTCCAAAAAGTCCTCTTCCGTTTCTCCCGGGAAGCCGACAATAATATCCGTTGTCAGGGCTATGTCCGGAACAGCCCGCCTTATTCTTGAAACAAGATCCAGGTAGTATTCCTTTGTATATTTTCTGTTCATAATTTTTAACAGTCTTGTGCTTCCGGACTGCAGCGGCAGGTGCAGGTGATTGCAGAGCTTTTTCGAGGCCCCCATCACGTCAATAAGCTCCTGAGACAAATCCTTCGGATGGGATGTCATAAAGCGGATTCTTTCAATACCGTCTATCTTTTCAACCTCAAGCAGCAGCTTTGCGAAGCTCTTTGGCGGGTCCAGGTCCTTACCGTAGGAATTTACGTTCTGGCCAAGAAGCATAACCTCCTTAACACCGTCATTGGCAAGGCAGGTGATTTCATCGAGAATATCATCCATATTTCGGCTTCTTTCCCTGCCCCGGACATAGGGGACTATACAATAGCTGCAGAAGTTATTGCATCCGTAAATTATGTTTACACCGGCTTTGAACGGATATTTCCTGTCATTCGGCAGGTTTTCAACAATCAGGTCGGTACCCTTCCAGATATCAATAACCATATGCTCTTCCTGCCTGTTGCTCTTTTCTTCATTCTCAAGGCGGATCTTGATAAGCTCCGCCAGCTTGAAAATATTATGGGTTCCGAATATGATATCAACAAACGGGAACTGCCTTTTTATCTTTTCTACAGCTGTAGGCTCCTGCATCATGCAGCCGCACAATGCAATCAGCATGCCCGGTCTTCCCTTCTTTATCGTGCCCGCATGGCCAAGCCGGCCGTATACGCGGTTATTGGCATTTTCCCTGACAGTGCATGTATTGTAAAGCAAAAAATCGGCATCCTCGGTATCCGTCTCGACATAGCCAATCTGCTTGAGTATTCCCGATATTTTCTCCGAATCCCTGCTGTTCATCTGGCATCCAAAGGTTACAATGTGATATGTCTTTCTTATGCCTGTCCTTCTGAATTCGTCATCAAATCTTTCTTTAAGCTCATTAATTATATCAAGCTGTTTTTTAGCTTCGAGCTCATTAGTATTTACCGTCCTGTTCAATGTTACCTCCAACTTCTATTTAAGTGTGTAATTGTTACCTGTCAGCCGTTTAAAGCTGCACTCCTCCAAGCTCCAACGGCACCAGCTTCAGCTCATCGAATGTGATGGCCCTGTATTTATAATCTAATGGAAAAGCAGCATTCTCGTCAACTGTTTCTATTGTTAAAGCAGGCTTGTTGAACCGCTCGGAAAAATAATGAACCGTATTTCCGCCGGAGTCATCCGGCTCTATTTCGTTCCTCGAATCGTTCAGTTCATATTTTGTCACATGGGCAAGCCTTTTTGCAATATGAAGCTGCTTGTCATTGTACTCCCCGGACATGGCGCTTCGATAATAATATATCGATTTTCCGCGGGAATGAAAATCAAGGAAACATTTAATACGGTATTGGTGAAAGACCTGTATCAGCGCCTTGGTCTCATTCTCGCTGGCCGCATAATCCCCTTTCCCCTTGGGCTTCCACAGCCTGGACGGGAAGTTCCGGTTTATGTCCACTCCCCTGCTGTTATATTTCCATTCGAAATGTTTTATTCCCATGCCCTTGATCCTGTTCCTTAAAGCCTGATTTTTTACGGCTTCGTAACCATATAATGATATCATATAACCGTCAGGATTTAAAAGCGGAATTATCAGGATTGTATATGTATGAAGAAGCTCATGCACGCATTTTTTAAACAGAATCAGCTCATACAGTTCCTCATCACATAATACATCATCGGGCGTTTCCCGGCTTTCCCTAATCTTTATGCAGTCCTCATAATGACACGCATAATATTCCGCAATTTTCAGAAGAACAATCGGATTAACGGTCTCCCGCCCGTGAACTCCGCCGCAGAAAAGAATGTGCTTTTTCCCGACACCAAGCCTAAGCATGACAATGTCACGATTGTCATGGGATTTGCCAATCGTGACATTGCTTATAATATTTTTATAGGTATTTGTCAGGATATCCGCATCCAGGACCAAATCCTCATATGAATAGTCCTTCCGGTTAAAGTCTATAATCATATCGGCTGCTCCAATTTGTTTTCAATACAGCCTATGTACAGACTTTAAAAGATATGCTTATAAAGCATGGGATACGTCCATCGGTTGTTTTGCGGACGTTTAATTGACGCCGGCTTGAATACTATTCTATTGTATTAAATATCTGTGCCAGCGGTGAATCCTTTGACAGGATCAAGGTCTTGTCGGAACCCGAAAGAGCCACCCTTGCCGCTTCCAAAGCCCTTATGAACGTATAGAATTCGCTTCTTGATTCATCAGAATAAGCTTCGGACAGTATTCTCATGTATTCGGCTTCTCCCTCGGCAATGATTTTCGCGGCTTCCGTCTGGGCATTTGATAAGCTGATTTCGATTTCCTTGTCCGTTTCGTTCCTGATCATCTGTGCCTCCGATTCACCCTCCGCCGTATAAGCGCCGGCCATCTGCGCACGCTCTGAAATCATGCGTTCATATACCGCAAGCTTATTGTCGCTGGGCAGATCAAGATGCTTGTTCTCAACAGTGACCAGGTGGATGCCGTACTGTTCCATGGTATCCCCTATGTCTTCCATGAAGGCGGCATTTAGCTTGCCGTCCCTGCCGCTGATGACCTCATTCTGTGTATTGCTGCTTATTACGTTCTTCATGGCGTTATAAACAATGGTATTTATTCTGCTTTCGGCCAGGGTCATGGATGAATTCAGGGTCTGGGCGAATTTTACCGGGTCCGATATTCTCCACAATACATAGCTGTCAGCAACCATTGTCTTTTTGTCCACCGTTATAACATCCGAAGTCGGCATATCATAAAGCTGCAGTGACTTAGGCAGCTTATCGACCATTTCAACAAATGGTGTTTTAAATGTAAGCCCCGCCTCATCAATAACTCTCTCAATCTTATTAAAACGTTTGATTATCGTATACTCATCCTCTGCGGTAACAACCAATGATGAAGACAGTACAATTACCGCCATAACCGCTAAAATCAGTATTATTATTCCTGATATTCTTTTTGCCTGTTTAGCCATTAGTTGCCACCTCCTTCAACAAACGGTTCCAGGGGCAGGAATTTCTGGACTTCCGTATCTCCGCTGTCTATTATAACCCTCAGGGACGGGAGTATGTCCTCCATGGCCTCATAGAACATTCTCTTCTTTGTAATCAACGGGTTTTTCACATATTCCTCGTACATCTCGTTGAACTTGGCCACCTCGGCCAGCGCTTCGTTTATCCTCTTTGTTTTGGTTGATTCAGCCTGCTGGAGTATCTTGTCGACCTCGGCCTGCGCCTGGGGTATCTTTTCGTTCCTGTATTTCTTCGCGTTGTTGATTGCGGTATCCTTTCCTTGCTTAGCCGTTTCCACGGACTTAAACGCTTCCATGACTTCCTCCGTAGGAGGCTCGGAATCCTGGATCGTGATATTTACAAGCATTAAGCCTATATCATGGGCTGCAAGATCCTCCATTATTTCCTCCTTGATTTTTGACTGGATTTCATATTTTCCGGAGGTAATAACGCTGTCAACGTCATAGCTGCCAACAGTGCTTCTTATATTGCTTTGGGCAATATTCTTCAATACCTTGACCGGATCCGAAGAGGCATAAAGGTATTTAATGGGATCCGAAACCTTGTATTCAACGTAAAAATCCACGTTAACGAAGTTAAAGTCCCGTGTTATCATGACCGCTTCGGATTCAATGGTCTTATTGGTCGCCTCTTCATAACCGATGGGAAATCCCTTAATCGTGGTATCAACCCTGTGAACCTTCTGAATGAAGGGTATCTTCATATGAAGTCCCGCTTCAGTTACCGCCTTGGCTTTTCCGAAGGTTGTAAGAACAACCTGCTCCTGTTCCTTAATCGTATAGAATGATTCGAAACTGATTATTAAAAGCAAGACTAAGGCAACAGCCAACAGCACAAATCTTCTGAACTTGCCGAAAAAGTCTTTTACGCTGTTCCTTGGCGGAAAATCGTATACATCTTTTTCTTTCATCTGTCTACCCTCTTTCTTGTTTGATTTATAAGATGCTTATAATTACATGCTATCAGTTTGCCCGGCTAACCGTCCCCATGATTACCGCCTAATCTGTCCGTTGCCGAATATGATAAACTTTGTGGTTGTCAGTGCCTTTAATCCCATTGGGCCCCTGGCATGCAGCTTCTGAGTGCTTATGCCGATCTCGGCACCGAACCCGAATTCATTTCCGTCCGTAAACCTTGTGGACGCGTTGACATATACGGCGGCGGCGTCGATTTCATTAAGGAATCTCATGGCGTTGCCGTAATTTTCGGTGACTATGGCGTCTGAATGCTTGGTATTATAGTGGTTGATATGCCATATGGCCTCGTCAATACTGTCCACTACCTTTAATGAAATGATTTTATCAAGGTATTCCGTATAATAATCCTCTTCCGTCGCAGGAACGCATTCCGGACAGATGGCACAGGCCTTTTCATCCGCCCGTATTTCAACTCCTTTGGCGCTGAGCCTTTCATATAGAAGCGGTATGAACCGCTCGCTTATCTTCTCATGTATTACGAGGGATTCACACGTGTTGCATACGCCTAGCCTCTGCGTTTTAGCGTTGTCTATTATATTTAATGCCATGTCAAAGTCCGCATATTCATCCACGTATACATGACAATTTCCGGTACCGGTTTCGATAACGGGTATGCTGCTGTTTTCCTTGACCGAACGGATTAACCCGGCGCCTCCCCTTGGGATTAGGACGTCTATATATTTGTCAAGCCTCATCATTTTATTTACGGTTTCTCTTGAAATATCTTCAATTAATATTACGGCATCCTCGGTTACACCGGCCCGTCTCAAGCCTTCATGAAGGGCTTTGACTATTGCGATGTTTGACTTGATCGCGTCACTGCCGCCGCGAAGTATTACCGCATTTCCGGTTTTAAAGCACAAACCGAAGGCATCGACCGTTACGTTGGGCCGTGATTCGTATATCATTCCTATAACGCCAAGAGGAACCCTTTTTTCGCCGATAACAAGGCCGTTGGGACGGACATTCATGGAAAGCACTTCTCCTACGGGATCCGGAAGCGCAGCCACCTCAAGCAAACCGTCTGCCATGGACTTAATCCTCTGCGGTGTCAGCATAAGCCTGTCAATCAGGGATTCCTTCACGTTGTTTTCCCTTGACCGTTTTACGTCCTCACTATTTGCATCTAATATTTCATCCTGGTACTCAATTAATGCTTCGGCACATTTTTTAAGCACTTCGTTTTTTTCGTCCTGGAGCATAAGAGCAAGCTTTACGGAAGCTTCCCTCGCACGTTCACCTATTTTTTCTAAATATTCCATGTTATCCTCCTTCCTCGTACTTGTCGTTTATTGGATTCAATGCAGTATTACTTCCTGCAGTCTATCAGTTCATTTTCGGTAATGATAAAATCCACCGGAACATCATCCATGTCGGCATCAATCCTGTCCGTTACCTGGAAGCTGTATGCCAAGCCTATCTTAACCCATTCATTCTTCGGGTATCCGCCAAGGAACCGGTCATAATATCCTGCTCCGTAACCTATCCTGTTCCCCGTCCTGTCGAAGGCAAGCCCCGGGACAAGCATTACTTTCCCGGTTTCCGCATTATCACCGACATATTTTTTATGGATGCCCGGATTGGGTTCAAGTATTCCGTACCTGCTCCTGATCAAGCCTTCCATGCCATTTATCTCATAAAAACCCAAGCCGCGCTCTTCAACCCGCGGGATATAGACCTTTTTGCCGTCAGCAATAGCCTTGTTAATTATTTCATGAGTATCGACCTCTTTGCCAAAGGATACGTAAGCAAACAGCATATTGCATGCGGCATATTCCTTCGTCGAAAAAAATGTTTTAAATATTCTTTTTGCATATTCCTCCGCCCGGTTATCTGAAAGAAGATCCCTCTTCTTCCTGTTTTCAATCCGGATTTCGTTTTTCATCATGAAAATCATTCCTTTGCGGTGTCAGTATCTTTTTCCGGTGTCCTTCCGGCGCCAGGCGCTTTTATCTCAGATATGTATTATTTCATCATCGGGCACCATTGCAGGTACCGTTATGCTTATTGCTCAGATAATCCATGATATTGAAATTCTTAGCCTTGTGGGCAAGGAACAGGGTTCCGATTTCCTTTCCTTCGATAAGCCTGTTGATGTTGCGGACATCGTCACCGTTGATGATGGCCATATCGGCACCCGAGGCGTTAGCGATCTTTGCTGCAGACAGCTTGGTCGCCATGCCGCCGGTACCCAGGCTGCAGCCTGTCGAGGATTTAGCCATCTTAAGTACGTCGTCGTTAATCTCTTCTACATATGATATGAGCTTGGCGTTCCTGTTTTTGTGCGGGTCATCGGTATAAAAACCGTCAATGTCGGACAGAAGTATAAGCAGATCTCCTCCGACCAGCGCGGTGACTATTGCCGAAAGAGTGTCATTGTCTCCGAATTCTATCTCATATGTGGATATGGTGTCATTTTCGTTTACTATTGGGATTATGCCAAGCTTAAACAGTTCGTTGAATGTATTCTGAGCATTGTGCCTGCTTATGTCATTTAACATTGTATCCTTAGTCATAAGTATCTGTGCTGCCGTCTGGTTATATTCGGAAAAAAGCTTCTGGTACACCATCATTAACCTGGCCTGACCCACGGCGGCGCATGCCTGCTTGATTGATACCTCGGTGGGTTTTTCCTTTAAGCCCAGCGCGTTTCTGCCCACCGCAATAGCTCCCGATGAGACCAGAATTACATCCCTGCCGTGATTTCGAAGATTGGTTAGGATTCTTACCAGCCGTTCCATTTTATCCAGGTTAAGAAGCCCTGTTTCGGAATGGGTAAGCGATGCCGAACCAATCTTAACAATAATTCTTTTTTTGTCCTTTAACAGTTTCCTATTCACTTTTGCTCCTCCAAATGTATATAATAATCATTTTTCTTTAGTCTTTGCCGTGCCGCCCGCATGACTGCCTGCGATATGCCCGGTGCTCCAGGCCCACTGCAGGTTGTAGCCGCCGCACGTTCCGTCCACATCCAGGAGCTCTCCCGTAATATACAGGCCGTTCCTGATTTTTGATTCCATGCTGGATGCGTCCACTTCCGCTGTCGAGACTCCTCCCGACGCGGCCTGGGCAAAATCAAATGTATTCGTTCCGTTTATCCTGACCGTAAAATTCTTGATTCTCTTTGCCAGCTTTTCAATATCCGGTTTCCTTGCAGCGCGGCATGACAGTTCCGGATTGAGCCCAGCTTCTCTAATAACAACATAATTCAGCTTGCTGTTAAACATTCCGACCATCATCTGTTCCATGGTCTTATGGGGGCTTGCAATACATCTTTCCGTAAGCATCAAGGCAAGCTCATCAACCGATATGCCGGTGGTAAAATCAAGGCTTAGATGCACGGTCTTCCCTTCATCAAGAGCCCTGGCGGCAAACCGGCTAACCTGCATGACCGGTATGCCCGATATGCCATAATCGGTAAAGATTATCTCTCCTTCTTCACAGGCTGCGAAACCATTGTCAATGTATAATGCCACCTTCGCCAAAGTACGGACACCGGACAATGTCCTGCAGAACCGGTCCTGGGACTTAAGCGGCACCAATGCGGGAAGCGGTTTTATTACTGTATGGCCGAATGCCTTTGCCAGGGCATAACCGCTTCCGTCAGACCCGAGCTTCGGGCTTGCGCATCCCCCGGCCGCAAGAACCAGTTTCCTGCCGAAATAAGTACTTACCGAATCGTCCTGTCTTTGAGCGTGAACCGTAAAATCCGGCTCCGTTACCCTTATAACCTTTTCATTGCATACAATTTGGACGTTCAGCCTTTCGCATTCCATCAAAAGCACATTTACCACGCTGGCGGCCTGTTCGGAGTTGGGATATACATAGCCGTCCCTTTCTTTTGGAACTATTCCCAGCTTTTCAAAGAACTTAACTGTGCTTATATTATCGAATTTAGACAGCACCTTCATTGCGAATGCTCCGTCATTGGAACGGTAGCAGTCCGGCGATTGATGCATGTTGGTGAAATTGCATTTGCCGTTGCCGGTTGCCAGTATTTTTTTGCCCGCCTTTTCTTTCTGCTCTATGACAAGAACAGATGCGCCTTTTTCTGCGGCGGTAATGGCGGCAACCAGCCCGGATGCGCCTGCACCGACGATAATCACATCATAATCCATCTTCCCGTCCTCGCATGCAAATTGATGTTATACCCAATGCTTAACATTTGTTCCATTATATTTTATCGACTATTTTTATTCAAGACCTTCTTATAATATTTAATATAATGCTATCCTATTTCTAATCGTTTTTTAAGATTAATTCACCTCCCGGCTAAAAGCAATAAGCTCCCGTCACCCGATAACTGTGACAGGAGCATTCATGCCAACATCCTTCCTGTTATTTCCCTTTAGCTTTTTATATAAAAACAGCCAATACCGCGGGCATAAAAGGCATAATAAACATTGTCTTTAATATCAGCTTGTATAGCTCTCCAACAGCGCGTAAAGCTCGTCTATATTGTTTATATATATCCCGTTGCTCAAAGCCACCCTGTCCTCCTCCGGCAGGTATTTTGCCTCAATATGCGTATATTCGTATATTGATTTCAAATCACTGTTATATACAACCACATAACCGTTTCTGACCGCCACATAAAACCTGTACGGAACCATGTCGGCATCATAGCTTTTCCTGAATTTAACCTCCCTGTCGGAAAAGGACAACATCTCATATGAAAGAAGGCCTTTATTGTATTCGGACAGTGTTAAATCCCTCATATAATCGTCAAGATAATCTTCTATCTCTTCCCTGGTAAGCCCTACAATATCCGCAGGAGGATTCTGTTCAACCGTTGTGAGCGTTCCCTCCTTGCGGTCGTATACTTCAAGAATATATTTAGTTGAAGGCAATACAACCGGTTCCGGCAAGACTCCCGCCGATACGGCGTCATCACCGCCTGAATCATCGGCATTTTCCTGTAAGCCTGCTGTTTCTGCAGGGGAAGGAAGCGGGGTCGGCGCGCCGGCATAAAGATCGGCAAGCCTTTCCGCCTTCTCCACGGCTCTTTTATTGAATTGCCTTAACGCATGCCTGTAGCTCAGGTAATAGCAGCAGCTGAACAGGATGGATAAAGTTAAAAAGCTCAGCAAATAAATATATGCCCTTTTTATTCTCATTTGCGCCTCCGTCCGTTGAATAACGGTAATTAATCCGCATATCTCAGGCATATATTTTCCCCAAATTTCATTATTTTATACAATAAAACAGCAGATCGGGAGCTTACGCTCTTAATCTGCCGTCATTTCCTTAACCTTAGATTTATTAATAATCGATATATTTATCTTTTAAACACCCTGATAAAGTACAGGAAACGGATTATCGCCCCGCCCTTGGGCAGGTCCTCCAACTCGTTTTCAGTTACGCCCTTCATCAGTATCAGAAGGATAAAGTAGATTATTACGGCGAATATTAATGAAATAATGGTTGACAGGGTGTTGCTGCCGGTCCAGCTATACAGGCCTTTATATATGAAATACGTGGCGGCCCCCATTATAACCGAACATACCGTAGGTATTATGAATGTCTTTAGAATTTCCTGCTTGTAATCCAGGTATTTCTCGATGGATATCCAGTTAAGGACACATATAACAAGGGCAAAGGTCACATTTCCGATAACCAGCGAATATCCGCTTAAGGATGTGAACTTCAGCAGGAAAAACACCATTACTACATGGAAGCCCAATGAAATGGCAGCATTTATGACCGGTACCTTAAGCTTGTTTATACCCTGAAGAATGGATGTGGTTACCGTTGACAGGGAGTAGAACACAATGGCTATGGAACCAAGCATTAAATAATTGGCGTCCAGCCTGCTTGATCCCGGGAACAGCATGTTAAGAATCGGGTAAGCCAGCACTCCCATCCCGACAGCCGCAGGAATGGCAATAATCATATTGAACTTGATAGCCACGTGGGTTTTATACCTTATAACCCCGTCCATGCCCCTGGCCTGTGCGGCCGCGATACTGGTAACAATGGCGGCACCTATGGCGGAGGCAATGGCCACCGGCACATTGGATAAATTCCGGTATTTGTTTCCGTATATGCCAAGCAGTACCCTTACATTCTCAGCGGTATAAAGGCTTCCGGGAACGGTATTTTTAAACACCGTACTGTCAAAATAGGTAACTTCCTTGGTTGCCATGATATTTCCGAACATGGCATTATCTATTACACCGCTGATATGATAAACGGTCTGGCTCAGGATTATCGGGGCAATGGTTGCAAATAGCATCCGGAATATATCACCGTAGGACTCAACATATGTACTCCTGTCGTTCCTTGCCTGGCGCTTGAACACCGGCCTATATGCTATATAGACTAACAGCAGGAACAATAGTCCCGCCGCGGCTCCTGCCAGTGTTCCCAGGGTTCCTCCCGCAGCTCCGTATGCGGCTACATTTTCCGAGGCGCTGAAGTTTCTGACCAGGAGGTATGACGCAATTATGCTGACCGCGGCATTTACAACCTGCTCGATTACCTGGGATATGGCGGTGGGAATCATCGTATTCTTGCCCTGGTAAAGTCCCCTGAAGACGCCCATTATGGAGAATACCAGCAGTGTTGGTGCCAGCACCTTTATAGGAAGCACCGCGTGGGGGTCGTTATTAAGGACGGTTGCGAAAAAGTCCGCGCCCAGGAACAGCACAAGGAAAGAAACCGTACCGACAACAACCGCAAAAATCATTCCGCATACAAATATGCGGTAGGTATTTTTATATTCCTTTATAATGCTTTTTGATGCTACCAGCTTTGATACGGCAAGCGGCAGGCTGTACGAGGACAATATAAGCGCTATGCTGTACAACTCGTATGCAATCGTATAAAGCCCCATACCTTCATCCCCGATAATCCGGGTCATGGGTATGCGGTATATCAGACCAATAATGCGTACTATTAACGAAGCGGCAGCCAATATACTGCCCTGAAGCAAGAATTGATTATCCGTTCTGTGCTTAGCCATATTCCTCTCCTTTATCTTACGGTTAAAGCCAACCGCCCTGCTTGTCCTATAATCTATTTTAATTAATCACAACGTCCTTCGTTTTATTGTCGGGAAAGATGGCTATATATGTCTTTCCCGGGTTTATTGTAAGCTCCGATCCGGTTGAATCAAAATATCTCATCCATTTGTTTTTTTCATTCTTTTTCCAGGTTATGTCCACCTTTTTGCCGTTGGTTATATAATATCCTTTCCCTTCGGCATTCTCAATATCCATTGTCTGATACCCGTTCTTGTCTATGTTCCATTCCTTGACAAACTGGACTATGATATTTTTAAATGCCAGCTGCTCGCCGGTGTTGGCATCCTTGTGGGCTTCGCCAAACTGGAAGCGCTTATACAGCTTACTGTCAGGATCATATACAAAATAAGGCTTGTTGTCAGGATATTTTATCGAAATCTTTTCACAGGATATCCCCTCCGCCAGGTCCGTATCCTCCTCATAAAATTTATAATGGGGCTCAAAGTCCTGCCGATGCTCAGTTTCGTATCCCATTTTATTTATTCCTTTTAGAATCCTTTCCGCGCTTGTAAATGCGTTGTGCGGAGCCTTCATGGAGTTGTCCCTGTAGAACACGGTATCCCCAATGCCTGTTATGCCGTCAATGTTGTCCAGCTTAATCTCCTTTAGCTTCGATGCCGCATATTTCGTTTTGCCGTAATGAATAAATATTGCGTCATACTCGTCCGCAAAGCTGGCAAAATAATGCCTGGCGCTTCTTATGGACCCTATCCTGTCTCCGGTAAAGTTCTCACCTATGGCTAAAAGCCTTGTAATTCCGCCTTCGACAAGCGCTTCATACACTATGTCGGCCTTTCCTATTCCCCACTGGTTTTTTACCGTTACATAATTGCTGAACTGGATTGCATAAGGCCGTTTCGTTCCGATTTCAATGGGCACCCACAGGCCGGTCAGAGTGCTTCTCATTTCCCCTTCATGGGTTTCTTCGGCTTCCTGCCCGGGTTCCTTGACAGAATCGGGCTCCTGGGTATGCGTTGGTGTTTTCGATGGCTCCGGGGTTACTGTCGTTTCATTTACAGTATCGTCATTATCCCGGCTATTATCTATTGGATCTTTATTCTTTTTACAGCTTATCGCGGTTAATGCAACTAATACAATAAGAAGAACCAAGTTTGCCGTTTTCTTCATGTCATTTACCTTTCAAACACTATCTGTATATTCCGAGGCGCTCAAGAACCTCTTCCTGTTTAGCCTCCATAATCATTCTTTCCCCATCGGATTCATGGTCATATCCCATTAGATGAAACATGCTGTGGGCGGTTAAGAACGCGATTTCCCTGGTTATCGAATGCCCGTATTCTTCAGCCTGTATTGCCGCCCTGTCAACCGATATGACTATGTCGCCAAGCATGAGCTCGCCGGTTTCAGGGTTGAACAGTATGTCATGCTGCTTGTCCAAGCCGAAAAAATCTCCGGCTTTTTCAAATTTTAACGCCGGAAATGACAGAACGTCGGTCGGCTTGTCAATATTTCGATACTGCCTGTTCAGTTCCTGTATGACGTCGTCATCCGTAAGCAGAACGCTTATCTCGGCCTCATAAGGGCAGCCTTCGTATTTCAGGCACTCCCGCGCAACCTCACGGATTAGCTTTCCGTAATCAAAATCCAGTTGCTTTTTAGCTTCATACTCCAATTGAACGGTCAATCGTCATTCTCCTTTTATTAATTTCCACTTGGCATGTTATTATACTCGTTATTATAGAACTCCTTAAGCAGCTTGAAATCCCTGACGGTTAATCCCGATTCGTCAAAAGCTCCCTTATCCATCCTCATTTTAAAGATATTATCAATAATACTGCCGGTTGTAAATTCATTATTGCCCGTTTTTCTCAAATAATCTATAGTTGATGCAATATTATCGGAAAGCATTACTATGGCTGATTCTATAAATGTGGGCTTGTCATACTTTATATTATGCTGCTTTAATATAAGCTTAAGCTCCTCCGGGAAAGCATATTCGTCAGCAATGCATAAGCCCTCCTCTATATAATTCTTTCCCCTGATTTTCCCGATTTCATGATAGTATCCGCCTGCCTTGGCCAAGGCTTCATTTGCGCCGATAAATCCTGCGGCTCTGCCGGATAAATCTCCTATATGCATGGCATGCCTGTACAGCGCTTCGGAATGCTTTTTAAGCTCCGCTAGCAGCTTGTTGTCCTCCGACAGCAGGATGTCATAGCTCGATTTCTCACTGATTTTTACCTGAGCTTTATTATTATCGTTTAAAGACCCCATATCCGCGGATTCGACTGCCGACGCTTCCGCTTCCATCGCCTGCGCATCGGCCTTATCCGTCTCCGGTCCAATAACGTTGACATCGTTAATTATGTATTTACCATATAAAAATGACAATAAAAAGGCAGCGGCGATAACCGTTAACATACTAAGAAATGAAGCCAGATAATCAAAGCCGTAATCCCTGTCCAGTATGAAATTATTGATTATGAACAGCAGGGTTATGTTAGACGACAGTAGAATAATTGCGGCGTAAACAACAGTGGATTTATTCTTAAGAGCTCCGGACAGAATGACATATAACGCGCATATTATGATAAAATAAATTGTCGTTTCAAGCTTTAAAGGCATTGCGATGCTCAGCAAAACGGCATGGTTAAAATAAACCATGCATCCTATCCTATAATCAATAAGCATGGAGGCGATAACTCCTCCGATTACCCAAAAGCAGTATGTCACGGGGTTCTTAACCAGCATGAAAAGCAAAACCGGAATAAGATACGAAACAAGAATAACTAATTTTGAATATTTTATCTCAAGCAAGAAGATCTGATAACGCAGATAAAACATCAAAGCCGTAGACAAAAGGAAAAACAGTATTCCCAGCTTCAGAATCTCTATTGCTTCCATTTTCTTTATGTAACCGGCAATAGCAACGGTTATTGCCGAAAGGAGCGGAAACAAGCTTAGATAAATAATACTTCCGACTTTATGCTTTTCTACGGTTGTAGAATCTTGATTCTTCTTATCCGGCAGTTCTTTATTTGCTTTCATAACGATTACTCCTGATTTTCTGTACTCGTTTTCCTCTTTTGATTCTTTCATAAATTCCCTGGGCGGCCTTCTCATACTGCTTCTGCTTTTCTTCATAAGCATCGTAGGCTTTTACAATCTTCTGTACCAGGGGATGCCTTACTACATCCTGGTTAGTCAGGTATGAGAAACCTATTTCATCTATTTTGCCCAATATCTTTATAGCCATGTCAAGCCCGGATACCGCGCCCTTGGGAAGGTCTTTCTGGGTCAAGTCACCGGTAATAATCGCCTTGGAACCAAATCCGATTCTTGTTAAGAACATCTTCATCTGGGCCGGTGTGGTATTCTGTGCCTCGTCAAGGATAATGAACGCGTTGTCCAGGGTCCTTCCTCTCATATATGCCAGGGGTGCAACCTCAATTAATCCCTTTTCCGAATTCTTAAGATATGCATCCGGACCCATAATCTGATAAAGGGCATCATAAAGAGGCCTGAGATACGGATCAACCTTGCTCTGAAGGTCTCCCGGAAGAAAGCCAAGCTTTTCTCCCGCCTCAATGGCCGGCCTGGTAAGTATTATTTTGCTTACTTCATCATTTTTAAACGCGGTAACGGCCATTGCTATGGCAAGGTATGTCTTTCCCGTACCCGCAGGGCCTATTCCGAAAACGATCATTTTATTGCGTATCAGGTCTACGTACTTTTTCTGTCCGATTGTCTTTGGCTTGACCGGCCTGCCGTTAATGGTATGGCAGATTATTTCTTTATCTATCTCAATTATTTCCTTCTCTTTTTCCTCGAAGCAAAGGGCAAGCGCATAATTTACCTGCTGTTCAGTAATGACATTTCCCCTTTTGGATAGTTCCAAAAGCTGCAGGAATACGCTTTTTGCCCTGGCAACATCCTCAGCCTCGCCTATAACCTTAATCTCTCCGTTGCGTTCGATAATCGTTACATTCAATGCTCTTTCAATAATTTTTATATAGCTGTCAAAATCGCCGAATACATTCTTCTCGTGCTCAATGGGTATATCAATTATTGTTTCCGTTATGCTCATCAATCCGATTAATCCTCCACTCACTTTCATCAACGATTCTGTATTCCCATGCAGGCTCCAATACATGTATCCTGCCTTTGGATACACACATATTGTCTATAATTTCTGTTTTTACATTGTTCCTGGTTATGCTTACCCCTTTTTCGGAAAGCTTTGAAAAATACCTGTTTATTCTTTCTTTAGCCAGATCAATAGCTTCGCTCTCCGAATATTTATTCCTTTGCTTGTAATATTCCCTTACGGTTATGGTGCCGTACCGTATGGGGAGATAGAACGATTCGTTTATTCTAACCGTATTTTCGTTAACAATTATATCATACATATCGTATGAATATCTAGGATTATATAAAATTATTTTTTTCCCGAAAACAGTCACATAATAGCCGGTTTTCTTCTTTCCGGTGAATATTTTTACCGTGTATGTCATCGAAAATGCATCATAATAATCGTAATAAGAGCTGCATTCAATGTCCGCGCTGGCAATGACGGGTTTCTTATTGATTATTTCGCCGAAATCATTTGTCACCTCTACAATCCCGGAAACGAGGATGTCACCCTTTCTTACCACGTCTCCCGGTTTTACCATGGGCGTGCCGCTCCTGGTCACTATACTTTTTACCACGGCATCCTTTGCAGCCACCATGTGGCTTGGCGCGGTTGCTTCCTCGACGGGCGCAGGCATGCTGGTCTCCGTTATTTTTATTATTAACCTGGTGCCTTTAATCTCTGCTGAAACCCAACCTATATCGCTGAAGCTCAGCCTGATAAGCTCCTCTATCTTGCTTCCGCTGGCATTTTTCTTTTTTATTCCGGGTTTTATGCCATTTTCGGAAAGGAACTTAAGCATGGCTTCCGGTGTATATTTATATCCTCCCGAAATGGTTATTTCCCAGATATAAAGCGACATAATATATATAAGTAAACTACATATAATAATTCCAATAAAAAAACCCTTTCTTTTTCTGTGCTTGTGAAGAAGAAAGGGAAGTCCATGTTTTTTATATATTTTGGGGATAAGCCTTGTTTTCCTGAATATCGGCTTAAGCTTCCTGTAATTCCTTACCGATATGTTGAACCTGTAGTGTTCATCATCTTTGATTATATTCCATATGAACATCCTTCTGCTGCTGCACAGGTTTATGAATCTTTCAGGCGATATGCCGCTTATATGTACGGTAAGATACCCAAAAAGCCAGTGAACCAGCTTTGACAACATAACTTATTCCCCCGTCAAATGTAGTTTATCGATTTTATATAACCGGTAATCCTCATCTCATCCTCCGTAAAATAAATAATATTCAGATGGTTCCCTTCTATGCATATCCTGCAGTTCTTTGCCTGAATCTTGATTATATTGCTGTCATACTCAATAATGCTCTTGTAATTCTCCAGGCATATGTCATTCCTTCCCATGGCTGTTAAGATTGGAGCACCCGCCAATATATCCGCAGGCAGGTTCAAATAACACGAAAGCCTCTCAAGGCATGACAGGTCCGGCTCAGGCTTTTTCTTCCTTGTGTCAATTCCCTTGTATAATGTATCCCTTGCCTGCTTTTTGAATTTTTTATGCGATGATTTAATACCCTTTCCCATTCATATCCCCATTCCAAAGGAGGCATGCGTTCGTTCTCCGGCGGAAAAATCAACAGTCCGCCTGTCATTACAGCGATACTGTTAATAATATATGTTTTTTTTCTTTCATGTAGACTATTACCGATTTGCAAAATAAAAAACTTCCAATGAAACCATTGGAAGTCCTTTTATTGTATTAGTATTTGCGTTTCCTTGCAGCTTCAGACTTTTTCTTGCGTCTTACGCTAGGCTTCTCATAATGCTCCCTCTTGCGGATTTCCTGCTGGATTCCGGCTTTAGCGCAGTTTCTTTTGAATCTGCGAAGAGCACTATCTAATGATTCGTTTTCTTTAACGATCACAGTTGACATAGTCTCACACCTAACCTCCCTCCAGTTGTATATTGTGCCTTACAACTGTTTGGGTAATTTTTGTACAGCACTAAAATGATTATATCATAAAAATCCGATTCGTCAACTTATTTTAAATAGAATAATATGCTATGCCATTACAAAAAATTCCACAAGCAATAATGAAATTAAATCTAGTGCTGTTTTGAAATATTAATCAGTCCGAGGGTCAGCCTTATGACCATCTCCGCCATGAATCGGGGCGATTTTTTCATATTGTCGTTAAACCATTTTTGCACAATTCCTATGCATCCGGTTATTGCGAAGGAATATACATACTCGGCGTCCTCCCTTGAAATCTTGTTGTTGTCCGTCAGTTCGTTAATAATCTTATCATAAGCTATTATCATTACTTTCTTCTGAAAGCTTATGTCTCCTCTTTCACTCAATAAAAGCCTGCATAGTTTTGCATTTTCCTTTATGTAATCGAATATTCTCTCTGCAAGGTCGACTTCATTTACCTTTTTCCCCTTCTCATAGAGCTGGGAAAGCTGTGCGTTGACGTTTTCAAGCAGTTCATTCTCAATCTTTCTCAAAAGGTCATAAACATCGGTATAATGGGAATAGAATGTTGCCCGGTTAATATCCGCATCCTCACATATTTCCTTTACCGTAATGCGTGATAAGTCCTTCTTTTCAAGCAGGTTTATAAAGCTTTCCTTAATCACCATCTTGGTATACTTCACTCTTCTGTCATCCTTGCTTTCTCTCATCACAATGCCTCCATCTTTCGGATTTATGTTGTTTTTTCAACCTTTAAAGCCAATTAGTTGTTCAACTAACATTAAATAAACATCTGTATGTTGTAATATCGTCACATTGTTATTAAACTATACATGTAGTGATTTGTCAACACAGTGTCTATTAAATTTCATAATATGGCTTTTATCCGCTGCTCCGCCTTATTGTGCAAAAGCCGGTAATACGGCATATTGGCATAATAACGGTTATCATTACATAATAAAACGACAAGGAGGGATTCTATGAACAGGTTCGCACAGGCGGTTGTAAAACATAAGAAAGCGATAATTGTCATTTTTGCCGTGCTCGCAATCATCAATGCATTTCTGGCCGCAGACGTAAATATCAATTACAAGATGGTTGATTACCTTCCGAAGAATTCTCCTTCAACAATAGCCATCAGGATTATTAAGGATGAGTTTAAGGAAGGCATGCCGGGTGCAAGGGTTATGATAAATAACGTGACCATACCACAGGCCTTGGAATATAAGGAAATGATAAAAAGCATCGAAGGAATAACCTCCGTAAGCTGGCTTGATGATGTTATAGGCCTTGATGCCCTAAAAACCGTTCCCCTGGAATTTTTGGACACAGAGATTGTTGAGATGTATTACAAGGACAACAGCGCCCTTATGACAATATCGGTTGAGACCGGCAAGGAACAGGACACAGTTGCAAGACTTTATGAAATCATCGGTGAAGAAAACGCAGCATCCGGTGAAAGCATAAATCTGGCGGAGACTCAGAACATGTCCGTCGATGAGGTTGTGAATGCCATGCTGATACTTCTTCCCATTGTTATATTTGTGCTGGTAATTACAACCACCTCATGGATCGAGCCCCTCCTGTTCTTAGCCTCAATGGGCGCAGCCATAGTCATTAACATGGGAACAAACATAATATTCAAGGATATTTCATATATCTCAAACACGGTCAGTCCCGTGCTGCAGCTGGCGGTATCGTTGGATTATGCCATCTTCCTTCTTCACAGCTTCAATACCCACAGACAGAATACGGATCCTGAAACAGCCATGGTAATGGCTATTAAGGAATCCGTGCCTACCGTTGCGGCCAGCGCTATGACAACAATAATCGGGTTTGCGGCTTTAATGTTTATGAGGTTCAGAATAGGCGCCGACTTGGGTATTACCCTTTTAAAAGGTGTTGCATTAAGCTTTATCTCCATCATGGTGTTTCTGCCGGCCTTAACCCTGTTGCTATATAAATCCCTTGATAAAACGCGGCATCGCAAGCTTATACCGGATTTAATGGGCTCCGGAAAAGCAATAATGAGAATAAGAATACCCTTCCTGGTTATTGCCCTGGTTATAGTAATCCCTGTATTTTTAGCGCAAACCCGGACAGAATTCCTGTACGGTCTAAGCAATATTACCGCATCCACCCGGGCAGGCAAGGATGCCAGGCTTATTGATGATAAATTCGGCAAGGAAAACATACTGGTGCTGCTTGTTCCAAACGAAAATCCCGGCAAGGAAAATGAGCTTGCCGACAAAGTTTCGGACCTTCCTCACGTTAAAAACATTGTATCCTATGCTTCAAGCGTCGGCGCGCCGGTACCGCGGGAATTCGTTCCCGAGGAGGCATACAACCAGTTCTATTCCGAAAACTATTCAAGATTAATTATATACACCGATAACGACGATGAGGACCAGGCCGCATTCGATACCATTGAAGCCATAAACTCCATTGCAGGCAAATATTATGACACCTATTATCTTGCCGGCACCAGCGCCACGCTTCATGATATGAAAAGCACGGTTTCATCGGATACCAGGCGCATAAACATCCTGGCCGTAATAGGCATATTCCTGGTTATATTGTTAACATTTCGCTCGGTCAGCCTGCCGTTCATCCTGGTATTCTGCATAGAAACCGCCATATGGATAAACCTGTCCATACCATATTTTACAGATAATAAAATCAACTTTGTGGGATACCTGATAATAAGCACTGTCCAGCTAGGTGCCACGGTCGATTATGCCATACTTTTTACCAATGCTTACTTAAACAACAGAAGAGAATACGCAAAAAAAGAAGCCATGAAAAAAACCATAGACGACAACCTGCTGGCAGTCCTTACATCAGCCATAATACTCGCGTCAGCCGGTTTTGCCTTAAGCATTACATCAACCAATCCGATTGTCTCGGAGCTTGGCATTCTGCTGGGCAGAGGCACTCTCCTGTCCCTTGTAATGGTAGTCCTTGTACTGCCGTCGCTGCTTGTAATGTTTGACAAGATAATTCAAAAAACCACCTTAAATCAAAACGGAAAAGGAGGTAAAGGAATGAAAAAGGCTTTGTCTCTCATTCTTTGCACAGCCATGCTGCTTGCGTCTGCCGCTCCATATGCCCATGCTTCGTCCTCACCCAAGGAAGAAGTGGTTTACGGGCTGTTAAATAATGACGGCAGCGTCAAAAACCTGTATGTTGTTAACATATTCCAGGGCGGTGATATCACTGATTACGGCATTTATGATAAAATAATCAATCTTACAACAAGTGAAGCAATTAAGACGGACGGCGATATGATTACCGTCTCAACAAATGCCGACAAGTTCTATTACCAGGGAAATATGGCATCAAAAAAACTGCCATGGGATATTAATATCAAATACTATCTTGACGGTGTTGAGCTTTCCGCAGAGGATCTTGCAGGCAAGAGCGGTAGTCTTAAAATAGAAATATCCATAGACAAAAATCCCGATGCGGATCCATACTTCTATGATAATTTCGGCCTTCAGGTATCGGTATCACTGTACAGCAGGCTGAGCAGCAACATATCCGCCGAAAATGCAACTATTGCGGAAGCCGCAGGCAGCAAGCAAATCAGTTTTACCGTGCTTCCCGGCAATCCCTTCATCGGAACCGTTACGGCGGATGTAAAGGACTTTGAGATGGATTCGATATCGGTTAACGCAATCCGTATGAATTTCAATATAGACATTGATAATGATGCCCTTTTGGGGCAGTTTGACGGTCTTATCGAGGGAATAAGCCGGCTTGACGAGGGCGCCGGTGATTTGCTGTCAGGCATTGACGAACTGGCTTTAGGCCTCTCCGAATATGTCGAAGGCCTGGAAGTATTTAAAAACGGTATGGGTCAGATGACCGCCGGGATTGATGACCTCAATACGGGCATAGCTTCACTAAATACCGGACTTTTGGAGCTGGCGAAACAGAACAACGGCATAAACAGTGGCGCAAAGGCGCTGCAGGATATGGCTTTCGACGCAATCAACACGCAGCTTCAGGGAATGGGCCTTGGCCTGCCGGAGCTCACTCCCGAAAACTATGAGAGCATTCTTTCCGGATCCGGCATCCAGGACTTAATGGTTCTGAAGCTTCAGCTTGACGGAATTGTGCAGTTTGTTCAGGGGCTCAAGAGCTACACGGACGGAGTATCACAGTTAAGCGCCGGTGCCGGCGAGCTTGCTAAGGGAGCATTCGATTTTAAGAATTCTGCCGGCGAAATATCTTCTTCCGCAAATTCAATCTATGAAGCCGCCGTAAAAATCAATTCCGCCGTAAAGGAGCTTAGAACCGGCATGGCCTCCTACAAGGAAGGAACAGGCCGTTTCAGGGAGGAAACCTCCGGCATCGGAACCGGTATAGACGAACAGATAGATGAACTGCTGAGTGAGATAACGGGAGGTGACGATCCGCTTAAGTCCTTCGTATCCGAAAAGAACACCGGCATCTCCTCCGTCCAGTTCATCCTTAAGACACAGCCTATAAAGCTTCCAGCACCCGAAAGCAATTACGCTGCCGAGCCCGTAAAGCTGACCTTCTGGCAAAAGTTGCTTAAATTATTCGGTTTATATAAGGAATAAAAATATCAAAAGCCTCATTAATCTTAATGAGCAATCTGCATTAACAAGCGGAATGTATGCATCGGAATCGAAGCATATATTCCGCTTGTTGATGTAAGATTGCTCTCAAAAACTTAAATGGCTTTTGATATTTTTATTCTTTACTTATTCAACTGTTTTTGCAAAACATCTTTAGCTTTTGCAATTGCTTCCGGAATACCGGCAGCGTTCTTGCCTCCGGCCTGTGCCATGTTCGGCCTTCCGCCGCCGCCTCCTCCGACAAGTACCGCAAGCTCCTTGACCAAGTTGCCGGCATGGGCTCCCCTGCCTGCTATGCTGTCGCTAACCATGGCAACAAGGCTTACCTTGTCGGGAGCGGTTGACGATGCAAGGACAATGACGCCTTCACCAAGCTTATCCTTAAGCTTGTCACCCAGGTTTCTGAGATCGTTCATTTCCATATCGGGTACGCCGGCAGCAAGAAGCTTCACACCGGATACCTCGCAGACCTGGTTCATTATATCTCCCAACGCCTCATTGGCAAGCTTGGATTTCAGCTTTTCATTTTCGGATTTGAGTGCTTTTATTTCCTCGTATAGGCCTTCAATCCTGTTTACAAGCTGGGCAGGCTCTGCCTTGGCTGCCCTGGCGGCTTCGTACAGCCTGTTCTCAAGGTCTTTGTAATAAGCAACCACATTTCGTCCCGTCAGCGCCTCTATTCGTCTTACTCCGGCCGCAATTCCGGTTTCGGAAAGAATCTTGAAAAGGATTATCTCTCCGGTATTTGATACGTGGGTTCCTCCGCAAAGTTCCTTGCTGAAGTCACCCATGGAAACAACACGCACGTTCTCCGAATATTTCTCGCCGAACAGTGCCATTGCCCCTTCTTTTTTCGCGGCTTCAATATTCATTATTCTTGTATTAACAGGCAGTCCTGCGCGGATTTCCCGGTTGACTATATCCTCAACCCTGCCGATTTCTTCGTCGGTCATTGCGGAGAAGTGGGTAAAGTCGAATCTAAGCCTGTCGTTTGATACGAAGGAACCGGCCTGTTCAACATGGCTTCCAAGCACCATTCTCAATGCCTTGTGAAGCAGGTGTGTTGCCGAATGGTTCTTTGCCGTATCGGCCCTGCGCTCGGTATCCACCTTGAGCTCAACCTTGTCGCCGACCTTAAACTCACCCTTGGTTACAGTACCAACATGCCCAATCTTTCCGCCTTGAAGATGGATTACATCCTCTACGGCAAATTCTGCATTATCTGATAATATCACGCCGGTATCGGCGGTTTGACCGCCGCTTGTAGCGTAAAACGGCGTCTCTTCAACTATTACCGTTCCCTTCTGCCCTTGCGCAAGCTTGTCTGTAACCTCGGTTTCCGTGGTAACAGCGGTTATAACCGATGAGCAGTCAAGGGTTTCGTAGCCCACGAATTTTGAGGTGATGCTGTGGTCAAGCTTATGATAAACCGTTTCCTCGGCCCCCATGTAATTGGTGGTTCCCCTGGCGCTTCTTGCGGTCTCCCTCTGAACCTCCATGGCTTCCATAAAGCCCTTTTCGTCCACCTGGTAACCCTTTTCGGCCAGAATTTCCTTTGTAAGGTCAAGAGGAAATCCGTATGTGTCATACAGTCTGAACACTTCCTCACCTGACAATACTTTCTTATTGTCAAGCTCCATGTTCTTCTGCATTTCTTGCAGAATGGAAAGGCCCTGGTCTATTGTCTTGTTGAACTTCTCTTCTTCAATTGAAAGTATTTTTAATATATAATCCTTTCTCTCTTCCAACTCCGGATAACCGGCCTTGGATACTTCAATAACCGTTTCAGCCAGCTTCGCAAGGAACAGGTCGTTGATGCCAAGCAGGCGCCCATGCCTTGCCGCACGCCTGAGCAGCCTTCTGAAAACGTATCCCCTGCCTTCATTGGAAGGGATGATACCGTCGGAAGCCATGAATGTCACGGAACGGATGTGGTCCGTAATCAGTCGGATTGATACGTCCTTTTTCGGGTCGGCAAGATATTTAACCCCGGCTATCTCACAAACCTTGTCCCTGATGGCTTTCATAGTGTCAATATCAAATATGGATTCTACATCCTGGACGGCTACTGCCAGCCTTTCAAGCCCCATGCCCGTATCGATGTTCTTCTTGGCAAGCTCGGTATAATGACCGTTGCCGTCACTGTCAAACTGGGTGAATACATTGTTCCAAATTTCGATAAAGCGGTCGCAGTCGCAGCCCACTTCACAGTCGGGCTTTCCGCATCCGTATTTCTCTCCGCGGTCATAGTAAATCTCAGAGCACGGTCCGCAGGGACCGGATCCGATTTCCCAGAAGTTGTCCTCTTTGCCCATACGGTAAATGCGCTCTTTTGGAATGCCTATTTCCTTATGCCATATATCAAAGGCTTCATCATCATCTTCATAAACGGACGGATAAAGCCTGTTCTTGTCAAGCCCTATGACTTCTGTTAAAAATTCCCATGACCAGGCAAGGGATTCTCTCTTGAAATAGTCACCAAATGAGAAATTTCCGAGCATTTCAAAAAAAGTCGCATGGCGGGATGTCTTTCCGACATTTTCGATATCCCCCGTGCGGATGCACTTCTGACAGGTTGCCACCCTGGTTTTAGGCGGTATCTCCTGTCCGGTAAAATAAGGCTTTAAAGGCGCCATGCCCGCATTTATCAATAGCAGGCTGTTGTCGTTCTGCGGCACAAGTGAAAAGCTCTTCAAAACCAAATGATCCTTGCTTTTAAAGAAATCCAGAAACATTTTTCTCAGTTCATTGACACCGTAGTAAGTCTGCACTTTTCATGCCTCCCGTTTTGCTTTTGAGTATATTTTCCCGCTTATTTTCGTCCATCCCTGTCGGCCAGTTCAGTCGTTATATCCTCCCAGTCAAGCCCGCTGTATGCCATAAGAACCATTAGGTGATACAGGAAATCGGCTATTTCATACCGAAGCTCTCCGGATTCAGGGTTCTTAGCGGCTATGATAATCTCCGCCGCTTCCTCGCCGCATTTCTTTAAGATTTTATCAAGCCCCTTGTCAAACAGGTAGTTGGTGTACGAGCCTTCCTTGGGGTTCTTTTTGCGGTCCATGATTATATTATAGACATCGTTAAGTATGTTGTATGGATTGCTCTTCCTGAATTCCTTTTCGATTAGTCCGGTATAGAAGCAGCTCTTGTTTCCCGTATGGCAGGCAGGCCCGGCAGGGATAACCTTGGCAAGAAGCGTATCCTTGTCGCAGTCAAGATACATTTCCTTCAAATACAGGTAATTGCCCGAGGTTTCACCCTTGACCCACAGGGCATTTCTGCTTCGGGAATAATAAGTCATTTTTCCATCTGTAATAGTCCTATTATAAGCCTCTTCATTCATATACGCAAGCATTAATACCTCTCCGGTCTTAAAATCCTGCGTTATAACAGGAATAAGGCCGTCATTGTTCAGCTTGAATTCCGAAAAAGGAATCTTGCTTTCCGGAACATTTACCATGATATTTTCCTGCATCAATGCCTGCTTTGCCTTCATTATGTCCCTGTTTAAATAAAAATCCGTCGTAACCCCTGTTACACTGGGAATCAGGAGTATGTCCCTTATATCCTTGCTGAAAAGGTTGTCGCGGATAACAACAGGCATCGGACTAATCGATACTTTCTTTTCAAATGATTCCGATTCGTCATTATAATCGATCAGCAGGTTTCCGATACCCAGGTTTTTGCATGCTTCATAAATGCCATCATTTTCCATGAATGTCGGCTGGTCTATCTCCAGGTACAGCTTCCCCACTCCGAACCTGTTGGATATATCCTTTACAAGGCCTTCTTTTTCAAGAAGCCCATATGGCAAAAGAAGCCCTGAAGCGCCGGTATAATAGGCTTTCTTGGCATCCTCATAATTGCCGATATGATAACCGATTATAAAAGGAATATCGATAATCCTGGCAATCCGCTTTGCCAGCTTTAAGAACTCCTCCCTGGAATCCTCATCCTTGGAGAAGTTGTATACAAGCAGCCCGTCTGCGCCCCTGTCCGAATAATCCCTTGCAAGCCGTACTATATTCTCGGCGACTTCACCCTCGGTATTAATCAAGGGTATTATCTTCTTGTATGCCATTTGATATGACCTCCCGACATTACTTTTCAAACAATTCTATGGCCTGTTTCAGGTCGATCCTGTTCTCATAAAGAGCTTTTCCGATTATTGCCCCATATACTCCGCAGTCACGGAGCATCTCCAGGTCCTTTAAGGATGATATCCCTCCCGACGCAATCACATTCAGCCCGGTTGCTTCAACCATTTCCGCGGTATACTGGATATTCGGCCCCTGCAGCATTCCGTCCTTTGATATATCCGTATATACAATGGTTTCAACACCCATTTTCTTCATCTCAAGCGCCAGGTTCACCGCATTGTACCTGCTGAGCCTTTCCCAGCCTTCAACGGCAACTATGCCGTCCTTGGCATCAATGCCTGCTATGACATGCTCCGGCCCAAACAGCGATATTACCTCCTTCATGAACCCGGGATCGGATACGGCCTTGGTACCTATTATAACCCTGCTTACACCAAGATTAAGCATGTTTTCTATGTCCTTTATCGAGCGGATTCCTCCGCCAAGCTGAATCGGTATGCTTACGTTTCTTACAATCTCCCTGATTGCTTCTTCATTTACCGAGCGGCCTGCCAGTGCCCCATCCAGGTCGACCACATGTATGTATGAAGCGCCCATCGATTCCCATTGCCTGGCAATCTTGTAAGGCAGGTCCGAGTAAACCAACATATCCCGGAAGTTGCCTTGCCTAAGTCTTACACATTGGCCGTTCTTAATGTCTATTGCAGGAAACAGTTTCATATTGCCTACCTCTTTTCAGTAAAAAATCCGGTCATTTATCGGTTCAAAAATCATATGGTGCCTTTGGTGGACAGGACGTCTTTCACCCTGCCGTCATACCCGCTGGCCTCGTCCAAAGCCCTGGCGAATGCCTTAAATGCGGCCTCAGCCATATGATGGTTGTTGCCGCTGCTTAACATTTTAATGTGCAGGTTCATTCCTGCATTATATGATAATGCGTAGAAGAATTCCTTAATAAGCTCGGTATCTATGTCTCCCACCTTATCGTTTTCGAATTTAAGGTCATATGCAAGATAAGGACGGCCCGATAAATCGACTGCACAGCATACCAGGCATTCATCCATGGGTACGATGCTTGACCCGTAGCGGCGGATGCCAACCTTGTCCCCCAGGGCGTTTTTGATTGCCTGGCCGAGGGCAATACCCGTATCCTCAACGGAATGATGGGCATCTACATGAAGATCGCCCTTTACCGTAAGCTTCATGTCAAAAAAGCCGTGCCTTGCAAAGCTCTCCAGCATATGGTTGAAAAACCCAATGCCGGTTTCAATCTGGTAGCTCCCGCTTCCATCCAGGCTGAACTCCAGACTGATGTCCGTTTCCTTAGTCTTTCGATTAACCGAAGCAATCCTGTTTTGCATAATACCTCATCCTTTCATTTTAATTAAGCATCATAAAACCGGCTTATTATGAAAATCTCACCTTTATCGAATTGGCATGCGCGTCAAGCCCTTCGGACATCGCAAATGCCTCTATATCCTCATGGATGCACTCAAGGGCTTCCCTGCTGTATGAAATAATGCTTGATTTCTTTACAAAATCGTCAACACCAAGCGGTGAGAAGAATTTTGCCGTTCCGTTGGTAGGCAGGGTATGGTTGGGGCCCGCCATGTAATCACCAAGGGGTTCGCTGGAGTATTCCCCTATGAAAATGGCGCCGGCATTCTTAATCTTTGTCATAACCGCAAACGGATCTTTTGTCATTATCTCCAGGTGTTCAGATGCTATTTCATTTGCCGTTTCTATTGCCTCTTCCATATTTCCCGCCAGCAATATGTATCCGTAGTTGTCCAGGGATTTCTTAATTATCCCGCTTCGTGACAGGGTCTTTAAGAACTTGTCAGCCTCTTCGGATACTTTCTCGGCCAATTCCCTGCTGGTGGTCACAAGGATTGATGAGGCAAGCTCGTCATGCTCCGCCTGTGACAGCAGATCAGCGGCCACGTACCTGGGATTTGCCGTTTCATCAGCAAGGACCAGTATTTCGCTGGGTCCCGCTATGGAGTCTATGCTTACATGTCCGTATACGGCCTTCTTTGCCAGGGCTACATATATATTGCCCGGTCCGACAATTTTATCGACCTTCGGTATGCTCTCCGTGCCGAATGCCATGGCGGCAATCGCCTGCGCGCCACCCGCCTTGTAGATTTCGTCTGCTCCCGCTTCCTTTGCCGCAACCAAAGTTCCGGCATAAACGGAACCATCTTTATCGGGAGGTGTCAAAACAATTATCCTTTCAACTCCCGCAACCTTGGCAGGTATCACATCCATCAGCACGGTGGAAGGATATGCCGCCTTGCCGCCGGGAACATACACACCAACCTTTTCAATCGGAGTAACCTTCTGTCCGAGTATTATGCCTTCTTTTGACGCGTCAAACCAACTGTTCTGCTTCTGTTTCGCGTGATAATCTTCTATGTTTTTCCTGGCTTTTCTAATAATATCAATAATCTTCGGGTCTGTCTTTTCATATGCCCTTTTAATCTCTTCTTCTGTAACCCTGACATTTGATTTGTCTATATCAACCTTGTCGAATTCCTTTGTATAGGCAAACAACGCCTTGTCCCCGTTCATCCGCACATCATTGATGATCCTGTTGACTTTATCGGCATATTCTTCGTATTGCCCGGGGCTCCTTTTCAATAAATCCACCATAATATTCTTCCTGGTCGTCTCATTAAGCTCAATTATTCTCATGATTTCCCTCCATTTACAAGCTGTTGGTCCTGTTTTGCCAAATAGCCCTTAATATCCTTAATGATTTTTGATATACGTTCGTGCTCCATCTTCATGCTGACTTCGTTTACGACCATTCTTGCCGAGATATTGCAGATTTCCTCCAGTATGACCAGCCCGTTTTCCTTTAGGGTGGTTCCCGTCTCGACCAGGTCCACTATCACCTCGGACAGGCCAACTATCGGTGCAAGCTCGACGGAGCCGTTTAACTTAATTATCTCGACCGTCTGGTGTTTTTTATTATAAAAATAATCCTTTGCGACATTCGGATATTTTGTGGCAACCCTTATAAGCTCACCGTGCTTTAGCAGGTCATGGGCAGAAGGAGGTCCCGCAACACACATGCGGCATTTTCCGAAGCCCAGATCAAGCACCTCGTACATTTTCCTTCCTTCCTCAAGCAATGTGTCCTTTCCGACAACTCCGATGTCCGCCGCTCCATATTCCACATATGTCGGAACATCGTTTGCCTTGGCAAGGAAAAATATCAGCCTGTGCTCTTCGTTGACAAATATAAGTTTCCGTGATTTCTTATCCTTAAGCTCATCACAGGCTATCCCGATTTGTTCAAACAGGCCAAGGGTATTTTCCGCAAGCCTTCCCTTAGCCAAAGCCACCGTAATATATCTCATACCGTTCGTCCCCTTATTCATTATGGATAAGCTCGCTTAAGCTTACCGTCCTTTTGCTTCCGGTTTCGGCATCCACAAGGATAAATTCCTCCTCATTGCCAATGAACAGCATTCCGCCGATATTCATTTTCTTCATGTAAGCCATGTAATCATCGGTGCCGAACCCGTTTTTCGACAGCTGTAGAATAACATTGATTCCTTCTTTTCTGAAGTAACCCGCAAGCTTTATAGCCGTTTTCCTGCATTCCGGCGCATAAACAATCAATGTATCTGAAGACTCAATCTTGGGCAGCAGGTCCTGTCTTCCCAGGGCAAGCATCAGGTTGTCGATTTCTATTGCAAGGCCTATGGCGGGGCATTCCTTACCGAACTGGCCCACCAGATTATCATATCTTCCGCCTGTAACCACTGGTTCACCGGTTTTATATGTATATGCCTTGAATATTAGTCCCGTATAGTAGTCAAATTTGCTGAGCATTCCAAGGTCAAAGGAAATATATTTCTCAAAACCATATTCGGTCATTATGTCGTACAGCTTCTCAAGCCGTTCAATCGCATTGGCCCCGCGGGGATTCTTTACGACGCCTTTTGCATACTCAAGGATTTCCATGCCTCCGAACAGCTCGGGAAGCTTCAGGAAAATCTCCTTTAGCCCGTCGCTCATTTTCCTGCCGGCTATTATATCCTCCATGCCGAACATATTCTTACTTGCTATAAGGTCTTTGAGCTTAGATATCTCCTCCTGATCCGCAAATCCCGCTTCCTTTACCAGGGATTTGAAGAAATCCGCATTGCCGAGCTCAAGCTGAAAATTCGTAAGCCCCGATTTTAACAGGCATTCCACGGTAATGGCAAGCATCTCGGCGTCCGCATCAATGCTGTCGTCATTGTAAAGCTCCGCACCAAGCTGGGTGACCTCATTAAGCTTGCCCTGCCATGTGGTGCTGTTGATGTATGTATTTCCTATATAGCAAAGGCGTATCGGAAGGTCGATGTCCCTGTAATACTTGGCGACACATCTTGCAATGGAAGGGGTAATGTCCGGGCGCAGGACCATGGTGTTTCCTTCCTTGTCAAAGAGCTTGTACATGTCCCTTGATGAAACCGTACCTCTTTCATGGTTGAAAATATCAAAAAACTCAAAGCTTGGCGTCTGTATATCGCGAAAACCGTGAAGCTTGAGAACCTCATGCAGATTGTCCTGCAGAAGCAGCTTTACGGCACATTCGTTATTGTATATATCCCTTACACCCTCCGGCGTATGGAGTAGCTTATCCTTCATGATACCCACCGCTTTCATTAATACTTAGAGCATTTATGGCGCGTAATGCAGATGTTATGCCTTTGAGTGCTTTCATATGGTAACGTGATAATTCGCTGCCATGCTAATGTTCTAAACATTATAATTTATATGCCCTGTTCTGTCAATATAAAACATATATTATTTTTCCCTGCCGGCCAAATCCCTCTGAAGCTGCTCAAGATAGTGGATACATACGCCGTTTAATATATTTATCCTCCATGACAGGTCCAGCTCGTCAAACCTTATGCTCCTTCTGCCACCCTCGGCCGCCCTATTCCAGAAGGCCGCAAGCTCTTTGTAAGTCAAATAATAATATATATCATGCTTTTTGAAATATATCAGCAAAAACGCCACACCGTCCTGTTCTTCGAACTCTTTCATGAAATTAATCTGGTGTTCATGGACATTGTTCAAGCTGAAAATGTCCCCGGCACATTCCTTGGCGTCGAAGCATACCGGCACACCCTGTACGACACCGATGTAATCGACCGTACTCTTCTGCTCAAAATAGGCCAGGTTTATATGCCTGTTTTCCTTATCAAAATTTATAGGAGTTATCGGTGTCGGGACCTTCTGGATCAACGCCAGTTTCTTTTCCCGGTATTTGGTGTTGGTGATGTTTATCATTTCCTCCAGCATTGACCCGCGAAGTCCTCTGGATTTCCATGACGCCATGGGTTTACCTCCCTCAAAAAGTGCTTTTAACTCATCCAATTATGCCGCATACTGTCTCATGCAGTCTTGCGTTTATTCCGGGAATAAATCCTTCCTGATTCTGCGGAATATCTCCGGCTCCGGTGCAGTTATTTCCTTTCCCGATAAATCGGACAAAGGTCCCTCCAAATGCGGGAATACGTAACGGAAGCAATGAAGAAGCTGGTGCTTAAGCCTGTATTTCCTTGCAAATATGCTGTTAACCTCTTTGTCTCCGTACTTGTGATCCCCGACTATAGGGTGCCCGATACTTGCCAGGTGGGCCCTTATCTGGTGGGACTTGCCCGTAATAAGCTTTACCTGAAGCAATGTGTATTCGTCAGTATATGCCAGGGGCTCATACCGTGTCGCAATATAGTCGGAATCCTCATCCTGATCTTGTGATATGGCCGCTTTATTTGTTTCTTTATCCTTAAACAGGTATCCCGTGATTTCCTTCTTCTCAGTTATCCTTCCCTTTACGATGCATAGGTAGTACTTGTCCAGCTTTCTTTCCCTTAATAGCTTCGCCATCTCCTGCAGACCCGCAAGGGTTTTCCCCGAAATTATCAGCCCGCTTGTATTTCTGTCCAGGCGGTTGCATACACTGGGCTTAAAGGTTTTAAGCTGTTCCCTTGTTATTTTATCCTGCGATATCAGGTACGCGATTATGTGCTCAACAACGGAAATATCGTTAGCCGTCGATTTTTGCGAAAGCATTCCCGCCGGTTTATTGATTATAAGAATATTGCTGTCCTCGTATACAATATCAAGCTCGTATTTATCAAGGATTATATCGTTCCAAGCCGAAAACTTGCCCATCGTTTCATCGGAAATATACATCCTGATCTCATCCTCGGGCCGGACAATCTCGTTTCCTTGGGCTTTCCTGCCGTTTAAAACGATGTTCTTTTTCCGCAGCATCTTGTAAATGAAACTTTTAGGCGCTTTATTCAATATTTTCATCAGCAGCTTGTCCAGCCGCTGCCCGGCCTGGTTTTCATCAACGATTATCTGTTTCATGTCAACACCTTTATTCTTATCTTAATATCTCGAAAAACGAACGGATATAGTAATCTGCCAGCCTGATTTTTTCCTCCTCTTCGTTTTCCGAAAATTTGTCATAAACCGCGCACACCTTCATACGCGCGTTTTTTGCAGCCATTATTCCCTGTATTATATCTTCAAATACGAGGCACCTGGCCGGCTCAACCTTCAAATCCCTGGCAACCAGCAGGTAAATATCCGGGGCAGGCTTCCCCTTTTCAACCTCGCACGAGGTCCTTATGGAAGCAAAATAATCGCCTATGTTGTGCCTGCCTATGATCAGATCCACCAACTCGCGGGAATTGCTGGTCGCAATGCCCGCAGGTATATTATTCTCCCGAAGGTAAGCCAGCAATTCACTTACCCCTTCCTTAAGCGGCACTTCATTTTCATACTTATCCCATGCCATCCGGTTCCAGTCGCTCTTTATCTTCTCAAGGCTGTCCGGTATTTTGAATGTATCCTTAAAGTATCTTGCCGTTTCGGAAAAGCTCATTCCCTCAATGTTTTTCTGCAGGTCCGGCGGAAACTCTATCCCGAACCTGGCAAGATACTCGATATCGATTGCCTTCCACATCCACATGGAATCAACAAGAGTCCCGTCCAGATCAAATATGACCGCGTCAATGTCCTTAAGCATAATTAACTGCCCCTTCTTGTGTTAAGTATATTAATCTCTTCCTTCGTAAGCCTCCGGTACTCCCCGGGTTTAAGCAATGGATCAAGCGCAAGACCGCCCATAGCTATGCGTTTAAGGTAGATTACCTCTTTGCCGACAGCGCCGAACATCCTTTTTACCTGATGGTATTTTCCTTCATAAATGGTAAGATTTATCTCCGATACATCATCTGATATTATAATATCGAGCCGTGCGGGAAGGCAAGGCTTATCCTCGCCTATGGATATCCCCGCCCGGAACGCATCAGCGTCTTCCCTGGTTACTTTCCCTTTTACCCTGGCATAATAGACCTTTTCTACCTCATTTTTCGGTGACAGCAGCCTGTGGGCCAGATCCCCGTCATTAGTAAGGATAAGCAGCCCCTCCGTATCCCTGTCCAGCCTTCCCACGGGAAACATGTCCTTCCGCCTGTCGGTTCCCAGAAGGTCCAGAACCGTCCTGAAGCGTTTATCCTCCGTTGCGGAGACAACCCCGGCCGGTTTATTCAGCATGTAATATACATATTTCTCATATGAGATCTTCTGTCCGTTTACCGTAATTTCGTCATCCGGACCAACCTTTGTTTCCGGCTTTAAGCAGGGTTCTGAATTAACCGTAACCTTACCTTGCCGTATCCATGCCTTAGTCTCACTTCGGGTCCCAATATTCATATCGGACAGGTATTTATCGAGCCTTAACCTTTCATTCATAGCATAATCTCCATAGCTTACTGCCTGTTTATTTATACGGCACCGTCATGTTTGACGGTTCTTTTCCGATAACCGCTACATCCATCTCCATCCGGGAAGATACATGTTTTTTAGGGTTTTATTATTCAGCTTCCCCCATCCAAGCGGAAAGCCGTCCGTCGTAACAAGCTGCCATCCGTTTGGATTATCCGAATCAACGGACAAGGTTTCGCATTTTAAATAGCTTATTGATTCAGTCCTTTCGGCCGAAAGATCTATTACATATGGATAATCCGAAGCCTTTAAGGCCATGGCCAGTGCCTGGGACGGCTCAAACCTGTTTTTCTTCATCTCCCCAAGCAGCAGTCCCTGCCTTAAGGTCCGCAAGCCTTTAATTTCCCTGTAGCCTTCGGGAACAAGATATACCCGTTCATTCTGAATCAGTATCCTGCCTCTTTTAACCAGGCTGTCAATATCTCTAAACGGTACAAGGGCTGAAAGGAAACCTACTGCTTCGTCTGACAATAATGCCTTGCTTTTGCCTGCGGCCGCGGAACCAGTATCTCTTAATCCCGCGCCGTCTTTTATATCGGGGTCAACCGTACCGCCTTTTGAATCCTTTTTAAGTAATGCGATAAAATGTCCCTCTCCATCGATTTTATGCGGCCACAGCCTTATGCAGCGCCTTAATTCCCCGGGGCCGTCCACCCATTCCGGTTTTCCGTTATCAAAACCGATAAATGATAATCCGGAAGCCCTTTGCTCATCGGGGCCGGGTATCGCGTCAATTACATGCATATCCGGGCACCGGCTTAACAGGTAGGCTATAGTTCCTTCATTTTCTTCCGGTGAAAAGGTACAGGTAGAATACAGCATCATGCCGCCCGGCTTGAGCATTTTTGCGGCAAAGACTATTATCTCCTTCTGCAGCCTGCTGTAATATTCCACCCCGTACTGTTCCCAGTTTTTCATTATGGCAGGGCTTTTCCGGAACATGCCTTCCCCCGAGCAGGGCGCATCCACAAGGATTTTATCAAACGCTTCGGGGAAATGGTCCGCAAGCCTGTTGGGAGACTCCGACAGCACCAGGGCATTCGTTATTCCGAATAACTCTATGTTTTTCAGCAGGGCCTTTGCCCGGGAGCTGCTTATGTCATTGGTTACAAGCATTCCCTCGCCCCTGAGCCTTGCGCCAAGCTCCGTGCTTTTCCCGCCGGGAGCCGCGCAAAGGTCCAGTACCATATCTTGCGGATTGACAGGCAGAAGGCTTGCCGGTGTCATCGCGCTTGGTTCCTGGATATAATATAATCCCGCATGGTAATAAGGATGCCTTGCGGGCTGTTCGTTTATGTCATAGTAGTACCCATTGTAAATCCAGGGTATTTTTCTAATAGAAAAAGGACACAGATGTTCAAATTCCCCGGGAGACAGCTTCAGGGTATTTACGCGCAGTCCACCGAAATGAGGCTTCCGGTAGCTGTCCGCAAAATCCCGATATTCTTCCCCCAAAAGACTTTCCATCCTGTCCTTGAATTTCTTCGGCAAATCCATATATACACCGTCCATTATCTCAGGCTTTGAGCCCTGTAGCGCTGTGAAATCAAATCCAGGTCCTTGCTGAATTTCTCAAGCTTCTCGTTATCACCTTCCTGGTAAATTTTAAAGAATTCATCCTGAATCCTGATTACATCCTGCTTGTTGGCAACCTTGTAGAGATTCTGGATATTGGTAAGTATGTCAGCCACAATATTGGCTTTCATTGTAAATGATTGCTGGGCATCCATGATCTCATCCCTTACCTCGCTCATTTCCCTGTCAAGAATAAGGACGGCCTCCGCAGCCGAAGTCAGCCGTTCCCTGATATGCTCCGGAATATTCTGTTTGTACTTGTACTGCAGGGAATGCTCGATAGTCGCCCAAAAATTCATCGCAAGAGTCCTTATTTGAATTTCTACCTGGATTCTCTTTGTTCCCTTAAGGGTTTCAACGTCATAATACACATTCATATGGTATGAGCGGTATCCGCTGTTTTTCCTGTTCTTGATATAGTCCTGTTCCGCCTTGACTTCCATGTCCGAACGTTTTCTTATTATGTCCGCGACTTTGTATATGTCTTCAACAAACTGGCATATTATACGGATACCAGCTATATCGTCAATTTCCTTCTCGATGTCATCCAAGGAAATGTTTTTCTTCTGCGCCTTTTCCAGAATGCTTGAAATGGTTTTCACCCTTCCCGTAACCAGCTCGATGGGTGAATATTCTCCTACGTTCCGGAATTCTTCTATGATATGATTGAACTTAACCACCAGCTCGTCAACCGCCAGTTCATATGGAGCAAGGATTTCCCTCCACAATCTTATTTCCATAAATACATTACCTCCCAATACACCATAATATAGTCCCGAATTTATGTCCCAATACCGTTTATATCTATTCTGCAAACAAATCCTTTATGCAGGCTTTATATCATGTGCTGCATCTATTCTTCCAGATACAGCAGCAACATGGACAACAGTGCAAGCCCTGCTGTTTCCGTCCGCAATATCCTGCGTCCGAGTGAAATAGGAGGTATTCCGTTCTCCCTCGCAAGCTCAACCTCGTAGTCTTCAAATCCGCCTTCCGGACCGATGATGATTCCCGCCGTCTTGCATTCCCTAATCTTCTCCAGTAGTTCTTTCGTGCCCTTCATGCCCTCGGCATTTTCATACGGTATGACGGCCCAGTCCAGTTTCTTTGCATAATCAACCGCTTCCTTAAAGCTCATTACCGGATGTATTCCCGGAATAATACCTCTTCCGGACTGTTTTGCGGCGCTTTCGGATATTGCCTGCCACCTTAAAAGCTTCTTTTCTTCCTTCTTCTCGTCGCTTAGCCTCACAACTGATCTGGCAGTCATCACGGGTACAATCTCGTATGCGCCAAGCTCCACCGCCTTTTGAATGACCATCTCCATCTTGTCGCTTTTGGGAAGCCCCTGAAACAGCGTAATCCTGACAGTAAGCTCATAATCAGCATCCCTGGTATAGCAAATTTCCGCGGTTATCTCATTTTCACACCCACATTTTATTATACAATAATAATCTTTTCCCTGTCCATCACTAATTACCAGGCCATCCCCCGGCTTCATCCTCAAGACGTTCCTGATATGATTCACATCCCGTCCGTTGATTATTATCGTATTTCCCTTAATCTGTTCCCTGCTGACATAAAAACGGTGCATATCCCTCTCCTGTTATTCTGCATTTACAACCACAAAAACCCATGCCGCATAATCAGCCTATAAAGCCTGATGCTTCATATGCCAATCATTCAGCACAAATTATAATAAACGCTTCTTCATTTCAGCCTTGCGGCAAACGATACCCAGTCTCCCATCCGGTTTGTCTCAAGGATATCAAATCCGTTGCCTTCAAGGGCTGCTTTTACATCCGCTTCCTTTGTGTTTATAATTCCGGATGTAATGAAAATTCCGCCCTTCTTCATGTTTTCACCGATAACACCCGACAAGGGTATTATAATATCGGCTAATATATTGGCCGCAACCAGGTCGTAGGCGTGTCTGCCGATTCGGGCACGGATCTTACGGTCATCCAGGATGTTTCCTGTGGCAAATGCCACTATATCTCCGAAAGCAAAATCGCCATTTTCGGGATTCCATTCACCGGCATCGATTTTATTCAGGCCTGCGTTGTATATTGCGGTCTTTGTAGCCAGAGGGTCTATATCGACACCAAGTACACAGCCGGCTCCAAGCTTCCTTGCGATTACGGACAATATACCGCTTCCGCTTCCCGCATCAAGGACAATATCTCCGGGCCTGATGTATTTCTTTATTCCCAATATGCAGAGCTTTGTTGTTTCATGGGAACCGGTTCCGAATGAAATGCCGGGATCAATATTGACGACCAGGTCACCGGGTTTACTATCGGCAAACTCTTCCCAGACAGGCTTAATGACAATGGTATCATCGATACGGAACGGCTTGAAATATTCTTTCCACTTATTCAGCCAGTCCGCATCATCCGTTTCTGAAACCGTGATTTTTTTGCTCCCGACATTAAGAAAATCAGATATTTCATCTAATCCCTCCCGCAGCCTTCTCATCAAATCATCAAGATTATCCGAAGGCTCTATATAAAAGCTGACCCTTGCCGAATTGTCATTCGGCACGGTTTCGGGAAGGATGTCAACAAATATCTGATTTTTTTCTTCTTCGGTAAGAGGAATATTATCTTCAATCTCAATTCCTTCGATACCAAGCTCGGAAAGAATGTAGCCAATAGCATCCTCCGCTTCCGTTGTGGTATCGATGGTTACCTTAATCCATTTCATTTTTATTTTCCTTTTCCGCATCAATATTTATTTCCAAAATTTTCTTTTACTGTTTCCTTTCTCATGGTACTCATTAGAGTTGGCGCTTCCGCCCCTCATTGCCTCGTCAAATTTCCTAAGAAGCTCTTTCTGCTCCGCGGTAAGGCTTGTAGGCACCTGCACCACCAATGTAACATAATGGTCCCCGCGGATATTCTTGTTTCGCAGTGTCGGAACGCCCTTTTCCCTCAGCCGTACCTTTGTATCGGTCTGTGTCCCGGGTTTTACCGTGTAAATCACATCGCCGTCTACCGTGTTGATTTTAATGTCTCCGCCCAGGGCCGCCGTGGCAAATGAAATCGGAACGGTTGAATATATATCGAAATCCCTTCTCTGGAAAACAGGATGCCTTTCAACCTCAATATCCACCAGCAGATCTCCCCTGGGTCCACCGTTTATGCCCGGCTCTCCCTTGCCGCGTATCCTTACGCTTTGGCCGTTGTCAATACCCGCCGGAATAACAACCTGTATCCTTTTCTTTGACGTAACATATCCGCTGCCATAGCACTGGGAACATTTTTCTTTTATAATCTTTCCTGTTCCCCGGCAGTCCGGACATGTCTGTATATTCTGCGAAATGCCGAACAATGTCTGCTGTGTATATATAACCTGGCCCCTTCCGCCGCATTTCTGACAGGTCACGGGGCTTGATCCCTGCTTTGCACCGGTTCCGTGACAGGAAGGGCATTCATCCTTGAGATTCAGCTCCAGTTCCTTTTCAGTACCGAACACGGCCTCAAGAAACGAGATTCTTACTCCCGTCCTGATGCTGGCGCCTTGTCTCGGCCCGGTATTAGTCCTTCTGGAACGGGTTCCGAATAAATCGCCGAAGAAATCCCCGCCAAAAAACTCGCTGAATATATCCCTGAAATCAAAATCCGAGAAATTGGCCCCGCCGGTCTGGTCGAACGCGGCATGGCCGAACTGGTCATATTGCCTGCGCTTTTCAGGGTCGCTTAAAACGGCATAAGCTTCGGATGCTTCCTTGAACTTGGCTTCCGCTTCCTTGTCACCGGGATTAGCATCCGGATGGTATTGCTTGGCCAGTTTTCTGTATGCCCTTTTTAAATCCTCCTCCGTAGCATCCCTGCTTACGCCCAAAACCTCATAATAATCTCTTTTTTCTGCCATTTATCCTTCACCTTTCGAGCAAAACGATAGCCTGATATATATTAAGGTAAGCTGAACCGGTTGCATCCGGTTCAGCTTATATTGCTATAACTAGACTTCCTTATAATCACCGTCAACTACATCGCCTTCATATTTCTGTGAGGAATCACCGCCTGATGCGGATGCTTCCGGACCTGAAGGACCGGCGCCCTGTGCCGCGGTCTTTTCGTAAAGTTTTGTAAACAGGCTCTGCGCGTCGTTCATCAGCTTTTCCTTTGCAGCCTTAAGATCCGCGATGTCCTGATCGCTCATTGATTCAGGAGTGGTCTTGTTTAGGATCTCCTTCAAGCGTGCGATATCCGCCTCAACCGTTTCTTTTTCAGATTGGGCAATCTTATCGCCAACCTCTTTCAGAGCCTTTTCGGTCTGGAATACGAAGGAATCGGCGTCATTTCTAAGGTCAACGGCTTCCCGGCGCCTCTTGTCCTGTGCCTCGTACTCAGCGGCTTCCTTAACAGCACGCTGAATCTCTTCATCAGACAGGTTGGAGCTTGCGGTAATCGTAATATGCTGCTCCTTGCCGGTACCAAGGTCTTTTGCCGATACGTTCACGATACCGTTGGCATCTATATCGAAAGTAACCTCAATCTGCGGAACTCCTCTTGGAGCCGGAGGTATACCGTCCAGACGGAACCTGCCAAGGGTCTTATTGTCCTTCGCAAACTGTCTTTCACCCTGAACAACGTGGATGTCGACAGCCGTCTGGTTATCCGCAGCGGTGGTAAAAATCTGGCTCTTCCTTGTAGGAATGGTCGTATTCCTCTCAATCAGCTTTGTTGCGATACCGCCAAGGGTCTCAATTGACAGTGAAAGCGGTGTAACATCCAGAAGGAGAATGTCTCCGGCACCGGCGTCACCGGCAAGCTTGGCGGCCTGGATTGAAGCTCCAAGTGCAACGCATTCGTCAGGATTCAGGCTCTTGGAAGGCTCCATGCCCGTAAGCTGCCTTACCTTTTCCTGTACTGCGGGAACACGGGTTGAACCGCCGACCAAAAGAACCTTGGAAAGGTCTGCAGGTGTAATGCCCGCATCCTTTAATGCGTTTTGTACGGGTATAACCGTTCTTTCTATAAGATCGCTTATCAGCTCTTCGAATTTAGCACGGGTAAGGTTCATGTCAAAGTGCTTGGGCCCATCGGCCGTGGCTGTGATGAAAGGCAGGTTGATATTTGTAGTTGTAGCGGATGACAGCTCGATCTTCGCCTTCTCCGCGGCTTCCTTCAGCCTCTGCATGGCCATCTTGTCGGTGGAAAGGTCGATGCCTTCATTTTTCTTGAATTCCTCCACCATGTACTTGATAACCCTTTCGTCGAAGTCGTCTCCTCCCAGCTTGTTGTCACCGGAGGTTGCAAGCACTTCAATAACTCCGTCACCGATTTCAATGATTGATACGTCGAATGTACCGCCGCCCAGATCGTATACCATGATCTTCTGCTCATGCTCATTGTCAAGGCCGTATGCAAGCGCGGCGGCCGTAGGCTCGTTAATAATTCTCTTTACGTCAAGACCGGCGATTTTACCGGCGTCCTTTGTCGCCTGTCTCTGGGAGTCGTTAAAGTACGCGGGAACGGTAATAACCGCCTCCGTTACCTTCTCACCAAGATAAGCCTCGGCATCGGCCTTCAGCTTCTGAAGAATCATGGCTGAGATTTCCTGCGGAGAATATTTCTTGTCATCAATCTGTACGCGATAGTCCGAGCCCATATGCCTTTTAATTGATGATATGGTTCTATCTGCATTTGTAACCGCCTGACGTTTTGCAGGAGCGCCAACAAGACGCTCACCGGACTTTGTAAACGCAACGACCGACGGTGTGGTTCTTGCGCCTTCCGAGTTTGGTATGATTGTAGGCTTTCCGCCTTCCATAACAGCAACACATGAGTTGGTAGTGCCTAAGTCAATGCCAATTATCTTTCCCATTGAAATTCCTCCTAATAATAAGATATAAATCTATTTTGATTTATGATTATTAACAGCTTAATTAACAACCTTGACCATGCTGTGTCTTATCACCATGTCATGGTACATGTAGCCTTTTTGATACTCCTCCGCAACGATGTTCTCACCAAGATTTTCATCCTCGCCATGGGCAACGGCGTTATGAAAATCCGGGTTGAACTCCTTGCCGACGGCATCTATGGGTGTTACACCGATTTCCTCCAAAACCGTCATCAGCTGTTTATAAATCATATTGTAACCTTGGGCCAGGGGACTGTCTTTTTCTTCCTCCTTAATGGAATCCAGTCCTCTTTCAAAATTATCTATAATTGGCAGGATTTTTTCGATCGTACTCTTTACGCCCAAATCAAACATCTGGGCTTTCTCCTTTTCGGTACGTTTTCTGTAATTATCAAATTCCGCCATGCTTCTCAGCAGTTTATCCTTAAGCTCCATGATTTCCTTTTCCTTTGCTGCAAGCTCCTTGCTCTTGCTGCTTTTTAATGTGAATTTGCCTGTTTTTGCGGCAGCCTGTTCTTCTCCGGCCGGACCGTCACAGCTTCCGGTGTCGGTATCTTTTTTTCCTTCAGTTTCCGTTGGTCCGGCGTCTTGGCCTGCAGCTTTTTCATCCCTGCATTCCGTTTTGCATTCCTTACTTCCGTCACAGGCTTCATGCCCGTCTATTTTCTCAGCCCTGGATGCTTCCTGCTTTTCTTTTTCCTCCTTCTCCATGGCTGCTTTTACAACCTCGACCGTCTTATCCATGTCTTTCAATCCAGCTAAACCACCTTTCATTTATGTTTTCTTTTTGAAGATTTCATCCAGCTGGGCCATCAGGTTCTTCAGGGTGCCTACCACCTTTTCATAGTCCATTCTCTTTGGCCCGATGATGCCTACCTTGCCGTATACGCCCTCTTCGATTTCGTATGTGGCTGTTACCACGGAGCAGTCTTTCATGGCTTCTATCGGTGTCTCATTGCCGATATAAACCTGAATGCCCCTGCTTTCCTCGGCATCCATCTTGTCTAGAATCAGGCTGGACAAAAGCTTCTTTTCCTCGAGTGTATATAAAAGCTCGGAAGCTTTTTCAGCGTCACTGAGCTCAGGATACTTTAAGATATTGGTCGCACCGGAAGTGAATATCTTAAAGTCCTCTTCCTCATTTACCGCCTGGACTATGGCATCCAATATGTTGTTTACAACTTCCCTGTATTCTCCAGCCTGCTCCTTCATCTTGGAGATAATGGGCAGGTTTATCGAGGACAGATCCAGGCCTTGAAGAAACGTATTCAGTATAATATTCAGCTTGAGCACAATTTCCTTGCTCAAAGGCGTCGGAAGATTTATTATTTTATTCTTCACCAGGTTCTTTTCGAATACGATGACAACAAGAAGCTGATCCAGGTCAATATCCGTAAGCTGAATGAATTTCACCGTTTTTTTGTACTGGGGAGTCGTTACCATGGTTGTATAGTTTGTATTCGCAGCAAGGATCTTGGCTATTTGCTGCAGCAGGCTTTCCAAACGGTCGGCCTTTTCGATAAGAATGTCCTTCATATTGTCCAGTTCCCTGCTCTTATCACACAGCAAAATATCCACATAAAGACGGTATCCCTTATCCGTTGGAATACGTCCCGCCGATGTATGAGGCTGAAAGATATAACCCATATCCTCAAGATCGGACATTTCGTTTCTGATTGTCGCCGAGCTTAAGTTAAGATCCGTAAGCTTGGATATGGTCCTGGATCCAACCGGTTCACCTGTTTCAAGGTAATTCTTAATGATAGCCTTCAATATGGTTAATTTCCTATCATCAAGCTCGTGCACTTCTTCACCTTCCTTATCATCCCTGCGTGCTTTGTTTACATGCCTTTCATAATATTTTTTTAAATATTTTTTCAGAAAATATCTTTTCTAAATATCTTTAAATATAATTAGCACTCACTCGATTTGAGTGCTAACATCATATTAAAAATATCACTTATAGATAATTTTGTCAAGAATAAATTTAGCATTTATCCAAAAGAAATTCCGACAATATCCTGTTGCTTACGTCAATGCCGTAATCGGTCAGTCTAACTTTGCCGCCGCAGGTTATAACAAGATTCTCTTTTTCAAGGCGGTTTAAAATATTGCCATAAATCTCATCCATTGAAACGCCGAACCGTTTCTTGAACTCAAGCCTGTCAACTCCCCTGGTCATCCTGAGACCGAGAAACATGAACTCTTCAATTAAATCTTTTTTTGATAATTGGATTATGTCACGACGGATGCCATATGCGTCATGCAGCAGCCCTTCATTCTTATGTTCAGGTTTATTAGTAGACATAATATTTTTATGGCTCCTGTCATTATAATTTATTGCCTTAATATACTCTTCCAGAGAATCCGTATTTCTGAATCTCGTGTTCTCTATAAATGAAGCCGCCCCAAGACCAAACCCCAGGTAGAGAGCCCCTTCCCAGTAGGCCATATTATGCCTGCATTCATAGCCCGGCCTGGCATAATTGGAAATCTCGTAACGAATGTAACCATATTTTTCAAGTATCTCGCGGGTTCTTTTATATATGAGCCTGTCCAGGTCCTCGGATATAAGCTCATCTTTTTGCTTTCCTTCCGGACCGTACCTTTCATAAAAAGGCGTCCCCTCCTCTATAATCAGGCTGTAAGCAGATATGTGCTCCGGTCCGAGCTCTGTCACCCGTCCAAGGGTCTCCTCCCAGGACGAAAGCTCCTGTCCGGGCAATGCCGACATAAGATCGATATTAATATTGCCAAATCCAAGCTCCCTGGCCAATCTGTAGTTTTCAACAAATTCACGGTAAGTATGGATTCTGCCAAGCAGCCTGAGTTCCCTATCATGGGTTGATTGAAGCCCGAAGCTCAGCCGATTGATTCCCGCCTTCCTGTAATCGGCAAGCTTATCCTTGTCTACCGTACCGGGATTGGCTTCTATTGTTATCTCAGGCTCCAAAGACCCGTCGCCTGAAGAAAACTCAAACACTCTTTTCAGCTCTTCAAGAAGCCTTGCAATATACTCGGAACGGACGCAAGAAGGCGTCCCGCCTCCGATAAATACCGTGGAGACCTTATAATCCCCCGTCCTGCCCTCATAGCTTCCGACTTCCTTATACAGCGCTTCAAAATACGATTCTATCCCCTCTTCATCGGAAGGCCCGGACAGGAAATCGCAGTAGTCGCATTTTTTCACACAAAAAGGAACATGGACATAAAGTCTCAGGTCCTTTTTCCATGTTCTTTGATTATTATTGGCATTATTCATTCCTTTATTCTTCATATCCAAACATCGCCTTACTGGTCATCCAGCTTAAGAACGCTCATAAAGGCCTTCTGAGGAATCTCTACATTGCCGATCTGGCGCATCCTCTTCTTTCCTTCCTTCTGCTTCTCCAGCAGCTTTTTCTTTCTCGTAATATCTCCGCCGTAGCATTTTGCAAGCACGTCCTTGCGCAAGGCCTTAACCGTCTCCCTGGCTATAATCTTGCTTCCTATCGCGGCCTGAATCGGTATTTCAAAGAGATGCCGCGGGATTTCCTCCTTTAGCTTTTCACACATCTTCCTGCCTCTTTCATAAGCTCCGTCGGCATGGACGATAAACGACAGGGCGTCCACCTCTTCACGGTTAATCAGGATATCCAGCTTGACAAGATTGGACATTACATAACCCTTAAACTCGTAATCAAGGGAAGCATATCCTCTTGACCTGGATTTTAGGGCGTCAAAGAAGTCGTAAATAATTTCATTGAGAGGCAGCTCATACCTTAATATTGCCCTTCTTTCCTCCATGTACTCCATTCCGAGATATACTCCGCGCCTTTCCTGGCATAGGGTCATAATAGGCCCGACATATTCGGTCGTAACCATGATTTCCGCCGATACAAACGGCTCCTCCATATACTCTATCTCGGACGGATCGGGCATATTGGTGGGATTGGTCAGCTCAATAACTTGTCCGTCTGTCTTATGAATCCTGTATATAACGCTTGGCGCTGTCGTCACCAGGTCCAGGTTGAATTCCCTTTCCAGCCTTTCCTGGACAACCTCCAGATGAAGCAGCCCGAGGAAACCGCACCTGAAGCCAAATCCCAAGGCTGCCGAGGTTTCGGGCTCAAATTGCAGGGCAGCATCATTAAGCTGAAGCTTTTCCAGGGCATCTCTTAAATCCGGGTACTTTGCCCCGTCTGCCGGATACATGCCGCAGTATACCATCGGCAATACCTTCTTGTATCCGGGAAGCGGATGCGCACAGGGCCTTTTTGCGTCGGTAATGGTATCGCCAACTCTTGTATCCTTTACATTCTTAAGACCCGCGATAATATATCCGACCATACCCGCGGACAGTTCATCGCACGGGATGAACCTTCCGGGACCGAAGGTTCCGATTTCCACCACCTCGGAGACGACACCCGTGGACATCAGTTTTATCTGGGTACCTTTTCTTACGGTGCCTTCCATAATCCTGCAGAAGGTTATAACCCCCTTGTATGAATCATACAGGGAGTCAAATATCAAGGCCTGCAGCGGAGCATCGGGATCCCCCTTCGGATGCGGAATCTTGGCAATAATCTGTTCCAGCACCTCTTCAATATTAATACCCAGCTTGGCCGATATTTGGGGAGCATCATGGGCTTCAATACCAATGACATCCTCAATTTCGGCTATTACGCGCTGCGGGTCAGCGCTGGGAAGGTCTATTTTATTAATAACAGGTATAATCTCAAGATTATGGTCAATAGCCATGTATACATTAGCTAAAGTCTGCGCCTCTATGCCCTGGGTGGCGTCCACAATCAGAAGGGCGCCCTCACATGCGGCAAGGCTTCTTGACACCTCGTAGTTAAAGTCCACATGTCCCGGAGTGTCTATCAAGTTGAAAATATATTCCTCCCCGGATCTTGAACGGTATACGGTCCTAACGGTCTGTGCCTTTATGGTAATGCCTCTTTCCCTTTCGATATCCATATTATCAAGGACCTGGTCCTGCATCTCCCTGCTTGTCAGCAGGCCGGTCATTTCGATTATTCTGTCAGCCAGGGTCGATTTGCCATGATCAATATGGGCAATAATGCAGAAGTTTCTTATTTTGCTCTGGTCAACACCCATGCTAATCCTCCTGTGTAAATTAATCACTTCTATCTTACTGTCCTTTTAAAACCGCGTCAAGTATTTCCGCAAACGGCTCCATGGCTTTTTTGGCAGACCTTAAGGTGTTCTTGTGGGTTCCCAGCTCGATCAGGAGGCTTTTCGGCCTTAAATCGAGGTTGTACCGGTAGTCCTGTAGATAGTTTTTATAAAACAATCCGGGATACATCTCCAGTGACTTTAAATGAAGCTGCAGGGAAAATGCCAGGTTATCCTGCAGGTTCGGATTATAAAGCCTTGTAATCGGGCCGCTCTGGTTTCTGCTGAGGCCGTTTAGCAGCATAATCTGCGCGGTTTCCTCTCCGTTTATTACCGTTGAACGCTTCTCAGCCCCGTCCCTGTGAAGGTCTATTATGACCTCTATACTGGGGTTTTCCTCAAGAATCTTCTCTATATTCTCCCTTGCATAGGTATAGGCCTTGTTCCTGTCAAGCTTGCCGTCCACCAGGTCGTATACGCTCGTGTCATGGATCACATTGTAGCCGTACTTATCTCTTAAAATACCGGCAAGATAGCTTCCGACTCCCACCACGCTGTCCTCAGGCTCATTTTTCCTGCTATCCAGGTAAGCCTCCTGGGAATGGGTGTGGTAAATAAGTATCTGCGGCTTGTCATTCGTTGCTTTTAATGTCATATCCCTTGACAGCAGGGCTTTGGCATTAAAAAGGTCCTCCGTAATTCTTGTGGCAGGATCAACAATATAGAAATGCTTAATAAGAAATCCTACGTCATTCAGCTGATTAAGCGTAAATGGAGTTCCGTCATAAGACCTCATTACCTCCGTTGCCTCATCACCGCCGTAATCATTTTCAAAGCTGTTATAATATATATCTCCGTCCAGAATGCTTACCGGAAGCTCCTGCAGCCTGTCGCTGCCGTTCTGCTTTGCTTCCATGTATTCCTTTACACTGCCTGTTTTAAGCATTGCCCCGTTTGTTAATATGTACTCCATGGGAATGAAATCGGTATAATCCATGAATCCCAATCCTCCTTTTGTTTTCCCTGCCTTCTCCTTGTTTTCCCTCAATTGCTTTTGTTCGCTCAGTACCGAATCGTTCCATACGGCCAGATAATCATTCTCCGGGATATCTCCATCAGTGCTTAAATTCCTGTGAATATAAGATATCCTTGACACCATAACCGAAGGATTATCATACGCGCTGTTGTCCTTATCAAGCTGATAGCCGACAATATGTGATGCGTTTCTGATGACATTCGTCATTAACCCTGATGCAATCGCCGATACGGGTGATAAGCCGTCAGCGCCACCGTCTGCACTCTTCATATTGCCGGAAAACATGGAAAATATCCATATCATGACCGATACGGATATTAAAACTGCGGCTGCATATCTTATTTTTCTTCGACCACGCCTGTTGCACGATATAAATCTCTTCATGTCCTCTCCCAAAACCATGTCGCTTATGTCAAAAACCTATTTAATTATATTCAGACAGCCTGCGTTTAGTACCTAGGCAAAGACGGAGCCTGAAAAACATGAATTGAGAGCCTCGGATATGGTGTAGCTTATCTGCTTGACTAACTCATCAATATTCTTGGGCGTTACAAACATGTTGTATACCTGTGTGCCGTTAACCTCCGATATGAATTTAAAGATATCCTCTTCCCCGAATCCGTTTTCCTCCATGTATTTTGTCAAGGTATCGGCAACAATAGTCCCCGCGTCAACCACGGTAGGAACACCTATGGCAATCACCTTGACCCCCAGGGTTTCTTCATTCAAAGCCTTCCGGTTGTTTCCCACACCCGACCCGGGACTTATTCCCGCATCGGTAAGCTGAATGGTGGTATTCAGCCTTCTTACGCTCCTTGATGCCAGGGCGTCTATGACTATGATAAGCTTCGGATCGGTTTCCTTTATTATCCCCTTAATGATTTCCAGGGTTTCCATGCCGGTCTGTGCCATTACTCCGGGAGATATGGCGCTGACATTGCCCAGCTTGTTCTTTTCCTTGAATTCACTGCCGAATTCCCGGATCAAATGCCTTGTGACAAACAAATTGTCAACAACATAGGGTCCCAGGGCGTCCGGCGTGACCTCCCGGTTTCCGAGCCCGACCACCAGCACTTCCCCGCCAAGCAAATTCCCGGCCAGCTTTTTCAGTACCTTTTCCACATGCTCCGATACGGGCTTGTTATAGTCCTCGGACGAATCCTTCATATCGGGAGCCTCTATGGTAATATACGTACCCATGGGCTTCTGCATGGCCTTTGCTCCCGCTTCATCCTTTATAACAACCGTGGTGATCCGTATATTGTTTTCTTCATCAAAATCCTCGTCCAGCGTTACTCCCTTAATCTCCACGTCATCATCGGGAAAGCTTTCCCTGGCCTCAAGGGCCAGGTCCGTTCTTATCCTGTAATCCTTATCGTCCATACCTTCTCCATTCCTATTGCCAAATTGATTTCAATGTATTAGTATTTTTTGCAGACAGGAATAAAATATGCATGGCGCCGCGCAGCGTAAAATTTGTATTGACATTATCTAAACGGTATACTATTATATAGTAGTATGTTTTCATTAGAACGTCCGTGTCCGTTCCGTGTCCGTATTAATGAAACTTTATTTGAAAATAAACAGCACCAATCCAAGTTACGCATTTTCACTCTCAATGTTGTTCTTGGAACAATTGGTTGTGATATTTTATGATATTGGAGGTGTAATATTGGCTAACATTAAATCAGCGAAGAAGCGAATCTTAGTCAATGCAAAAAGAGCCGCAAGAAACAAGGCAATCAGGTCTAAGGTCAAGACTATGATTAAGAAGGTCGAGGCTGCTGTTGCCGCACAGGATAAGGAACTTGCAAAACAGGCTCTTACCGTTGCAGTTTCGGAAATCGACAAGGCTCGTTCAAAGGGTGTTATTCACAAGAACTCGGCTGCAAGAAAAATATCCCGTTTGACCAAAAAAGTTAACAGCCTGTCATAAATTTTTAATGATAATAAAAGCTAAGGGCTGCTTTACAGCAACCCTTATTATTTTGCTTTTATTTTTTTTTATGCACTTGCGGCCTTTATAAACGGAATGCGCTTTAATGCCTGTTTTCTATTTATGATTAGTACTAATAGTATCTGTCCGCTTCCGCTCTTGCAAAATGCAGCAGCAAGGTGACCAGCTCTCTTCTGGTTATATTGTTCTTCGGATTGAACAGGCTGCTTCCGTCGTCGGGCATAAGCTTCAATCCTTTTGCCAGAGCAACCGCGCCTACATAATCCTTATTGATAAGGGATTCGTCCGCGTATCCCGTTGTATATATACCCGGTATCCTGGCTATGCTCTCAATGCCGAGCTTCTTAATAAATGTGTATGCCAGCTCTTCCCTGGTTATCAATTTGTCGGACGCGCTGGCGGCCTCGTTGTCGGAGCTCCAATAGCCCAGCTTCTCAAGAAGCTGATTTACCTCGCCTTCGGTTACAAGCATGTTTGGCAGGAATTTACCCCCTTCGAACCCGATATCCATATCTGCAAGAAGGAATATATCCCTGTTTTCTTCGGTATCTGCAATATCGCTGTAGTGATACGGTTCATCGGTCGTGTATACCTCTCCCCGGTAATCAAGCTGTTCTCCCGTAAACGGTGATATATAAGCCGGATTAATGTCCGGGCGGTACACCAAACGGATCTCATAATCCACTTTGTATGCTTCCGAATAATCATAATAACGCTCTTTTGATCCATAGTTAGGGTCATACTGGTTCAGAACATTAATTTCATATTTCAGACCGTAACCGTCTTTGCTGATATAATGCCTGAAGGCTTCCTCGGGAGACATGGCATTCTTTGGCGATTCAAAGATAATATCGTCATCCCAGTTAACACCGAAATAATATATCTTTCCGGTTATTCCGTCTACCGAGCCGCAGATTCCGTTGTAAGGGAACTCTACTCCCTCGTTGAAACGGTTATAGTTGTAGGAGTATCCGCCGTATACCGGAGTTTTGTCATCCTTGTAATATACAACATAATCGTCATTCTCCTTAACAAGCTGTGTCTTTTCAAAACGGCTCTTTACCTGGCTCATTAAGAATTTCTCAAGGATTTCCCGTCCCTGCTCCCTTGTATACTTTATGTCAACAGGAATCCATTTTCCGCTGGCATAATCATAATAATTCCTCAGGCTTGCATAGAAGCTTAAAATCTTGCCTGTTTTGGCGTCAACGCTCGCATAGGCATATGCGCGGTAAGTATCTTCATCCTTGCTGTAATCCACCGGCCTGCTGTCCTTTAATGTTATATTCCATACATACGTGCGGTCTTTTTCACTGGTGTTGTATGTCTGGGTTAAAACTGCGGTATAGGTTATAAGGCTTTCGTCAATATAAAGGTATTTATTCGATGTAACGATTTCAATTGCCTTATCCTTGGATATTAGATTCTCCAACTCGCGGATTCTTGCCATCTCTTCTTCGGTCAGACTCACGGACCCTCCGCCTTGCATCAATGCCTCTTCGTTAGTGCCTTCTGCATCGTATTTTACAGAATCCATCACTATCCATTCGTTTTTAGTCAGGTAAACCTCCCCGGTTTTTGCATCCACTGATATATATGGCAGGTCGGGCTCATATACCAAAAAAGCTTTCTTTTCATATTTGGTTTGAGAACCGTCAAATATTCTGAAGTAATTGGTCTTATAGGAAAGCTTCATTTTAAGGTTTTCGCCGATTATCTTTGCAGCCTCATCCTTGGCAAGCTTCACGTCGGCAGATGGAACCTTAACTCCTCTGAGCCAGTTGATTGATGCGTTTCTGATCTTTCCCGTGGCAGAATCTACGCTTACTGATACGGTATTGTCAGGGAAGATAACACCGTTTTCAATCCTTTGGAAATTATAAATATAGGTATTGCTGAATACTCCGCTGTATTCCGCACTGACCAACTCAAGCTTTCCCGCTATGTCCGGAGCTATCTGCTTAATAAAATCTTCCGCCTCGTCCCTAAGCTCGTCCTTAAGATATGACGGGATTCCCCTATAGTATTCGGAATAGTCATATGTGTAATAACTGATGATATTATTATCCGCATCCAGGCTTACGTCAATATAACTGTAATCGCTCGGTCTTCTCCATGTCAGGCTCCAGTAAGCGCCAGAATATGAATTTGAGCCGTAATAATAATAATTGAATTCCGAATAATCATCGGGTATTTCAATTTTTTCCTTCACGGAAATAATCGCATTCTTTAATGCTTCCTCCGTCGGGTCGGTGCCTTTTACGTAGGATGTTGAAGGTACGGCATAATCCATATCTATTGCTGTTGCTTCCGGTTTTTCATATATTGCTTCGGCTGACGCATAAGAACATATGGAGCCTGAAAGCAATGCCAGGCAAACCATTAATGAAGTAAATTTCTTTAACATAATGCTTCTCTCCTCTCATATAAAATAGAAACACGCTTTTCCAGTCAAATATTAGACGATGCAAAATGTACCACAGTTGCATATTATTAGCATATAATATATTTTTTATTTATTTTTATCATCCGTACTAATAATAACACATAATATGGAAAAAAACCATAAAAAAGCTCTGCCGAAATTATTTTCAGCAGAGCTTTAAATCATATTATGTATATGGCAGTACTGTATAAGCTTACTTGATAATTTGGTATTTACCTATTACAGGCAGTTCTTTTGCTTTTCCCTGAACGGCATTAATTATGCCGATAATGGTAAGAATAAGTACCGGTATGCTTATCAGCCAACTGATAAAAACAACAATACCCGGCGTGGTCCTGTAAGGAATTCCCCATATATAACGGGTTACCTTGATAAAGCTTAACAGAATGCTTATTACGGATACGGCTATATCGCACAAAAACAGGTTAAAGCCTTGCCTTACATGGAAACGGGCGTATCTGGAATTCTTGGGAGCAGCAAACATCGGTATCAGTACCAGGATACCCAGATACGCAAGCACTGCCATAATCTTGTTATCCGCGATATCTCTCGGGTCGTACTGCGATGTGGTATCGGGTGTGTTCATAAGCTTCTGGAAGAAATTAGGCTTTGCGCCCTGTCCCTGCGGACCCTGATACTGCTGCTGAGGACCACCCTGGTAATACTGATACTGGTTCTGCTGCTGATATGCAGGACCTTGGGGCTGGCTGTATTGGGGTCCGGCCTGTTGTGTACCTTGGGTCTGTTCCTGCTGAGGTGCCGCCTGTTGAGGTGCAGCCTGTTGAGGCTGACTCTCCTGGGGAGCGGATTGTGGAGCTTGATACGCAAGGTTCTGTGTTCCGCATGCAGGACAGAATTTTACGTTGTCATCCATCTGTTTACCACAATTTGAGCAAAATGCCATAATAGAATCCTCCCATTAATAATATTTATGTAAAGCTTTATAGACACATAAATTATTAATTTTAGTATATATAAGAATTATGAATTTGTAAACAAAAATAACAATTCTTTGAATAAATAATAGTATTTAACATGTCTTGTTACGCAAAATAATAAAACAGGCAAAATCAGGATATGATTATCCCGTTATTACCTGTTTTTTCTGACAAAACGGAAGCGGTGGGATTCGAACCCACGTGCCCTTGCGGACAACCGCATTTCGAGTGCGGCTCGTTATGACCACTTCGATACGCTTCCATATTCCATATCATCGGCTGAAGCCGATTATCATCAGCTCAACGCCGATTTTATCATTTATATTGCCTGTCTTGATGTCCTCTTCGGTATCGGCGGCAATCCTTAATGCTTCTTCAAGCTGATTAACCGTAAAGTTTCTTGCCTGGGCCGCGTATTTTGATATGGTAAACGCAGGCGCTTCCACATACTCGGCCATCCGGTCGGGCGAATAACCCTTCAACGCCATTTCCTTGACCTGCAGCAGAATATTAAAATGTCTCATTAAAAGGTACAGAATATGTGAAGGCTTTTCACGGACGGACAGCAAATCATAATACATGGATAATGCCCTGTCCTGCTGTTTCGATCCTATGGCGTCCATCATTTGGAATATCTTGCCCGTAACCTGTATGGTGACAACCGCGTCCACATCTTCTTTTGCAATTATATCCTTACCCTCTGTATAACATATAAGCTTCTCAACCTCATTGCTTATATTGTCCATATCAGTTCCGGTTTTCTCAAGAAGATAGTCGCATACGTTCCGGGTAATGCTCTTGCCTGCCTGTTTTAACAGCGATGCGACAAACATCCTGAGATTTTCCTCGTCCAGTGTTTTCATTTCCGATACGATTCCGCGGTCATTCACAAGCTTGTATGCCTTGTTGCGCTTGTCTGCCTCCTGCTCGGTAAAAATGAAAACCGTGCTTTCCGGCGCTTCGGAAAGGATGTCCGGCAAAATGCTCTGTTCCTTGAACAATCCGCTTTGCTCAATCAGGATAAGCCTTTTATTCGCCATGAACGGCAGGGTCTGGGCAATATCATTCACTTCTTTCAAATCGATATCCTTGCCTTCAAAACGGTTGAAGTTCATTTGGTCATGGCCGCCGAGAATTGCTTCCTTAAGCTTGTCCCTGTAGAGCCTGATCAGATATGATTCACTGCCGTACAGCAGGTAGAACTGCTTGAATCTCCCTGATTTTATATGCTCTCTTATCGTTTTCATGGATATACCGGGACTCCTTTCGGAACATTCCTATTCTACCTAATATACATGCAAAATGCAAGCATAAAAGCTCAGTTTCCAGATTAATCTATAGGGCCGAATCTCTTAAGCGGGCTTATCCTGAAAAAAGCCTTTCCGCCTATGTTTTTTCTTTTCACATTCCCGACAACGGCATACCTGCTGTCCTTGCTGATATTACGGTTGTCCCCGAGGACGAAATATTCATCCTTCCCCAGCTTTATCGGGGAAGCCGCCCTTCCGGGATCAAGTATGGGTTCCTTGCCGTAATCCTCTTCAAGGACTTCGCCGTTTATGTAAATCCGGCCGTCTATTATCTGTACCGTCTCCCCCGGCAGTCCGATGATTCGTTTCACATAATACTCGTCATTTTCGCGGCCATAAGGATAAAACACGATGATGTCGAACCGTTTAAGCAGCCCCAGCCTGTATGAAACCTTCTCCACATACAGATGGTCTCCGTCGTACAAGGTGTTTTCCATCGATTCACCGTCCACAATGGTACGCTGCAGAACGTAATTTGGAATGATGTACAGGCTCACAAAAATCAGAAACGCATAGAAAAGCAAATCATAAAGAAAGCTTTTCAGCCTGGATTTATGTCCTGGCTTTATTACAGCCTGATCCTTGGTTTCGGGAGTTTCATCTATGACATTAACATCATAATTGTCATTTGATGATATGTTGTTTAGTTCAAGGTCGGAATCGGCCATAGCAGCATAAGTGTCCTCTTTTTTATACATCATCGGTAAAATCCTTTCGTTCAAGAATAGCCGCCATCATCATGCAACGATAAAGCACCTTCATATTGATTATTAATATGAAAGTGCTTATGAAGTTATAGGATTATTAAAGGATTATGCCCCTTCCTTCTGTATTTCTTCGTCGGTGAGTATTTTAACCTTGCCTTCATAGAATTCCTGGATTGCTACTGATAGGGGTTTATGCTGGCTCTTTGAGTCTACCAACGGCTCGGCTCCGTTAATGAGCTGTCTTGCGCGTTTTGCTGTCGCTATAACCAACGAATATCTGCTGGTTATTTCAGGATGCTCATCCAACTCCTTTTCATTGTTTACATTCTTCATTAAGTCTGAATATGACGGATGCAGCATTTCATATCTCCTTCTTTCCAATATGATTTATAGTATACACTGCAGTAAAAGCTACTGCGCGTGCCTGTTATTATTGCCCGTATTCATTCCGTTATTATCGTCATAGTACTGGTTAACCCTGCTTGTAATCGTATCCGGAAGCAGGGACGACAATATCAGATGCCCGCTGTCGGTTACTATTACGGATTTGGTCTTTCGGCCGCAGGTCGCATCAATAGCCATCCCGTTATCCTTGGCCGTCTGCACCATACGCTTGACCGGAGCGGCATCCGGACTGACAATACCTATTATTTTGCTGGAGTTAACAACATTGCCAAAACCGATATTAATCAATCTGTTCAAAGTCGTTCCCCTTTTCGTATACGCTTATTCAATATTCTGAATCTGTTCCCTGACCTTTTCAATCTCGGTCTTTAGGTCGATGGCCTTGTTTGTAATTTCAATATCGCTTACCTTGGACAAAATGGTATTGGCCTCCCTGTTCATTTCCTGCGCGATAAAATCAAGCTTTCGGCCAACATTTTCACTTTCGTCCAAAGTACTTATCATATTTTCTATATGGCTTTTTAGGCGGACGGTTTCTTCATCCACACATATTTTATCCGCATATACAATAACTTCGGTAACAAGAATGCTCTCATCAACATTGGTATCCTGAAGAAGCTCGTTTACCTTGGCCAACAGCTTGTTTCTGTACTCGGTAACAATCTGCGGCGACCTTTCTTCTATAAAATCAACCACTGATGACATTTTTGCAAGCTTTTCCTTAATGTCCTTCTTCAGGCGTTCGCCTTCAATAATCCTGGTTTCCACAAAGGCTTCCGCAGCGGCTTTAACGGCCTTCTCGACAAGCTCCCAAAGCTTTTCCTCGTCAATTGTCTGCTCCTCCAGGGTAAATACCTCCGGAAATCTTGCAAGGGTCGTTGTCCTTATGTCATTCTCTATGCCGAATTCCTCGCTCATGCTTTTTAAGTATTCATAGTATTCTCCCGCGAGGCTGCGGTTGTACTTCACACATACGGTATTTTCCGTATAGTCCTCATAAGTTATGAAAACATCAACCTTGCCCCTGCTAATATAATTCTTCAGCAAATTCCTGATGCTTACCTCATAAAGGCTAAGCTTTTTCGGAAGCTTGATTGAAATATCACAATACCTGTGATTAACAGACTTCATTTCAACCGTAATTTTACGTTCTTCATTGCTTATCTCGCTTCTTCCGAAGCCTGTCATGCTCTTAATCATTATTCACACGCTTTCATTATTCTAATACTATCTAAAAAAAATTTTCAATTAATTATAAGCTAATATATATTATAAGTCAAGCTGCGAAGGAGACCGGACTGCGGCTGCTCCTGTCCTGATGGCGGCATCCGCGACCGCCCGTGCCACCTCGGCAGCCACCTTCTTGTCCAAGGCGCTTGGAATTATATAATCTTCTCTTAATTCCCCGTCCTTTATCAATCCGGCTATTGCATACGCGGCAGCCAGCTTCATTTCCTCGTTGATTTCCCTGGCCCTTACATCCAGTGCTCCCCTGAATATGCCGGGAAATGCAAGAACATTATTAATCTGGTTCGGAAAATCCGATCTTCCGGTTCCAATCACCCTGGCGCCGCCGGCTTTCGCAGCCTCAGGCATGATCTCTGGTACGGGATTTGCCATGGCAAATACAATGGCGTTTTCGTTCATGCTTTCCACCATTTCGGTGGTTACAACGTCCGGAGAGGAAACACCGATGAATATGTCGGCGCCGGCCATGGCATCTTTAAGCAGTCCCTTTTTATTGGTTTTATTCGTTGTAATGGCCATTTCCTTCCTTACCGGATCCAACTGATTGTCTTCCTTATCAAGAATTCCTCTCCTGTTGCACAGAATTATATCTTTGATTCCGGCTTTAAGAAGCAGTTTGGCTATGGCTATACCCGCAGCTCCCGGACCGTTAATAACGGCCGTAACATCCTCAAGCTTTTTGCCTGTCAGCTTGAGGGCATTAATTATACCGGCCAGGACCACAACCGCAGTACCATGCTGGTCGTCGTGAAACACCGGAATATCCAGTTGGCTTTTTAGCTTTTCCTCGATTTCAAAGCACCTTGGAGCAGAAATATCCTCAAGGTTTATTCCTCCTAGGGCAGGTGAAATTAGCTTAACGGTATTTACTATGGTATCGACGTCCTGTGAGTCGATACAGACCGGAATCGCATCCACATCCGCGAATTCCTTGAACAGTATTGCCTTGCCTTCCATAACCGGAAGCGCCGCCTTGGGACCGATATTGCCCAAGCCAAGCACTGCGGAACCGTCTGTCACCACAGCAATCAAATTGCCTTTGGAAGTATATCTGTATACATCATCCTCATTTTTGGCAATCATCCTGCACGGCTCGGCAACACCAGGAGTATAGGCTATGCTCAGGTCTTCCCTGGTGTTTACGCTTACCTTTGATTTTACTTCAATCTTGCCCCTGTACTTCTCATGAAGCTTTAAACTCTCCTCGTAATAGTTCACAAGTATCCTCCCTTTTTTCAGTGTAAATCAATCCATGCTACTTCTCATATAAAAAGAATTTCTGCAGTCTTTTCAATACAAGCCCCGCAAGCAAGCCGATTAGTGTTCCGCTCACCAGTCCTGAAACCATCAAAAACGGCAGGTAATATATGATGCTTGTATTATTGACATACAGGATAGCCACAATAATCTGTCCGATGTTATGGGATATTCCTCCGATTATGCTGACTCCCACCATGCTGAAAAGCTTAAGCTTCTTAAAGACTGCCATCATAAGCCAGCTTAATAATCCTCCCGCCAGGCTGAATATCATCGTTGACGGGTCGCGGAACGTAAATCCCACCAGCAGGATACGGACAATGGACAATACGAACGCTTCCTTTACGCCCATACCATACATGGCGACTACGACCACAAGGTTTGCCAGTCCAAGCTTTACTCCCGGAACGGGAAAAGGAATTGGAATCAGGCTTTCTATATAACTGAATATAAACGCAAGCGCTATAAACAAACCGTATAAGGCAATTCTTTTAGGTTTCATTTTTACTCCTTAAGTTTTATAACTTGTTATTCCGCCACGGCATCCAATTCGCCTTCCTCGCCGCCGGATATACGGACATACACCTTGTTTGGCAGGCATGTAATGGACTCGTAATTATAGCGGATCCACCCCTGCTTTACACACAGCTTGTCAGGACAACTCGCCTCGGTCATCCTTACATATCCGTCTTTAATTTCTATTACATTGCGTTCCCCGTTTTCCTGCCGAATTTCATATGTAGTGTTTTCATTCAGGTCGAATTCCTTGTACACCTCTTTATCCACCACAACAAGCACGCGGCTTCCTTCCGACCGGAACGCAAAAACCAAAAGAAAGCTGCACGCAATTATGAATATAATGCCGCATATTAAGAAAATATCATTCTTCTTCATACTTCATACCTTATAATAATAAGGAGCAGTGTCCGGATTAATGATTTGCACACCTGCTCCGAATTATGATCTTGATAGTGATTCATATGCTTCTGCCGATAATCCGGCTAAAACATTGAAAGGATCATATAAATAAACCCCATTGAAACCAAATCCACCGGCAGATTTTTTATTCCCTTGCCCAATTTCGAAAAAATCAGGTATCTCTTAACGGAATAGAACAATACCAAGGCTATTGCCGCCGTTATTGCCACACTGGCGGCTTCACCGATGCTGTCTATGATGAAAGGCTGAATCTCCAGCACAACAGGAAAGACTACAAGGAAGCCATCCACCGCACCCGTGTTTGTGCCGCTCCTGAATATTCCGTTAAGCACGGCAAGCCCAATACCCGCCAGTATAAACCCCATAATTACATTTGAAAAGCTGCCGGACCTAAGGCTGAATTCCGCAATTTTATATCCGAATACGGCACCGCCGGCCATGAATTCCCTTATAATCGATATGACAAGCAGTACGGCGTACGCTCCGGCGTCCTCAAGCAAAAGCCTGTTGTAATCCTGTTCACCATCCATGTCAATAATATGTTTGGCTATCAGGATGCCTAAGAATATATGGAAAATGGCGTCCGATTGCTGTATCTCAAATCCCAGCACCGCCAGCAGTACGACCTGGAATAATGAATATGTGACGGCCGTCATCAGGATTATACTGCAGGAAACCCTGCTCCACCTTGGAATCATATCCCCGAATATATGGTCCAGCACAAGTCCCAAAGTGGCAATCAGCAATATAAGAATACCTGTTACCAGGGCATTTCTCATATTCTGTGAAAATACCACCATTGCCAGTGCAAATGCTTCTATAGGGTATTTAGCCTTCATAGACCCTTTCCTTTCCGAATGCTATTTATTCGCTGCATAATTGCTGATGAAATTATATGCGTTGCTGACAAGCTTTCTGATTGCTTCCGTAGTCATGGTAGCGCCTGAAATGGCATCGATCTCGCTGCCGTTTTCCGCTGACATTCCCTTAAACTGCGCAAGATAGCTTTCTTCCTCCATTTTTGCTCCATATCCTTCAGTCTCACCATGGCTGACAATCTTAACTTCCCGGATGGTCTTTGCGTCAGGTTCAAATATAATCTCCCATGTGACAGGATTGGTAGGAGGCGCAAAGCCCTTTGCCTTGGCAACAACAGAGTATGCGGTGACATTGCCGCTGTCATCGGTTATCTCTCTGGCTGATATTATTCCTTCTGCTCCCTGTACATCTATCGCTCCCGGAAGCTCTTCCTCAACCTTGCCTCCGTTATCGGCGCCGCCATTTTCATCCTTTACCAGTATTCTGCTTCCGTAAATTACACCAAACGCAACAATTGTTACAACCGCTAATGCAATTATTCCTCTTAATCTGCTATCCTTCATGACCAATTCCTCTTTTCTTTATTTATTAAAATTAAATCTAAATCTTGCTTTTTTGCTTTTTCAGCCCTACACCGTATATGTGAGGTCTGATTACCGTTTCAACAAGTCCCGACAGGCAATTTGCCGTCAGAATTCCATAGCTCACGCCTTCGGGCAGCATTCCCCACAGCCTTATGCCCGCCGTTACCAGGCCGGCTATGATTGACAGTACAACCTTGACCCTGGGAGCCACCGATGCATAGTCGGTCATCATAAAGCATGCGCCCAGTATCAGTCCTCCAGAAAGCAGGTTTGTAAGTATGTCGCCTTTAAACAGCCCATCCCGGGCAAAAACGAATGTCATTGCAAGTACCGTTATAATGTATGCTCCGGTTGCAGCCAGGTTGACAACCTTTCTGTAGCACAGGTAAGCAAACCCAATCAGTAAAAGCAGCGCGCTCGTCTCACCCAGGCAGCCCGGTATGTTGCCGATAAACATATCCCACTTTGAAAATCTGCTTAAATCCGAGCCGGACTTATACAGTCCCAGAACTGTTGCAGAGCTTACAGCATCAACACCGGAATGATATGTCGTAACATAGCTTGATACCGAAGCAGGCCACAGGAACATTAAAAGCGCTCTTCCCATCAGCGCGGGATTTGCAAAGTTGCTTCCTATTCCGCCGAAGAACTGCTTTACCACAATAATCGCAAACACCGATGCAATCATGACAGCCCATATGGGAGTGGTGGCCGGTACATTAAACGCAATAAGCATGCCGGTTACAACGGCACTCCAGTCTCCCACCGTCAACGGCTCTTTTCTAAGCCTCTGCCAGATGTACTCCGATAAAACACAGGTTGCCACACTGCTTGCAGTAAGTATCAGGGCGTTGATACCAAAGAAATATATCGCGCCAAGCAAAGCAGGTATCATCGCGATGACAACATCCTGCATAATAACCTTTGTAGATCTGTCATCCACTATATGCGGACTGACCTCATGTAATTCCTTACCAGTTTTAAGCTTCATCCGCTTCCTCCAATCGTACTTAAGCCTTATGCCTGAGTATCTCCGTCTTGGCTTCCGTTATCCTGTATGCCAGCTCCCTTTTTGCCGGGCATACATATGAACAGCAGCCGCAGCTGATACATTCCGTTGCGTAAAGCCTTCTGCACAAGTCAATATCGTCTTCAATCGCGGCAAAATCAATTTTAAACGGAGCCAGCCCCGCTGGGCATACTCTTTCGCATTCACCGCATCGGATACAAGGCGTCTCCACCTTCGATGTATCCTCGAGAACCACTATCGCCGAGGTGGTTTTTGCCACGCTTCCCATTAGTTCTTCATGCGTACCGCCTATCTGCAGGCAATGGCCTGTCATCGGGCCTCCTTCAATTACCCTGCAGTTTTCTGCAGTAAATCCGCCTGAAAGATTGATTAACTCGGTAAACCTCGTGCCTATGGGCACCAGGTAGTTGCCGGGTTCCCTTACCTTGCCTGTAACGGTAACAACCCTGGATGTCAGGGGATTGCCCCCGATAACCATATCGGCAACGGCTTTTGCCGTACCAACATTATTAATAATGACACCTATGCTTGCCGGCAGCTTCCCGGCCGGAACCTCCATATGAAGCACCGCTTCAACCAGCTGCCGTTCTCCGCCCAGTGGATACTTTGTAGGAAGAATTTTTATTTCCACCGGCAGCTCCGTATTGGAAATAATATCTTGCAAATGTCCGGCCGCGTCTTTCTTGTTATCCTCAAAACAAATAATAGCCTTATCGGCACCTGATGCTTTGACCAACAGCAGTACCCCGTTAATAACGGCATACCCATGCTCCATAACAAGCATATGGTCACAGGTCAGATATGGCTCGCATTCTGCAGCATTAACAAGAATATATTTGATTTTTTCCTTTGTCTCATACTTGATATGCGCAGGAAATCCCGCGCCGCCAAGACCGATTATGCCGCCTTCCTTCATATTGGCTATAATATCTTCCCTGGCATAACCGGACAGGTCGATAATCTTTTCCTCGTATTCGCATACGGAGTCTTTTTTTTCATTGCCTGTGCCGTCAGCCTGTATAACCACCGTTTTTACTTCCCTGCCGTAAGCATCCTGATCTATTCTGATTTCGGTAACCGTTCCGCTGATACCTGCATGAATGTTTGCTCCGCTGAAGGATACGGGTTTCCCGATCAGATCGCCTTTTGCAACCTTGTCTCCCACATTTACAACGGCATCACAAAAGCCGCCGGGGGACTGTTTCATGGAAACCTCAACAACCTGTGGGGTATATACCCGAATAGGCTTTTGATTGCTCAGCCTTTTATCGGTACCGTCGGACGGATGTATACCACCATGAAAATAATGTCTCAAAACTGGCCCTCCTGCTATAAGTTTACAATTACATATACCTAAATAATCATAATATGTCAATCTTCATATGTCAAGTAACACCACACTTAACAGTATCATTTATATCCATATTCGAATAACGCGTATCTTCCGAATTCATCAAATTTTTACATAATATCACCAAAAACGTTAACATCCCGCTCCTGTCGCGAATATGATGGTATATAGCAATATGAAAGGAGCCAGGGCATGCATGTTATATTATCTGCAGTTATTAATGTTTATATTATAAACGCTTCATTTCTGTGGAGCTTATATATAGATCACAAGGCTCTTGTAATAACAGGTCTGCTTCTTTTGTTTTTGTTAACCGCCATATGTATAAGAGTTCGGATTAAAAAGAAAAGAAAAAAAGAAAAGCTTAAAAAACCCATCCCACCGGTTTCCGACATTCTCGGAAACAAGCAGGAGCTTATAGATGCATTGAACAGGGATCTTAAACCCTTTGGCTTTGCATACGACCACATTCAGGATATCTTCTATTCACTTATGGACTGCTGGCAGAGAAGCTTCGGGTATTTCAGGCTTTATGACGAGGCTTGCGCCGCTTTCAGCATGATAATCGACTGTGAACCGATATATTTCAATTACAACGGCAAAAGGTGGATGATCGAATTCTGGAAGGGACAGTACGGAATGACAACCGGCGGAGAAGTCGGTATTTACTATACATCGGGGCCCGACCTGAACATCCCCGGCTTGTTCAACGGCACCTTCTACTTCTGTGTAAAAGACGAGGACCGTATAAACATGTCCTTTATCTTTAAAAAGAACGGCAAAATCCTGTTTACAAGAAGCGATTACCATTGGTGGATTACAGGCTTTAGGCTGGGTGAGTTTTCATATCCTTCCGAGCTTGAGATGGATATCGTCCTGGATCTTAATGACAAGCAGATGGTCGATGCTTTTGTAAACGGCCTGCGGGAGGCGGGTTACACGGAAAGCGAATATGCCGTACGGGGAAGACGGGTTTACGTCCATTTCGACAAGCCGCATACGAAGCAGCCCATTACACGCAATCCCGTATCAATTTATATGATGCAGCGCAACAATCAGACCTGGTGCGACGCTTATAATTCCCTTACACAGGCATACGGCAATACGGCCGAAAAGCTCGCAATGATTAAGGCGGAATACCCGAGCCTGTACAATAGGATATTGAACATGGGCAAACCTTACTCTGTTTTTGAAATATTCCACGAAATAAAGGGTTTTCTTAATTTGAGCAAAACGGATACGGGGGAATGATATCATGAGCATAAACTCCCGTTTATCCCAGGTGTTTTCCTCGTCCATAAGGATTCCCTTCGACGATTACTCAAGATTCATTATTATGAGCGACTGCCACAGGGGTGATGCAAGTTATTCCGATAATTTTTCAAATAACCAGAATATCTTTTTTGCCGCCCTGCTGTATTATTTTGAAAGGGGCTTTACCTATATCGAGTTGGGTGACGGTGACGAGCTGTGGGAAAACAGGGACATCAATTCCATAATAAGCAGCCACAGCGACGCATTTTGGCTCATGTCGCAGTTTTACAAGGAAGGCAGGTTCTACATGCTGTACGGCAACCATGATATTGTCAAAAAGGACCCGAAGTATTCCAGGACAAATTGCCACTCTTTCTTCTGTGACAGCATCAACTCTTATCTTCCGCTGTTTCCAGGCATAGTCATACACGAGGGCCTGATCCTGGACTATACCCCCATACCGTACCAGATATTCCTTACCCACGGCCACCAGGCCGACATACTTAACGATACCTTCTGGCGCCTGTCAAGATTCCTGGTGCGCTACCTGTGGAGGCCTCTTGAACTGATCGGCATCCGGGACCCGACCAGCGCGGCTAAAAATAATGATAGGAAGAGCAAGGTTGAAAGAAGGCTGGCCGATTGGTCGGTGAAAAACAACAAGATGATCATTACAGGCCATACCCACAGGCCTCTGTTTCCCCAGCCGGGTGAAAACCTGTATTTCAATGACGGCAGCTGCGTCCATCCCAGGTGTATAACCGGCATCGAAATTGTAAACGGAAGCCTGGCATTAATCAAATGGGCGGTAATGACAAGGCCTGACAGGACCCTTTTTGTTGGCAGGGAGGTTCTTGAAGGCCCGGTACGGATAGAGGATTATATAGCAGCCGGTTGGCTTCATGACCGAACCCGGCCATTTGAACAGGCAAACCGATAAATCCCTTCTATTCCTCAAGGGAAATAACATCCGTGGGACAGCCGTCTCTTGCCTCACGGGCTCTTTCCATGCAATCCTTTGGAATATCTCCTTCTATCGGCTGGGATAAGCCCTCCTCATTAAAGCTGAACACTTCGGGGCAAACATCCACGCAAAGGCCGCAGCTTATGCAGCCTTCCTGGTCAACATACGCTTTCATACGCATCTCCTTTCGGGATCCGGAATATTTATCAAAATTATTATGGTTTATTTCAGGCAAATTATTCTCCGGTTATACAAATTGCACGGCATTAATATTTTTCATAAAACTGTCAACCATATTAATACGGTAAAATCTGATTTGAATGAGGTTGACAGGTATGGAACTTGGCAAGGTTTTTGTTTCATCTTTGGTATCCCTTAGTGCGCTCTTTATACTGACAAAGCTGATGGGCAACAGGGAAATGGCGCAGCTTAGCATGTTCGATTATATCAGCAGTATCGCAATAGGCTCCATCGCCGGGGAAATGGCGGCAATGTCCACGGATAACCTTATTGAGCCCCTGCTGTCAATGACCATCCTTTCTTTATTAACCATGAGTATAAATTACCTGACCTGCAAATCAATCATCCTGAGACGTTTTTTCCAGGGCCAGCCGCTCCTTCTTTATCAACAGGGACAGATATTCGAAAAGAACCTCCTTTATGCAAAGCTTGACATAGGTGAGCTGCTGGCGGAATGCCGGGTAAAAGGTTACTACAACCTTGAAGACATCCACACCATCATCCTGGAAAGCAACGGCAAAATAAGCGTGCTTCCCATGTCAGCCACAAGGCCGGTTACGCCGGAAGACATCAACATTTCACCCATTCAGGCAACTCCCTTAGCAAACATAATAATCGACGGCAAAATAATGAAAGGCAATCTTAAATTCTTCGGAAAGGATGAAGAATGGCTCAAAAATAAGCTTAAACAAAAGAAAGCCTCGGACATCCGTGAAGTTATTCTGGCCACATATGACCCGGCCAAGGACGATATTAACGTATATTTTAAGTATCATAAAAAATACAAAGTTGACATTTTCGAATAAAGGGAATGAACGGCATGATAAACTCATACAATATTACGAGTTGTAAATTGGGGTATTCCGTTTATGCTGTCGAAGCTTAAGGCAAAGCATGTCCATGTCGTTATATGCGAGTTTATCATATTGCTTATATTGTCAACGGTTCTGATCAGCAGGGGCATGGCCCGGGAATCGGCCATGTACACGCAGTTGCAGGATCCGGATAAAAAGATAATTAAATGGGTGGACTTTGATGTCAGCTGCGAAGCTCTTGACCGGGCATACAGGTATGACGTGGAAACCAAGGACAGCGAGGTGCACCTTAACTGGATAGAGCTTCTTGCCTATCTTGGGGCCAAGTACGGGGGTGATTTTTCAAAATACAGGCAAAAGCATATGACCGAGCTTGCCGACAAGCTGACAGGCGGCAAGGCAACCATGGAAGAACTCACAAGGAATATGAAATACTACGAATACTATCTTGAAGCCTATACCGCCGTTTTGGGCGGGATGGTCGGCGAATATCAGATCGAGGTAAAGGACGATACCGCACCTGGCGGCAAGCGATGGGAGGAAAAATACGGGCTGAAGGCATTCCTTCCAATAGCAAAAAAATATCCCTTCAGTCATTCCGACGACTTCGGTGTGTCAAGAAGCTACGGCTTTAAAAGGAAACACCTCGGGCACGACATGATGGGCCAGGTAGGGACGCCGATCATAGCCGTAGAATCCGGCTATGTGGAGGCTCTTGGCTGGAACCAGTACGGCGGCTGGAGAATTGGAATCCGAAGCTTTGACAAGAAAAGATATTACTACTACGCGCATTTAAGGCAGAATTTTCCGTTCAACAAATCCCTGGAAGTGGGCAGTGTCGTTCAAGCCGGTGACGTAATCGGCTATCTTGGAAGAACAGGCTACAGCAGTAAAGAAAATGTCAACAACATCCGCACGCCCCATCTTCATTTCGGCATGCAGCTGATTTTCGATGAATCACAAAAAGAAAGCATGAATGAGATATGGATTGACTGCTACGAGTTGATAAAGTTTCTATACAGGAACCGATGCGAAACGGTCAGGGATCCTGAAACCAAGGAACATCACAGGGCATACCAGATGATCGATCCTGTGGCCCAGGAGTATATAAATCACCAGATTTATGATTATGACGATGAGAATATTGGGATACATATATACGAATAAGCTCAGTACGGTTTTCTGATATTCTTGCGTTTAAACAGGCATATGAAGCCAAAAAACATGGGCAGGAAGTATTGAAACACCATGTTTAAATTAACAATAACATTTCTGTACAGAAAATCGTGCTCAAACTGTGTTGAGCTTGTAAAAAACGATAAATAGTAAACAACCACAGCCAGCGGTACGAATAAAAACCTCTCCTGGCTTAACGCAAACAGCCACCGAATCAGCCTTGACAGGACCAGAAACATAACGCATATGGCCGCATAGTCCGACAGCATGCATATCAGTGTTACTATCACCTCAAACCTTTCAAATATGTTGAAAAATGATATGCTTTTCACCGTTATATAAAACGGGAACGGAAGCTTTGCCGCAAGACTCGCGCCGGTAATTCCGAATGTGAGAATCGTTACAATAAGGCTTAAAATAATAAAAGAAGCGGCACCCGTCCATAGTTTTTTCACCTGCCTTCCGGACAGGTAAATCTCCAGCCTGTCGGCAAAAAACAATGCCGTTATTATATTCCCTCCTGCTGCCAGGACATGCCTTGATGCCGTGATTGTATCTGCCAGGTTTAATACCGTTACAGGAAGCAGGTAATCGGTTCTTACCTTTGCAAGGGCACAAACACAAAATATGGCTATAACTAAAAAAACCGGGCCAAGCGATAACTCGGAGAACCGAAAGACGGCCTTCCCTCCCTTGTAAAGGGCATAGAATACCAATATCAGCATCACCTGCATGAAAAGCCCGTTCCCAGTCTTTGGCATAAGCGTAAACTGCAGGGTCAGGGCATATATGTTCAGTTTTGCCGAAAGCAGTAATAATGTCCATAGCATATAAAGGAATATGACAAGCTTGGCAAGCACCCTTCCCCCAAGCTGGACCATAACCTCATACAGGTTGAGCCCCGGAAATGACCTTATCAGCAATAAAATGGCATATACAAGCGGAATCAGCAATAAAACGGACCATACGGGGCTTAAATACCCGCTTTTTCCCGCATCCATGGCCAATGCCGAGGGAATCTGCCTGAGCACCGGTGATATGGATATGAACAGATATGTGTAAACAACCTGTCTGACTGTAAGCTGATTGTTCATAAAACCTCCGGTTTATTTGAAATATTTCTCAATGGCATAAGCGATGCTTGGGATATAAGGCCTTATCATGTCGACAATGCCAAGCGCTATGCCTATGGCGGAAAGCATTACAAAAACGGCCATATTCCTTTTCTTGCTGAATAACGTTTCCTTATTCCTGATAAATGACGCAATTAACAATACCGCAAAAACAATCATCATTCAGTTTACCTCCTGTTTCCCAGAATAAAGGATTTTGCTATCCTGGACCTGACATGTAATTCATATTGTATGTCCGGAACCATATCCTTCCATTCATCCCTAATTCCGCTCCATTCCTTCGCATACCTGTTCCTGATAATCCTGCCGATATTGAGAATATCCCTTCCCGTGTCCTTGGAATAATCAACAGCCTTTTTCAAAATATCCTCAATGTATGCATTCTGCAATCGGGTAAGGGTGTTTTGCTCTTCAACTCGGAATATGTCTTCATCCGTGTTGACTTCCCTTACCATCGATTCAAAATCCACATGAATATCCACCCAGACCAGGCCTTCCTCAAGCTCAGTCTTCATTCTGCTTTTTAATGACGATACTGACAATGAAACGCCCTTTTTTAGATAAATGGGATATGTCCGCATAATGTTTTTTATAATATTTATCCCTGCCGAAGTATCAATATCCAGATAATCGGCCAAAGACAGTCCGTCGAAAACCGCATATCCTCCAATATTGAACGAATCCTCCCCTGTCTTTAAGTACGGGATTAATAAACCGGACAAATCATCCTCCATTTCATTTAGTATGTTTACCAGGGTATTATCAATCCTTGTAACAAGCTCATGGAGCTTCTGCTCCACGGCTTCAAGATCCTCATGAATCATCTTTCCGTTCTTCATACCCTCCGATATAAAATATGACGCATTTACTCCCTGTGTAATAAAAACAAGGGATTCCATCTTGACGGTTTCATCCCTGGACAGGAAATCCAGGCACGTTTCAATACCTTCCACGGCGGCTGTTTCACCGATCAGGAAATACCCCGTATTGGCTATGGAAACCGTTTTTTTATTCTTAAGCTTAAGGTCCTGAAAGGCCTCAAATGGCGTTGCTCCCTTCCCCTCTGAAACATCTTCGCTGCCTGACGGGTTTTTTTCAGGATCGGCCCCCTGTCCGGAGCTGAATACCGCTGTCAGTACATACATGCCGTCCGAATAGTCAATACCCATTATATGAATAAGGTTGATTTCATCCAGTTCCCGCCTGTTCATATCGTTGCTGCAGGCACACAATGACAGCTGGAGAAGACATAATGTAGCAATAAAAAGCCTTTTCACCTGTCAGCCCTCCCCGTCCCCTGCTTGATACTGTTTTGTCCGGCCACATCCTCCGGGCGCTTTATGAAATACTTCACCGGGAACCTGAATACCGTATCCTTTATGTTTCTCTCCTCCACATCCACAAACGGCGACATGTATGCAGTACCATAATTATCAAGGCTGCATAAATGGGTAACCAAAAGTATCAGTCCCGCAGCCAGCCCGAAGAATCCGGCAAATGACGCAAGCAGGGCCATAACAAACCTTGTAAGCCTTATACCGCTGCTTAGATCCTGATTGGGCATGATAAAACCCGATATTCCTGCTAAAGCCACAATCACTACAACCGCAGGCGAGATGAGGTTGGCCGCAACCGCCGACTGGCCTACAACCAAACCGCCGAGAATCGACATGGCGGTGCCCACCGCTTGGGGAAGCCTTAGCCCCGCTTCAATCAATATCTCAAATGATATCAGAAGGCCCAGCACCTCCACCGCGGACGAAAATGGAACATTCTGCTTGGCGGCCTGCGTCGACAACGCCAGTTGTACGGGAAGCATCTGGTTCTGGTATGTCGTTGCCGCAATATAGAATGCCGGTAGGAAAAGAGTCAGAATCATTGAAATATACCTGATTACCCTCAGGGACGACCCGACTAAAAAATGATTTGCGTAATCATCCGGAGACTGCATAAGCATCGGAAGCTGGCATGGAAGGATGTAGACGAACGGTATTCCGTCCACCACCAGCGCAATCCTTCCGTCCGACAGGTTTGCCGACACCCTGTCCGGCCTCTGCGTGTACATTATCTGCGGAAATATGCTGAGTTTGTTCTCAACCAGGTATTCCTCGATAAAGGCAGGCGTGGACACATTGTCTATATCAATGCTCTTAATAATACTGCGAATCTTGTTTACGGTATTGGCATTCGCGATATTGCTTAAATACACCAGGGCGATATCCGTCTTTGAAAGCCGTCCGGCATAAAGCTGCTCAATTACCAGGTACTCCGACCGGAGTCTCCTTCGGATTAGGGCGGTGTTCATTCTAAGAACCTCTATAAAGGATTCCTTGGAACCCTTCATTACGTTTTCTTCCGTGGGTTCCTGGATAGACCTCTTCTCAAACTTTCTTAAGTCATATACGACCGCCTTTTTCTCGGCATCAAAAATTAAAGCCGCCATGCCGCTCAGGACGTTTTTCAGAAGCTTTTGATAATCCGAAACCTCCGTCGTAAATGCGTCATAAGCCCCGCCCTCCAACAAATAGTCAATTGTCTCACGCTCGGTCCTGCAGTCTGCCAGGTACGAGTCGAACTTGATTGATTTAAGCACCGCCTCGTCAAACAATTCCTGGTTCACAAGCCCGTCCACACAGAAAAGATGGGCGGTTATGTTGTTCTGGTTTATCTTAATTGGCCTTATGGTTATATCGCTGCTCTTTTCAAATAGCTTTTTTATCCACGCTGAATTAATAGTGTTTTCCATACCAACACTCCATGTACTGTTAACCTTTTTCTTCAATACTTCCTTTTCATTGCTCTTAATCCGCGAAAAGACTTCATACCGGCTTCTTATTGTGTTTTAATGTTCACTGTATTCTTTTCAAATACTTCCGTATATTTGATACTATCTATATTTTCCTTCCTGTTACGATAATATGCAGGACCGTGCGGCATAAAAAGAAGGCCCATTTGGGCCCTCTTTTCTGAGAATATATTTTTATTTATCATTTCGCTTGTCTTTAGTGTTTTAATAGCTTATGTGTTTTGTTTTTGTTTGCTTATGTGTCCTGATTTTTCATCCCAAGCTTCAGCTCTTCTCAGTTAAAATAATCTTCAACCAAATCCTTGATATGTACCGGGAATACCTTTCCCTTTGCCACCTGATGCAGGAAAATCTCTGCTTCCGTTTCGTCATCCGTAATGTTCTCGGCAAGACAGTAATCGTTCGGATTTTCTTCCCTGCCGCTTTCTTTGATGCATTCCAGGCTGTAGAGCGCATTTCTGAATATCAGGTTATAAGTTATCTTGATATCCCTTTCCCTTACCGAAGAAGTCTTGGTGCTTATAGAACGCATGATATGCAATGAGGCCACCCCTTTGGTATATTATTTAACATCCTAATTATATCAGCAAATGCGACAGAAAGAAGCATGTAATTTAATGAATCGGAACCATATTGAGCCAGTTCAGGAATAACTATAGCCTGCTTCCAAAATCAACCCAGTCCTTGGCCTGGACGACCTCGTCATCGGAAGGGGGTTCTCCGAACAGATCCACCTTGTAATAACCCTCAAAATTCTGCCATGCGGCTGCGCCTTCCCTGTTTGTAGGATGTATTTTGCCGAGTTTATCATAATCCATTTCTTTCCTGCCTTGCTTTTTGCCTTTATCTTGCTTCATATAGAAGACCTCCTTTTCATCCGAATCGCTATACATTAGTCAAAACACTTTCCCATTCCTTTAATGATGCCTGTTATTACGCCATTTATTCTCCTGTTATTATGCCCGCTATGGTTCCGGACACAAGGCAATTATTAAATTGCGTCATAATATTATTTTCTCCTTATATGATTTATCTATTATCAAAATTTTAATTTGATAAAGTTTTAATAACCGTGACAAAATGTGCCATAATGTTATCCGTTATCCGTCAGGTAATTTTTGCCATTTAATGCACATAAATTAAATACCCATATAATAACCCATAGAAAAACCGCCCCATAATCCATACGGCATTCGAATATGCCCTGGAATTATGAGGCGGACTTTATGGCTATTTTTCATTAGTTGCTGATATACAATACTCCCAGGGTGTTTGGCCCGCAGTGGCTTGATATGACACCGCCTGCCCGGGTAACAAGAATTTCCTTGAATACATTCAAGCCCGCAAGAAATTGCCTGATTGATTCGATAATATCACTGTCACAGCCCGAATGCGTGATAAATACCCGCTCGGGATCGGCATCAAGCAGCTGGTCCTTACGGTCCTCAACATATTTCATAAGAACCGATTTTATATTTCCCCTGTATTTCTTGCCAACATCCATCCTGCCGTCCTTTACGACTATCTCGGGCTTGAGACGGAGGGTGTTTGCCAGTATTGCTTTTACTCCGGAGCATCTTCCCCCGCGGTGGAGGTAAGTAAGCGTATCCACCACGAAGCTTGCCCTAACCTTGCCGTTAATCCTCTCGTTATCTTTAAGTATTTCCTCCGCTGGGGCGCCTTTTTTCGCCATAGCCGCGGCACGAAGCACCTGAAGGCCTATTCCCGTCGACAGGTTTTTGGAATCCACGACAAAAAGCCTGTCATACCCGTGATTTTGCGCAACTAGCCTTATTACATTACAGGTGGCGGACATGGCTTCGGATATGCCGAAGAATATTATGTCCATGTTCTGTTCCATAAAAGGCTGAAGTATCGCGTATGCATCCCCTATAGTGGGCGCCGCTGTTTTCGGTGTCTGGCCCGTCTTGTCCGACCATTCGTATATCTCGTCAGGAGTGATTTCAACTAAATCCTTTTTTGTTGTCTCCCCCAGGGAAATCATGAGCGGGATTATGGTAACATCATAAGCCTCAAGCAATTCTTTTGACAAATCACAAGTACTGTCTGCAACAATTTTAACTATACTCATCCTATTGTCTCCTCATCCTATTTAAAGAATCATTTGTAACTTCATACCACGGCAAAATCATGACAATTCTTATAATAAGATAATAATAGTGCTAAAACATGGATTAGTCAACAATTACTCGGACAATAGTCTTTTTTCTCCCTCTATTTCCTTTAACGGCGCAATGTTCTGGGTGAACTCAAGGACTCCCACAAACTCTCCGTTCCTATCCCTTACGGCAAAATATCGAATAAGGACATACATGCCTTTCATCTTTATCCAGAAATCCTCGTGATCCTTTTTGCCGGATTTCAGGTCTTCCACGATCTTCTCAACGATATGAACGCTGGCCGGAGGATGGCAGTTCGTTACGGTTCTTCCGATAACAGCCTTTGTTCTTGGGAATATCCTTTCGGTACCCTGAGAGAAGTACTTTACAATACCGTCCTTATCTACAAATGTGATATCAACGGGCAGCGTATTAAGCATGGCTTCCAGTTCCCTCTGCGAAAGAACACCGGTTTCAAAGGCAATGTAACCGCCGCCGTTTTCCTGTGTGCCCCAGGCACGGTCGTCACCGGCAGGTTCCTTAGCTTCTGTTTCCGAATCTTTCGTGCTTTCCATTTTTGTTTTTTCCTCAACATTTACCCTGGCCGGTTTCCATTCCTTCTTCGGCTCATACAGGCAGTATCCAAGCTCGGAGCTTTCTCTTGCAATCTTCATCCATTCATCTTCGTTCAGCGTATCCATTGCCATAGGGAACAGAATGTTTTCCTCCTTGAAAATCATTTCGCTGACCCTGCCCATGGCGGCCTCGGCTTTTTCTACAAGTACTTCTGCCTTGCTTTCATCATCCCTGAGCATGGCAAGCACGTTCTTAATGTCCTCCCTGATTTCGTCATCAACGCCCCACATAACCTTCGGAGGCGCGGTGATTCCATATTTCTCAAGGAACGGGAAAAGAAGGTTTTCTTTTCTAAGATAATGCTTGTCCACTTCGTACAGCTTAGTGTATTCCTCCATGAGTTTTTTGCGAAGCCCGGGGCTGTCAGTTTGCTTAAGTTCATTTAAAACAGGCTTGATGCTCTTTTCCATATGGCGCTCAAGTGCCCTGTTTTCCATCTTGAATGTATGGACAGGATGTCCCGGTATCTCGGCAGGATTGTCGGGCATATGAATCTCCTCAATTGAGCCCTTGAATACCGCGGCATGGACATCGCACAGCCTTTGAACCTCCGATACCGGCAGCCCTTCCCTGATAAGCTGGTTTTCCATCATTGAGATCTCGGCGGCCGAAACACCTTCAATAAGCTTTTCAAACCTCTCCTTGACCTCATCAACAGTTTTCCCATTATGAAGCTCCATTATAAGCTCCTTTAACACTTTTTGCCTGTATTCCCTGTTATTGATGTATTCGCTCATGTCTTTCCTCCTTTAATCATATTTATTTACGTTCTGTGCATACATAAGGAATTTGGGGTATTCTACAGCTGTCTAATAAGATAAGCCCTTACCGGCGCCGCTTCCGCTCCGGGTATGCTGATCGGAGCGGCATGAAGGAAATACTCCCCTTCTTCAATGTCCTTAAGCACAATCCCTTCAAGAATAACGATATCCGCATCAAATAATATCTTATGGGTCTCATGGCCCGGCTGGCTTCTTTCTATCCCCAAGGCGTCTATTCCTACGCCTTTTACCTTCCGTCTCGCGAGATAATCCGCCGCATCCATGCTTACATACACGAAGTCGTTTTCAAGTATGTTTTCATATGAATTCCTGGTCTTTAGAAGGATGAAATCCCCTTCCCCTATATCCAGGTTTACAAGGTCCTTTTCTGTTATTTTTTCCTTTACACCGGTCAGGTCAAATACCTTGCAGGCGGTTACCACCCTGGACAGCATCATTTCCTCCATGGTATAGCCGGAAGGGATCATGTGCTTTGGTGTATCAAGATGGGTCCCTGTGTGAAGGTTCATCTCCAGCCTGGTTTCATAAGCGGTACCGGTGGAAAAATCGCTGTCTATGGTAATGACCGGCTTTTTAAAGTCCTTGCCCTTGTAAACCGGCATTGCCTTTGTTATGGGCATTGAAATGTCATGTATTTGCATTTTATCCGTATTGATTATCATTTTGTAACCCTCCCCTTTATATGTTCCACCATTTCCTGCCGTCCCTGGCAAGAAGCTCAAAGGATCTGACAGGCCCCATGGAGCCCGCGTCATAATTCGGGAACTTCACGTTTCCCTGCTCCCTGTATTTAATAATCCTGTCCGCTATGGTCCATGACGCTTCCACCTCATCCCACCTGGAGAAGAGGGTTGAATCCCCTCTTAATATGTCATAAATCAGCCTTTCATATGCTTCAGGGGTATTTCCCTGGCTGGGATTCTCATAGCTGGTGTCCATCTTGGTGGGCACGATGCCGTGGTGGGAGGTAAAATCCTTGGTGTTGAACTGGAAGAACACGCCGACATTTGGCTGTATCCTTATTACCAGAAGATTCGGCTCCTGAATGTGTCCGTCGCTGAAATAAAGGATGTTCGGCAAATCCTTGAACTGTATCACAATCTCGGCACCGTATGTACCGAGCCTTTTTCCCGTCCTGATATAGAATGGCGTTCCCGCCCAACGGAAGTTGTTTATATGAAGCTTTAACGCGACGAAGGTCTCAGTATTCGAATCCTTCGGGATATTTGCTTCCTCCCTGTATCCCACGACGGGAACCCCGTCTATGAACCCCCTCCCGTATTGGCCGAATACTACATTTTCCCTAAGAAACTCGGGCGTAATATCTTCAATTGCCTCAAGCACCTTGAGCTTCTCGGTACGGATGGAATCGGTCTTTAGGTTAACAGGAGGCTCCATTGCCACAAGCGATAGTATCTGCATGATGTGGCTTTGTACCATGTCACGCATGGCGCCGGAGTTCTCATAATAATTTCCCCTGGTCCCGACACCGAGCTTCTCCGTAAGGGAAATCTGGATGTTGTCAATGAACTTGTTGTTCCATATGGATTCAAATATTGAGTTGGTGAACCGGAGAACCATTATGTTCTGAATCATTTCTTTTCCAAGATAATGGTCAATCCTGTATATGCTCTTTTCGTCAAATACCTCGAGCAGTTTCTGGTTAAGATGCCTTGCGGTCTTAAGGTCCTTTCCGAACGGCTTTTCAATCACCAGCCTGCTCCATGAGCCCTCCTGCCTTGCCATTCCCGCAATGTGCAGACCATGAACGATTGTCTCAAAATACTCGGGAGCAACAGCCATGTAATATATCCTGTTCCCCTTGGTATCTGCCTCTTTGTCCAGATTATCCAGGTAAGCCTTCAGCTTCGGATATCCTTCAAAATCCCTAAAATCGAACCTGTAGTATGATATCATGCCGCAAAGCTTCGACCATATATTTTCATCAACCTTGTTTCTTGAGTATCTATCAATGGATGCCCGTATTTCATTCCTATACTCGTCAACGGTCTTATCCCTTCTTCCTATTGACACCACCCTGAAGTGCTCAGGTACGATACCGTCCAGGAGCATGTTATAAAGGGCGGGCATCAGCTTTCTGTGGGTTAAATCGCCCGTTCCTCCGAATATCACAAGTATTGCAGACATATCAATCATATCCGGACCCCCTTTCTGTTTACATAATATATTTATGGCGACTAAATTACGTCATTTTACCAATTTGTATGGAACACTCCTTCCTTATCCTTGCGCATGTAGGTATGAGCCCCAAAATAATCCCTCTGGGCCTGAATCAAGTTCATCGGAAGCTCTGCGCTTCTGTAGCTGTCGTAGTAGGCCAGGGCACTCATGAACGCAGGTGTAGGAATGCCGTGGTAAATGGCGGTGGCGACAACGTCTCTCCAGTCCTCCTGGTAGGCGCTGACCGCATCCTTGAAGTAATCCGCCAAAAGTAGATTGACCAGATCCTTCTTTCGGGCGTATGCTTCCATGATCTTATTGAGGAATTGCGCGCGGATAATACACCCGCCCCGGAAGATCCTTGCGATATCACCCAGATTAAGCCCCCATTCGTACTGCATGTCGGCAGCGCGCATAAGTCCGAAGCCCTGGGCATATGCACATATCTTGCTGGCATAAAGCGCCCTTCTTACGGATTCAATGAATTTATTAGCTTCCTCCTTTGAATATGAAGCCTTGGGGAGCTTGCCGTGTCCTGCAAGAGTCCTGCTTGCAGCCACCCTATCCTCCTTCATGGTTGAAATGTATCTTTCATAAACGGCTGCGGCAATGGTCGGGGCAGGCACTCCAAGCTCGAGGGAAATCTGTCCCGTCCACTTTCCCGTGCCTTTCTGTCCCGCCACATCCAAAATCATGTCAACCAGGTAATTGCCTGTTTCAATATCCTTCTTGGTGAAGATATCCGCGGTTATCTCAATCAGATAGCTGTTTAGCTCTCCCCTGTTCCACTCGGCAAATATCTCATGAAAATCCGAAGGTGAAAGCCCAAGAACCTGCTTTAGTATTGAATATGCTTCGGCAATAAGCTGCATGTCGGCATATTCTATGCCGTTGTGGACCATTTTGACAAAATGCCCGGCACCGTTTTTACCGATATATGTGCAGCACGGGTCGCCGTCAACCTTGGCCGACACATCCTTAAGAAGGTTCTCCATCATTTTATATGCCTCATGGCTTCCGCCGGGCATGATTGCGGGGCCGAACCGCGCACCCTCCTCTCCGCCGGATATGCCGGTGCCAAGATAGAGAATATTGTGTTCTTCAAGCCGTTTGCTTCTTTCAATGGTATCAAGGTAATTGGAATTGCCACCGTCCATAAGCAAATCCCCCGGCTCAAGCAGCGGAAGAAGCTGCTCAATCATTTCATCCACAGCCTTTCCGGCTTTGACCATAAGAATGATCTTTCTCGGCTTTTCCAACGAATTAACGAACTCATCCAATGAATAAGTCCCAATTATGCTCTTATCCCTTGCTTCGTCCAAGAGGCTGTCCGTTTTTTCCCTTGAACGGTTATACACGGATACCGAATACCCGTGGTCTGCAATGTTTAATGCCAGGTTCTTTCCCATCACCGCAAGCCCGATAAGACCAACATTTTGTTTTGCCATCCGATTACCTCCTTATTTACAAGAAACCTTGATGATGCATCAAGGTTTCGTTATTTAAAAACATATATGTTAATATGCTCTAGTCTATAATTTCGTATCCGTTCACCGCGAGGGTTTCCTTTATTAAGTCCAGGCTGACCTTCTTAAAAGCCGCGCCCTTCTTTAAAGTCATAAACCTTCCCGCCGTATGCAGCATACCCGGCTTGATTATGTCCACAAATCCAAGATCGTGCAGAAGCTGCGGAAGCTCCTTATGCTCATTGCATAAATCATATACGCTTTTATTTAAATCAATAGCTTTTCCTGCCAAAATATATCCTCCAAATTCATGATATTATGAAACCGCGCAACATGCAATTACGATTTCCTGCCGATTCCTTATGTAAAATATAATTTATTAAAATTATTATTACCGTGACATAAATCACAAATAAAGTATGGCAGGCTCAAAAAGCTGCGAAAGAAAAAACACCGGCAGGAAACACCGGTGTTGATGGCCTTTTACTCGTCGGATAAATTCATTGTATGAAATGGCGCAAGCTCAAGCCTTATGAAATACCCCCTGTCATGGTGACAGACGGGGCATTCCTTCGGTGCTTCCGTTCCCCAATGGACGTGCCCGCAGTTTAAGCACATCCAGCCGGTTTCAACTTCCGACTCGTAGAGCTTATCCTCCTCCATGAGCTTTGCGAACTTTCCGAAACGGTCTCCATGGATTTTTTCAATTTTTGAAATCATGTGGAATGATGCCGCAACCCTGTCAAAACCCTCTTCTTTCGCTATGTCTCCAAAGCTCTTGTATATAGGATCATATTCCTCATATTCGTTGTGCTGCGCACTGCGAAGAAGGTCCGTTATATCCTTTGATATATCAACCGGATATGACCCGTCCACATGTATATTCTCACCGGCAAGCTCTTTAAGGTGCCCGTAAAAGATCTCCGCGTGCTCCTTCTCCTGGTCGGCAGTGAACCTGAATATCGCTTCAATCACATGATGATGCTCCTTCCTTGCTTGGGACGCGGCAAATGTATACCTGTTTCTTGCCTGGCTCTCCCCGGCAAAGGCCCTCATAAGATTGTCCTTTGTCCGACTGTTTTTGAAATCAACTCCCACGGTAAATACCTCCTTGATAATAATCGTACATTATTTGCCAATATGCATAATACAAGTATTCCCGAAGGAATTAATCATATTCACAAAATAAAGACATGCCGTTGTTTACTTGGCATGCCATAATTCAATACATAAATTGATACATTTATTATCTATTCATTATAAATAGTCTTAAATAGACTTGAACATCATTTTTTAATGCAAATGAGACGAAATTCCCGCCAGCTCCTCAATCCTGCTCATTTCGGGAATCAGTATTTCCTTATTGCTTATGGACCGGATGATGCCCTCGTTCTCAAGCTGGCTAAGCTTTCTGCTTACAGTTTCCCTTGCCACGCCAAGATAATTCGCCATGCCTTCCCTACTTATCGGAAGATGTATGACGGTTCCGTTTTTATTTTTTGTTCCGTATTTTTCAGCAAATTCCAGCAGCAAAAAACCGATACGGTTGTCCACATTCCTGACGCCTATGCTCTGAATGGCGTTCTCAAGCCTTGAAAGTCTCCCGCCAAGCTCGACAATCAGCTTGACCGCTATATCGGGATAACGATATAAAAGCTCCTGGAACTGGTTTCTGGACAGCTTGCATATCTTTACCGGCTGAAGCGCTTCCACCGTATAGGTTGATGGCTGGCCCGTAAAGAGGTTCTGCTCCCCAAAGAAATCGCCCTCGGAGAAAACATATAGAATCTGCTCGCGCCCGTCCGCCGTGGTCTTGTATGCCTTGGCGCTGCCCTCATTTATAATTATAACGCTGTCCATGACTTCCTGTTCAAAGACAATTGTTTCGCCTTTTTTATACTCATCATGGGTAATCAGCTTCATAATCTTTCTTAAGTCCTCGGAATCCAGGGACGAAAAAATCGGAACCTTATGTATGCAAAGATGCTCCTTGCATTTTTCGCAATTGTAATGAACAATCATACTGAACCTCCCAAATCTATATTTCAAACAAACTGGAATACTTATACTGCACTGTGTTATTACTCCAAAGCTATAACGGACCTGCAACTGTCAAACAAATCAAGCGGTGAACATATGGTTTTTATATTGAGTTTAATTATACTTCATGATAGTGCCATAATTCAACATCTATATATATGCGGTTTTTTATATAAAAATCTATATCATATCAAATACTGTCATACGCTTTTTCCTTCAGCTGTTTCGAAATATTATCGTAAAAACCAACAAATAAAACGGCAAAAATGCCGAAAAAACCATCACTATTAGATTTGAATATCGAAAATCATACTGATACAATATAATGTGCTGTAAAAAAATATGTAGTTTTTGGGAGTGATATTTTATGCAATGCCTTATGATTGTCCTGAACAAGGTCGAATTGCTTGAAACCCTGCTGCAAAGATTCATGGATAACGGTATATGCGGCGCAACCATTATAAACAGCACTGGTATGATTAAGGAGCTTGCAAAAACATGCGAAAACTATCCGATCTTCGGAACCATTCGTCTGTTTGTCGATCCGGAAAGAAAGGAAAGCAAGACCATATTCATTGTACAGAAGGATGAGCAGATTGAAAAAACCAAAAGGATAGTCCGTGAGGTTGTAGGTGACATATCAAAACCGGATACGGCCGTCATGTTTACCTTGCCAATTCTTTCGGCAGAAGGGGTTGAGTTCTGATTATGCAGCCAAATACCCTGTTTTACCTTGCAATAATTCTATTCTCAGGGCTCATCTGCGGACGTGCCGTAAAGCATATAAAGCTGCCAAATGTTACGGGCTATCTGATTGCCGGACTGCTTCTTGGGCCGCATATCCTCAAGCTGGTTCCAACAAACCTGATAGGAAGCCTTGAGCTGATATCGGAAATGGCGCTGGCCTTTATCGCATTCTCCATAGGCTCCGAATTTAAGTTATCATATCTGAAAAAAGTTGGGCTTACGCCCATTGTCATTGCGATATTGGAAGGACTGGCCGCAACCTTTCTGGTTACCCTGGCGCTGGTTTTGTCCGGATTTGACATTAAGGTTGCCCTGCTTCTTGGAGCCATTGCCTCGGCAACGGCCCCTGCCGCAACTATAATGGTTGTAAAGCAGTTTAACGCAAAAGGCCCCGTTACCGAGACCCTTTTAAGCGTCGTCGCGCTGGATGACGCGGTCGCGCTTATAGCCTTCGGTTTTTCAATGGCTATTGTAAACAGCCTGCAAAATCCCAACAAAGCCTCACTTATGATGGCAATTATAACACCGTTTATTGAGATTATCGGTTCGGTTGTGCTTGGTTTTTTATTGGGCTTACTGTTTACCATACCGCTTCGGTATTTCAAAAAGGCATCGAACCGTACCATTATAACCACCGGTTTTGTATTCCTGGGTTCAGCATTGGCGACGATGCTGGGCTTGTCACCGCTGCTTCTTTGCATGTGCATGGGAGCCATGCTGATTAACATAAACAAATCGGGAAATGAAATCATGGGTCTTGTGGACAATGTTACGCCACCCATATTCCTTATGTTCTTCGTTGTCTCCGGTATGGAGCTTGACATTACATCCATACCCAAAATCGGTGTAATAGGTATCATATATGTAATATGCCGTGTCATCGGAAAGGTGGCCGGAGCGTACATAGGAGCCGCCATAATGAAAGCGCCGGCACCGGTAAAAAAATACCTTGGTTATTCCCTTGTCCCGCAAGCCGGCGTTGCCATCGGCCTTTCGCTGATTGCGGCAAACACTCTTCCCGAGCTTGGACAAGCCATCCGGACGGTTGTTTTGTGCGCCACCTTTATATATGAGCTGACAGGCCCGACCATAACGAAGCTTTCATTGGAGAAGGCCGGAGAAATTCACTATTAGTATACATATCGTGCCTTCACAAAATAAAAGTGCCGTATCTATGACCTCATACCTGCATATGCCAAAAATGAGGGTTCATAGATATGACACTTCCATAAAACCGCTTGATATCAGTTGTTCCTGGTAACCAGGTTCGTCAAACTCATTTCCTTCGCCATTTGCCTGGCATGTTCTTTAGGAATTCCCGACTTTACCATGTTCTTCGTCAGTACTGTCTTATATATTGCCATTTTAAGCAGAATCAAAAGGATCCAGACGGGCAGCAGAGCAATATACAGTAATATTAAAGCTATTGACTTAATCAATCTTATTGCGGTCATGGCTGCCAGAATATCCTCTAACGCTTTTCACTGAAGGAGTTGGCCAGATCCTTTATTGACAGCATATAATCCTTTGTCATCTTTAGAGCATCCTCCGCCGGAATTCCTGACTCAATCAGCTCCTTATAAAATCCGCCGACAGCCTGCCCCATCTTCTTTCCCGAATCCGCAGAGTAAAGAGTATCAAATACCCCGTTCAGCAGCTTGGGGAGTTTCTCAGTAACATTGTCCAAAAGCTCGGCAATCTCTTTTACAGGAATTTCTTCTGACATATTAATTACCTCCTATTAAAATCATTTTTTTCATAAACTGCATTGTTACGCCTACAAGCTTCAAGGAATCATACACCGGTTCAAGGTTAAGCATGGCAAGCAGGGATTTTTCCTGCGGCTGTGCCTTGGGAACCAGATCGAAAGCAGATAGTTTTATGTCCTGCGGCACTTCCTTTAAAGCCATTTCCTGATTATTCTTAAGCCTGATAAGCAAAGCCGCCTCTTTTCTGCATTCACCGCAGGACGCAAGATGAGCCACGACCCTGCGCCTTTTTGCTTCATCAAGCCTGTCATTCAAATAATCAATTAACATTTCCTGGATTTCCGTGCACTCAATAATACCGCATCACTCCTTTTCGAGGTGTTTCCTAAGCTTGGATTTAATGTTATGCATCCGGCTTTTCACAGTGCCGACAGGCACTTGGATTATATCCGATATCTCCTGGTATGTAAGCTCCGCATTGAAGGCAAGAAACACGAGCTCCTGCTCTTCGCTGCTTAGGCTTGCTATAGCGCTCTTTACATCAATGGCATTGACGGAATCATCGAACCGGTCATCAGCCGTCAGGGAAGCTTCCTCTTCGTATATGGACACCGTGGAGAACTGGTATTTTCTTCTGTAAAAATCGCTTATTTTTCGTCGGGTTATTCCCAGAATCCATGTTCTGAAGGCCGATTTGCCGCTAAATGATTTCATGCCAGACCATACCGCAAGCATTGTTTCCTGGACGATATCCTTAACATCCTCTTCACCTGATACATGTAAACAGATATAGTTATATATAACCTTGAGGTGTGTGCCCATCAGCAATTCAAAAGCATTATTGTCGCCCTTTGCCGCTTTTGATATTAATATGCTTTCATCATGACTGTCACTTAATAAACCCAAACCACCACCTCGCTTATCTGCTTTCATTATATTAGTCGCTAATAATTATAATCAGGTTCAAAAAAAATAATAATTTTAGGCAGCTTTTTAAGCTGCCTTCCTCACACTTTTGATTTTTCAATGCCTCAGCCCGAAATACTTATTGAGCCTTATCATCTCGATAAGCGCGCAGTACTTGTCGGCAATGCATATTATAAACGCTTCCTTGCTCTTAGGTATCTTCGTTATGGTAAGCGGCCACATGTGGCTTCGAATGGCTTCCTGCTCCTTTTCGGATATTCCGAAATGCTTTACCGCATTATCACAGGCAACCTCCGGATGGCTTAAACCATGAAGCTTCCGCTCAGGGTCCGCCTCATGCCAGTCATACAGGTAAAGGTCATGAAGCATAGCCGCTTCAACCAGGGATTTTTCATCGGCATTCAGCCGCAGCTTTTCATTAATAAGGTAGCTGATCCAGGCTACATTTTCGCAGTGCTCCAGCGTGGTTGTCGTGCCATGCTGCATGTAATTATCCATCTGCAAAACAACGTCGGACTCGTAAAAATCCTTGATCAATTCGTAAAATCTTCTTTCACGTATTTGCTTTGCTATCCGGTTTTTTCTGCCGGGCAGCGTAAATACAACAATCCTCTGAATAACACTTTGAAAATTAAACTTATTATTGCCAAAAACCCTGTTTACGAAATCCGATACAT
>JAAYHD010000020.1 GCA_012735495.1 Clostridiales bacterium | reverse complement strand
GCCAACAGCCTAACATGCCATGTACTCATCGTCAACAGCTTTCGCGGCATAAACGCTTAGGCTATTGTCTCATTAGCTACCGTTTGATGACCGAGGTAATTTACACACTAATTTGGACTTGACTGGATATTACTCAGGAGACATATATTAGAGTTTAGAATATCTTAAAAAAAGAACATTTTCGCCGGATAATTTTCTGGCCTTTATGAAGACAGTGTCACTAAATTTGATCCGGGACAGATGGCGGCAAAAAAAAACGTTCCTGGTTATTGGTTAATTTCCAGGAATTAAATCCAAAATATACAGCCCAAGCCGACAAAGAAAATGAGATAACACAGCGTCTGTTTTTGGAAAACGCTCTCTCAAAACTCAGCCGGGATCAACGGTCCATTATCGACTTGCGAATTATCAAGGGATATTCGGTGGCTGAAACGGCAAAGTTACTGAGAAAGACTGAAGGAGCGGTGCGAACCGCTCAATATCGGGCTTTGAAATCTTTGACTAAAATATTGGATGAAGGTTCTAAAAATAATGCTTAAAGGGAGGGAAAATGATGATGAAAAAAAATATTGAAGAGCTGCTTTCTGACTATATAGATGCATTAAATAACGAGCGTGAGCACGAAATTGAAGTAGCTGAAAATAGCCCGGAGTTGGAGAGGCTGATAGAAACGGTTTATCAGGTCCGCACCTTGAGGGAACCTGGTTTGCCTGATGAAGATTATCCCAAGAGATTGGCCTGGGTTGTAGCCGATGAGCTCCAAAAAGGAAAGGATAAAGACTTTGGAAAACAAGCCAAAGCCCGGTCTAAATCCATTATTAAAACAATACTGCCTGTGACAGCAGCGGCTTGCCTGCTCGTATTTTTATTAGTTTATACTCTGGGCGCATTCAAGCAGGATCTGGTATATGCCATGGAAAAAGCGGTGGCAAAATTGAATAGTTACCATGGCTTATTGGAGATACGTACCAGGAATGCAGCCGGTGAGGAATGGCTGTCACACCGGGTGGAGCTTTGGTATGCAGGCGATAAATATGCCATAAAACAGGACGACGGATCATTGACTGTAAACAACGGGCAGAAAAAGTGGCAAATTAATCATGAAGACAGAACAGTGATTCTTTTGCCGCTGTTGCCGGACCCCACTAAGAGTACTTTTGACTTGCGGGATGAGGCCAGGCAAGCAAAACAATATCCTTATACTGTAACAGAAACAGAAATGATAGCCGGACGTGAGACTGTAAAGCTTGTAATTTCTCCGCCGGGAGGAGAGGAATATTATTTATGGGTGGATAGGGAAACTAATTTGCCCATTCAACTGCAAACAGCCATGCAGAAAGCGCTGCAAACCACATATACCTTTATCAGCTTTGAGCCAAATATCGAGATCCCCTACGAAATATTTGCTTACCAGGTGCCTGAAGGATATACGGAGGTGGAAGAGGGCTCAGGCCAGCTGGTGGCTACCATTGAAGAGGCAGTGGCAATCAGTGGATTTACACCTTTGCTTCCAAAACAAACACCGTATCGCATTTTAGCCTTTCAGGATAGAATTGTTCTGGATTACGGAGAAACCACCATTGTGGAATCAATAGCTGCAGGGGAGTTTAAGCTTGAGCCCAATGCTTATCTTGGCAGCGCTGCAGGTGGTCCTCTTGAAATATGGTATGAGCGGCTGCGGTGGAGGCAGAATGGATTAGAGATACAGATTGAAGGAGAAAAAAGGCTGGAACTGGCCGGAGAAATTACGGAAGACCTGAGTATTCCTGACGCAAATCAGGATTTGGCAAGCCATGCAATAATTAATGTGCCGGTGGATATGGAGATTGTCGAAGCCAATCAAAAACAAGTAGACAGCGGAAGCAGCCCTTGGCAGCTTGATCCTTTACAAGTAGCTCTCACATTTGTCAATTTGGAAGTAACTCCGGAAGGAATCCAAGGGGAGCCCCAGATCGACATGCCGGCTTTTGAACTGGTATCAAACAATTCCGTAGAGGCAATTGTTTATGTAAAAGAAGGACCCATTGAGAGGGTATATCTAAAGAGACTTATTCGACAGGACGAATCGGGTATATGGACCGTAGTTGGCTACGATCCCCGCTAAAAATAATTGTAATTAAGGGCCTTGCCTTTTCGAAAAGAGGCAAGGCCCATTTTTGGTACAATAACTCCTCTTTAAGGCTATTGATGATACGCGGGCGTCCAGCCGCAAGGTTTGGATTGTAATGCATGAGGTTGCTCAAGGAATCAGCGAAGTAAGACCAATCAAATAGAGGACTATTATGACGGCAAAATGAAGCAGGGACAGATTGAATGCGTAAGGAACGAACTTAGAAAAGTAAAATATAATGCCTTAAG
>JAAYHD010000019.1 GCA_012735495.1 Clostridiales bacterium | reverse complement strand
GTTTGATGGTATAATGGTCATGAGACTTGAACGCTCCTTTCTGGGAGGTAATGGTTGTTTGCCAATTTCCATTATACCAGAGGCGTTTCAGGTCTCATTTTTATTATTAAGTTAACAGACCACAAATTCGGAAACGGAGTATTAGCATGGATTTTATGAATGTCATTTACATTATAAATCTTCTGTTTTTAGCCTTGACTTTTGTGTACGAAATGAGATTCAACCTTCATATGCTTCAGCTGAACGGCTACAAGAATAAGGTACATTTTATATGGCTTAGGCATAATGTAAGGAAGCAGAATCTCCTTTTTATCTTACCGGTCAGAGCCTTGCTGGTCGTCTTTTGGACCGACGAGTTCATTGATATTCTGATGCTTACCGGCTGCTTTATCGTATTGTCATATTACTTTTCATTAAGCAGGGCCAAGTACAAAAAGAACCTGGTTTACACCGGCCGCGTAAAAAGAATGATAGGCGCAAACCTGGTAACGGTTATTATTATATTAGGTTTGCTTCTGTTTGCCGGACATATTAATGAATGGCGAATCGGCTCAAACATAAGGGCCAGCAGGTTATTGCTGCTGTCTGTTGCGGTAATGTCCGTAATGTGTTTCCTCGAGCCGCTGCTTGTCATCCTCGCCAATATCACCAATAGGCCGATTGAGAAAGGCATTGCGAACCATTATATCAATGACGCGAAAAAAATACTTAAGCAAATGCCAAACCTGCTGGTAATCGGTGTAACTGGAAGCTATGGCAAGACCAGTGTCAAGTACTTCCTTTCCGCCCTGCTCCAGGCCAAATATAATGTTCTAATAACGCCGGAAAGCTATAATACTCCCATGGGCGTGGTTAAGACCATCCGCTCGGAATTAAAGCCAGTTCACAATATCTTCGTATGTGAAATGGGGGCAAGAAATGTCGGGGACATTAAAGAAATCTGTGACATAGTCCGCCCGACTCACGGAGTAATCACCTCCATCGGTCCCCAGCATCTCGAATCATTCAAAACCATTGAAAACATTATCAGGACCAAATTCGAGCTGGCCGACGCCCTGCCCGAAAACGGCCTGCTGTTCTTAAACGGCGACAATCAATATATTATCGGTAAAAAGGATGTTAAAAACCCTGTTTATTATGGCATGGAAAGTCCTAAGGCCGGTTACCGGGCAGCCGATATAAAGGTTTCGTCAAGAGGCACGGAATTTACGGTTATAACTCCGGATAATGAGAAGGAGACATTCCAGACAAAATTGCTTGGACAGCACAATGTGGTCAATATCCTCGCCGCCATAGCGGTTGCCCATTCCCTCGGAATACCTCTTAAGGATCTTACAATTCCGGTTAGAAGGCTTCAGCCCGTGGAACACCGGCTACAGTTGATACAAAAAGGAAATGTTACCATTATAGATGACGCCTTCAATTCCAATCCCGAAGGCTCCAAAATGGCCCTTGAAGTCCTTTCGCTCTTTGACGGACTTAGGGTCCTTGTAACACCGGGAATGGTCGAACTGGGGGAAAAACAGGATTACTACAACGAGGAGTTCGGAAAATACGCCGCGTCAAGATGTGATCATATAATCCTTGTCGGCAGAAAGCAAACGGAAGCGATTCATAAAGGAATCTTAAGCGAAGGTTTTGACTCCTCAAGGCTGTATGTAGCCGACACGTTTGACGATGCCATAAGGCACGCCTATGAGCTTCCCGCCGACGGACACAAATATATACTATTGGAAAATGATTTGCCTGATAATTATTAGTAATATGACAACGACCCAATAATATAACTATTTATAACTGTGAAAGGAAGGTAATAATTATGAAGGTCAAGATAGCAGTTTTATTCGGAGGCAAAAGCGTTGAGCATGAAGTGTCTGTAATCTCGGCCATTCAGGCAATTTACAGCATGAATACCGAAAAATACGATGTTATCCCGGTTTACCTCACGAAGAAAAACGAGATGTATATCGGGGAAGACATTGGAAACATAGATGCCTATAAGGATATAGACGGGCTGCTTAAAAAAAGCCAAAGGGTAATCATGGTCAATGAAAACGGACAGGTGAAGTTAATATCCTATCCGTTCAAGCTGCTTAAAAAACCCAAAGAAACAGTAGTTGATATGGTATTCCCTATCGTACACGGCACTAACGTGGAAGACGGCGCACTCCAGGGTTATCTGAAGACACTGGGTGTTCCCTTTGTCGGATGCGATGTAACGGCTTCGGCCGTCGGAATGGATAAATACATAATGAAGGCGATACTTAAGGATAACAATATTCCCGTACTGGATTGCCTGCGCTTTACCACCGCCGATTACAAGGACATCACGGCAATGCTTGACACTATTGAAAAAGAAATCGGCTATCCCGCAATTGTTAAACCCATAAATCTAGGCTCCAGCGTCGGCATCACCCTGGCGGGCGACAGGGATGAGCTGACGGAGGCTATCGATACGGCATTCCTATATTCCAACCGTATACTGGTTGAGCACGGCATCTCAAACCTGCGGGAAGTCAACTGCGCAGTTCTCGGGGACGCAACCGAGGCCATCTCGTCGGAATGCGAGGAGCCCATGCGCAAGGATGAAATATTAAGCTACGAGGACAAATATCTAAGCAGCTCCAAGAGCGGTTCCAAGGGAATGGCCGGCGTCCAAAGAAAGATACCGGCTGACATTTCACCGGAGCTTAGGGAAGAAATCCGCTCCATGGCTGTAAAGGTCTTTAAGCATCTTGGATGCAACGGTGTGGCCCGCATTGATTTCATGATTGATGAGGATACCGGAAAGCTTTACTTCAATGAAATCAATACCATACCGGGTTCCCTGGCTTTCTACCTGTGGGAGCCTGTAGGAATGCCATATACGGAGCTTCTTGACAGGCTGATAGACCTGACGCTGAAAAAAGCCCGTGAAGAAGAAAACATCATATATTCCTTCGACACCAACATCCTTAACATTCAAACCATAGGCGGTTCCAAAGGAGCAAAGAACGTATAATGCCCTGCATGAAAATCCCGTACCCGGTACCGGCCAAAAACCCGGTTAAGTGACGCCTATATAGACCCGTAATTATTGAGCGGAACATGGGCTTTGCCGCAAATAAATTTATTTACACAGTGAACTGGACCGTGTTCATAATAAAGAGAATTATTTAATATAAAAAGCTATAAAGCAGCAAAGGAGAGTTAAGTCATGTCTTTAATTGTTAAAAACATATCAAAGAAATATGGCGACAAACTGGTTGTTGACAATCTCAGCTTTGAGATGGACGGACCCGGCGTTTATGCACTCCTGGGAACAAACGGCGCCGGAAAAACCACGTCACTTAGGATTATCCTCGGCATGCTGGCAAAAAACAGCGGTGAGGTCTTATGGAACGGCAAACCGCTTGATGCCGTTAATGTAAATGTCGGATATCTTGCCGAAGAACGGGGACTTTATCCGAAATATTCCCTGTTGGATCAGCTTATGTATTTTGCGCGGCTTAAAAGGGTGGACAAGCAGACCGCCATGGACAGGATTAAATACTGGGCCGACCGCCTTGATGTGAATGAATACGTTTTCCCGTCAAAGGGCAAGGGAAGAAAATCACCGAAGTCCAACAAGGCCGACCAGCTTTCCAAGGGTAATCAGCAAAAAATCCAGTTGATGTCCGCCTTGCTCTCGGATCCGGAACTGCTGATTATCGATGAGCCCTTCAGCGGACTTGATCCATTAAACACAGACCTTTTCAAGTCAATTATAAGGGAAGAAATAAATAAGGAAAAATACATAATCATGTCCAGTCATCAAATGCCCACCATCGAGGAGTTCTGCTCGGATATAACCATATTGGACCGCGGCAAGGTTAAGATCCAGGGCAATCTGGCCGAGATAAAAAAGAGCTACGGGCGTGTTAACCTTCTTGTAAAATGCGAGCAGGACATTGATTCCTATATAAGCGAACTGGACCTCCAGGTATTAAACAAGACTCCCAGCGAGTATTATCTCAGGGTAAGGGGAGAAGACCAGGCAATGACGTTCTTAACCCGGCTTATCAATGACAGGATTACCGTAATCAAGTTTGAGCTGAGGGAGCCTTCATTGCATGAAATATTTGTTGAAAAGGTGGGAGCGGATCATAATGAAAAATAATTTATCCGGATGGAAGAACGTCTACTCCTTTACATTGAACCAGGTATTAAAAGGCAAGGCTTACCGAATCTCTTTCTTTATTATGGCTCTGCTGTTCTTAGCCTCACTGCCTGTGGCAAGCATGCTGTTGTTTAACAACACCGGAAACGGGGATGATACCAGCCCTATAAAGAAAGTATATGTTAACAACATGACTTCATTAGAAATAAGTTTTGAAGATGTTAAAAGCATGTCCCCGTTTAAGCACATAATGTTTGAGACGGTTAAAGGGGATTATAATTTCCTGGTCAACCATGTATCCGAAAAAGAAAGAACCTCGGTGATTCTTGATATATCCGAGGAAAACGGGGCGTATATTCTGCATCTGTCCATGGCAAAGGACGGGCCTGTCAAAGACATCCACATTCAAAGCCTCGGTGATGCCCTGTCAAAGAGCTTTACAAACCGCCGCATGGCATCCCTTGGAATAGGCTCTGAACAGCTTTCCATGATTCAAACCCCGGTAGAATATAAAACAACAATGACCGATAATGCGGGAGCGGAAGTAATAGAAGAAAGTACAGCCATTTCCTTCAGTGAATACTGGTTTGCTTACGGCGTACTGTTCTTCGTAATGATGGGCACGGTGCTTACCGGATCACAGGTGGCAACCTCCATAGTTACCGAGAAATCCAACCGGGTGGTTGAATACCTGCTGACAAGCGTTAAACCTCTTGCGCTTATGCTGGGCAAGGTGCTTGCAATGATGACCTCAACCCTTATACAGATGCTTTCCCTGGTTGCGGCACTGTTTGCATCCAACATGATATCGTCCCTTTACACGGCCGACGGCGGCACCCTTCTCTCACAGCTGCTTCCGGACGACATGTTCGCCAATATAAATATTATCAACTTTATCATCTGTGTCATACTTGTCTTTATGGGTTTGCTGTTCTATGCGGTACTGGCGGCGGTTGCAGGAGCAACAGTCAGCAAGCTGGAAGAGCTTAACGAAGGCCTTACCCTGTTTACTCTTTCAACCCTTGTCGGCGCTTATGTTGGTATCGGAGCCATCCGCACCCTTATGGGCAGCGGGATGAATGCATATGTCATATTCTCATTACTGTTCCCCCTGTCATCACCTTTCATTCTGCCGGGGGCAATACAGGTTGGAAGGGCCAGCCCCCTGATTATATGCATTGCGGTGGTTCTTCTCGCGGCATTCATCGTACTGCTCTTCCGCTTTGCAGCTAGAATTTACGAAGTGCTTTTCCTTCATACGGGCAATACCATAAAGCTAAAGCAGCTTTTTAAAATATCAAAGGATTCCGTATAGATATTAACCGGTTAACACTATATGTCTGATAAGAAATGGAGGATCAATGATGAATAAATTCAGGGGATGGTCAACCGTATTCGGATTCACCTTCCGCCAATCAACCGGAAAAGCTTTTAAAGCCACAACAGCCATTATTTCGATGCTGTTAATAACGGTGATTATAATTATAAATATAATAATTGCGACTACCAAGAAAGACGATAATTATCATTATGTCCCCGATACGGATATGACTCAGGTAGTGTTTTCCACTGTAAGAAAAGTTTTAATCCTTGATAATAGCGGACTGGCCCCAACGGATTATAAGGCTTTAAGCCCCGAACCCGGCGGTTTTATAAGTGAGATTGAGTTTATTTATTCGGACGTGCAGACAAGACAGGAACTGCTGGACCGCGCCGCTTTGGATTCAAACAGTACCATAGCCGTTATGATAACCAAAGGGGACGGCGTTTACGAAATGGAAGCCATGATACCGTATAACTCCATGGTATCTCCCGACGATGTTGACATACTGATGAATCAAATGATTTATGCCTTTGAGACAAACAAGACGATGCAGGCCAATCTCAGCGACGAACAGCTTGCGGCCGTATTTACGCCGGTAATGATCTCATTCTCTGAGTTTGGAGAAAGCCAGAGCATTGCATCCATGGTCTTTAAAATGGTTGCCCCGATGCTCCTGAGCCTTGTCATGTATTTCATGTTCCTCTTTTATGGCCAGTTGGCAAGCAAGTCGGTTTCCTCGGAAAAGACCTCCAAGCTCATGGAAACACTGCTTACATCGATTCATCCCTATGCGATGATAGCCGGCAAGATACTGGCTGTTACCGCTTTAGCCCTGCTCCAGTTCTTCTCATGGATATTATCGGCGGTTATAGGGTTATATGCGGGCAACGCCATAGCCCACCAGATATATCCGGAATATGAAAACTCGATTGTAGCTTTTATAAACTTCATCCGGGACAATATAGGCGAAACCGGTATGACGATACCTGCCGCAATACTCGCTATTCTGGCTTTCGTTGTGGGATTCTTATTCTACTGTGTAATTGCCGCATTGACCGGATGCCTGGTATCAAAACCCGACGATGTGGCATCCACACAGGGTCTGTTCCAGTTCCCTGTCGTTATAAGCTGGCTGGTCTGCTACCTGGCACCTATAACCGGCAATGGAAAAATACTGTCAATAGCGAGATACATCCCGTTTACAGCCCCGTTCTGCCTGCCTTCGGACATACTTACCGGAACGGTCGGATACGGTGGAGGTATTGCGGCCCTTCTGCTGCTTTCGGCCTTCTCGCTGCTGGTAATCATAGTTGCGGCACGCATCTATAAAGGTCTCGTCCTATATACCGGCCAGAAGCCCAATATAAAGCTGTTGATTAATATATTAAAGGGATAATTTAAGGCTGAACCGGTATCCGGCACCGATTTATTATAAATTGCAGCATAATAGATAGCGCTCGCAAGCGCATAGGTGTCACTTGCGCTATCTATTATGCTGTTTACAGTTTTATCGGTGTCGGATACCGGTTCGGCCTTAATATTTCATAGCAATATAATATATTGCCTAATACATATCATAATGGACTTTGCTGGCATCATAGCGGTCCACAAATTTGTGCTCCTGGCCTTTGCCGGGATACCCTATGGGAATTATGCAGAAAGGCTTCAGCTTGCTTTTAAGACCGAATATTTCCCTGATAGCCTGCATTCTTTCCTCTATCGGGGCAACCCCGATCCATACGCCGCCCAATCCGAGATATGCCGCTTCTAGCAGGATATTCTGGGCTGCGGCCGCCATATCCTGCTCCCAGTGATGCTTCATTCTCATTTTATCGTCATTGGCTAGAAGTACAATTGCCAGCGGCGCATCAGCCGTCATCTTGGAATACGGACTTATCGAGGCAAGCTTCTCAAGGATCTCCTTTTTCTGAACTACGATAAATTCCCAGGGCTGCTGGTTGGTCGCAGACGGAGCCTGCATCGCCGCTCTCAGAATCCTATCAATCTTTTCAGGTTCCACGGGCTGATTTTTATATCTGCGGATACTTCTTCTGTTGAAAATAACTTCCATAAAAATACCTCCTCAATCGTGCAGTGGTGAAATATTCATCCTTACATAATACAGCTGTAAAATTGGTAATAATTAACACATATTAAAGATTTCTATACGGTATTTAGAAGAATATCATATTTTGAATAACATTCCCATTATTTTGTTTAAACGGGTCTTTCCTGTCAGCCTTTCTTCGCGGGAACAGACCCGTTTTGCTGCCGCATTATTTTTTGTATTTCTTTTCAAGCCCGCACATCCAGTATCCCAAGGCCGTTCCGGCCGCAAGGAGAACCAGGCAACCTATAACTCCGACGCTTAAGTAATTATAATCTACGGGTATAATCATTACCGTGGAGGCCAGCACCACACCCATGATAATATGAAAGAACCCGGTATATGCCCTGTCAATGACATAGTCTATCAGCTTGGACAGCAGCAATACCGTAAGCGCGGCTCCCGCTGCCAGGGGTATGATTACCGAAAAATCCAGGTTTTTTATTCCGTCAGACATGTCCTTGTACATCCCCAGGTATACGAGGAAGTTGGACGGGCTCAGCCCAGGAATTATTACGCCAAGGCCAATAAACGAACCGGCCATGGTCCATGTGGCGGGATTCCTGGGTATCCTTTCAACAAAAAGATGTTCTCCATAGAGCATGAATGCAAGGCTGGCTATAAACCCGACAGCCAGCATTGCAATGTGCCTACCCTTTCTTCCCTTCATGCCGGCCTGCTCCCACAGGGACGGGACGGTTCCAACTATACATCCGACGAAGAACCACAGGATCTGCGTTTCATATGTTCCCAAGAGAAAGCTTACAACAAACGAGAACAGGAATACGCCTGTGACCCCACCAAGCCCGACGGGTATGAAATATAAAACATTTTCTTTGAAATTGCGATTGATATGGGCTATGAAGGTTATTATCCGTTCATTTATTCCGAATACGGCCGCCAGCGCGCCGCCGCTTACACCGGGAAGAATAAACCCGGAACCGATAAATATTCCTTTAACAAACCTTAAAATCCAGTCAACCATGTGCCAGTCTCCTTTTTTATATCATAACTGCAATTATACTTCGCTGTTAAAGCTTTTTCCGGTTAAACAGGATAATTGATGCCCCGATATTAAACAGTATCAATACAGCCGTAATAAGAACCGGAATCCATGAATCCGCAGGGCTAAGCTCGCCTGTAATGAATGCCATGTTTTTTGATGAAAGATAAATCGGGTTAACCTTCTCAAGCTTGGGGAAGACATCAAGGATAAGCAGTCCGGCGAGCGCCGCAGCCGTAAGAATCAATCCTCCGAAGCTTCCTGCCGTCAAAGTGCTGGATAATATGATTAATGATAATACATATGCCACAAACAGCCATAAGCAAAATATGGCATATACCGTATGCTTTACATCAGAAACGTCAAACAGGTAAACCGTATAAGCCTGGTTGATAAGGCCGGAAAACACCAAAACTGCGGTCCACATGACAACCATTGCCGTATACTTGGCCAGGATTACAGTTGGCCTTCCAAGGCCTTTTGCCAATATGTTCACCAGCGTCCCCCTGGATAACTCATTGGACAAAATCCCGCCGAACACAAGCAGAATTACGATCATGCCCATCTGCGCCATGTTCTTGAAAAACTGGGTATAAGCGTCAAGAGCCGTCGGTTCGGGAATTGTAATGACCATTCCCTGGATTTCCATTCCGGATAGTATCTCCGGCAGCAGCTTGGCAAGCAGCGGGCTCATAAGGCCGAACAAAAAGAATACAGAAAAAAGGATCAGCACCCTGTATGTGCGAAGCTGTTCCATGAATTCCTTTTTTGTAAACGCAATATATTTCTTCATCCCACCACCTCCAGAAATACATTTTCCAAGGATGGTTCCTGTATTTCATACCGAAGCACGGGGACATTTTCCGTTACCAGCAATGACATGATCATGCCGCCGTGTTCCTGTGCGCCTGTAAGATTAACAAAAATGGAATCATTTTCAATATGCACGCCAAGAACAAACGGCAGTTCTTTCAGCCTTTCGGCCAGCCCGTTTATTCTTTCGGTACCGCTTAATTGGATTTTAATGATATCCTTCCTCTTCATGTCCTTTATTTTATGCACGGGACCTTCAAGCATCAGTTTCCCTTCATCAATTAATCCTATGCTGTCGGCGATTCTCTCCACATCCGAAAGGATATGGGTCGAGAACACAATGGTGGTCTTTTGCTTTGCAACCGAAAGAATATCAAGTATCTCCTTTCGTCCAATCGGGTCCAGCGCGGAAGTTGGTTCATCACATATCAGCAGCTTGGGCTCGTTAAGCAATGCCTGGGCTATCCCCAGCCTTTGCTTCATACCGCGGGAAAAGCCGCGGATTCTGCGGTTTATGCCTTCAAGTCCCACCAAGCTCAGCAGTTCTTTTGACCTGGCCAGTACAGTCTCCCTCGGAAGTCCGCTTATTTCACCACACAGCTTCAGATACTCCATCGGGCTCATATAACCGTAAAACTCGGGGACATCCGGAAGATATCCTACATGACGGTTGGTAGAGGTATTGCCGTATATAACCCTCTCACCGCATACATATATCTCGCCGCCGTCAGGCTGCAGAAATCCCAATATCATCTTCATCGTTGTGGTCTTTCCCGCGCCATTTTTACCGATAAATCCGAACACGGTCCTGTCTTCAACGGAAAAGCTCAAGTCCTTGATTACCTGGAGCTTACCGAAGCTCTTATACACATTTTTCAACTGAAGGACAGTCATTATTCTTCTCCTCTTCCGATTGTGAAATAAAGTATGGGTCCGATAATCTGTAAGCAGACAATAATTATAGCCCATAAAACCATGTTGCCGTATTTAACTTTTTTGTGCTTAAGCAAATGAACCAACGAGACAATCATTAATGTCAGCTCAACTAAAACAATCGCTATAAAAAACGGCAGATACTCAATTATCAATTGCAGATTTGACGTATCCTTAACCATTCCAATTCCCTCCATTAAGTTTATATTTACCTTGAACATGCTTTATGCTAATATTAACCTTTAATCGGCAAAAATACAAGGGTATTGTACTTGTCTCTTTTTGTTGCATAAAAACGTAAGGCAATATACAATATATTTATAGAAAAGATAAGGAGAATAGTTAATGGGTTTTTTGCTGAACTTAAAGGGTCCGATATTGTATCTCATTATTTTCGCCGCTAAGACCATTGAGGTATCCATATCAACCATTCGCCTGGTGTATGTCAATAAAGGCGAACGTGTTAAGGGAGCTATACTGGGCTTTGCGGAGGTATTGATTTGGGTATCGGTTGTAAGCTCGGTGCTTCATAATATAACCGACGATCCGATGAAAATAATAGCTTATGCCGCGGGCTTTTCACTGGGCAATTATCTTGGTGTGTCAATAGAATCGAAAATTGCCGTCGGCCTGGCATCCATTACCGTAGTTGTCAATGATACCGAAGGTACCGCTCTTGCGGATATCCTGCGCAACAACGGATTCGGCGTCACCATTTTGGAGGGCAAGGGAAAGGACAACAACAAGAAAAATCTTCTGTTCATACAGCTTAAGCGAAAAAAAATATCCGCCGCAATCAAACTGATTAAAGAGGCGGATCCAAGCGCATATATAAGTGTCAATGACGTCAAGTCTATTGTTGGGGGATTTATAAAAAAGTAATCCCCCTTTTCTTTATGTCTCTTAACTTCTCCCCATATTCGTTTTATATCCCAATCAAAATTTTCTTCCTCTAATGAGCCGACAAATGAGAAAGCAAAACTGGAAATACCAAAAGGGATCATTATTTTTTTATGCATTATTCTATTACTCAGCTTGATTAAGTCTATATAATGGTGTAAAAAGAAGTTGAGCCAAAGCTCATACCTCGGTTAAAATATAGTTGCTAACAAATACCAAACCGAGGAGGATGAACCATGGCTCAGTTTAATATTACTATAACCGAAGAACTTTTGCACGGATTATTTTTATCAAATGGTAGGGATAAAGCATTTTCCAAATTGTTGGAGGAAATCTTCAACCAGATACTTTTAGCTCAATCTACAGAGCAAATAGGTGCTGAGCCCTATGAGCGCACTGAAGAAAGAACCGCATACCGCAATGGGTTTCGAGATAGACAAATGACTACGCGAGTAGGTACAC
>JAAYHD010000018.1 GCA_012735495.1 Clostridiales bacterium | reverse complement strand
TGTCGGCTCATCGCATCCTGGAGCTGAAGCAGGTTCCAAGGGTTGGGCTGTTCGCCCATTAAAGCGGTACGCGAGCTGGGTTCAGAACGTCGTGAGACAGTTCGGTCCCTATCCGGCGTGGGCGCAGGATATTTGAGAGGATCTGACCTTAGTACGAGAGGACCGGGTTGGACGAACCTCTGGTGTATCGGTTGTACTACCAAGTGCACAGCCGAGTAGCCAAGTTCGGATGGGATAAACGCTGAAGGCATCTAAGCGTGAAACCCCCCTCAAGATAAGATATCCCATGACGCAAGTCAGTAAGACCCCTTGAAGACGACGAGGTAGATAGGACAGAGGTGTAAGTGCGGCAACGCACTGAGCTGACTGTTACTAATAGGTCGAGGGCTTGACCTGATAAAGGTTTGTGAGGTAAGATGGTACTGCGAAAGCAGGTCTCTATGTGCAGTAAAAAGTCAAAAAAGGTTAGCCAATGATATATAATATATACAGGCTATAATCCTCGATAGCTCAATGGTAGAGCACGCGGCTGTTAACCGCGGGGTTGTAGGTTCGAGCCCTACTCGGGGAGTTTTTTATAAGCGGAAATAAATATACGGCGACATAGCCAAGTGGTAAGGCATGGGTCTGCAAAACCCTGATCACCAGTTCGAATCTGGTTGTCGCCTGTAATTAAAAATCTCTAAACCCTGTGATATCAAGGTTTAGAGATTTTATTTTGCCTATATTTTATTTGCTCTGGATTCATATTTGCGTGTTGAAATAAACGCGGTATACGGCAAAAGGACATATTGCATGGGAAATCTCATTCGTTAATAATATTTATCTGGCACATTTTCATGGCTTCCAGGGCATTTTTATGGCTTTGCGGAGTAACGCCCGCGCAGCATGAAGCGTCAACCGTCACTTTGGCTTCAGGCAGAAAAGCTTTAAGCATAATTGCATTGGATATTACGCATATGTCCGTGCACAGGCCTACAACTTCGAATTCGGCGTCCTTGAAGTTCTCGGTTATATGCGACATTAAGGAAACGGAACCGAATGATGGCTTATCAATTATTAGAGAATCTGTGGTATCAAGCTCTGATGAAATCGCCCAGCCGTTTGTGCCCCTGATGCAATGCTCCACAGGCAGGTTCCTGCCCTCCTGGGTGTTCAGATAGTTCGTGTCATGGGTATCTCTTGTAAATATTACCGTATTTCCCGCTTTCCTGTATTCCTCAATTTTTCTTTTCACATTGGGAACAATGGTTACAGCTTCTTGTGTCCCCAGAACTCCGTCTATAAAATCATTTTGCATGTCTATTACAATCAGAACCTTCTTCATCATAGCGCCTCCTTCCATTATTTATCATTAGTCACATCGCCGTCACCGCTGACGGGGATGCTTTCGCCAAGATATGTGGGTTCGGGTTTAATAATCACATAAAAGAAATCCTTTACCCGGGCAAGTACCTCCCTGATGTCGCGGGCCCTCTGGCCTGCATATGAACGGGGATTGGATGGCACCCCGTAAGCCTCTAAGCCCAGCTTGTCCGCAATATACAAAGCCCTGTACAGGTGATATTCCTGTGTTACTATGATAATCCTTTTTGCTTCAAATATGTCCCTTGCGCGATACAGGCTCTCATAGGTTGAAAAGCCGGCATGATCCATGAACACATCCGGGGACGGCACTCCTTCGCCTATGGCGTACTTTTTCATCACATTTACTTCATCATAATTCTTGCGCCCGTGGTCGCCGCTCATCAGCAGGCGGTTTGACGCGCCGGCTTTATATAAAGCAATTCCGTAATCAAGCCTGTCTTCAAGCATATGTGTCGGCCTTTCTCCCCATACCCCTGCGCCCAATATGAGTATGCAGTCAATCCCTTCAAGGGCCGAGGCTTCTTCAAGAGTTAGGATTTTCTTTTTGGTTGAAGACTTTATATAGATGTTTATGCCAAACACAGAGGCGGCACCAAGCAGCGCAAGTATTGTAAATACCAGGAAAACACGCAAGAGTACTTTTTTGACAGATTGCTTTCTCATGTTACCTTCCCTTTTCTCTTTATCATTCGAAAGCTTTAGCTATTATTTGCATTTGATCCGCAATTGATACACCGAAGGGGCAGCGCTCCTCGCATGCGGCGCAGCCGATACAATCGGAGGCATTAGCAGGAAGAGAGGAATAATGGGCTTTAATTGTAGCAGGAATAGTCTCCTGAAGCATCGCCAAATCATAGAGCTTCATTACAGCGGCAATATCAATATATGACGGGCATGGCGCGCAATGTCCGCAATAAGTGCATTTGCCGTAATAAGAATGGTATGGTGCATTGGCCAGCACGGTCGCATAATCCTTCTGTTCATCGGTTGCGTCTTCATATGCCGCTGCGGCGTCCACCTCCTGCGGCGTTCTGCAGCCAACCATGACCGAAGCCACCGCAGGCCGTGTCAGCGCATAATGTAGGCACTGAACAGGTGTCAATGCAACGCCAAACGGCGAGTGGTCCGCATTGAACAGCCTTCCGCCGGCATAGCCCTTCATTACCGTTATAGCTACATTTTCTCTTTCGCATATCATATACAGTTCGTTCCGCTCCGGGGCAATTCCCCTAAGCTCGTCATTATAATGATCTTTGAAAAGGTCGTTTATATCTTCGCTGCCGGGAAGCATATCAAAGGCAGGATTAAGACTGAACAGGATCACTTCAATCTCACCGCTGAGGGCTGCAAGCTTTCCGACATGCGGGTTATGTGTGCTAAGTCCGATATGCCGTATTATACCCTTTTGCTTTAATTCACGAACATATTCTATAAATTCGCCGTTCATTATCTGGTTAAACTCCGATTCCTGGTCCACGAAATGAATCATGCCAAGATCTATGTAATCGGTCTGCATACGGCTGAGCAAGTCCTCAAATGCTTCTTTTACCTTATCCATTTCACGGGTCCGCACATACTGCCCATTTTGCCAGGTTGATCCGATATGCCCTTGTATTATCCATTCTTTTCTCTGACCGGCGATTGCCGCACCGATATTAGTGCGGACATTTGGCTCGGACATCCAGCAGTCCAGAATATTGATGCCGTATTCTTTGCACCTGTCAACAACCTTTTTTACATCCGAAGCATTCTGCTGCTCCAGCCATTCACCGCCCAATCCTATTTCACTTACCATCAATCCGGTTTTGCCCAACTGTCTGTACCTCATCTTTGCTCCTCCTTCTGTCGCACCCTTGTAATATATCTATTTTACTACTTTAATAAGGTTTTGAAAATGGATTATTCGGTTATTACCAGGCTTTTTATATATTTGCAGCCTGCCATATGCTATAATTTACTAAGACAACCATATTATTTGTATCAACGTATAAGGGGAAATCCTTATGATTGTGAGCGCGAGCCGAAGAACCGATATACCCGCCTTTTACAGCGACTGGTTTATGGATAAGATTGGGCAGGGATTCTCATATGTAATGAATCCTTTTAACCGGAAGCAAGTCAACAAGATTATTCTGACACCGGATACCGTAAATTGCTTTGTGTTCTGGACCAAGAACGCTGCTCCGATGATGGACAAGCTTCATGTATTGGATGAAAAGGGTTTTAAATACTATTTTCTGTTTACGGTTACACCATACGGCAGGGACATTGAGCCCGGAATAGAGGATAAGGAGAGGATACTTGATACCTTTGTAAGCCTTTCAAGTCTAATCGGCCGTAAGAAGGTGGTATGGAGATATGACCCGATTCTTATAAGCAGAAGATACGACAAGGGATACCATTATGAGATGTTTGAGAAATATTGCGAAAGGCTTTGTGGCTCAACAGAAAAATGTGTTGTCAGCTTCCTGGACATGTATGCCAAAACCGAAAGAAATACAAGGGATTTGGATATAATTCAACCGGACGGGAAAGATATGAATGAAATCGCCTTTATGCTGGGTGATATAGCTAAGAGATACAGAATCGTTATTGAGACCTGCTGCGAGAAAATCGATATGTCCCATCCCAATATCAAACCGGGTAAATGCATGGACAAGGAATTAATCGAATGGATAACAGGCCGTCCCGTAAATGCCGAAAAAGATGCCAGCCAGCGGGAGGGCTGCGGCTGTGTAAAGAGCGTGGATATCGGACAATACAATACATGCCTTCACGGGTGCGCTTATTGTTATGCAAACTATAGCAGGAACGGAGCGCTTGAGAATATGAAGCATCATGATGCCGGTATGCCTTTTCTTTCAGGAGGGCTGAAAGGGGATGAGACAATAAGAATAAGGGAATGAGAAGCCTCATAGAATGCATTAGGCTTAGCGTAAAATTTTTGTAGGACAAATAGGAATAAAAAATAAGAGAACACCAACTTTGTGTTAAAATATAGTTACCACAACAATAACAGAAAGGAAGGTGTTCTCTTATGATTAATAGTATACA
>JAAYHD010000002.1 GCA_012735495.1 Clostridiales bacterium | reverse complement strand
CCAGGATCTTAAATTCCTTTGCCGTGAGTTTCACCGGCTCCCCGTCCACATACAGCTCGGCTTTCTCCGTATCCAGGCATAGTCCGCCAACTACAATCTTCCCCGATGAGTTTGCGTTGTACATATCTCCTAGCTGCATATATCTTCGCAGATGGCTTTTTACCCTCGCCACCAGCTCCTGCGGGTTGAATGGCTGGTAACTACATGATAAATAGCACCAGGATACCATATCCTTTTCTTTCTGCCGATATGGCATACCTCCTTATGTATAATGTATAGATTATAGTGTAATCTGGGAAATAAATAATGAAATAAATAAGAAATGATTTTAGATTGGAGTTCATTGTGGTGCATATTATGGTAGCTGGCACCATCTCAGGCACCATCTCATATGGTACCAGGTACCGAAACATGGCATGGTACCTGGCACCGGTAAATGATTATTACGATGTCATCAATTTCTCAAGCGTCAGCGGCTCAATATACTTGCCGTCCTTGTAAGCTCTCATGTTGCCGCCGGAGATTTCATCTATAAGTGCTATATGCTTGTCCTCACCGATTCTGCCAAACTCGAGCTTGATATCATACAGCTCGATGCCCTTCTTAGCCAACTCGTCCTTTACGATGTTGGATATCTTTATGGTTAATTCCTTTAATACTTTGTATTCATCCCTGGTAAGAATCCCAAGCATGTGAAGCGCATCCTCACTTATAGGCGGGTCCTGACGCTTGTCATCCTTTAAGGTCACCTCAACAAATGCATCCAGCGGCTGTCCTTCCTCAATGTATGCCCCATAACGGCGGATAAAGCTTCCGACAGCCCTGAACCTGCAGATAACCTCCAGGCCGTGGCCGAATATCGTGGCGGGCTTAACGGTCATCGTTGCGGCATCAATATCGCAGTCAATATAGTGCGTTGGAATACCTTCCTTTTCGAGCCTCTCAAAAAACAGCTTGGTAAGCTTAAGGCCCGCTCTTCCCGCACCGTCTACGGTTAATCCCACGGTATTTGCTCCGGGGTCAAATACACCGTTTTCACCGGTCATATCATCCTTGAATTTCAGCAAATAATTGCCATCCTCAAGCGCGTAAACATCTTTAGTTTTTCCTTGGTAGACGAGCTTCATTATTCGTATCCCTCTTTCCTAAAAATGATATATCATCAGTGGAGCGCCGTTACCACTGATGATTTTCTTCGGTTATGTATAAAAAGTATATTATTTAAAAAGGCTTGTCAATAATTCCATTCCCTGTTTTTTCTTATATATAATATAATTACAGGTTATATATAACGCTATATATAAAATAATTTATTATACGACTAAAAAATATTGGTATACTTTAAAATCATAACAGCGTCATATTTACCGTATCAACTTTATATTCACCGGACAGCCATCAAAGCGCTTATCTAATAATGCTCTCCCCTCATGGCAGGCCTGCTCTTCCTGCTACCACCCTCTTCCTATATAGTCATCGCTGTGTTTCTTGTTCGTATGATAAAACACCACATCTCCTGCCATTAACTTAAATACTGCCCCCGAATCGTCCTTCTTCTCAATCGCTCCGCCTTCCATAACCCACATGGAGCAATGCCCGTTATTCAGGAAGTTGTAACCGTTCGTATAGGATAAATGCCTGCTGCCGCTTGCGTCATGGCTTTCTATATTGAAGTTTACAATTATATACCCGTCCTTCAGCCAGAAATCCTCATGATAAGTTATGCCGTGCCTGGCAAGATACCCCTTCACATCATACCCTGCCGGCACCGCATGGATATCCGACGGAAGCTTATAAGTGCCGTACCATCGCTGTATGTACTTTGACAGGCTTAATGCGGTCTCACCGGTCTGGGCCCTTACTTCCGCAAATGACGGCATCCCCGTCACAAACCGTGAATAGTCTGTTCCGATAAATGTCCGAAACAGGCTTGTAATCCGTATCTCATTATACGAATACATAGGCCCATACCCGTATATCAGCCTGGAGTACGTGGTACCCAAAACATTTGCCGTATGCATAAGCTCATTCACAGGTATCCTGCTGTAAGGGTTCCCTGCAAGGCCATACTGGACATTTATAAGGTCAATCCCCTCGCCTACCTTTACGAGATAACGATGTTTGCCGTCTATTTCCTCATCATAATAAATGTCCACCTTCTGCCTGTTACCGCCATCCTCATCCACATGGTAGAATGTCGGAGTAATCCTGATAGTGCAGCCGCTGCCGTACATATCCCCGATGGTGTCAATGAAAAAGCGGAAAGCGTATCCCGTCTTCAGCACCCCTGCATTGCTGTATTTCGGATGGCTGCCGTTTATAAGCGGCAGCGTATATTTCTCGTTTCTTCCGGTCTGATAACCGTACCGGTCCTTTAATCCTACGGTATAATAATAGGAATAATCCTCGTGAAAACCCGTTCTTTTAGTTCCGTCAGCCGCCCCTTCAAACAGCTTTATGTTCATGGAATCCTTTACACGAAACACATCCCGCCATCGTCCTTCGTCGGAAATATCATAAATCGTCAGCCCATACATCCTCCCGGAAATCTGGAATGTCTTCGTATCCGTTGCAACATAATTATCCATACTTAAGTTTTTGGCCGGCTCCGTCCTGTCTAGCTTGTCCGTGCCGTTTACCGCGACGGTGCGAAACTCTGCCGTGTACGTCCCTTCCTTCACCCATAAGGGGACATAAAACCTATATGTCTCCCTGCCAAGGACAATCCACGTGCCTGACTTGATAAACCGGTCATTAGACGCATCCCCGTCGCCGTCCACATCAATATATACGTCAAACGGCAGCCTCATCTCATTTCTTAACGCATCCTTATGCTCAGCAATATAGGAAACGTTCTCCGGGTCAATAAATGACCGCGAAAAATCCCTTTCATAATAACCAAGCCGCGGGCTGTGCTGCAGGGTGTTTGAAATGCTTACGGTAAAATCACATAATGCAGAATCCGGGTCAAGCACCAAATGGCAGGCCCATGCCGTCGGATTAACAAGCTGGACATATTCATCATTGTCGGTATACACCAAAGCCCTGCAGATGACCGGCGTGTGAATGATTACGTTATTTACCGCAACCGAATAACTCCTGCTGCTGTCATACGCATTTACACTCATGGGATGCCTTATATATGTGATGCTTCCGCTTGATGAATAAACCCCATTCTCTTTGACAGCATCAATGACAAGCCCTTCCGCAAAGAATGCCCTGTCATGGGTCATCCTGTTAGATTGAACCATCGGTCCTGCGCCGGGTGCCTGTGTTATTTTCTCCGCAGGCGCATCGGTCATAACCGTGGCACCGCCAAATGCCAGGTAATCATTCTTCACCATAAGCTCACCGGTAAGCTCAAACGCATATGGCGTCAAATCCTCATACTCCACTTCCGGCCTGCCGACGGTGTCCGATGTGATTGGTGTTTCATTTACAAGATGTATGCCCTGCGTTGCCTGTATGGGAAGAATAATATGATCCTCGATCTGGCCGCTGTGCCTGGTACTAAGCGACGGGATTGACAGAAAATTGCTGTTTAAGATGAGATTTACCCTGCCCTCGGGCAAGGAATAATTATAGACTGTTGCCGTGCTTGGCATGTAATACTCAAGGCTATCAATCTCCCAGTAAGAGTATGCCCTCTCAACCGTTATATACTGGGTATCCGTAACGGTTTCGGTAATAAGCCCGGCTTCCCCGCTCCCTCCTTGTACTTCTTCGTAATATTGCAAGGTGTAAGTCATCGACACGGGTACCGTAAATGCCACCGTCCCCGTTCTGTTCACCAGCCTGTATCCCAGCAAATATTCCTTCGTCCTTACAGTTACATACTGGCTCTCCGTGGTGGGTATGCCGTCCCTGGACGAGAAATAAGGCTGTCCGTACTTGTCACCGTTTATTATGCCCTGGGGATTCGGACTGTCAAATGGAAGTATTTTCGGCGGGGAAGCGTCAGGCACCTCAACATCCTGCACGGCTCCATAATAAAGCCTTAATATAACCACGGTCCCGGTCTCCGTATCATCCGGTACGGTAAATGCGGCGGGGTTTGTGTTTCCTTCAATCGTGTTGCTGCCGGAGGATGTAATAAATGTATAATCCCATTTGCCCAGGTATCTGTATCCCAGGCCTCTCACCGTTCTTACAGCCTGTATCTGCTTGTTTACTAATTGCCCCGGGGTTACGTTTTCAGATGATATTTCATCTATCAGGGCCCCGCTTTGCGAAACCATAACGACCCTTAGGATTATCCCACCAGGGTCAGTATCACCAGGTATTTCTCCACCGGCTTCCTTCCTGTAATACGCATAAACAATTATCTCATCATCCGGCTCAATACTTGAAAATGCGGTAAATGATATCGGATCATCGTCATTTTCAGTTTGCCTGACTCTCAGTTTTGAGGGATTATTCTTAAGATAATAGAGGAAATGCTTTGTCTTGGAATAAACAGAATTGTCAACCGTAAGAGTTATTGGAATTGATTGTGTGAACTCATCACCCGGCATAATTGCTCCGGTATACAGGTTTTCTTTAATAATTTGCTCGGTATCATAATCTGCGGCGTGGATTTTGATTGGTATGTCCAACCTTTCATAAATCATGTATATGTCCAT
>JAAYHD010000017.1 GCA_012735495.1 Clostridiales bacterium | reverse complement strand
TATAGTAATATTAAACTGAGCCATGGTTCATCCTCCTCGGTTTGGTATTTGTTTAGCAACTATATTTTACCGAGGTATGAGCTTTGGCTCAACTCCTTTTTACACCATTATATAGACTTAATCTAATATCCTCTGCTTCCTCCCGGTTTTGCACTTTGTAGTAAATGAAACGATAAAGAGGCTCCCAGGTATCAAGGCATATCTTTTCTATTGCATCCCTGTCCCCTTTTATAGCCCTTTTATAAACATTAATATTTAACACAATTTCTCCACCTTCTTTCCAGCCGGCTTTTTCTTTATCATATAAAACGAGATTGATACCTAAAATGTCACATGTATTTTAAAACAAATGAAATCGCAATGCTTTAGTCACAAGCAAAATAAACTGAAGCTTTCTAACAGCATAAAAAAGGGGAAAGGTCTTCAGAATCAAGCCTTTCCCTCTTCATTTTCCTGATGGAGTTGAGGGGAGTTGAACCCCTGTCCGAAAGCCTATCCATTGCAGCTTCTCCCATTACAGTCAATCTTTTTTGTGGACCCGAAGTCCACCGTTCCCTCTACCGGCCGCCGATTGACAGGCTTCCGGTATCGGTAGCTTCATGAATCTTCCGCCATCTCAAAGCTTTGAAGGCGGAGGTCCCCGCTAAGATGATGCCGGTATTCCAAGCCGCGGGATGCTTAGAGCCGACAAGCGCTGCAATTAGGCAGCTGCTAATTCGTAATTATCGTTTGCGTTTATTTTTTTTCCAGGTTTTTGACGCAGTCCCGGGCTGCGAATGGCTGCCGCAATTTCAAAACCCCCGTCGAAACCAGTACAACCCCGAATATCAAAGATTATATTGGTTTAACAGCATATATATGATATATCATCTAGGAGAATCTGTCAAGGAATATGCTTTGGCAATTATAGATTTTTCACCTTAAAATCCCTCTCGGTCTCCCTTCTCAAATCCTTCCTGGCAATGTCCTCCCTCTTGTCATAGAGCTTCTTGCCCTTGGCCAGGCCAACTTCAACCTTAACCAGGTGCCCTTTAAAATACACCCTCAAGGGAACCAGGGTATACCCCCTCTGTGTGAGCCGCCCGTTGATTTTATTAATCTCATACCTGTGAAGGAGCAGCTTTCTTACCCTTAACGGATCCTTGTTGAATATATTGCCTTTTTCATAAGGGCTTATATGCATGCCATAGATGAATGCTTCATCATTTTCAATTTTGATAAATGACTCCTTTATGCTGCACTTGCCAGCCCTTAAGGATTTGACCTCGGTGCCGATAAGCTCTATCCCCGCTTCATATTTATCTTCTATGAAATAATCATGGTATGCCTTTTTATTGTTTGCGATAAGCTTGATGTTCTCACCCATTATTCCTCATCCTCCACAAACATGAAATCAATTGTACGAAGCATCTTGTCGGCGGCGATCACCTCCACGGTGACCGTCTGTCCAAGCTTGTAGGTCTTTCTCGTATGCTCTCCTATCATCTGGTAATGCTCTTCATCATAGATATAATAATCATCCCCCATGGCGCTTACCCTGACCATTCCCTCAACGGTGTTCGGAAGCTCCACATATATTCCCCATGAGGTTATACCCGAAATAACACCTTTAAAGGTTTCGCCGATGTGCCCTTCCATGTACTCAACCTTTTTCATTTTCTCGACTTCCCGCTCGGCTTCATCAGCCCTGCGTTCCGTCCGGCTGGACTGGTCGGCGACCTCATGAAGGATTTTCCCGTAGTGCCCCATTCTTTCCTCGTTAAGCTTTCCTTTCAGGTTTTCTTTTATGATCCTGTGTATCTGCAGGTCGGGATAGCGGCGTATCGGTGAAGTAAAATGAGTATAGTACTTGGCGGACAATCCGAAATGCCCCGTATTCTCCACCGTGTATTTTGCCTGCTTCATCGAGCGCAGCGTAAGCCTGCTGATTAACGACTCCTCCGGGGTATCCTCAATTTTTACCAAGAGCTTCTGAAGCTCCTTGGGATGTATATTCTCCTGGCCAACCTTAATTGAATAACCGAAATTGTTGATGAATATGGCAAGAGCCTTGATTTTCTCATCGCCGGGCTTTTCATGGGTACGGTACAGGAACGGTATCTCCTGCCAGAAATAATCCTCCGCGACCGTTTCGTTCGCAATCAGCATGAATTCCTCAATAATCTTGGTCGCCTTATTCCTTTCATATGCCCTGATTTCAAGAGGCTTGCCGTTTTTATCGACAATTATTTTACTTTCAGGAAAATCAAAGTTTATGGCGCCGCGCTTATGCCTTCTTGCCTTAAGGATTTCCGAAAGCTCCAGCATAAGCATCAGCATGGGAACCAGCTCTTCATATTTCTTGCTGAGCTCTTCGTCATGGTCCTCCACGATCTTAGCCACATCGGTATAGGTCATCCGTTTATCCGAGCGTATGACGGTCTCCGCAATCTTATGCCCGATGACATTTCCCTTGGAATCAATGTCCATGAAACAGCTTAATGCCAGCCTGTCAACTCCGGGATTAAGTGAGCATATACCGTTGGACAGCTTGTGCGGAAGCATTGGTATTACCCTGTCCACAAGATATACGCTGGTTCCCCTTTTCAGGGCCTCCTTGTCCAGTGCCGAGCCTTCCCTGACATAGTGCGTTACATCTGCGATGTGGACACCCAGATGGTAGATGTCTCCTTCCTTTGTAAGGGATACGGCGTCGTCCAGGTCCTTGGCGTCCTCACCGTCGATAGTAATCGTAAGGATATCCCGGATATCTATCCTGTCCCTGATATCCTCCGGCCTAACCTCTTCCGGAATGGATTCCAATGATTTCATCACTTCCGCCGGAAATTCAACAGGCAGATCATATGCCTTGACCACGGACATTATATCCACTCCCGGGTCATTTATATGGCCTATGATTTCTGTTATCTTCCCTTCCGGGTTTTGTGACCCGTTTCCGTAGCTTGTTATTGCGGCAACAACCTTATGCCCCGTTATGGCCCCTTTTGTAAACTCCTTCGGTATGAAAATGTCATAACCAAGCTTCTGGTTGTCGGGGATGACAAATCCGAAGTTCCTGCTTCGGTAAAAGGTACCGACCACTTCCTTCATACCCCGTTCAAGTATCTGAAGAACGGCGCCTTCCTTTCTTTTGCCGTTTTTCTCGTCATTTACGGCTATGACGACCTTGTCGCCATGCATGGCTCCTTTAACGGCGTTTTCAGGTATGAACACATCTTCAGATTCACCCTCAATTATTACAAATCCATAACCTTTTTGCGTCCCTGAAAAAATGCCGGTTTTCAGCCTGTCTCCTGGCAGCCTGTACCTGCCTTTTTCGTCTGTTATTATCTTTCCTTTTGCCACCAGGAAATCCAGTACATCCCTAAGCTCGTCCCGAGAATCCTTCGGGACCTGCAGTATGGCGGCAATGTCCTTAAACCGCATGGGCCTATATTCGCTGCTGCCAAAGAAGTCCATAAGCATACGGGCTCTTTCTTCAATATCATTAGATCTTTTCATTCCAAACTCCTTTTTCATCATGCTTGTGCGGTAAATAAACAATCACATATAATATACTTCCATATTTGCATGATACTATACAGTGAACTGTCCAATAAAAAACACCCTGGTATCCAGAGTGTTTTTGCTTTAGCGTATTTACCAATCAAGATTAAGTATTACCGATAGGACTACGAACAACGCCGCCAGTATTTTTGTTAATCTGACTATCATACCTTCGGCCGTGCGCCCCTTGATTTTGCTCCAGTACGATTCGGATGCACCGGTCAGGGCGGCGGATAATCCTGACGATTTACCCTCCTGTCTTAATACAACGAATACCAACACTACACAAATACCGATATATATTATCTGCAATATAGCTCTTAAAATGTCCACAATTAATCCTCCATTCCCATGTGACAAGCATAATTCATTTCAAAACTATGCCTATTCTAACACAGAACATATATTTTTTCAACCATAAATTCTGTTAATTACCGGTTGTCAGTTTTTCTTCTTTAACAGGGACCTGCCGGTCATCTCTTTGGGCTTTTCCATACCCATCATTTCTATCAAGGTAGGAGCCACGTCGGCCAGGCAGCCGCCCTCATCCAGGGTGTAGTCCTTGTCGTAGTTTATAAGGATAAACGGTACCGGATTCGTCGTATGCGCGGTAAAAGGCTCGTTGGTTTCATAGTCTATAAGCTGCTCGGCATTTCCGTGATCCGCACACAAGAACATCTGGCCGTCAACTGACAAGAGAGCATCCAAAGCCCTGCCCACACATTCATCCACCGCTTCAATAGCCTTTACGGCAGCCTCCAGTATGCCGGTATGTCCTACCATGTCCGGATTTGCGTAGTTGCATATGATTATGTCATATTTGCCCGATTTGATTGCCTTGACCAGGTTGTCACATACCTCGTATACACTCATCTCCGGTTTAAGGTCATAAGTCGCGACCTTCGGAGAATCAACCAGGATTCTGTCTTCGCCTTCGTTGGGCACCTCTATGCCGGCATTGAAGAAGAATGTGACATGGGCATATTTTTCGGTCTCGGCCAGCCTGAGCTGTGTCATCTTATGCTGTGCCAAAAACTGTCCGAAGGTGTTGTCCAGGGATACCTTGTCAAAGGCTACAAGCTTGTTGGGTATTGTGATGTCATATTCGCAGAAGCATACATAGGTAAGCCTCATTCTTTCCCTGCCACGGTCAAAGCCTTTAAAATCATCCAGGCAGAACGCCTTGGTCAGCTGCCTTGCGCGGTCGGGTCTGAAGTTATAGAAAATGATAGAGTCATTTTCCTTAACGGTTCCAACGGGCTTTCCGTTTTCCATTATGACTGCGGGAATTACAAACTCGTCATGAACCTCATTGTCATAGGAAGCCTGAACCGCTTCGACTGCGCTTTCTGCGGCAATTCCTTCGCCATATACGATGGCACGGTATGCCTTCTCAGTACGGTCCCAGCGGTTATCCCTGTCCATGGCATAGTAGCGGCCCATAACCGTGGCAATCTTGCCTACGCCGATTTCCTTGATCTTCTCTTCGAGCTCTTCAATGTATCCCTTGCCCGAAGTCGGCGGTGTATCCCTTCCGTCCAGGAACGCATGGACATATACGTTCTTTATGCCATATCGCTTAGCAAGCTCAAGCAATCCGTATAAATGGGTATTGTGGCTGTGTACGCCGCCGTCTGAAAGCAGCCCGAAGAAATGCATGTCGGAATTATGCTTCCTGCAGTTGTTGACAGCCTCAAGCAGCGCAGGATTCTCAAAGAATGAGCCGTCCTGTATCTCCTTCGTAATTCTCGTCAGCTCCTGGTACACGATTCTTCCCGCACCAAGGTTGATATGGCCCACCTCGGAGTTGCCCATCTGTCCCTCCGGAAGTCCTACGGCCATACCGCTGGCATAACCCTTAACAAACGGATATTCCTTCATCAGCCGGTCCATTACCGGTGTGTTGGCTATCGCTATGGCATTGCCTTCTCTCCTGTCATTTAGCCCAAATCCGTCTAATATCAATAATACTGTTGGTCTTTTACTCATTTTGAACCTCTTTTCTACAGACTTGTGTCCAATAAACCTGTCTATTTGCTATGTTACATAAAACACAATGTCTTATCTGTTTTGCTTATAGTTTACAATCTTTCCGAAATCAGCCTTAAGGCTTGCTCCGCCAACCAGTCCGCCGTCGATATTCTCCTGGGTAAACAGCTCATAAGCGCTGGCTGCGGTTACGCTGCCGCCGTATTGAATGCGGATGGCTTCAGCCGTTTCGGCATCATATATTTCACCGATACACTGGCGGATAGCCTTGCATACCTCTTCCGCCTGTTCGGGAGTTGCCACTTTTCCTGTTCCGATTGCCCATATGGGCTCATAAGCAATAACGGCTTTCATTGCCTGCTCCTTGGTAACATTAAGGAAAGCTATCTTAACCTGCTGGCGTACAAAATCAATGGTAATGCCCTGTTCCCTCTGCTTTAAGGATTCGCCGCAGCAGATAATGGGTGTGAGCCCATGCTCAAATGCCTTGAGAACCTTTTTGTTGACGGTCTCGTCGGTCTCGGCAAAATATTCCCTTCTTTCTGAATGCCCTATGATTACATATTCAGCACCTGCTTCTGTCAGCATGTTGGGAGCAATCTCACCGGTATATGCTCCGCTTTCCTCAAAATGCATATTCTGGGCACCAATCTTTATATTAGTTCCCTTAACTGCCTCAACGGCAGGTATGATACTGATTGCGGGAACGCAGAATACCACATCAACCTCATCGTTAGCCACTAAAGGCTTGAGTTCATTTATAAGCTTTACTGCCTCACCAGGTGTCTTATTCATCTTCCAATTACCTGCAATAATCTTTCTACGCATAATTCAAACCTCCTGAATAATATATTATCTATCTTAACAAGCAGCGGATGACGTACCCCCAGCTGCCGCAATAGTCGTCAATCGGTGTATGATACGCGTATAAAATGCACTTAGTAAATTGTAGCAAGCTTTTCCGTAAAATACAATACTTAATTCGGAAAAGCTTGCTACCAATTTTCTTTTTATAAGAAGATTAGACTTTATAAATTTTATTATCTGCGTATATGATACATAACCGCGGCTTATTTCCTGTCGTTAGCCGCAGCAACACCGGGCAGCTCCTTGCCTTCAAGGAATTCCAGGGATGCGCCGCCGCCGGTTGAAATATGTGTCATCTTGCCGCCAAATCCAAGCTGGTTAACAGCCGCCGCGGAATCTCCGCCGCCTATAATGGTCGTTGCGTCAATCTCGGCGAGAGCCTTGGCTATTGCTATGGTACCCTTTGCGAAGTTAGGCATTTCGAATACGCCCATAGGTCCGTTCCAAACAACGGTCTTGGCATCCTTAACCGCATCGGCAAACAGTTTGCAGGTCTCTTCGCCTATGTCAAGGCCCTGCCAATCAGGCTCGATTTCACCGCGCTTTACGGTCTTGTACTCGGCGTCATTGGAGAATTCCTTTGCTACAACGGTATCAACAGGTATCAGGAGCTTGACACCGTTCTTCTTGGCCTTCTCCATCATTTCCTTGGCATACCCGATGTAATCCTCTTCAAGCAGGGACTTTCCAACCTCTTCTCCCATTGCCTTCATGAAGGTATAAGCCATACCTCCGCCAATTATTAATGTATCAACCTTATCCAGGAGGTTATTGATTACGGAGATCTTGCTGGAAACCTTCGAACCGCCCAGGATGGCTACGAAAGGCCTCTTGGGATTGTTAACGGCATTGCCGAGGAACTCGATTTCCTTCTGCATCAGGTAACCTACAACTGCCGTATCAACGTACTTTGTAACACCAACGTTGGAGCAGTGAGCCCTGTGGGCGGTACCAAATGCGTCGTCAACAAATACGTCACAAAGGGATGCCAGCTCTTGGCTGAATGTATCGATGTTCTTCTCTTCCTCGGGCCTGAAACGGGTGTTTTCAAGAAGGATAACATCTCCATCCTTCATGGCAGCTACGGCTGCTTTTGCATTTTCACCAACAACATTATCATCCTTGGCAAATACAACTTCCTTGCCTAAAAGCTCCGAAAGCTTCCTGGCCACGGGAGCGAGTGAAAGCTCAGGCTTTGGTGTTCCCTTGGGTTTTCCCAGGTGTGAGCAAAGGATAACCTTGCCTCCGTCATTGATAAGCTTCTTGATAGTCGGAAGCGCTTCAACTATTCTTGTATCGTCGGTAATCTCTCCGTCCTGCAAAGGTACGTTGAAATCGCATCTTACAAGGACCCGTTTACCCTTTACATTAATATCGTCAACTGACATCTTGTTGAGCATAGCTTATATACTCCTTTCATATAAGTATTTAATTAACCACAAATGAATAATTAATGGCTCCGCCATACAAGCGGCAGCTCATATGTTAAAAAGGTCCGGTCCTAAAAGACCGGACCCATCATGGATCAATGATTCTGATTTATTGCTTGGATATTTCGTTGAAGTATTTGATTGTCCTTACCATGTTGCTGGTATATGAATTCTCGTTGTCGTACCAAGCAACAACCTTAACCAGGCTCTTGCCGCCTTCAAGCTTCATAACAGCGGTCTGAGTAGCGTCAAAGATTGAAGCATATGTGCTGCCGATGATATCAGAGGATACAATCTCATCCTCGGTGTAACCGAAGGATTCGCTGGCAGCGGCCTTCATGGCTGCATTTACTTCCTCGATAGTTACTTCCTTGTTGCATACTGCTGTCAGGATTGTTGTTGAGCCTGTTGCTACAGGAACTCTCTGAGCAGCACCGTCGAGCTTGCCGTCCAGTTCAGGAATAACCAGGCCGATGGCCTTGGCAGCACCGGTGGAGTTAGGAACGATATTGATGGCGGCTGCTCTTGCACGTCTTAAGTCGCCCTTTCTGTGAGGAGCATCCAGTGTGTTCTGGTCGCCTGTATAAGCATGGATTGTAACCATGTAACCCTTATCGATAGGAGCAAGCTTGTTCAATGTGTAAGCCATAGGTGCAAGACAGTTGGTCGTGCAGGATGCTGCTGAAATAATTGTATCGGATGGCTTCAATGTCTTCTCGTTAACGCCATAAACGATTGTCGGAAGATCCTTTCCGGCAGGTGCGGAAATAACAACCTTCTTAGCGCCGGCATCTATATGTGCTTGTGCTTTTGCCTTTGATGTGAAGAAGCCAGTGCACTCAAGCACAACATCAACATCCAACTCCTTCCAAGGTAATTTGGATGGGTCGGCTTCGCTGTAAATTCTAATTTCCTTGCCGTCAACGACGATTGAATTCTCCTTGGCCACAACGGTATCGGCCTTTGCATATCTGCCCTGTGCCGAATCATACTTTAAAAGGTGTGCCAGCATCTTGGCATCTGTCAGGTCGTTCAGCGCAACGATCTCGTAACCCTCTGCACCGAACATCTGTCTGAAAGCAAGACGACCAATACGTCCAAAACCATTAATTGCAACTCTTACTGCCATAATAATTCCTCCTAGATTTTATTTGTTAATGCATTTTAAATGTAATGCTATAAATACCTGTTTGTCAATTTTTTCTCAATCATAATTTTACACAATGTAAATAAAAATATCAAGCGTTTACTCTTTTTTTATTGGAAGATTATTATATTAGTTATATTTTATGGCTTTAGCGCAATCTTTTTTGTGCATTTTTTATCCTGTATATTATATACTTATATATACTTATAAACGAATAATCGACAGGAACATCCTGCAAACGTCATCATTACAGCCCGCATGTAAATTAGGAGTACTGAGGCTGTAAATATGTATGATATTTATGGCCTCCGCACTCCTATAAATGCGACATATGATACTTTCGGCTATGGATATGACATATGCTGTATTAAATACCCGTTATTGTGCCCTTAATTTATATTCAAGCCTGATCTTATCGGCTATCAGCGCTACAAATTCCGAATTTGTAGGTTTTCCCTTTCCATTGCTTACCGTATATCCGAACAGCTCGTCAATCGTGTCCATCTTTCCTCTGCTCCAGGCCACCTCAATGGCATGGCGGATAGCCCTCTCGACCCTGCTTGGAGTGGTCTTATGACGCTTCGCAATGGAAGGATACAGGAGCTTGGTTATTGAATTCAGCATTTCTATATCGTTAACCGACATCATTATTGCGTCTCTCAGGTACTGATACCCCTTGATATGTGCCGGAACGCCGATTTCATGAATTATATTGGTAACATCAGCTTCCAGGTTTCTTTCCATGTAAGTACTCTTGTTTTCGAACGCGCTTACCCTATGGCTGTTGGTAAGCTTGTTGTGATAATCGCCCTTCAGCTGCTTGATTCTTGATAAAACCACGCTGCTGTCAAACGGCTTCATGATATAGTAATTTGCTCCCAGTTCAAAAGCGCTTTCGGTAACCCCTTCTTGTCCAATTGCCGTGATGATAATAAAGGACGGATTCTTTTTCAGATCGGTATCTTTCTTTATCTTTTCCATTACTCCGAGCCCGTCCAGCTTAGGCATGATTAAATCGAGAAGCACTACGTCCGGCTTCGTTTCCTTAATCATATCCACCGCATCCAGCCCGTTCTCGGATTTCCCCACTACCTCGATTTCCGAGTCCTCCTTGAGAATATCCTCAAGAAGATTCACCATCCTTTCGTTGTCATCAACAATTGCTACATTAATCTTGCCCATACTACTTATACCTCCATTAATTATTTTTATTCCCCTTTTAGTCACCTCTCATCTTTCGTATATAGGATAATCCCCCGCTCTTGTTCACATATTTTAGAATTTAATTACATGAAAAAGTATTTAATTAGCATAATTATATCCTCGTAGTAAATTTTAGTCAAATAAATTCCCTGTGGCAATATTACCAAATTATGTCTAAGTTTTTTCGTCATTATTTCTAATTATCCTACATTTTATACTATAATATTACAGAAATAAAAATGAAGGCATGACTTAATTGGGGATATGCAGTAATTACTGTAAATTATTACCATGCCATAATTATATCTATTGCATCAAAAAGTTTCAATCCTTTGTTATCGCATTGTTCGACAATACTTTATTCCAGCTTATTCACCATATTTTCAATAAAGGTACCGTATCCTTTGGTTGAATCCTGTATAAATACATGCGTTACCGCGCCGATTATCTTGTTATTTTGGATAATCGGGCTACCGCTCATACCCTGGACTATGCCCCCGGTTAAATTAAGCAGACGCTCGTCCGTTATCTTTATGACCAGGCCTTTGCTTTGGTTGGAGTTGCTTATGTCTATCTTTTGAATGTTTATTTCATAGTCCTGCAGAGTGCCGTCCACCATGCATCTTATATAAGCCTTTCCGGTCTTGATTTCCTGCTTTAGTCCAATCTTCAGCGGCTTAAAATCTTCATTAAGCTTATATTTGTGGTTAATATCACCGAAAATCCCTTGCGGAGTATTATCGGTAATATCTCCAATCCTGTTTTTTTCGTTCTGTCGAATCATGCCTATAATTTCTCCGGGCTCCCCTTCCTTGCCCTTTACAATGGATATTATCTGAGCGTCATATATTGATCCGTTGCCCACCTCAATCAATCTTCCCGTATCAATATCGGTAATGCCATGGCCCAAGGCTCCGAAATGCCCGTCGGTCGAGATAAAGGTCAGGGTCCCGATACCCTGGGTGTCATCCCTGATCCATGTACCGATCTGGTATTTGCCGCTGACGGTTTTTACCGGTGTTATGCTTGTGGTAAGGATTTCCCCGTTGCGCCTGATTGTCAGCCTGATTTCATTTCCCTGGGACTTTTGTATTTCATCGATAAGCTGTTCCTTTTTCGTTATTCTCTTGTTATTTACGGAAATAATATAATCCCCGGTCTTCAGTTTATTATAAGCAGGTTCGTAGTTAAGACCGTCGGCACCGGTAATTTCAGTATTTCCAAGCACCAGTATTCCGTCTGTCTCCACCGAAATGCCTATGGGGATGCCGCATGGAATCAATTCTACCTGGTCTATAACATCAAGGGATATGCTCTTGTAATTGAACAGTCCGAACAGCTTGAGCTTGATGTTGTATTCGCCGGTCTGTGATGAGGATATTGTAAAGGGTTCGTTGAAATCTATCTTTATCCGGTTTGACGGTATCTTTGTATTATTAACGCTTATTACGCCGATGTCTTCCGTTTCAATATCGGCCATAAGCGGTATGTTGAAGCTGAAGCTTTCTTCCCTGTCAACAACGATTTTAATCTCATCGGGTATGTTTTTTTCAATGTGATAAAATATAAAAAAGCCAATCGCCGCCAAATCAAGCAAAAAGAAGGATATTAATATCCTTCTAAATATTTTCTTTCTTCTCATACTTAACCTCATTTCTTGCATATTTTCATTGATGTCCGCCTGCTGTCGGGAAATCCTTAAAAACCAAGTATCTTTCAAACAAATACCGCAGTATTGTTCCGGCCGGACTTTTGCAAATAAAAAAGGATATACATAGTATTGTATATCCTTTGGCCAGATATTCGCTTTTCAATATAATTATCAGTATTTTTTTGACGAAGCAGCAAGCTCTTTCATTTCTCTTGCGTTCTCCATCACTCTCTCGGTAATGGCGGCACCGGAGAGGATTCTTGCCAGTTCGTTTATTGACTCTTCGTCGGTAAGCTCCCTGATACAAGTCTGTGTAGTCTTCCCGTCGGTCTGCTTTTCAATGATGAAATGCCGATCGGCCATAGCTGCTATCTGTGCCAGATGCGTAATGCATATGATCTGGTGATGCCTTGCTATTACCGAAAGCTGCTCGGAAACCTTCTGTGCGGTCCTGCCGCTTATTCCCGCATCGATTTCATCAAAAATCAGGGTTTCAATATCATCGTTTTCGGCCAGGACCGATTTTATTCCAAGCATAATTCTTGACAGCTCACCGCCGGATGCCACGCTGGAAAGAGATTTCATCTCTTCACCGGGATTGGTGGAAATTATGAACTCCGCATCGTCATATCCGTTTGCGGAATAACTGCCGCTTCTGTTAAAGACCATCTCAAATCTTACATCAAGGAAATTAAGAGACATTAACGCGTCTCTTATTTTGGCAGTAAGCTCCTTTGCCCTGCGTTTTCTAATCTCAGACAGCCTGCCCGAGAGCTCCTCAAGCCTTTGTCTTTCCGCTTCAAGGGATTTGCGGAGCCGCTCCATATAGGCATCATAATCCCTGTACCGTGCCAGCTTTTCTTCGCATTCAGCCATGTATGCGTGAATCTGCTCTATGCTGTTTCCGTATTTTTGCTTCAAATGATTTATAAGGTCCAGCCTCTTGGTTACTTCGTAAAACTCCTCCTCAAAACTGTCCATGGAGGATAAATACTGCGAAAGGTCCTTGTTGAAATCATTCAACAGGGCCTCAATATCTGCAGCCTGTGACAGAAGATCCTTAAGCTTGTCGTCATACTCCGCAATCCTTGTCAGCTGCCTTACCGCCCTGCCCATGCCGTCACCGGCACCGTTCATGCCGTTTCCGGTTAATTCATATACCGTCTTAAGCCCTTCGGAAATGGCCCGGGCATTGGCATATTTCCTGTAAAGCGCCGCCAGCTCCTCGTCTTCCCCGGGCACAAGGACCGCGCTTTTAATTTCATTTATCTCATACTCCAGGAACGATATCTCCCTAAGTCTTTTTTCTTCGTCGATCCCGGCATTGTCATACTCATGTTTCAGCGCGGTGTAAGACTTAT
>JAAYHD010000001.1 GCA_012735495.1 Clostridiales bacterium | reverse complement strand
AAACTCTCTTGTTTGAATGTTTAATCCACTTCTTTGATAAACTTGGCTTCGCAATCTCTTGGATCGCTCGCTTTTTTCCTCTTGGAATTTTCAGGGTTGTTTCACTGTTCAGTTATCAAGGTGCTTTGTTACAAAAAGCCTAAAACACTAGGTTTTAGGGCATTTTTCAATGCGCTTTATTTACCTTCTTCAGCGCGTCAGCACAAATAATAATATCACACCGATATTTCTTTGTCAACAACTTTCTAATCAAATTTTCTTAATTTTTTGAAAAAAAACTACAACATTTAATCCCAAAAATCAAAGATTATGGTAAAAGAGAATGCCTGCGGACAGGCATTCTCTTAATCTGTGTCAATATCCGAAGACACCCTCCAGGGATTCGTCATTCTCAATCCAGTCCCTGACATTTATCTCCCTATAATCATTTTTTGTGTCCCTGATATATACCTTTTCAATGCCTGCGTTTATCACCATCCGTTTGCACATGGAACAGCAGCTGGTGTTTTTGACATATTCCCCTGTTTTTGCTTCAATGCCTGTAAGATAAAGCGAGCTGCCTATCATTTTATCCCTGGAAGCGCTTATGATGGCATTGGCTTCCGCGTGAACGCTTCTGCACAGCTCATAACGCTCTCCCCTGGGTATATTGAGCTTTTCCCTAATGCATTCACCGATGTCGCTGCAATTCTTTCTTCCTCTTGGCGCTCCGACATATCCTGTTGAAATAACCTCGTCGTTCTTCACTATTACCGCTCCGTACCACCTGCGCAGGCAGGTGCATCTTTGTGAAACGGATTCCGCCAGATCCAAATAATAATTTACCTTGTCCCTTCTCATATGTGCCTCCGCTTGCATAATATAGCTGTTCCATTCATCCGGGCTTATCCGTGTCCCTGGACCCAACTTCCCAATGAATACATTGAACTATTAATTTCATTCGGTATAACGGCTTACTGAACCAATTGGTTCATTGGGCCCATGGGCTCATCAATGCCTCGACTATCTCGGGATACTTCCACTCAAGCGTTCTCCTGTCCAGCAGGCCGAACAACTCCCCGCTGCCGGTGAAAGCTCCGTTATCCCACCAGATGCAAGGGATGCCCTTTTCTTTGGCTTTTTGAACATAATATTTTGCCCATGCCACCCTGTCTTCCAGGTTGTTTTTATCCATGGCGCCGAACTCTCCCAAAATTACAGGCTGCCCTTTGCTTATAAATGTATTGTACAGGTTGTCCATAAGGCTGTCTATTTCTCTCGTATCATTCCGGTTTGTCGGGCTCCATTTGTCGGTTCCGTTCTTGTTCAGGGCGAAATTGTAGGGGGTGTATGCATGGATTGATACGATAACCTTGTCGTCATCCGGGATAACAAAATCCTTCCAGGTCTTCGGATCCGATGAAGCCGCATATGTAGGAATCATCAGGTGCCTGTACGGATTGTTTCCGCCGGAGTTTCTTATGGTATCTACAAAATCCTGGTTCAGCTTGTTTATCACTTCCCTGGCCTCCGGGTTTCCTCCGGTCCATTCCTGGGGTGTTCCCTTCATTCTAGGCTCGTTCATTCCTTCAAATATAAGATGCTCGTCATAGCTCTTGAATCTTTCCGCAATCTGTGCCCAAACCTTGGTCAGAATGGTGCTGGCTGTTTCATAATTATCATATGAAGGGAAATGCCATTCTTCATGATGCATGTTTATTATTACATACAGGTCATTGTTAATTGCGTAGTCAACCACTTCGTTTACCCTGTCCAGCCATGCATTGTTTATTATGTAATCCGGTTCCGGACCAAGATGGTTTCCCCATGATATCGGAATCCTGACAACATTAAAGCCAGCTTCCTTAACGGCAATTATCATCTCTTCCTTTGTCTTCGGATTGCCCCATGACATTTCACTGGTCAAAAGGGCCCCGCCGCCGGTCGCATCCAGGGTGTTTCCCAGGTTCCATCCGATTTTAAGCTCTTTCACCAGCTCCGTGGACGGAATGTCTCTTATGGTCAATGGTTCCGATTCCGGTTCCCCGGCCGGCTCATCTGTATCTTCGTCTTCCGCCGCCTTGTCATCGTCAGCATTCGTGTCGTCGGTAATTGCATCCTCAATCTGCCGGTCTGCATCCGAACTGTCGTCATTCGGCTTGCTGCAGGCCATTATGCCAATCGCCACAAGGATACATAATAACAATAATGCAATACAATTTTTTATGTGTTTCATCTCACCCTCCGAATAATTAGTAGTATTAAAAATGGTAATATATTTCAATTAAGCATACATATATTATATCAGGCTTCCTTCCACAGAACCAGCATTCTTTTTGTCAATTATTATTCGACATTTTTTGTGGGCATATCTTGTAAATTTGGTAATTCTGTTATATGATTTATTTATACTGTAGCCTTTTTGGCGCACATTACCCGATCAAAACGTTTATGCGTTTCAGGTTTATTTTTTCAATTCTTTCCCGGCTAAAGTTAATGTCTAATTGGTAGGGATTTTATTTTTTTGTATTTTATGTCTCTTCCGCATAGAACATGATGTACCCCGGGAAATCGGCAGAAATAATTTATCGAGGAGGAAAAGTATGACAAACCAGACAACTTGCCCAAATTGCAAAGCTGTTTTATCTGAAGGAGCCGCTTTTTGCCCAATGTGCGGCGCAAAGGTTGAAGCTCCTGCGAAAAAAACCGTTTTATGTTCCGGGTGCGGAGCACAGATTGATGAAGGCACGGCTTTCTGTCCGGTTTGCGGCAAGCCTGTCTCAGACGGCTCACCCGCTTCTTTAAAAACAGAAAACCCGGCTGTAAAGAAATCCGTCAAATCCGGCATTTTGCTTAAAAAGCCCCTGCTTATTGCCATTCCGGCAGCGATAATTGTTTTGGTGCTTCTGATTGTCGCCGTACTAAAAATTAAGCCTTCCGGCGGCTCCCATTTAATTTACGTAAAGGATGACGAACTGCAGTTCAGTAATTTATCAAAGAAATCTTCCTTTGAGTTAACCGACGACCTGATAAGGGCTGGTTATTTTGATGAGGATGATTACTATTTCTTATCCTTCTACATATTTATGAGCGAAGACGGCAGATACATATTCTATCCCGACCGTATCGAAGATTATGACATGTCTTATTATTGGCGCGACCTTAAAGCGGACAATGCCAAAAAGGATGCCAGCGTAAAAATAGACAGCGAAATAAACTTCGTTCCGTTCCTGACTAAAGACGGCAGCAAATTCTTTTATATCAAGGGCAATGATAACCGGATGTATGTTTATGACCGCAAAAGCGGCGAAAAGGTAAAGCTGGATGATGATGTGGTCAGCTATTATATCAATGACGAGGGAGATTACATTATTTACTCCAAGCATACCGATTTTGAATCTACCATATATGAAATGTCTCTGAAGGGTACCGCTGCAGAAAAAACAAAGATTGATTCCAACGCTTCAATATTAAGTGCGTTTCCCAATGAAAAAAAGGTATATTATTCAAAGGACGGCTCCCTCTATATAAAGGAGTTCGCAAAAAACAAGGAGAAAATCACCTCGGAATACGATATCCTTGTATCAATAGTTGACAATGGCTCCATATACTATATGAAGAGAGAAGAAATCACCAAAAAGCTTTCCGACTTTATAAGGGATGATATGGCCGAAGCCGATAAAGAAGAGATTGTACTGCCCGAACCGAATTATTCGGCAGAGCCCGAATATCCGTCGGCATCTGACTATCAGACGATGGTTTGGGTGGACTCATATTGGGGATGGGAAAGACATCCGGAGACAAACGAATGGGGATACTGGGACTACGTGACCGACGAAGAAGCCTACCAGGCAGCCCTTGACGCATACTATAAGGCATACGAGGCATGGGAAAAAGAAGTTGAGCAATACTACAATGATTACAACAATGCTTATGCAAGGCTTCAGGCAAAAGAAAACAGGGATTATTTAAGGGAACTCCTTGACAACGAGGACAATGCCGTGACCTATAACAAGTTTTCCCTGTACTACTGGAACAAAGGCACGGAAACCCTTGTGGCTGACGACGTGTATGAAAGCGTGCTGACCCGGTCGAATTCCGCAAGCATTGTCGTATATAAAAAATACGACGTTTCATCCGTTGATATGATGAAAATGTCCGAGCTGAATGACGCCGATATATACTATTACGATTTTATATACGATCTTCAGGAAAAGATTTCGACTTCAAGAAAATTATCGGATGAAGTTTACGTTGCCATAAATGAAAAGGAATCAACAATTGACTGCTCGGGCGCAACAACCTGGTCGATCAACAGTAAGGGTGCCATCTTTTTCCTGGATGACTATGACAATGAAAAGGGCTACGGTGAGCTGATGTATGTTCCCATAAAGAACGGCTCTGTGGAAAAACCGGTAAAGATTGATGAGGATGTTAATCTATATGTTTTCGGCAATGAAAACGAAAACATTTACTACTTCAAAGATTTAAAGGATTATTCCGGTGACCTCTATATGAATGACCGGCTTATAGCAACGGACGTTTATGCTCCCAGCCTGTACAACTATAAGGGAAAAGATAAGCTTCTTTACTTTAAGGATTACAGCAGAAGCAGCGAAAGCGGCTCCCTGTGCATTTTCGATAATGGCAAAGAAACCAGGGTTTTCGACGATGTCAGCTTCTTCGTAGCGGTAAATGATAATGATATCGCATTCCTGTATGACTACAGGCCCGAAAGAAGCAAGGGCGACCTCATGCTGTACACAGGCAGGAAACAGCCCTTTCCCGTTGAAACTGATGTAACCGCCATGCTGTGGAATCCTGACATGCTGTGGGATGCTACCGGTTACGGATTCTATTATTAATATAAATCATTAAACAAATACAAAGGAGCATATCATAATCTCCGGGCCGCTGTTAACAGCGGCCCGGAGATTATGATATGCTCCTTTTGGTTTAACGGAGAAAGAGGGATTTGAACCCTCGCGCCGGGTATCCCCGACCTACACCCTTAGCAGGGGCGCCTCTTCAGCCTCTTGAGTATTTCTCCAGGTTCTGACTAAATTATTCTTCATATTTGGTTGTTTCAGCAATAACCTCGATGAGACAAACCTTAGTATAACAAAAGCTCTTTCCTTTGTCAACCGATTTGAGCATACAAATTATTGCCTTTTGCGTCGATAGCAACAACAGCGGGGAAGCCCTCCACATATAATTCATGAACCGCTTCGGTGCCCAAATCGTCATAGGCAATTACCCTGGCCTTTTTTATGCACTTTGAAAGCAGGGCTCCCGCGCCCGGGGGCGCCGCAAAATAAACGGCCCCGTTTCTTTTCATTGCTTCGATTACTTCGATGCTTCTTGTGCCCTTTCCTATCATCCCCATAAGGCCCATGTCAAGCAGCACCGGAGTATATTTATCCATACGTCCCGCCGTGGTTGGCCCTGCCGATCCAATAACCTGTTCCGGGCGCGCCGGCGACGGACCCATGTAGTATATTATGCTGTTCTTAATGGGAAACGGCGGGTCCTCTCCTCTTGCTATCGCTTCATACATTCTCTTATGAGCGGCATCCCTTGCTGAATATATCGTCCCGGTAATGTAAACCTGCTCTCCCGCTGTAAGCTTTTCCGCAATTTCCTTCACCAGGGGTGTTGTAATAACTTTATCCATATTCTTACCTGATTCATAAATAATATCAAATCGATCTTGTAACATGCCGGTTTACATGACAACCTATATTGACCGCCACCGGAAGCCCTGCTATATGGGTAGGGTATGTTTCAATATTAACCGCCAGGGCAGTTATGACGCCTCCCAGACCTGCCGGCCCAATTCCCAGGCTGTTTATAGCGGCCAGCAGCTCCTCTTCCAGTCTTCTTATATGAGGCTTGTCGGATCGGATATTAATATCCCGGGTTAAGGCATATTTAGCAAGCAGGGCACATTTTTCAAAGCTGCCGCCAATTCCCACTCCAACCACCATGGGCGGGCAGGCATTGGGTCCCGCGCTTTTCACGGTCTCTAAAACCGCTTGTTTTACGCCTTCCTCATCATCCGCCGGTTTAAGCATATATATCCGGCTCATGTTTTCGCTGCCGAAGCCCTTGGGGGCAATCGTAATTTCAAACCGGTCACCGGGTACAATATTGTAATGTATTATTCCCGGTGTGTTGTCCCTTGTATTTTCCCGGATAAGCGGGTCGGATACCACGGATTTTCGCAAATACCCTTCCCGGTATCCTCTTCGGATGCCTTCATTTATGGCTTCCTCAAGAGATCCCCCTTCAATATGGACCTCTTGACCGATAGTAACAAACACAACCGTCATTCCGGTATCCTGGCATATCGGTATCATTTCTTTTTCAGCGATGTCAAGGTTTTCAACCAGCTGTTCCAATACATGCCTTCCGACCGTAGAGTTTTCCCTGTCACATGCGCTTCTTATGCCGGTTTCCATGTCTGAAGACAGCCGGTAATTGGCTTCTATGCACATTTCCTTGACATTTTCAATTATTGTATCAACAGTTATACTGCGCATGAATATGCTTCTCCATATACAGGGCATTTCGTTGCTTATGTGTCCGGCATTTTACGCCATTAAAGATTTCTTGCCGCTTATTATCAGTAGTTGTCGTCCGGTTCTTCATTCTCAGAGTCTTCTTCGTCAAATTCATCGCTGTCGATTTCGTCTTTATTATAATACTCTTCCTGTTCTTTATCGTCGGAGATGGCCGTATTCTCATTCAATTCCTTTTCCAGGTTCTTTATAATATCGTCGTCAGTGGCCGCTGTGCTTTCCTCTTTTACTTTTGCGATGCCGGCAACGGACTCATTTTTGTCCTGAAGATTAATCAGCTTGACTCCCGAGGTGTCCCTTCCCAAAGCGGAAATATCGCTGACCAGTATACGGATAACCGTTCCTTCGGTTGTAATCAACAGGACTTCATTGTCCTCGTTAACAGCCTTTACACCGATTACCTTTCCTGTTTTATCGTTTATTTTATAGCATTTAACTCCCTTGCCGCCGCGGCGCTGTGTGCCAAACTCGCTTATCGCAGTCCTCTTGCCCATGCCGTTTGCTGATACGAAGAGCAGGTATTCGCCCTGGGTATTCAGCTGCATGCCCACAACCTCGTCTCCTTCTCTCAGGGACATTCCGATAACACCTGTTGCCGCTCTTCCCATGGGTCTTACATCCTGTTCGTTGAACCTTATGCACATGCCGTTTTGGGTAACCAGGAATATTTCCTTGTTGCCGTCGGTAATCTTAACCTCTATCAGCTCGTCATCCTCGCGTAGGTTTATCGCATTCAGGCCCGATTTTCTTATATTGGCAAATTCCTTGAATATGGTCTTTTTAACAATACCATTCTTTGTAGCCATAAATACAAACCGGTCTTCAACATACTTCTTAATAGGAATCACAGCGGAGATTCTTTCTTCCGGAGCAAGCTGCAGAAGGTTGATTATTGCCGTTCCCCTTGCGGTTCTGCCGGCTTCGGGTATTTCATAAGCTTTAAGACGGTATACCCGACCCTTGTTGGTAAAGAACATGATATACTGATGGTTTTTTGCCATGAACAAATCCTCGATAAAGTCTTCATCAATTGTATGCATGCCCTTTATTCCCTTGCCGCCGCGGTGCTGGCTCTTAAAATTATCCACGGTCATTCTCTTGATGTATCCCAGCTTTGTCATGGCAATAACGGAGGTCTCATTCGGTATCAGATCCTCCATGGATATGTCAAGCTCGTCATAAGTTATTTTTGTACGGCGTTCGTCACCATATTTGTCACGGATAATCTCCAACTCCTCTTTAATTACTCCAAGGAGTTTGCTTTCATCGGCCAGGATGGCCTTGTATTCTTCTATTTTTACCTGAAGCTCCGCGTATTCCGTTTCAATCTTTTCCCTTTCAAGGCCTGTCAGGGCGCGAAGCCTCATGTCTATAATGGCCTGGGCCTGCGGATCCGTAAGCCCGAACCGTTCCATCAGCCTTTCCTTGGCAACGTTGCCGTTCGGTGAATGGCGTACGATGTTTATTACCTCGTCAATATTATCCAGGGCAATCAGCAGGCCCTGCAGGATGTGTGCCCTTTCCTCCGCCTTGTTAAGGTCATATTTTGTCCGGCGGGTTACAACATCCTTCTGATGGTCTAGGTAATAGTTCAGCATCTGGATCAGGTTAAGCACCTTTGGTTCGTTATTTACCAGGGCAAGCATTATTACCCCAAAGGTGTCCTGCATCTGGGTATGCATGTACAGCTTGTTAAGCATCACATTGGCGTTAACATCCCGGCGCAGCTCAATTACAATTCTCATTCCGTTGCGGTCGGACTCGTCCCTAAGCTCCGTTATCCCGTCTATCTTCTTTTCTTTGACCAGATCGGCTATTTTTTCAATCAGCCTGGCCTTGTTTACCATATAGGGGAGCTCGGTCACGATGATTTGGGATTTGCCGTTGGGCAAGGTTTCGATTTCCGACACCGCCCTGACCCTAATTTTCCCCCGTCCAGTCCTGTATGCCTCTTCTATGCCGGATACTCCGACAATCTCGGCACCGGTTGGAAAATCCGGTCCCTTGATGATTTCAAGAATTTCTTCTACGTCAGTTTCCCTGTTTTCTTCTATATGATTGTCTATTATCTTAATAACGCCGCTTATAACTTCCCTGAGATTATGGGGGGGAATATTGGTTGCCATTCCGACCGCAATTCCTGATGTTCCGTTAACCAACAGGTTTGGAAATCTGGAAGGAAGAACTGTCGGTTCTTTTTCCGATTCGTCAAAGTTCGGAATAAAATCCACCGTATCCTTGTTGATGTCGGAAAGTATTTCCATGGAAATCCGGCTTAACCGGGCCTCTGTATAACGCATGGCGGCCGCACCGTCCCCGTCAACGGAACCAAAGTTGCCGTGACCGTCTATCAGCGGATACCGGGTAGAGAAATCCTGTGCCAGCTTAACCAAGGCATCATATATGGAGCTGTCTCCATGCGGATGATATTTACCCATTGTATCACCGACAATACGCGCGCATTTTCTGTGCGGCTTGTCAGGCCCGTTATTCAATTCGTTCATCGCATACAGGATTCTTCTCTGAACTGGTTTCAAACCGTCCCGCACATCGGGAAGCGCACGGGAAACTATGACAGACATGGCATAATCTATATACGATGTCTCCATGGTTTTCTTCAGGTCCACATCCTGTACTTTATCGAAGATATAATCATCCATTGTTATTCCTCCGTTTTCATGCTATACAGGTCTCCCTAAATATGATGCCCCACGAAAAACCCATATTATATATCAAGGTTCCGGACATACTTTGCGTTCTCTTCAATGAATTCCCTTCTTGGCTCAACCTTGTCCCCCATAAGGGTTGTAAATGTAAGGTCTATCTCCGAGGATTCCTCTTCGTCTATGGTAACCCTAAGCAGAACCCTCTTTTCCGGGTCCATGGTCGTTTCCCAAAGCTGGTCGGCATTCATTTCGCCAAGACCCTTGTACCGTTGAATTTTGCATCCGTCCCTGCCTATTTCGTTAAGAATCCTGTTCAGCTGTTCATCATTATAAGCATAGCGGACATCCTTGTTTTTCTCTATTTTGTACAACGGGGGCTGAGCCATGTAAACGTATCCCTGTTTTATCAGCTCCGGCATAAACCGGTAGAAGAATGTTAGCAGCAGGGTCGATATATGGGCGCCGTCCACGTCGGCATCAGTCATAATGATAATCTTATGGTACCTAAGCTTGGATATGTCAAAATCATCGGATATTCCGCAGCCAAAAGCCGTTATCATGGCCCGGATTTCCTGGTTTGACAGAATTTTATCCAGTCTTGCTTTTTCTACGTTAAGGATCTTTCCCCTGAGAGGAAGAATGGCCTGTGTCGCCCTGGATCTTGCGGTTTTTGCGGAACCTCCCGCGGAATCTCCCTCAACAAGGTATATCTCGCATTTTGAAGGATCCTTCTCCGAGCAGTCAGCCAGCTTTCCGGGAAGTCCGGATCCCTCAAGGGCCGTCTTTCTCCTGGTAAGCTCACGGGCTTTTCTTGCCGCCTCCCTTGCCCTTTGCGCAAGAACTGATTTTTCACAAATCATTCTAGCCACCGCGGGATTTTGTTCCAGGTAGTAGGTAAGCTGTTCGCTTACGATGCAGTCAACCGCGCTTCTTGCCTCGCTGTTGCCAAGCTTTTGCTTTGTCTGGCCTTCAAACTGCGGCTCCGGTATCTTAATGCTTACTATTGCGGTTAGTCCTTCCCTTATATCCTCTCCCGTCAGGTTCGGATCATTGTCCTTAAGGATTTTTTGGGCCCTGGCATAATCGTTCAGGGTTTTTGTCAGCGCATTTTTAAACCCTATCAAATGGGTGCCGCCTTCCGGCGTTGTTATGTTATTTACAAAACTGTAACAGCTTTCAACGTACGATCCGTTATGCTGCATGGCAACTTCCACGTAAACGTCGTCTTTTTTGCCTTCACAGTAGATGACATCGGGATAAAGCGGATCCTTGTGGCGGTTTAAATACTGGACATATTCCACTATTCCGCCCTCGTAGCAGAAAACCTTTTCCTTTGGTTCTTCTCCGCGAAGGTCTTTAAGTATAATCTTAACTCCTTTTGTAAGGAATGCCATTTCCCTGAGACGCTGTTTCAATGTTTCATAATCAAAAACCGTTTCTTCAAATATTTCATCATCCGGCAGAAATGAAACCTTGGTTCCCCTCCTGTCCGACGGACCCAACTCCTGCAGCTTCATAACGGGTTTTCCTCTTTCAAACCGCTGCATATACTTTTTCCCGTCGATGCATATCTCCACCTCAAGCCATTTTGAAAGCGCATTGACCACGCTGGCGCCCACGCCGTGCAGTCCGCCCGACACCTTGTAACCGCCGCCGCCGAATTTGCCTCCGGCATGCAGCTTGGTAAACACCACTTCCACCGCCGGGATTCCCGATTTATGATTTATTCCTACAGGTATGCCGCGGCCGTTGTCCATTACGGTTACAGAATTGTCCTTATTAAGAACAACCTCTATGGTATCGCAAAATCCTGCCAAGGCTTCATCTATGGCATTGTCAACTATCTCATAAACCAGATGATGCAGTCCTTTGATGGCTGTGGACCCGATATACATACCGGGTCTTCTTCTTACAGCCTCAAGCCCTTCCAATATTTGTATTTGATCCGCCCCGTAGGTATATTCTTTGTTCATGCTTTTCTCTCCATTCATATTGCTTATGTATGAAATCAGTTTTCACTGGAAACCGTATTATTAGCCACATGAAAAATCTTGTCATATTTAAACCTGTTGTTTATGAACTCTTCCAGTCCCGTACAGGTTATAATAGTCTGTATATCTCCAATGCTGTTAAGCAGGTAATTCTGCCTGTTCCTGTCAAGCTCGGACAATACGTCATCCAGCAGAAGAACCGGATTGTCTCCTATGGTTTCCTTTACAAGCTCTATTTCAGCAAGCTTTAAGGACAGGGCGGAGGTTCTTTGCTGGCCTTGGGATCCGTATTTTCTTACATCCTGATTATCTACGACAAACATAACGTCGTCCCTGTGGGGACCGACACCGGTCATTTTAAGAATTAAGTCCTTTTCCTGCGATCTTTTAAGGGTTTCCTCAAACTCTTCCGGAATAACGTTCGGTTCATATCTGAGGATTATTTCTTCCTTTCCTCCGGTTAATTTCCTATGTATGAGGCAAATCAGCCGGTTCAGCTTTTCTATAAAAGCTTTCCTTGTATTAATAACGGGTATTCCATGCTCCGCAAGCTTGGCATCCCATATATATAGTGTATCCAATAATTCCCTGTTAACACCTATTTGCTTTAATAGATTATTTCTTTGCAAGAGCGCCTTGTTGTAGTTTGATAAATGGTACATATACAGTTTATCAAGCTGGCAAAGCTCCATATCAAGAAACCTTCTTCTTTCCGCGGGACCGTTTTTTATGATATTCAGGTCCTCTGGCGAAAAAAACACAAGGTTAAGTATTCCAAACAGTTCACCTTGTTTTTTAATAGGGATAGTGTCAACCGCCACTCCCTTGGCTTTATTCTTCTTTAAATGCACATCAATTCTATGGGAAACCTGTTTTTTCTCAATAAAAATCCTCACATGGGCCTCTTCGCTGCCAAAACGGATTATTTCCTTATCCTTGCTGCCCCTGTGTGATTTTGTGGTTCCCCCAAGATAAATTGCTTCCAGGATATTTGTTTTTCCCTGGGCATTTTCACCGTATAGAATGTTTATTCCGTCATCAAAAACCAGGCTCAACTGTTCATAATTTCTATAATCTTTAATTTCCAACGACCTGACAATCATTATGACACCATCGTTTCCTTCATGCCGCCTGTTACCCCATAATCCTTATCTGTTTTCCGTCATACTCGACCAGATCCCCGTCAACCAGCTTTTTTCCCCTGCGCGTCTCAACCTGGCCGTTTACCTTAACCATACCGTTAACAACAACATCCTTGGCCTCGGCGCCGCTTTTTACAAAACCGGCTGCCTTTAGTGCCTGTCCCAGTTTTATATACTCGTCCCTCAGTTTTATTTCAGTCATTATTCCTCCTTGTCCTCCGTATCCGGACTATTCCGATCTAACATGAATATTTACAGGCAGTATCAGGTAGATATATGTCTGTTCCTTATCCCTTATGAAGCACGGAGCCTTGGGATTTATCAGATATATATCCACAATTTCATCATCGATTACTCTTAGGGCTTCCGTTAAGAATCTCGGGTTAAATCCTATAATTATATCCTTTCCCTCCATGGCAATATCTATGTCTTCTTTCATGGAGCCCAAGGATGTATTTACGCTTAATTCAAAATTGTTTCCACTGATGTTTATTATAATTGGTTTCTTTTCCGTTTCCCTGATAAGCAGGGTCGCACGTTCTATACAGCTGAGAAGCTCCTTTTTATTTATGCTTATCTTTGTTTCGTAATCCGACGAGAGCATCTGATCTATCCTGTAATACTCTCCTTCTATAAGCCTTGTCACAACTACGGTGTCATCGAACTCGAACAATGCGTGCTTATCTGAAAAATAAATGTCCGCATTCGACGACGCCTCACCGGAAAGTATCTTGCTTATCTCATTTAAGGTCTTTCCCGGAATTATAACCTTCTTGTCTTCATATTCTTCTTTAAGCATTACCTTTCTAATAGATATACGGTGTCCGTCAAGGGAAATCACCCTAAGCTCGTTCTTCTTTATGTCAAACAGCTCTCCTGTCATAATCTTGTTGCTTTCGTTGTCCGATATCGAAAAGACCGTCTGCCTTATTATTTCCTTTAAAGTAAACTGTGACAGGGTAAGGGGCCTTTCCTTGATTATAGCGGGAAGTTTAGGAAACTCCTCTCCGGATCTTCCCATAATGGAAAACCTGGATTTTTCACATGTTATTTCGGTTACATAGTTATCATCGGTAAATATGTTAACCTCATTGTCAGGAAGCCTTCTTATTATTTCGGAAAATACCTTTGCATTAAGCGCAACAGATCCTGTTTCCAGCACCATTCCGTTAACAAAGGTTTCTATGCCTATTTCCATATCGTTTGCTATAAGCTTTATTCCCTGACCGGAAGCCTCTATAATCAGGCACTCCAGAATTGGCATGGTGGACTTTGCCGGAACAGCTTTCATAACAATATTAACACCGTTTAACAAATCTGACTTTTGGCAACTGATTTTCATCTGTGTCTCTGCTCCCTTCCCGTAATATATATATATAAATGATTAAAAAAGTAATAATAATAAGGGATGTTCAAATGTTGAAATATAGGCATAAAGCCTATAAATCACGGGGTTTGCCGGATGATAAGATGTAAATAACATATTCTTTCATGTGGAAAGAAGGATATGTTATTTTAACAATTAAGAAAGATAAAATTCGATGCTGATAAAAATGAACAGGATATCAACCGATTATCAACCTTTTATCAACATATTGTCATCATATTAATCCGGATTTATCTTTTTAATAAGCACATCTATCGTATTATGTAAAGAGGCATCCTTTTCCATGTCTTTTGCTATTTTTTCAAACCCGTGAAGAACGGTGGAATGATCCCTGTTGCCCAATGCCTTGCCTATATCTGTGACAGAGGCGTCGGTAAGTTTTCTGCAAAGATACATGGCTATCTGGCGAGGATAAGAAACATTCCTGCTCTTGTTCTTGGAATATATGTCGGAAGGCTGAATATTATAGTGCTCCGCCACAACTTCCACAATCAGGTCCGTTGTAATGACCTTCTTTTCATTAGGAGAAATAATATCCTTTAATGCCATCTCCGCAAGAGCAAGGTTAAGCTTCTTTTTTTTCAGGCGGGAATAAGCAACAATTTTTGTCAGGGCTCCTTCAAGCTCCCGGATGTTTGACTTGATATTTGAAGCAATATAGCTTAGAACCTCTTCATCTATGCTTAATCCGTCCAGTTCTTCCTTCTTTTTAAGAATGGCCATCCTTGTTTCATAATCGGGTGGCTGAATATCAGCCATTAGGCCGTGTTCAAAGCGCGAACGAAGCCTGTCCTCCAAGGTAAGCATCTCCTTGGGAGGCCGGTCACTGGATATGATTATTTGTTTCTTGGCTTCGTGGAGAGTATTAAATGTGTGGAAGAACTCCTCCTGGGTACTTTCTTTTCCAATAATGAATTGAATGTCATCTATTAAAAGAATATCTATGCTGCGATACTTTTCCCTGAACTGGGCTGTGGTTTTCTTTTGAATGGCATCTATCAGCTCATTGGTAAATTTTTCACTTGTAACATATAAAACCTTGGTTTCCGGATTCTGGGAAAGAACAAAATGAGCTATCGAGTGCATCAGGTGTGTTTTACCCAGTCCGACACCTCCGTATATGAAAAGAGGATTGTATATTTCCCCCGGGTTTTCCGCAACGGCAAGCGCTGCCGCCCTGGCAAATTCATTGTTTCCTCCGACAACAAAGGTATCAAAGGTATATCTTGAGTTTAAAAAAGAAGGCATCTGATAATTTTTCCTGGATGAAGATACCTTTTTACTGTCCATTGAATCCAGTTGGCTTGCAAGTACAAAATTGATGTCATAAGGCGTATTCAGTATTTCTTCAATTGATACCTTAAGAAGAATCTCGTATTTGTTACGAATTACATTCAAGCTGGGAGGCCCGATCCGTTCATCGTTTATCAAAATGGTAATTACATTATCTGTTACATCATATACTTTCAGGGGCTTTAACCAGGTATTATATGACACTTCGGTAATGCTGTATTCAGTTATCATATACTGTAAAATTTCATCCCATTTAGATTCAATTATCTCTTTCATCAATAGCCTCCATTGTAACTCACATACATATATATTATAACAATTTTTTAAAATTTTCAATGGTTATTCTGCCTCTGGGCAGTTTTACGAACAACTTATCCACATTTTTTTGCATGATATATATATAAGGTAGAAACAGGTACAGAATGTGTAGTTGTTGATAAGAATTGCAGGAAAAATAACCACTTGACGTAAAGTTCGATAGAGAATATAATAGACGTGATATTCCAAAATTGAAGAAATACTTAATTCGCTTGAATCGAAGCGCCGGTACATAAAAAAAGGAGGTGCGAAGCTATGAAAATGACATTTCAACCGAAAAACAAGCCCCGTTATAGAGTACATGGCTTTAGAGCAAGAATGAGAACGGCAGGAGGAAGAAAGGTACTTGCCGCAAGAAGGGCAAAAGGAAGAAAGAAGCTTACTGTTTAGTAATCATTCCGGGTCGCATATTTGTGACCTTTTCTTCTATAAAGAAAAGGAAGAAGTAACCAGTTGTTTGTAATGTTTAGATGATGGCTGCGGAAAGATGAAGAAAACGGAATCTATCAAAAAAAACGAAGAATTCAGGGAAATCTATAGTACCGGCAAGTCATATGCAAACAAAAACCTTGTTATGTATATGAGAAAAAACCATACAGGAAAAAACAGGCTTGGAATATCCGTCAGCAAAAAAACAGGAAACAGTGTCATACGGCACAGGATAACCCGGTTGATAAGAGAAAGCTATCGTTTGAACGAAGACAGGATTTTAGAAGGCTTGGACATAGTAGTTGTCGCAAGAACAGGTGCCAAGGGAAAAACTTACAGGGAAATCGAAGAGTCATTATTACACCTTATGAAGCTTCACGGTATATTGATAAAACAAGAAATGTCCAACGGTTCGTATAAGGAAAAGGAATAGAACGTGATAAGCAAAGCGTTGATATCTATAATAAATTTATATCAGAAATTCATATCTCCTCTTAAAAGAAGGTCTAGCTGCATATACTATCCGACCTGCTCTTCTTATGCCAAGGAAGCAATAGAAAAGCACGGCGCATTAAAAGGATGTTATTTGGCAGCCAGGCGGATTTTAAGATGTCATCCTTTTCATAACGGTGGATATGACCCGGTGCCTTGATAACAAGGGTTATTACTAATAGTCCCAAGGAGGATTACAATTGGAATCGATATTTTTGCTAGGTAATATATTAAATCCCATAGCCTATGTGCTGGGCTGGATAATGAATCTGATTTATACAATCTTTCATTGGATTGGCGTACAAAACATAGCATTATCCATTTTTGTATTTACGTTTATCGTAAAGACATTAATGTTTCCATTAACAATCAAACAGCAGAAATTTTCCAGGCTGCAGTCGAGGATTGCACCGGAAATACAGAAAATTCAGGAAAAGTACAAGGGAAAAAAGGACGAGGCTTCTCTTAGAAAACAACAGGCGGAAACACAGGCGGTTTATCAGAAATACGGGACAAGCCCGACCTCCGGGTGCTTGCCATTGCTGATAACCTTGCCTATTATGTTTGCGCTGTACAGGGTTATAAATAATATCCCCGATTACGTTAACCTTGTCAGGGAACCCTATGCGGTTGTGGCCAATGAAATAATGTCTGCCGGTACCGGTATACTATCCGACATTGTCGCAAATTTTGAAAAGCTGACGCTGGAGACGGTCGACCAGGTAATCCGGACATTGGCGGTATTTAATACCGGTCAATGGAACATGCTGATGAGCAAGGGACTCGGAGAGTCAGCAAACGCGGCCATTGAAAGCATAATGAAGGTAAATAATTTCTTTGGCCTCAGCATAACAAATACACCCAGGTGGAATTCGTTCTCCGTGCTGATTCCATTGATATCAATGGCGCTGCAGTATATTCAGGGCAAGCAGATGACCGTAAAGACCGATAAAAAGACGGACACACCGAATCCCATGTCGTCAATGAATGTTGTTATGCCGATAATGTCGGGATTTTTCTGCTTGATGCTCCCCATAGGTGTTGGTTTATACTGGATAGCTAACAGTTTGTTCTCTATAATCCAGCAGTTCTTTGTAAACAAATACCTGGACCGCGTTGATATTGAAGAACTTATCGAGCAGAACCGCAAGAAAGCCGAAAGAAAAAGAAAAAAATCGGCAAAGCCGGGCTCAATACAGGAGTTGGCAAGAAAACAGACTAAAACGTTGGAAAGCGTTTCAGATACCACTGTACCTGTAAAGAAAGACGAAGAAGAAAACGAAACGGATAATGACACCTCTTCCTACAGTCCGAAAAGCATATCCGAAATAGCGAATATTTTAAAAAACAGGAACATTGAAAAGGGGGGGGAAATGATGGATTGGAAAGAATTTTCCGCGAAAACGGTTGACGAGGCATTAACCAATGCCATGCTTGAATTAGGTACAACGGCAGACAACCTGGAATATGAAATAATTGAGAAGGAATCCTCCGGTTTTTTAGGCATTTTCAGCAAGCCGGCAATAATAAAGGTCAGATTAAAGAAAAGCGTGGAGGAAGAGGCCAGAAGCTTTCTGGAGAAGGTATTCTACGCAATGAATGTTAATGCGGATATGGATATCATCTTTAATAAAGAGAATGACATGCTAGAGATAAACATCAACGGAGACGACATGGGCGTCCTTATTGGAAAAAGAGGACAAACCCTGGATTCTCTTCAATACCTGGTAAGCCTGGTTGTAAACAAGAATAGGGAAGATTACGTCAAGGTCAAGCTGGATACAGAAAACTACAGGGCCAGACGCAAGGAGACCCTTGAAAATCTTGCAAAAAACATAGCCAGCAAAGTAAAGAAAAACAGAAGCTCAATTACACTGGAGCCGATGAATCCGTATGAGAGAAGAATTATTCATTCCGCATTGCAGAATGATATGTATGTGGAGACTTATTCGGAAGGGGAAGAGCCTTACCGCAAGGTTGTAATAAATTACAAGAGATCCAGCCGTGACGGCAAGTCCGGAAAGCATGGAAAGGATTATTCAAGACACTACAGCAGGGACTACAGGAAGGATTACGAGAAATATAAAGAGAGCAAGTCAAAGGAAAGCCAGAAATAACTGCAAAACACATAGAAATGGACCAGAAACACCGGAATGAGAACGCAGTTCTTATTCCGGTGTATTGAAGTTAAGAAAAGGAGGGTCTAATGAAAACTGATACAATTGCTGCCATTGCCACCGCCATGGGAAGAGGAGGAATCGGTATAATAAGAATAAGCGGTGATGAGGCGTTTAACATCATCGATCGGATATACCGGCCAAAAAGCGGCAAAAAGCAGCTGTCAAAGAAAAAAAGCCATACAATACATTATGGTTTTATTGCTGACGGCGAAGAAATAATCGACGAAGTAATGGTTTCAATTATGAAGGCCCCTAATACTTATACGAGGGAAGATGTGGCGGAGATAAATTGCCATGGCGGTATAACCGTCACAAGAAAAATTCTGGAGCTGGTGCTGCGGAACGGAGCAAGGCTGGCTGAGCCGGGAGAATTTACGAAAAGAGCTTTTCTAAATGGCAGGATAGACTTGTCCCAAGCGGAAGCGGTCTGTGATATAATAAATGCCGGGAATGAAATTGCGCTGAAGAATTCGCTGAAGCAGCTAAGAGGCCAGGAGCTTGAAATTATTAAAGGCCTAAGGGATAACCTGTTGAGAGATACGGCATATATTGAAGCCGCTATTGACGATCCCGAGCATATAAGCCTGGATGGCTTTTCACGGGAGTTGCACGAACATGTGGAAAAGTACTGTAAGATTATTGAAAGACTGATTACAGGGTCAAGAAGCGGAAAGCTGATAAAGGAAGGAATTAAAACAGTCATATTAGGCAAGCCCAACGTGGGCAAATCAAGCCTTATGAATTTGCTTGTCCGTGAAGACCGTGCGATAGTAACGGACATTGCCGGAACAACAAGGGATACGCTGGAAGAAACCATTGTGCTTGAAAACAATATAACCTTAAAAATCATAGACACGGCAGGCATACGGAAAACCGACGACGCAGTTGAGAAAATCGGCATAGAAAAAGCGGTTAGGATGGCAAGGGAGGCTGATCTAGTCATATACGTCCTGGATTCTTCAACTCCCATTGATGAGAATGATGAAAGCATCCTTTCCCTGATTGAGGATAAGAAAGCCATTTTGCTTCTGAACAAAAGCGATCTTGAACCAAGGATTACCATGGACGACATAAGAAAAAAAACGAACCATCCCATTATCAGCACATCATTTACCGAAAGAAAAGGGGTAGATGAGTTGGAAAAAATGATAATGGAGATGTTCTTTCAGGAAAATATAACACAAAGCGAAGAAATATTTATAACCAGCGAGAGGCATGTGGAAGCATTTAAGAATGCGCTTGAAGCGCTCAATATGGTAAAAGAAAGCATAGAAGGCGGCATGCCGGAGGATTTATACACGATTGATTTAATGAATGCTTATGAAGAGCTTGGCAGGATTATTGGCGAGAATGCAGGAGAAGATCTTATAAACATGATATTTGCAGAGTTCTGCATGGGCAAATAAACCTCATGCAAGGATTTTGCAAACAATAGAAAGGGCATGGATAAAAATGTCATTTATATATGAAGAATATGACGTAGCGGTTATAGGAGCAGGACATGCGGGCTGTGAGGCGGCCCTTGCCGCTGCGAGGCTGTCCCTAAAAACCATTATTTTTACGGTTTCCATGGACAGCATAGCCATGATGCCCTGTAATCCGAACATAGGGGGAACCTCAAAAGGGCACCTGGTAAGGGAGATAGATGCGCTTGGCGGAGAAATGGGCAAAAACATAGACAGAACCTTCATACAATCCAGGATGCTCAATATGTCGAAGGGACCGGCCGTTCATTCCCTTAGGGCACAAGCGGACAAAAAGGCCTATTCCGACAGCATGAGAAAGGTTCTTGAAAATACGCCCAATCTGACACCAAGGCAGGCTGAGATAGTTGATATATTGGTTGAAGACGGAAAGATAAAAGGCGTTAAAACCTATTCAGGATCAATATATCCTTGCAGGGCGGTAATAATATGTACCGGAACTTATCTTAACGCCAGATGCATCTATGGTGAAACCGTACACAAGACGGGGCCCAACGGCCTTTCGGCAGCCGTATACCTGTCAGATGCCTTAAGAAGGCTGGGTATTGAGCTGTTCAGATTCAAGACAGGAACTCCCGCAAGAATTGATAAAAGAACCATCGATTTCAGCAAATTGATAGAGCAAAAGGGCGACGAAAAGATAGTGCCCTTCTCCTTCACCAACAAACCGGAGGATTTAAAACGGGAACAGGTCTCCTGCTGGCTGACATACACCACTCCCGAAACCCATGAGATAATCCGCGAAAACCTGCACAGATCCCCGCTTTTCAGCGGAGAAATCAAGGGAACGGGTACAAGGTACTGTCCTTCAATAGAAGACAAGGTCGTAAAGTTTGCCGACAAGGACCGCCACCAGGTGTTTATTGAACCGGAAGGATTATATACGAATGAGATGTATATATCCGGCATGTCCAGTTCCCTTCCAGAGGATGTCCAGGTAAGGATGTACAGGTCCGTGCCGGGACTGGAAAACGCGCATATAGTAAGAAATGCTTATGCCATCGAGTATGACTGCATTAACCCGTCACAACTTAAGCCGACTCTTGAGATCAGGAATATTGACGGATTATTCTTTGCAGGTCAGATCAACGGAAGCTCCGGATACGAAGAAGCGGCGGCCCAGGGAATCATTGCCGGCATAAATGCCGCCATGAAGCTTCTTGGCAGGGAGCCGGTAATAATAGACCGTTCCCAGGCCTATATCGGAGTGCTGATTGACGACCTTATTACAAAAGAGACAAAAGAGCCATACCGCATGATGACGTCCCGTTCGGAGTACAGGCTTATTCTCAGGCAGGATAATGCCGACCTAAGGCTTACAAAAATTGGATACAAGGTGGGGCTAATTGACGAGGACAGGTATCAGGCCGTTTTGTACAAGGAAAAATGCATAGAGGAAGAAATTCAAAGGCTTAAGAAAACCGTAATAGGGGCAAACAGGGAAGCGCAGGAATTGCTGATAAGCCTTGGAAGCTCACCTCTTGCCACGGCATCAACGTTGGCGGACTTAATCAGAAGGCCCGAGTTAAGCTACGAAGTACTTGAAAGCATTGATCCGGAAAGAAAACCGCTGCCTGAGGATGTAATAGAGCAGATTAATATTAATTTGAAATATGAAGGTTATATAGAGAGGCAGCAAAGGCAGATAGAGCAGTTTAAAAAGATGGAAAACAAGAGGCTTCCGGAAGACATGGATTATAATGCCATATCCGGATTAAGGCTGGAGGCAAGGCAGAAGCTTCAGAAATTCAGGCCATTGTCCATCGGGCAGGCATCAAGAATATCGGGGGTAAATCCAGCCGACATATCCGTTCTTATGGTATACCTGATGCAGCATAACGCAAAAAAGACAAAGGAAACGAATACAAACGGGGATTTATCCGGAAGGGAAAATCAGGATGGAGAATGACAGGAACAAAGCCGTTCAAAATTTCATAAAGACCCTGGAGGAGCTTGATATCGGGCTTGAAGATGCCAAGCTTGATAAGCGTTTGAAATATTATGAATTAATGATAGAAAAGAACAAGGTCATGAATCTGACGGCAATTACCGAATTTTCTGATGTACTGTACAAGCATTTTGCGGATAGCCTGGCTATAGTTAAGGTATTCGAACCGAAGAATGAAACCGTCCTGGACCTTGGTTCCGGCGCGGGGCTACCGGGAATTCCGCTTAAGATTGTATTTCCGGACATTAAGATGGTGCTCATGGATTCATTAAACAAAAGAGTTAAGTTTCTTGAAGAGGTTATAGAAATGCTTGAGCTAAGGGATATTAAAGCCGTTCACGCAAGAGCCGAGGATTTGGGAAGAGATCCTAAGTTTAGGGAATCCTTTGACATATGCGTATCAAGAGCGGTGGCCAAGCTGTCCGTGCTGTCGGAATATTGCCTGCCATTTGTAAAGGTCGGTGGATATTTCATAGCATACAAGTCCGGCAACATAGCCGAAGAGATCATGGAGGCGGAAAGAGCCATAAAGCTGCTGGGAGGTACGGTAAAGAAGAACGAGGAGTTTGAAATTCCCCATACGGATATAAAGAGAGCTCTTATTATGATTGAGAAAACAAAGAATACCCCTGGTAAATACCCCAGGGCGGCCGGAAAACCGTCAAAAGAACCGTTATAATACTAATTTATTATAAAATAAGACTTTAAAAAAAGAAAAATTTGTTATATTATATTAATATAAAATATGAAAGGGACTGCTTGATATTTTTTGCTCTTCATGCAGGAAAATAATTCTGATAATGAAGGGAAGGCAGTAATGAAATATAAAAACAAAGTGGCTGATATTACCGATGAATTAAAGATTTTCGTTAAAGACCTTATCAGGGACTACGGAGAAAGACTGGCGCAATGTATACAAAAGAAAAAAGAGTACATGGACAAGGCTTATGAGAAAGAAGCATATATCCATACATTAACGCAGCAGGAAAACCAAAGCACGGCGTTTTTCTCTCCCAACAGCGGCAAGCTGTTGACAGAGGAGCATTATAAGGAATTAGAGAATATTAAGCAAATAATTAAGGACAGGGAAGAAGAAGAAAAGAAGCTGGAAACCCAGATTTCCAAGCTGATGGAAATAGAACGAATCCTTGTAAATCAGGAAAATTCAAGTCAAAGCATAGGTATTAACATTCTGGAGCTTCAGGAACAGGACAGGCAAAGAATTGCAAGGGATCTTCATGATTCAACGGTACAAAACCTTACAAGCCTGATACACAAGTGTGAGTTTTGCCTAAGGCTGATAGACATGGACACGGTCCGGGCAAAGCTGGAGCTTAATGCCATGTCCAACACCTTAAAGGCGGTCATAAATGAAATCCGGGAAATAATATATAATTTAAAGCCTATGTCATTGGATGACCTGGGATTGATAACCACTGTTGAAAGGTATATTAACCAGTTGATGATGAATCATGATATAAAAATAAAGTTTACTCACAACAGGGAGATTAACGTCATACCGCCAGTAGTTAAGCTGTCTCTGTTCAGAGTTATCCAGGAAGCATGCAGCAATGCAATAAAGCACTCGGACGCAAAAAACATTAACATAGACCTGAGGTTTTATGAAAATGAAATCAAAGCCTCGGTTTCTGATGACGGAAAGGGCTTTGATTTAAACAGCGTTAAGGAAAACTTGGCTTCCGATTACTCCGGATATGGATTATCGATTATGAAGGAAAGGGTAAATCTTCTATCCGGGACAATGAATATTCAATCAACCACAAAAAAAGGAACAATTGTAACCATTTCAGTGCCTATAGTAAAAAGCGAAAGTGATCAAAAATGAAAAAACCGATAAATGTAATGATAGCAGATGATCATTCAATAGTAAGAGAAGGCATTAAACAAATACTCGAGCTTGACGGTGAAATCAAGGTAAACGCGGAAGCCGGCAATGGAAGGGAATGCTTGGACACTTTGGATGAGGAAAAGACGGATGTTCTTTTGCTTGACATTAATATGCCCAATATGAACGGGCTTCAGGTACTTCAGCGCTTGAGAGAAAAGAATACCAATGTAAAGATTTTGATACTGACCATACATAACGAAGTTGAATATCTAATGAGAGCCATAGAAATCGGTGTTGAAGGATATGTTCTGAAGGATTCCGACTCCACGGTTCTTAAAAAAGCCATCTTCGCAATAACGGAAGGGAATACTTTTATTCAGCCCGAATTAACCCCTTTATTAAGAAGGCGAATGGAAGATAAGGCGACAAGCGGAAAGAGATTAAAGGATCCGCTGACAAGAAGGGAAATCGAAGTGCTTAAACTTCTCGCCGAAGGTCTTTTCAATAAGGAAATAGCATATACACTTAATATCAGCGAAAAAACCGTTAAGAATCATGTTTCGAACATATTTAAAAAGATCAACGTATCGGACAGGACCCAGGCGGCGGTATATGCCATAAAAAACAACCTGGTTGACATTTTCTGATATATTAAGCGCACATAAGATAATAAGCAAAAAAGTATGGAAATGTTTCACGTGAAACATTTCTTTTTTATTAAAAAAATGTGAACATTCGGTTTATATATTGCAAAATAATTTATGATAGTTCAAAATATATCTATGGGAACATGGATAAAAGGAACCAATAATGATATAATTGACATGGTTATTTTCCAATATAAACTGTAGGAGGACGGTACCTAAATGGCTAGAATAATTGCAATTGCCAATCAAAAAGGCGGAGTGGGAAAAACAACTACCGCCATTAATCTGTCGGCTTGTCTTGCGGAAAGGAAAAGAAAGGTTCTTGTAATAGACATAGATCCGCAGGGCAATACGACAAGCGGCCTTGGTATTAATAAGAACAAGCTGGAGAAGACCATATATGACATGATGATAGGGGAATGCAGCTTAAATGAATGCCTGATAGAGTCCGTATTTGACAACCTGGATCTTCTTCCTTCCAATGTCAATCTGGCCGGAGCAGAGATAGAACTGATAGGCATACAGGACAGGGAATACATATTAAAGAACCATGTAAAAACGATAAGAGACAATTACGACTATATAATTATTGATTGTCCGCCCTCCTTAAATACGCTTACCGTAAATGCCATGACAACGGCCGATACGGTTCTGGTTCCCATACAGTGTGAATTTTATGCGCTGGAAGGACTAACCCAGCTTATACACACCATAAACCTGGTAAAGAAAAGACTGAACCCCGCCCTGGAAATGGAAGGTGTCGTATTTACAATGTATGATGCCAGGACAAACCTTTCGCTGCAGGTTGTGGAAAATGTAAAGCAAAATCTCAAGCAAAACATATATAAAACAATCATACCCAGGAATGTTCGTTTGGCAGAAGCGCCAAGCCATGGACTTCCCATCAATATGTATGATCCAAAATCGGCGGGAGCTGAAGGTTACAGACAGCTAGCGGAAGAAGTAATTGAAAACGATGAAGCCGAGATGTACAAAAAGAACGAACCAGCAGAAATAAAATACAGATCAAAAAAATAGAAATGATTACTTATCAGGGAGGATAAAATGGCAGCAATAAAAAGAGGATTGGGCAAGGGATTGGACATAATGATTCCCGAGAAAATATCTCAACCGGAGATAAACGAGGAAAATGTTTCACGTGAAACATTTTTGCCTATCCGGGATTTGGAGCCGAATAAATCCCAGCCCAGGCAGGGCTTTGACGAAGAAGCCCTGAAGGAGCTGGCGGCGTCCATAAAACAATATGGCGTTATACAGCCAATCATAGTACGAAAAGTGGACAACAGGTATGAAATAATAGCCGGTGAAAGAAGATGGCGGGCTGCAAGGATGGCCGGATTAAAGGAAGTACCTGTTATTATAAAGGAATATAACCCGCAGGAAGTGATGGAGATTGCTTTAATTGAAAATATCCAGCGGGAGGATTTAAATCCGATAGAAGAAGCCTTTGCTTACCAGAAACTGATCCAGGAATACAACCTCCGGCAGGAAGAGCTGGCGGAAAGGGTGGCCAAGAGCAGGACAGCAATAACAAATGCCCTTAGACTTTTAAAGCTGGATGAGAGAGTACGGAACATGGTAATGGAAAACAAGCTGTCCGGCGGTCATGCCAGGGCGCTTTTGTCCATAGAGAATGCCGATGCCCAATACGAAGCGGCATGCAAAATTGTTGAAAAAGGATTAAGTGTCAGGGACACGGAAAAGCTAGTCAAGCAGTTGCTGAAGAATAACACACCTAAAAAGACGGCGGTGGAGGACGACAACAGCTTTATTTACCGAAACCTGGAGGAACGGCTGAAAAATATTATCGGGACTAAGGTTACAATCAACAGGAAGCAAAAAGGCAGAGGAAAGATAGAAATAGAGTATTATTCGGATGATGACCTGGAAAGAATCATGGAGCTGTTTAATGTTCTTTCCTGGAAAGCTTGAATAAATATAAGTACATGGAGGACAAAAATGGATTTGTTTGAGTTAATAGCAGAAAATGCCGCGTACATAATACTGGGGCTTACCATGCTCATTATTATATTATTTGTTATGATCATACTTCTTATGGTTAAACAAAGAAACATCAGCATAAAATACAAGAGGTTCATGCAGGGTACGGTTGGAAAAGACATGGAATCTGTTCTGATAGAGAGATTTTCAGACATAGAGAACTTGAAAAAGGAAGGTAAGGAATTGCATGAAGAAATAAGAAAAATCAACGAAAACATGCTGATAACCATTCAAAAGGTGGGAATCGTGAAATACGACGCCTTTTCAGAGGTTGGCGGCAAGCTCAGCTTTGCCTTGGCTCTTCTTGACAAAAACAACAACGGCCTGCTCTTAAACTCGGTACACAGCAGCAGGGAAGGATGTTATACATATTTGAAGGAAATAATTAAAGGGGAGTCTTTTCTTGAGCTGTCAAAGGAAGAAAGGGAAGCATTATACCGGGCAATCAATTCGGACAATTATATGGAATAAACCACAAAACAGGTCTAAATGCTTATGCCCATGAGAGGATGAAAAATGAGGATTATTTCCGTTGATTCCGTAAAAGGAAACGAGGTTCTGGCTAAAGATATCTTAAATGAAAGTAGCTCAATACTTATGAAGGCCGGAACGGTTATGAAAAAAGAATACATAAAAAGGCTCAAAGAGCTGAACATCGATTTCATATATGTTGAAGACGATATAGCTCAAGGGGTAAACCTTACGCAAAGCCTGGAGCTTCAGATCAAGGAACAGTGCCAGGAAACGGTTCGTGAGATACTTACAAAATATACATACCACACGGAAAAGGAACTGGAAGAGATAATTACTGTTGCCGATGAAATAATATATGATATAATGCAGGAACCGGAGGTTATATATAACCTGTCAAGCATCAGAAGCAAGAGCGATAGTACATATTCCCACTCGTTGAATGTATGTGCCCTGGCTGTTATTCTTGCGCTTAAAATGAAGCTTTCCATAAAGAAAACCCGGGAGATAGCCATAGGATGCCTGCTTCATGATATCGGATTTACATATATTACCATGGACTACGGTGATTTAATTTTGGAGGAATGCAGTGACAGGATTCAAAAGGAAATAAAAAAACATGTCATTTATGGTTATTCCGCTGTTGAGAAATTGAAATGGCTGACATCGGCATCCAAGGATATTATTCTCAGCCACCATGAGCGGCTGGACGGGTCGGGGTATCCCTTCCGTCTCACTGAAGAAAAAATAAAAACCGGCAGCAAAATTGCCGCGGTTTGCGATGAATTTGACAGCAGGGTTTATGGAAACCTAATGAAGAAAATGAAGGTACACGACGCCATTGATTATATAGTAAGCCAGGCGGGAATTAAATTTGATTTGGAAGTGGTGAGAGCTTTTGTTGCTTCGGTCGCCGCATATCCGATAGGCGCCCTGGTTATTACTAATCAAAATGAAATAGGAATTGTACTCAGGCAAAACCCCAAATGCCCCACAAGGCCTGTAATCAGGATCATCCAGGATGCCCGGGGAAACAGGCTGACCGAATGGATTGAGCGGGACCTGACAAAGGAGTTGACACTTTTTATAACGGATACTATAATTGACTAATTACCATAGAATCCGGCTTGCAGATTACAACGAAATATGATATAAGTAATATCACATTAAAAATGACCCAGAAAGCAGGTGAGTATATGCATAGCTATTTAAGAGCAATAGGGTTCAGTGACATAAAAAACAGGAGCGATTTAAACAAGCTGATTAATCACATTGTGGAAAACGCAACAAATATAAAAACAGTACAGTTGAACCATCAAAACAGTTTGACGGAAATGTCCATGGAATTCGGAGACAGCATTGGAATAACCATCCGGGGAGAATATGACCAAAACGATGTCTTCCAGCTGGATAATTATTTCCCGTACGCCGTGGGCACGGGAATCAGCACACAGGAAGATCTGGCGATAAATAAAAAAGTGGATACCGAAGCCTATACGGGAATGTGCGATGACTATCGTTTAGGCGTATCCCTGATATTCTATATACAAAATGTTGCGGAATATCTGCAGAGAAAAAACCAGGAACAAAAGCTAAGTCCCAATATTCCGGTTGCTCTGTCGGCCCTGTCCCTGGAGGGAAGAGTGCTTCTTCCCATAGAAAAGGATGAAATACAGGTAAAAAATCTTACCGCGGAAAAAATAAACCGCAACAACTTGATTGCCGAGGCAAAAAAAGGAAACCAGGACGCCATAGACAGTTTGACGATAGAAGATATAGACACATACGCAATGGTAACCAAAAGGGCAAAGAAAGAGGATATTTATTCTATAGTGGACACCTGTTTTATCCCATATGGTTCTGAATCCGACAATTACAGCATACTGGCCACCATATTGGACAGCAGGCTGATAAAAAACACCTTGACAAATGAAGAAATATACGACCTGAACGTAATATGCAATGATATTACCTTCCGTGTATGCATAAACAAAAAGGATTTTCTCGGTGAACCGCTGCCGGGCAGACGCTTCAAAGGAAATATCTGGATGCAAGGAAAGCTTTGTTTCCAATAAAATAAATTCTGCAGGTTCTTGACTTGGCAAGAAGTAAATAGTAGAATAAACATGTTGCGTTAAGTACCTGTAGCTCAGTAGGATAGAGCGTCCGCCTCCTAAGCGGAAGGTCGTGGGTTCGAATCCCGCCAGGTACGGTTTTTTATTATTATGCGTTAGCATTATGCAATCAGCAGGTTAAGTGCGCGGCCACAGTTCTTCGTACTTAACCTGTTTTGCTGATATAATCTAACGGATGGGAGCATAGGATGAAAAGAAAAATCATAGCGTCACTTTTTGGTACGAGCTTTGCTGCTTCATTTTTTGGAGAGATTTACCTTCTTAATGCTGAAAAACCGCACTGGTTCAGCGTTATAGGAATAGGGATTGTTGTTATACTGACCGGATACCTGTTTTTTGATACGATTGGTGAGTACATATTAAAGGAGCTTAACAGCAGGGAAATGCTGCGGGAAAAGGAAGCGCAGATGTATGCGGAGAAACTGGATGAAATGTGCTCGGAGCTTATTAATATTCAAAAGGCCACCTATGCGGCAATAAAAAAGAGCGACAGCAGGCTTCAGGAAGAAATGAACCGGCTGTCGGAAAAGCTTTCACAGGTTATTGAGACTCAGAATAAAATTCTGGCCTGGCAGGCAAAAACATTGAAGGAAAGCGCCGGAAAAAAGCAGATTCCTTAAAGGAACGCTATAAATCAAGGTCAAAATAATTATCATCGGAATAAAACTTCCTGCGAAGCTCGCGTTTCCTGTAATAGGCGTTCCTGCGCTTTATGCGCGGCCGTTCGACAAGGACAAAATACAACCCGATTATCAGAACAAACAGTCCCACAATCAAGCCGATTATAACCGGCCGAAACTCTCCTGCGGAGCTTTCAGGATCAATACTCTCCTCCGATGGCTCTGCCGGCTCCTGCAACGGGGGTTCCTCTTCCCTGGCATGGATCAGGGCGGGGGTTTCCGTATTATTATATAGAATATCCGCTCCGCCGACATACATGCCGTCATAAGTATATATTATGGTGCCGATTATGCTGTGGTCGTCTTTAATCTCCGGCTTGGGGTAAAAGAGGACTTCTTTTTTTGCGTCCTTAAATGAAGCGGTATTTGGAAGGACGACATACCCGTTTTCATCCGTTACAATGGAAGGATTCGAGCAATCAAGCAGGGCATTGTAGCGGGTAAAGAACGGGGATTCCTTGGACACATTGTTATTTTCCAGCTCCTTTATGGGGTATATTGAGAAATTATCAAACCCGAAATCAAGGAGCTTTATGGTATCTTCATATTGATGGGCGCTGGTATCGTCCTTCATTAAGACACATATCAGCTCAAGATTCCCCCGCTTTGCTACGGTGACAAGGGTGTATCTGGCCTTGCTGGTATATCCTGTTTTGCCGCCGATGGTTCCTTCGTAAGAATAGCCGTCTTTTAAAATGAACTTGTGATGGTTCCTGAGATACCTGGTCTCCGGCTGTTTATTTGTAGGAGGTATCTGGTAAGTCCTTGTGCCGGTTATTTTTCTGAAAGTTTCGTTTTTCATGGCTTCCCTTGTGATCAAGGCCATATCGTAAGGGGTGGTATAATGGTTGTTGTCAGGAAGGCCATGGGGATTGACAAAATTGGAATTTAGAGCGCCAAGGCTTTTGGCCTTTTCGTTCATCATTTCCGAAAAAGCGGATATGCTTCCGGCTACATGCTCGGCGGCGGCATAGGAGACCTCGTTGGCCGACTCCAGGAGAATGGCATACAGGCACTGCTGGACAGTGAGCTGTTCCCCTACATCTATTCCTATATGCGTACTGTCCCGTTCTATATTAAAAATTGCATCTCTTGAGAAAGTGACAACTTCTCCAAGAGAACAGTTCTCAATCAGCAAAAGAGCGGTCAAGATTTTTGTTATGCTTGCGGGATAATATCGTTCATGAATGTTCTTTTCATATAAAATCAAACCGGTCGACGCCTCCATGACGATGGCTGCTTCAGCAAAGACGGAAGGGCCTTCCGGCCAGACGGACGATTCTTCATAGCTGCTTGCTGCGGCGTGGGTGAAGGATTCCGACATTATCAAACAGGCAATGCAAATGGAGAGGATTAGCTTTTTCATAATAACCTCCGCTGGGAACAGTTTATGGAAACCCCGGACAAAAAGCCGGGCTGTATTCGTATGCATATAAGAATATTATAAACACAATTGTGTAAAAGTACAACTTTAATAATAAAGCAATGCGGACGGTATTTGACGGGAAAAAGATTAGACTTTATAATTTATAGAAAACCGGACAGATTAGAAAAGGAGCATAAATAATGAGACTCAGGAACATTACCGGCTCAAGGGAAATGGTTGCCGGGGACAAGCATGTGATAATGGAGCCCGAAAAGTATAAAGGGAAATGGCGGTCCTTGTTCGGGAATGAAAACCCCATTCACTTGGAGATAGGAACCGGCAAGGGGAAGTTTATCATGGAAATGGCAATCAACAATCCGGGCATTAATTATATTGGCATAGAAAAATATTCCAGTGTATTGATCCGTGCGCTGGAAAAAAGAAGAGAGGCCGAGATAAGCAATCTTTATTTCTTAAGATTTGACGCGGAGTATCTGACCAATATCTTTGCTGAAAATGAAATCGACAGGATATATCTGAACTTCTCCGACCCGTGGCCCAAAAACCGCCATGCCAAGAGACGATTAACCTCAAGAAATTTTCTTGACAAGTATAACCTATGCCTTTCAAAAAACGGAGAAGTGATTTTTAAGACGGACAACCGGGACTTGTTTGATTTTTCGCTGGAGGAGGCTGAAGCTGCCGGCTGGAAGATCGGAAGCTTAACCTATGACCTTCATAACAGCGAATATGTGAAGGACAATATTATGACCGAATATGAGGAGCGGTTCGTTTCCGAGGGCAAGCCCATTCATATGATGCGGATATACCGCTAAAGCATAACCGGACAGGATGCCTCAAAGCGTAAGATATTGGCTGTCTCTATGGACGCGGGGTAATAATGAGCATACTATGATAGTAAAATTATAAAAAAGACCATGGAGCCGCTATGAGAAGGAAGCTTAAATGCAAAATTGCACGGGCGTTTGCCGGAAACTACAAGCTTAATAAAAAGGTAATGCAGATTAAAAGGTCATGGGATGAAGTGGAAAGCATTTTAAACGGGACATATAAGGGCCGTAAGAAACCGCCGGGCTGCAGAAGTTGACATTTAAAAATTTCTGGAATATTATTAAATCACATAATATGATTTTCTATACGGGATACTACTAATAACAATTATTTAAAGAACGGAGGAAAAAGATGGCTATTCAATTTACTGATGCGAACTTCAAAACCGAGGTCTTGGAAGCGGACAAGCCTGTTTTGGTGGATTTTTATGCTGACTGGTGCGGACCATGCAGGATGATGGCTCCTATAATAGATGAATTGGCGGCAGAATATGAAGGAATTGTAAAAATTGGAAAGCTCAATGTGGACGATAATCCTAACACGGCAAGACATTACCGTGTACTGTCAATCCCCACCATGATAATTTTTAAAAACGGGGAGGTATTGGATACCGTTGTCGGAACGGTACCAAAGAATATGCTTAAAGAAAAGCTGGATGCACACAAGTAAAAGCCGCAAGTAAATTATCCGCCTGCCGCATTTGGCAGGCGGGCTGTATGATTAGAGGCCCTTTTTGGCGGGAAATTGTGCGAATTATAAAAATAATTGAAAAAATACTTGCAAAATGTTATATCATACATTATAATAACATTTGCATTTTAAAGATGCACCTCTAGCTCAGCTGGTAGAGCACCTGACTCTTAATCAGGGTGTCCAGGGTTCGAGCCCCTGGAGGTGCATTTCAGAAGGTTCTAATTTGCAGACGTAAGTGCTGTGGGTTAGGACTTTTTCTTTTACCCGTATCCGAAGCGTAAAAACCACGCCCGCCGATATGCTCGGCGGGCGTGGTCAGGAGAAAAAGATGAAAACTATGCAAAATAAACCTGATGGCTGCAAATACCTGAATCGGCTTGTTTTGCATAAAATTTTACATTGATTTATTATTATACAGAATAATACTTTATATATTTTATTTTGTCAACAAACAAATTTCAAGTTTTTGTATTTCATTATTATGTTTAAAAATAAGGCCGTTTATTATGTAATTTTTGGTAAATATGTAGGATTGCTGCATAAAGATACAATATTTAAGCAATAAGTGAAACAGAAAAGCAAGCAGTGAAATGTTATTTTAAATAAATGATATTGTCTTTTTATATGAAATAGTATATATTTATAGCAAGAAAGTACTATTATCAGTCTTCTTTTAAAAAAGCAAAAAAGACAGGCAGACACTTTTAATTTGATGCTTAGTGGTGTATTATTAATATATGGCATTGTTTTCACAGACAATGATTGAAAGAGGGGTAGGCGTGCTCGGTAATAAATATAAGACCATAGGGGTTTTCGTATCGCGTGCAAGTGGCGAATATCAGGAAAAAGTATGCAGAGCAATAAGCCACAGGGCCTATGAATTGGGTTATAATACGGCCATATTCTCCAATTTCGTTGGACATGAGGACCCCAGTTATGAACAAGCGGAAAGCAATATTGCCAATATTGTGAAATATGAAGATCTGGCCGGAATAATCATGTTTCCGGATGTCATGTTTGTTAAAGATTTTATACCGAAAATCATTAACAATATAAAGAACTGCAAAACCGACTGCCCGGTTATATGCATCAGACAGCCCATGGAAGGATTTCAAAACATTCTTGTCAAGGATGAAAATATCCTGGAGGAAATAATCCGTCATTTTATTGTTCATCATAAATTCACAAAGCTTAATTTTCTTACGGGGCCGCCCGAGAATCCGGCATCCATACACAGGCTCAATACATACAAAAAGGTCCTTACGGAGTATGGCATTCCGATAGACGAAGACAGGATAAGATTCGGTGACTTCTGGAAAAGGGCGGCATATGACGTGGTTGAAGAATGGCTTGCCATGCCCGGCAAATTCCCTGAAGCAATCATCTGCGCCAATGACATTATGGCCGTAACCGTGTGTGACGCGCTGGCGGCTCATGGAATTATGGTTCCAAGGGATGTCGCGGTTTCAGGATGCGACAATATTGATACGGCTATAGACTACAGCCCTTCGATAACAACCGTGGGCATGCCCCTGGAAGAGATGGGAAGGGAAGCCGTTGACAGGATTCATTTGTACAACCTCGGGACACCCAAGAAAGAAGATTCCTATCTGAAATTTGTAACCCATATCCGGGAATCCTGCGGATGTACGGTAAAGATGGACCTGGAGGAAACATACAGGAGGAGAAATTACATCCTGAAGGAACTGGACGATAGGGAATACAGCATTTACGAAACATCATACATGTCAATAGATTTGACAGGTGTTACATCCCTCGAGGAGCTGGACGGGAAGCTCGGATCATATTCGTATATTAACAAAGGCTTCCGCAGCTTTTATATGTGCCTGTACAAGGACTGGGACATGTTCAAAAGCGAAGAGGAATACGGCATTCCGTTTAACGAAAGGGAAGTTATAATGGAGGTGGGCATAAAGAGAGGAGAATGGCTTCCGAAGGTAACTTTTGAAGCGAGGAATCTTTTGCCCGCCGAGTACATGGATGCCGAACCCCAGTCGTTCTATTTCAACATGCTCCACCACAGGGGCAACTGCTATGGGTATACGGCGATAAACTTTGAGAATTTCCAGGCATACAAGTCATCATACCAAGGATGGCTTACTAATGTATGCAATGCACTGGAAAACATCAAAATACACAACGAGCTCAACATGCTAGTATTCAAGCTGGAGGATATGTCAATAAAGGACGAGCTGACAGGCCTGTATAACAGGCGGGCCCTCCATACCCTGGGGCAGAGGTACCTGGAACAAAGCATAGAAGGAAACAGCAATATCATGATATTCAGCGCTGACATGGATAACCTGAAATACATCAATGATGTATACGGACATGCCGGAGGGGATATAGCCATCAAAGTCGTGGCTGATGCTTTGCTTAATGCGGCCGAGGATGACGAAATATGCATAAGGATGGGCGGAGATGAATTCTCCGTTATAGGTATAGATTATGACAACGAAAAAATAGTCCGGTTCGTGGAGAAATTCACCAACGGCATTCAAATCTTCAATCAAAACAGCAAATATGACTTCAAGGTAAGCGTAAGCTACGGATGGAGCATAACAAAAGCGGATAAGTACACAACGCTCGAAGAATGCCTCAGCGTTGCGGACAAGAAGATGTACCTGCAGAAATATGAGAAGAGAAGAAGGGGCTAGCAAAAGGCAATGTCAAAAATATTCATCCTTATGGGCAAGAGCGCTTCCGGGAAGGATACCATATATAAAAAGCTTCTTGAACATAAGGGGCTGGACTTAAAAAAAGTTGTAATATATACGACAAGACCCAAAAGGGTGTCCGAAACAGACGGGGTCGAGTATTATTTTGTCGATGAGGACAGGCTGAACAAGCTAAAAGCGGAGGGAAAAGTAATCGAACACCGTTCATACAACACCGTACACGGCATATGGCATTATTTTACGGTCGATGACGGACAGATTGATTTAAGCAGGAATAATTACTTAATGCTTGGAACACCGGAAAGCTACGGACAGATCAGGAACCATTTCGGCAGGGAGAATGTGATTCCCATATATATAGAAGTTGATGACGGCATGCGCCTTATGCGGGCGGTCAAAAGGGAGCGGGCGCAAAAGGAGCCCAGGTATGCCGAGCTGTGCAGAAGATTTCTTGCGGATGAGGAGGATTTTTCGGAAGAAAAGCTTAAGGAATACGGAATAACCAAGAGGTATGCCAATATCGTCCTAAACAAATGCATCCGTGAAATATTAAGGGACATAAAAGCCTATATGGCAGGCAAGGAACCGTCCGCCGATTTGCAATGAACAGAAGGAGAAACCATGGATATTAAAATAAACCAGCTTCATCAGGTAAACCAGGTCACACCAAAGCCTCCGGTTCAAGAATCGGACGGTTCTTTTAAATTCACCCTTGTTTCCCATATCGAGGATCAGGAGCTCCAGGTGAGACTGCAGCATATGCTTGCAGAGATAACCGATCAGGGCAAAAAGCTTGGAAAGCATATGGACATACGGGACATGAAGCGCTACAGGGAGCTGATCCGGATGTTCCTGAACGAGATAGTCAGCCGGTCCCATAAATTCACTAGGGAAAATTTCCTTGACAGAAAGGGAAGACACAGAGTATATACTATGATAAAATTAGTTAACAAGGAATTGGACGAGCTGGCGGCGGAGCTTATAAAGGAAGAAAAGGATCATATGATGATTCTTAACAAGATTGATGAAATCAGGGGCCTGCTGATAGATATTTTAACCTGACGAACTATTGTGAGAAGCGGCTGCCGCGGCGGATACGGATGGAGAACGATATGCCGGATTTTTCTCATATAATCGGACATGAAGGGATAATAAACCACCTGCAGAACGCTATTGCTGCAGGGAAGGTTTCGCATGCGTATGTTTTCCATGGCGAGGAGGGCATGGGAAAGAAGACACTGGCCTTGGCCTTTGCAAAGGCGCTGCAGTGTGAAGCAATGCAGCAGCGCATGCAGGCGGGAAAAATCGATGCGTGCGGAAGATGCGTTTCCTGCAAACAGGCCGAGGGAAGGAACCATCCGGACATCCTGTGGATAACATCGGATAAAAACAGCATAGGCGTGGATGAAATAAGAACGCAGATTAACGCGGACATCCGTATTATGCCCTATCAAAGCAGGTATAAAATATATATAATGGACTCGGCGGAAAAAATGACCGAAAGTGCTCAGAATGCCCTTCTTAAGACAATTGAAGAACCGCCGGAGTATGCGGTAATAATCCTTTTAGCAGGCAGCCTGCAAGGCCTGCTGCCCACCATATTATCGCGCTGTGTTATTTTAAACCTAAAGCCAGTTGACGGCAGGCTGATTAAAGAGTATCTTATGGGAAAGCTGCAAATTCCCGATTACGTGGCGGAGATGGCGGTCGGCTTTTGCGGCGGAAATGTCGGAAAGGCGATAAAATACGCCTCGTCCGAGGATTTTGAGAGCATGAAAGAGGACGTTTTCCATATCTTAAGATATATTGACGATATGGAGCTTCATGAGATAGTGTCGGGCATAAAGACCATATCAAAAAACAAGTCCTCCATAAATGAATATATAGACCTGATGCAGATGTGGTTCAGGGATGTCCTTATGCTGAAGGCAACCAATGACCCGAACCTGTTGTTGTTCAAGGATGAATACAGGGTTATCAGAAAACAGGCCAACACAAGAAGCTACGATCAGATTGAGAATATATTAAAATCAATGGATGATGCAAAGGCAAAGCTTAAATCAAATGTAAACTTTGACATAACCATTGAACTAATGCTGCTGAGTATAAAGGAGAGGAATAATGGCTAATGTTATTGGAGTAAGATTCAGGCGCGCAGGCAAAATATATTATTTTGACCCGGCAGGGCTTGATATAAAGCAAGGCGACAACGTTATCGTGGAGACGGCAAGAGGCATCGAATACGGCAAAGTTGTACTGGGAATCAGGGAGATAGAGGATGACAAGATAGTCCAGCCCCTAAAGCCCGTTATTCGTGTGGCGACTCCCGAGGATGACGAGATTGAAAGAAAAAACAAGGAAAAGGAAAAGGAAGCGTTCAAGATCTGCCTGGAGAAAATCGCAAAGCACGGTCTTGAAATGAAGCTTATCGATTCCGAGTACACATTCGACAACAACAAGGTGCTGTTTTATTTTACCGCAGATGGAAGGATAGATTTCAGGGAGCTGGTAAAGGATCTGGCATCCGTGTTTAAAACCAGGATAGAGCTCAGGCAGATAGGAGTAAGGGATGAGACCAAGATTGTGGGAGGAATAGGAATATGCGGCAGAGCGCTGTGTTGCCACTCGTACCTGTCGGAATTCACTCCCGTGTCGATTAAGATGGCAAAGGAACAGAATCTATCTCTTAATCCGACCAAGATTTCGGGAGTATGCGGAAGACTCATGTGCTGCCTGAAGAATGAGCAGGAGGCTTATGAAGAGCTCAATTCCAAGCTTCCGGACGTGGGAGATACCGTTACCACGAAGGACAACCTTAAGGGTGAGGTGCAAAGCGTCAATGTTTTGAAACAGCTGGTGAAGGTAATAGTAACCCTTGATAATGACGAGAAGGAAGTCCGTGAATATAAATCGGAAGACCTGATATTTACGCCTAAGAAGAAGAAAGAAAAGATCAACGGCATAGTCGAGGACGAAGAGCTGAGAGAATTGGAGCTTTTGGAAAAACAGGAAGGAAAATCTCTATTGGATGATGAATGATATGGACACCCATGACGGATTATTAAAGCCTGGCGAACGGATTGACGAGCTTCAGAGAAACAATTACAGGATTATTCAAAACACGGAAAAATTCTGCTTTGGAATGGACGCGGTATTGCTTACGGGGTTTGCCAAGGTTCTGCCGGGAGAGACCGTATTGGATCTCGGAACGGGAACAGGAATAATACCCATCTTACTGGAGGCAAAAACCCAGGGAAAGCATTTTTACGGACTCGAGATACAGAAGGAAAGCGCCGATATGGCCAGGCGAAGCGTGATCCTTAATAAACTTGAAGATAAAATTGATATTGTTGAAGGAGATATCAAGGAGGCCTCAAAAATATTTGGAACGGCTTCCTTTGATGTTGTAACCTGTAATCCGCCGTACATGAACCATAACCACGGCATAGTCAATCCGGACAGCGCCAAGGCAATAGCCCGGCATGAGATATTATGCACACTGGAGGATATTCTGCGGGAAGCGGCCGGGGTTTTGAAGCCTAACGGAAGGCTTTATATGGTTCACAGGCCCTTCCGGCTTGTGGATATAATTAATACATGCTCAAAATACAAGCTGGAAGCAAAGAAAATGAAATTTGTCTATCCTTATATCGACAAGGAACCGAACATGGTGCTTATCGAGTGCGTCAAGGGGGGAGGAAGGAACCTGACAATCTCCGCTCCCCTGATAGTATATAAGGAGCCGGGAGTCTATACCGACGAAATCCTGGAGGTCTACGGTTTTTGGCGGGCGGGACAAGCCCCGTCATGGAATCATAAGAAAGGGCGTTAATGATGTCGGGAACATTGTATTTATGTGCCACTCCCATCGGAAATCTTGAGGATGTAACATACAGGGTTGTAAAAACCCTTGGTGAAGTTGATTTAATAGCCGCGGAGGATACAAGGCACAGCAGGAAGCTGTTGAACCATTACGGCATTAAGACACCGGTAACCAGCTATCACGAACATAATAAGCATAGGAAAGCCGAATTCCTAGTCAGCCAGCTTCTTGACGGGAAGAACATAGCGCTGATTACCGATGCCGGAACTCCCGCCATATCCGACCCCGGGGAAGAGCTGGTAAGGCAGGCTTATAAAGCCGGAATTACGATAACATCTCTTCCGGGTCCTTGTGCGCTTGTTACGGCCTTGACCTTGTCAGGGCTGTCAACCCAAAGATTTGCTTTTGAAGCATTCCTTCCTTCCGAAAAGAAGGAAAGGGACAGGATACTTGAAGATCTGGCCTGTGAGACCCGCACCATTATTCTATATGAGGCGCCCCACAGGCTGAAAAAAACCCTGGCGGAGCTGCTTGAGGCTCTGGGAGACAGGCCGGTGGCGATTGTGAGGGAGCTTACCAAGATCCATGAGACGGTATTAAGGACAAGTCTTGAGGAAGCGGTCAAAATATATGAAAATACGGAGCCCAGGGGAGAATATGTGCTTGTAATTGAGGGGAAAACACAGAACGAGATTGACAGGCAAAAGCAAAGCCGGTGGGAAGAAACCGGCATAAAGGAGCATATGAATATCTACTTGAATCGGGGGATGGATAAAAAAGACGCCATGAAGGCGGTTGCAAAGGACAGGGGCATCACAAAGCGCCAGGTATATGAAGCGCTTATTGATGCGAAAGACGGTGATGACAGTTAGCTGTCCGTTTTATGGGAAGGCGGCTTTTGGAGGTGTAGCGGCATGACAGGCGGAATAGTGAGATGGAGAAGAAAATGGTGGATATGGCTTGTGACCACCGTTATTTTCATATCCGTCATTTTTTATTTTTACAATGACAAGGTCTCCAGAATTAGATATGAGGAAAAAGCCGTCATGGCAAAGGAATATCTTGAGGCGGGCAACTACGAGGAAGCGCAGGAGGCCTACCTTGAGGCGTTGTCAATGGATTACGGCGACAAGGAGCTCATGTCCATTGGACTGGCCGAGGCATATGCGGGAATGCACGAGTATGACAAGGCGCTGGAAGTGCTCAGAAACAGGTATGAAGCTGAGAAAAGCACGGCAATAAAAGAAAAAATAGAGGAAATTACAGTTAAAAAGACGGATTATATATACTACCAGTTAATATCCTACGGCGATACGTATTTTTCCAACGGAGAATACAGCAAAGCCGTAGATGAGTACGAAAAAGCAAAGCTTATAAAAAGCAAGGCGGATACAACATATATAAAAATTGTTGAATCCTATATGGCCATGGAAAGATATGATTTGGCGAGCGAGGAAATTCAAGCCGGGCTTGCCTTGACCGATTCTGAGAAATTAAAAAGGCTTCAGGAAAAGGTGGAGGAACGTCTTAACGAGATAAAATACGAGGAGATACTCGCAAAAGCCGCGGAGTATATATACCAGGAGAATTATGAGGAGGCTTTAAACAGCCTGAATGAAGCCATAAGGCTTATTCCGAGAAAAGATTCGGCGTATAACAGGATGGCGGAGGTATATATTACATTAAAGGAGTATAATACGGCAAAGGGCCTTTTGCAGAATTATCTGAGAAGCAACAGCAGTACCGAAACACAGGACCTTTTGGGCAAGATTAACGACCTGATAAGAAAAGAGGAGGAAAAGACGAAGCTGCTTAACGAGCTGTACACCGCCCTCAGCGTTGCGGATATAGAATCAATAACATCAATCATGCAGAATCCCACTTATACGGATATCATATCGGAAGAAGGAACACCGTATTACTATAATCCTTCAGGCAAAACAGACCTTACCATGGGCTACGGATTGGTGATTTATGACAATAACCAGCTTTATGTCGGCGGGTTTAAAAACGGAATGAGAGGCGGCATAGGAATGCAGTTCGTATGGTACGGCGAAAAAGACATGGTTTGGTATTACTACCAGGGCGAATGGAACAACGATCTTCCAAACGGTATGGGAAAGACGGTGGAGGAAGGATATAGGACGGACAATGAAGGCCATATAACACTGGTTACGACCGTTACCACGGGTATGTTTGCGTATGGGCTTGAAAATGGAATGATGACCAAAACCTTTCAGACCGACGGGGTTAAGAAAAAGGTTACTTATATGACATCCGAAGGAATACCGGAGATTTACGTGGATGAAAATTCAATGCCGGTAAAATCCGATCTGCCGGGCCATTATGTAATAGGCCGGATGTATATGGACAATGAACCGATTGACGAGTATTACAGTGTCAGACAAGGAACAAAGCTAAAGGTTAAATTCCTGGGCAATAAATGATTTCAAATAACCGGTGGTTTTAATTAAAGGAGCCTCAAAACGGCATAGCTGCCGAATTGAGGCTCTTGTTCCGGGAATTATGTACACTACTCAATTAATCCAATTAACTTGGCAAGTTCTTTGATAGTGTCCTTGGAGATCTTCTTATGGTTGTACTCAATAAGATTCTCTCTGCTACCGGTAAAAATGTCGTATGGCTCGTATTTCTGAAGGATAATCTTTCCCTCGTCAACATAGATTTCAAGCTGATCTCTTTCGCCGATATCAAGCGTTCTTCTTAGCTCAATAGGAAGAGTGATTCTTCCCAGCTCGTCGAGCCTTCTTACAATTCCTGTGCCTTTCATGATCAAGCCTCCTTTTCTAATAGTATATCGGGGATATTTCACATACAAATTTGTAAAAGCTGTAATAACCCTTACATTTTTTGTATGTGGGACATATTAAAAATATCATATAGAGAAAATATTGTCAACTAAAAAAATTGTCAATACATAGCACAATTTAGTCAATTAATGTAAAAGGGATGCAAAACCAACTATTATAAAGAAGAATCAAGTCATAATCCGTTACAATTTGAATATAGTTTATAAACGGACAAAAAACAAGGCGGGAATACGAGTGTTAAACTATTTATGGGGGTTAATGATTGTTATCGGAATAATTGTCGGGATATTCAACGGTACCATGGCGAACGTCGGCAACGCGGCAATCAACTCTTCGAAGGAAGCGGTCACCCTGTGTGTTTCCATGCTGGGTGTTATGGCCATGTGGACGGGCATGATGCAGGTGGCAAAAAAATGCGGCATAACCTCATCCTTAACCAAAGCTTTAAGGCCCGTTATCAGGCGGCTGTTTCCCGATATCCCGGAGGAACATGTGGTTAATGAGTACATAGCGTCAAATATAATCGCGAACATTCTTGGCCTGGGCTGGGCTGCCACGCCGATGGGACTTATGGCAATGAGGGAATTAAGGAAACTGAACGGGAATTCTCATATCGCAAGCTGTGATATGTGCACGCTCCTTATAGTAAACATTTCCTCGCTTCAACTGATTCCTGTCAATATCATAGCATACCGCAGCCAGTACGGATCGGCCAATCCCGCGGAGATACTTGCCGCAGGCATCCTGGCCACGTGCATTTCCACCCTGGCGGGGGTAATATTTGCCGTGACCGCAAGAAAACTGGGAAGGCGAAGCAGTTGAGGGGGGGTGGCCGGTATGAATTTTTTAATATATATATCAGACTATATAATACCTTTTGTATTCTTTTACATTATTTGCATGGGACTATCATCAAAGACACCGGTATATGACGAGTTTATCGAGGGAGCCAAGGATGGCTTTAGGGTGGTAAAGGATATTCTGCCCACGCTTATAGGATTGATGGTGGGGGTGGGCATACTGCGAGCCTCGGGCGCCCTTGACATGCTGTCCGGGCTTTTGGCTCCCATAACGGGGAAAATCGGTTTGGCACCGGAGCTGCTTCCCCTGGTGCTGGTCAAGATGTTTTCATCATCCGCGGCAACCGGTCTGCTGCTGGATATTTTCAAGGAATATGGTCCGGATTCATATTTCGGCAGGCTTGCGTCCATAATATTAAGCAGCACGGAAACAATATTTTATACAATGGCCGTATATTTCATGGCAGCAGGTGTAACGAAAACCAGGTATACCCTGGCGGGAGCCCTTACGGCTACTCTTGCCGGTACAATTGCCAGTGTTATAATCACGAACCTGGTGTTCTGACCGTTGCAAGGCAATTATTGCATATTGCCACAAAAAGGGGTAAAATCTAGATATCATATAATACACGTCGACCGTAATCCGAAACGGAGGTGATGCTGTGCCTATCTTGGGTGCATTTATAGTTCCCCATCCTCCAATCATAATTCCTGAAATAGGACGGGGAGAAGAAAAGAAGATTCAAAAGACAATTGACGGATACCACGATATAGCAAGGCAGATAGCCGAACTTGAGCCGGATACTATCGTATTAACGACACCTCACTCAATCATTTATTCTGATTATTTTCACATCTCCCCCGGTCCCGGTGCAAGAGGGGATTTCGGACGGTTCGGGGCATGGAACATATCGGTCTTGGCCGAATATGACGAGGGCTTTGTTAAGGAGCTTATGAACCTGGCAAGAAAACGGAATATAGATGCGGGAACCCTTGGTGAAAGGGACGGCAGCCTGGATCACGGAACAATGGTTCCCCTGTACTTTATCAATCAATACCTAAAGAAGTACAAGCTGGTTAGAATCGGTCTGTCGGGCCTTCCGGTCACCGATCATTACAAGCTGGGAAGATGCATCAAGGAGACGGCGGACAAGCTGGACAGAAAGGTTGTTTTTGTGGCCAGCGGCGACCTGTCCCACAAGCTTAAGAAAGACGGCCCTTATGGCTTCAGTGAAGAAGGAGTGGAATTCGACAGGCAGATTACAGAAGCCATGAAAGAGGCGGATTTCCTGAAATTCCTCACCTTTTCACCTGATTTCTGTGAAAAGGCGGCCGAATGCGGCTTAAGGTCGTTTATTATAATGGCGGGCGCATTAAGCGGTCTTGCCGTAAAGACGGACTTTAAGTCCTATGAAGGGCCTTTCGGCGTCGGATACGGAATATGTGCATATACGGTCACGGGAGAAGACGACAGCAGGGATTTTGATATTGTATTTAAAAATGAGCAGGTAAAAATGGCAAGAGAACGGATAATGAAGGCGGATGCATACGTCAAACTGGCCAGGCTATCGCTTGAGACCTATGTGAAAACGGGAAAATTCGTAAAGCTTCCGGAAGGGCTTCCCGAGGAAATGCTGAAAAACAAGGCGGGAGTTTTTGTGTCCATCAAGAAATACGGCCATCTTAGGGGATGCATCGGAACCATTACACCGGCAACAAGCTGCATAGCCGAGGAGATTATAAGAAACGCGGTAAGTGCCGGGCTTGAGGATCCCCGTTTCACGCCTGTTACCGAGAATGAGCTGGATGACCTGGTATACAGCGTGGATGTGCTTTCAAAGCCGGAGCCCATCCAGTCCATGGACCAGCTGGATGTGAAAAGATACGGTGTCATAGTAAGCTCGGGGCTGAAAAGGGGTCTGCTGCTGCCGAACCTTGAAGGAGTAGATACCGTGGAGGAGCAGGTGGCGATTGCGCGAAGGAAAGCCGGGATATCGGATAAAGAAAAAATAAAGCTGGAAAGGTTCGAAGTGATAAGACATCAATAATTACGACCGGATTATGAATCGAGGGATGCTTTTGTGAAGGCTGAATGCGGAATATGTCCCCATAAGTGCAGATTGTCCGAAGGGCAGACGGGATTCTGCAACGGAAGAATATGCAGGGACGGAAGGGTGGTCTGTGAAAATTACGGTAAAATAACGTCTATTGCGCTGGACCCGATAGAGAAGAAGCCCTTGTACCGTTTTTACCCTGGAAGCAGGATTCTTTCCGTTGGAAGCTACGGCTGCAATCTTAGGTGTCCCTTTTGCCAAAACTGTGAAATATCCATGGTTAGGGGCACGGAGGTGCATTATGACACCATAACCGTGGACGGGCTCGCAGAAAAGGCGCAGGAGCTTAAATCAAGGGGAAATATCGGAATAGCCTATACTTATAATGAACCCCTTATAGGGTACGAGTTTGTCATGGACTGCAGCAAGGCCGCCAGGGACAGGGGACTTAAGAACGTGGTGGTAACCAACGGGTATATCTGCGAGGAGCCGCTAAAAAACCTGCTTCCGTTAATAGATGCGTTAAATATCGACCTGAAGGCCTTTTCGGATGAATTCTATGCAAGGATAAAGGGTGACCTTGATACAGTCAGAAACACGATAAAAATCGCCGCGGGACAATGCCATGTGGAGGTAACCACCCTGATAATTCCCGGTGAAAATGACAGCGAAGAAGAGATAGAAGCTCTCTCCGGCTGGCTTGCCGGTATTAGTCCTGACATTCCGCTTCACATAACGCGGTTTTTTCCCAGGTGGCGGATGCGGGACAAGGAACCGACACCTGTAAGAACCATATATCGGCTGGCGGATGTGGCCCGAAGAAACCTGAAACATGTTTATGAAGGAAACTGTTGAAAGGCAAGGATTGAGCTTATGCTCAATCCTTTTATCAGCCGCATTATTGTATTATAAATGGAACTATTGTATAATGTACGGGATATAAGCCAGATTTAAGGCAAATATAAAAAAGAGGAAAATAAAATGTTATTTGATACTCATGCCCATTATGACGACGCGGCCTTTAATGAGGACCGCGGAGAGTTATTGGAATGTCTCCCGAAACATGATATCGAATATGTGGTAAATATAGGCTCCGGATTCGAATCCGTCGAGAAGTCAATAAAGCTTGCCGAAAGCTATGGCTATATATATGCGGCGGTCGGCATTCATCCCGAGGAAACGGCAGGTATGGATGAGGAACGGCTGTCATGGCTTAAGGAAAAGGCAAAGCATCCCAAGGCACTTGCCGTCGGTGAGATAGGCCTTGATTATTATTGGGATACTCCCGACAGGGACATACAGAAGAAGTGGTTCATAAGGCAGATTGAGCTGGCGAAGGAGCTGGACAAGCCGATTGTTATTCACAGCAGGGATGCGGCCAATGATACCTACAATATATTAAAGGAAAGCAAGGTTCAGGACCTGGGCGTGGTTCTTCACTGCTTCGGATATGGAGTGGAGATTGCCAGGCTGTACCTTGACATGGGCTTTTATCTTGGGATAGGCGGAGTGGTTACCTTTACGAACGGAAGAAAGCTTAAAGAGGTAGTGGCATATGCTCCCCTGGAGCAGCTTGTGCTTGAAACGGACTGCCCATACCTGGCGCCTGTTCCTTTCCGGGGAAAGAGAAACAGCTCGCTGTACCTGCCTTATATCGCGCGGGAAATAGCAAGCATTAAAAATATTGATTACGAAACGGTGATCCGCGTTACCAATAATAACGCAAAAAAGCTTTATAGAATGGAAGGAAGTTAATGGGAACACTGGGAAGCCCCAAGAACACAATTGACATATTAAAAAAACACGGGTTTGCGATACAGAAGAAATTTGGACAGAATTTCCTGGTAGACAGCCATGTTATTGAAAAAATCATCAGGGCGGCCGGTATTACAAGGGAAGATTTCGTTCTTGAAATCGGCCCCGGAATCGGCACCCTTACGCAGTATTTATGTGAGAAGGCGGGAAAAGTTCTGGCGGTGGAAATAGACAAGAAACTGATTCCCATCCTTGATGAAACCCTGTCCGGGTATGACAACGTGACAATCATAAACGACGATATTCTGAAAGCCGACATGGCATCACTGGTAAAGGAATATGGCAATAACAGGCCGGCAAAGATTGTGGCAAATCTCCCGTATTATATTACAACGCCCATTATCATGGAAATCTTCGAAAGGCATATCCCCTTATCGGATATAACAATAATGGTTCAAAAGGAAGTGGCGGACCGTATACAAGCAAAGCCTGGCTCAGGGGATTACGGCGCCCTTTCCCTTGCCGTGCAGTATTATGCCAGGCCTGAGCTGGTTGCAAATGTCCCGCCAAACTGCTTCATACCCCGTCCGAAGGTCGGATCGGCGGTAATTAAGCTTGTGCCATATGGGAAGCCCGTATATCATGTGGAGGATGAAGGCCTTTTATTTATGCTAGTCCGCGCATCCTTTAACCAAAGAAGAAAGACGTTTGTTAACGGTATAGCCAATTTTGAGGGGTTAAAATACGGCAAGGATGATGTGGCAAGGGCCCTGGACGCCCTGGGCATTGACAGGGATGTGAGAGGGGAAGCCCTGTCCCTTGAGCAGTTTGCCGCTATTGCAAATTACCTGTCGAAGCTGCGTATACAGTAATCCTGCATGCAGGACAGGCATCGGGAAGGAATACACCCGTCCTAATATAAAAAATTTAATAAAATAACAGTTGCATAAATATAAACTTTCTATTAGTATTAATAGGAATAAAAACAAGAGGCAGAAAAGAATCAAATTTTTTTTGTCCATTTTTATATAGGGACATGGCGCGAGAACATTGTGTTGTAATTAAAGGAGGATAATATGGGTAAGCGAACCGACATAAACAAGATTCTGATTATCGGATCCGGGCCCATCATAATAGGTCAGGCATGCGAGTTTGACTATTCCGGCACCCAGGCATGCAAGGCCTTGAGGAGCCTGGGCTACAAGATAGTTCTTGTTAATTCAAATCCTGCCACCATTATGACGGATACCACAACGGCGGATGTAACATATATAGAGCCGCTGAATGTGGAACGCCTGACGCATATAATTGAAAAAGAGCGGCCGGATGCACTACTTCCTAACCTAGGCGGGCAATCAGGCCTAAATTTATGCTCGGAGCTGGACAAGGCCGGCGTACTGAAAAAATATAATGTCAAGGTTATCGGCGTGCAGGTTGATGCCATAAAACGGGGTGAGGACCGGATTGAATTTAAAAAAACCATGCAGTCCCTGGGGATAGATATGGCAAGGAGCGAAGTGGCTTATTCGGTGGACGAAGCACTGGCTATTGCGGACAAGCTGTCCTATCCGGTTGTAATCCGTCCTGCCTATACCATGGGCGGTGAAGGCGGCGGACTTGTATATAACGTGGATGAGCTTAAGACGGTGGCAGCAAGAGGGCTTCAGGCAAGCCTGGTTCACCAGGTCCTGGTCGAAGAATCCATGCTTGGCTGGGACGAGCTGGAGCTTGAGGTGGTCCGGGATGCCGCCGGCAACAAGATTACGGTTTGCTTTATTGAAAACATTGATCCCCTGGGAGTCCATACCGGTGATTCCATCTGCTGTGCTCCCATGCTGACCATATCCAAGGAACTGCAAGCGGAGCTTCAGAGGCAGGCATACAGGATTGTGGACGCAATAGACGTTATTGGAGGTACCAATGTTCAGTTCGCGCATAACCCTGCCACGGGCAGGATATGTGTGGTAGAGATAAATCCGAGAACTTCCCGTTCTTCAGCACTGGCTTCCAAGGCGACGGGATTCCCGATAGCGTTTGTTTCCGCCCTGCTGGCGGCAGGACTGAATCTTAGCGACATTCCCTGCGGCAAGTACGGAACACTTGATAAATATTACCCCGACGGGGAACACCTGGTCATAAAATATGCCCGCTGGGCGTTTGAAAAATTCAGGGGCGCCCAGGACAGGCTGGGAACACAGATGAAGGCCGTCGGAGAAGTTATGAGCGTGGGAAGGACATATAAAGAAGCGTTCCAGAAGGCCGTCCGCAGCCTTGAGATCGGGCGATACGGGCTCGGCGGAGCCAAGGATTTTGCATCAAAATCCAAGGAAGAGCTGCTTGACCTGCTCCACAATATATCCAGCGAACGCCAGTTTATCATGTACGAGGCCTTGAGAAAGGGCGCAACCGTGGAAGAAATTAATGAGCTTACCAAGATCAAGCCCTATTTTATCGAACAGATGAAGGAGCTTGTCGAGGAAGAGGAAGCTCTTAAGGCATACAAGGGAAGCGTTCCGCCTGTGGACGTGCTTAAGCAGGCCAAGCTTGACGGCTTTTCCGACAGGTACTTAAGCCGGATTCTTGAGGTCGGGGAGGATGAGATCAGGAAGGCCAGGTATGAAGCGGGAATCAAGGCCAAATGGGCAGGAATACATGTCAGCGGAACAAAGGACGCAAAATACTACTACTCCTCCTATCATATAAAGGAGGACAATGTTCCGACAACAAGCAATAAAAAGGTAATAATACTCGGAGGAGGCCCAAACAGGATAGGACAGGGCATAGAATTCGACTACTGCTGTGTTCACGCTGCATTTGCCCTGAGGGATTTGGGTATCGAGACCATTATAATAAACTGCAACCCGGAAACCGTATCGACGGACTACGATACGTCAGACAGGCTGTATTTCGAGCCCCTTACGATTGAGGATGTGCTCGGAATATATGAGAAGGAAAAGCCCCTCGGTGTCATAGCGCAATTCGGCGGCCAGACACCGCTTAACCTAGCGCAGGAATTAAAGAAAAACGGCGTGAACATTCTTGGTACGTCTCCCGAGACAATCGATTTGGCCGAGGACAGGGACAGGTTCCGCGAAATGATGGACAAGCTCGGGATACCCATGCCCGAGTCCGGTATGGCGGTCAACGTAGAAGAAGCCCTTGAAATTGCAAGAAAAATCGGGTATCCGGTTATGGTGCGGCCTTCATATGTGCTTGGCGGGCGGGGCATGGAAATAGTCCATGACGATGAAAGCCTCAAGGTATATATGGAAGCTGCGGTAGGGGTAACTCCCGACCGGCCCATCCTGATAGACCGTTTTCTTCACAATGCGCTTGAATGTGAAGCGGATGCCATTAGCGACGGTGAGCATGCCTTTGTCCCTGCAGTTATGGAACATATAGAGCTGGCCGGTATCCATTCGGGAGATTCTGCATGCGTGATACCGTCCTTAAGCATATCGGAAGAGAATTTAAAGACAATCAAGGATTATACCATAAAAATCGCGAAGGAAATGAATGTCTGCGGCCTAATGAACATGCAGTACGCCATCGAGGACGGCAAGGTATATGTGCTGGAGGCCAATCCGAGGGCGTCAAGAACGGTTCCGTTGGTATCCAAGGTATGCAACATACAGATGGTAAGGCTTGCCACTCAGATCATGGTCGGCAAGTACACGGGGCAACCTTCGCCGGTTCCAACGCTGAAGGAAAAGAAATTCTCACATTATGGAGTAAAAGAAGCGGTATTCCCGTTCAACATGTTCCCGGAGGTTGATCCGGTACTGGGGCCCGAGATGCGCTCCACCGGCGAGGTACTGGGGCTGGCACAAACCTTCGGAGAAGCATTCTTCAAGGCCCAGGAAGCCGCTCACCAGACACTGCCTTTGACGGGAACGGTCCTTATCAGCGTCAGCGACAGGGACAAGCCAGAGCTTCCTGAAGTGGCGCAGGGCTTTGCGGACTGCGGCTTTAACATACTGGCCACATCGGGAACCTATGACGTGATTGTAAAGCACGGTATTAAGGCTGGAAAAATCCACAAGCTTAACAAGGGAAGGCCTAACATACTGGATGCCATAACAAACAGGCAGATTGACATCATTGTCAATACCCCGATAGATAAAAAGGGTGCCGATGACGACAGCTATATCAGGAAGGCCGCAATTAAAGCCGGAATAAGCTATGTAACAACCATGGCGGCTGCAAGGGCAACCATAGCGGGAATAAAAGCCATAAAGCACAACAAGGCGGAGGGGGTTCGTTCCCTTCAGGAGCTTCACAGTCAGATTAAGTAATAAAATGAGATATAATACGGCCGGTCATGCCAAAGCGGGCTAAGCTTTGGCATGGCCGGTTTTTATTTGGCATAACGTCCGTTTTTGCGGAATATATTAAATAGAATCATGTATGAACCCGAGGGATCAGTAATTTAAGGGGGCGTGATCAATTGGCCGATTATAAAAGATTCGTGTCGTATATTTACGAATATGAAAACGGAGAAAAGAAAAAGAATGTAGGTTATGCCAGGGTCGAGATAAAAAACGGGGAATGCAAGTTTACAATACATATGCAGTCTAACGGCATACAGGATGGGATATTTCCGACCTACCTGATATACAGGCCGTCGGATAAAACCGAGCTGATTTACCTTGGTGACAGCATGGCTAAGAACCGGGTTATTGACAGCAGGCTGACCGTCGCGGAAAAAAACATTAAGGATTCGGGGTACGGTTTTTCCGATATGGGCGGACTTCTGCTGTTTCTTAACTCCAATGTATTTTATGCCACTCGATGGGATGATAAGCCGGTTATACTGGAAGAAGTCCTTGATGCCCTTAAGCCAAAGCCCAAACCGGAAGCAAGGCCCGAGCCCGATACACCTGTATTTGCAAGGAAACCGGCAGGCTATATGCCGTATCGGGAGGCAGGGAAAGAAGATAAGATGCCTGATAATCCCTGGGAGTTGGTAAACAGGTATAAGAAATATGAACGGGAAAACAGGCTTGCAGAGCCGGAAGCAGCAAACGAGGAGGAAAACAAGAAGGAAATCCGGGAAGAAACCAGGGATGAAATCAATAAAGATACCAATGAATCCGGTGAGGGAGTGGAATCCGAAACGAAAGCAGCCCCCCGGGAAGCGGACAATGGGGAGGAAGCACCCGACAAACAGCAAACCGGTATGGCGTCGGAGACAGTTGATGAAATTAACACAGACAAGGTTTCCGAGGACTTTCTTAAAAGCCTTTCAAGAAAACCCGCAAAAAAGGCTTCCGAGATGGCATATGAAAAGACCATTGATAAACCGTCTGAAATATCTGCGGCAAAAACGGATAAGGATGACAAAACTGCGGCGGCAAGGATATTTGCCACTTATCCGAAGATAAATCCATTTGAGGACGGCGGGATAACAAGATGTGTCAAGATAGAACCGAAGGATATAGGGCTTTTGCCATCCGGCGCATGGCCCTACAGCAGCAACAGCTTTTTGCTTCATGGCTATTATTGTTACCATCACTTAATATTTGCGGAAATATCCGACCGTTTCGGAATCCGTTATATGCTCGGGGTCCCCGGCATTTATCACCACAGGGAACGTTTTATGGCCAGGATGTTCGGATTTGACTGCTTTAAACCCATCCGCAACAGGGAACCCCAGCAGGGAGATTTCGGCTATTGGTATATTGAAATCAGGATTTAGCCGCCGCATCACATGATTAATAAACACCACGGATTTCAACATGCTCTGCATAATCCGAAAGGAGCGCCTTATATGATTCCAATACCTCTTTTGAGGGGGCGGAAAATCCGGGAGAAATTATATCGCCTGAATCGGCATAGGCCTGGAGATAATATGCCCTGGCACCATTAATCCACTGTCCTATGGAGTGCATGTCATTTTCGGTATGCAGTTCTTTGGTAACGGTAGTTCTGAACTCATATTCTACGATCCCTGAAAGGAGTAAGGATATGCTCTCATCTATGTCATTAAGGGAGATATCCTTATTTCCTGCTGTAACGGCATATTTTTCCCTGGAGTTTTTTATATCCATGGCTACATAATCTATAAGCTTTTTTTCTGCCAGGTCTTTTATCATGGCAGGATTGGTTCCGTTCGTATCAAGCTTTACCTTGTAGCCCAGGTCCTTTATTATAGCTGCAAAAGCGGGAAGATTTGCGTACAAGGTGGGCTCCCCTCCGGTTATGCATACCCCTTCAAGGATGCCTCTTCTCTTTTCAAGATATGACAGGACCTCCTCAAGCGGTATGACCGGCTGGGTGTAGGGCCTGAGAACCAGGGAAGCATTATGGCAGAAAGGGCACCGCAAGTTGCAGCCTCCCACAAATATGGTGGCTGCCAGATGCCCGGGATAGTCCAAGAGAGTGGATTTGTTAAAGCCGTGTATGTTCATTTTTCCTCCTTGCGGGCAGCCGGATTGCTTCCTGCCTGCTTCTTTGCCGGTATATTTATGAACCACATTGTAATCCATTTAGCATGAAATATCAATATAAATAGTTGACATCTAATAACCGGCAGGGCAAAAAACACCGCTATTTTTGGCGAATGCAAATGGACAAATGAGAAGGTTGATTCACCGGTGCTGCATGCATTGATAAGGCGCAGCAGGCTGTTTTCATATGAAAAGAAGTATTATTATATATTTGCAAAGAACGGATTTACATCCGACTGCAGGAAAAGTGCCGAGGAACTGGGTAACGTTATATTGGTCTCCTATGAAGAGATCATGAATACAATAGACTAAAATAATAATTGAGGATATAATTAATTATAAGATGCGGATAAATGATTAGCCGAATTGATAAAGGTTGATCCGCCCGTCCGCAACGCTGTACAGTAAAGGAAATGATGCCATGACAGACGAAAAGTATATGAGGGAAGCGCTTAAGGAGGCAAAAAAGGCGTACCGCATGGGAGAAGTTCCTATCGGATGCGTTATTGTATATCAGGATAGAATAATCGGCAGAGGTTATAATAAAAGAAACACAAAGAAGACAACGCTGGCCCATGCGGAGATTACCGCCATAAGCAAGGCAAGCAAAAAAATGGGTGACTGGCGGCTGGAGGACTGTACGATTTATATTACTTTGGAGCCGTGCCAGATGTGCTCCGGAGCCATTGTCCAGGCAAGGATTAAAAGGGCGGTAATAGGGACTATGAACCCTAAGGCCGGATGCGCAGGATCAATTTTAAACCTGCTTGATATGAAGGAATTTAATCATCAGGTGGAGACAACCTACGGAGTACTTGAAAAGGAGTGCGCCGATATACTGCAAACCTTTTTTAAGGAACTCCGCATCCGCAATAAAATGGAAAAGCTTGATGCTTGACATCATAAACCATAAACTGTATACTGATTGTTACACCTTAATATTACTTTGCCATAAGATTTCCGTGCAGCCGGGGAGATAGCGGTGCCCTGTACCTGCAATCCGCTACAGCAGGGGTGATATTCTGCCGAGGGTGTCTTATTGTGAGGCTGCCCTTTATAAGTGATGTTGACGTCCGGGTCTTGCGCAACAGAACTTCGTGAACCGTGTCAGGTCAGGAATGAAGCAGCACTAAGCGAATGCTTCCGTGTGCCGCAAGGGCGCCTGGACCGAGTTAACTGTAAAGGTAACGCTTGTGGTAAGCATTCGAAGCAGAATGCACGGAAAAAATTATATATAAGGGCTGTTTTATGAAGGATTTATAACTCAATAAAACAGCCCTTTTATTTTTTATAATTAAAGCAAAAAATAAGAATTTCGTACTATTTAGGGATTTTTAGGGAAAAATCCTTTTTATAAATCAAAATATATTATATAATTGTGGTGTAATGGTTTAATTTTTTTGAAAATATGATCGGAATATAAAAAAATTAAACGGACAGGAGAGATTGGATGGGACAGAGTGGTAACCTGAATGCTGTTAACAACTTTAAGAAAGGCGATTTCATATACAAGGAAGGAGAAGACCTGACTAGCATAGCTCTTTTAATAAAGGGCCGAATCCAAGTACAACATGCGGGTGCCTGCTATTTGATCGGGCCGGGAATGTTTCTGGCCGTAAGCGATGTCTACCATGGGAAATACCAAAGCTCTTACATAGCCTATGAGGATGCTGCGGTTTATCTGTTTGGAATTGACCATAAGGAAGATTTGGAGAACATTCTTTCATATAAGAAGGACTACAGCGGATATGTTATAATGTCCTTAAACAGGGTTATAAGCGAACTGGGGAAGATATACAGGGACATGACGAACCAATGCCTTGAACTTTATGATTTTCTGACTGAAGGGCTCAAGGTTTATAATAAGTTGGCTTCCATGCCGGGATATACGGCAAAAAAGCCCGAATGGATCAACGAGCTTGGGGAAGTCGACCCCTATATGCTGGATATGGACAAGCTGAATTATTACATTGAAAGCGCATCCATTCCTGCCGAAATCGTAAAAGCATATTATTCAAGCAACAGTGCCGTTACCATGTACCAGATGGGTGACCAGGCCGATCTTATTAACCAGCTTAACGAATTGCTGAAGGAGTATGCCGGAAAGCTTTTGACCATGACGGAATACATAATAAGTGACAACGGCACATGCCTGTTTAACCTGGCGGCGTCCTGCGCGCGGGAGATTATCAATAAAAACGGAAGCTGCGGAGAGCTGATAGATGTCATGGACGGCGCCATAGAGCAGATAAACAAAACAGAAAACTTCTTCATAAACAGTCTTGGCAGGAAATTAAAAATAGACCGCAATATCATGGAAAAAGCATATCATTTGGTTATGAACAGCATAAAGGACCTGGATGCTAGAAGGGAGGCCAACCGGCCATATTCTGCGGAGGAAGCGGAGAAGGTCCTGGAGGAGCTTAAGGGTTCCTTTAAGAAAATCCTTGATTATGCTGAAATAGATGAAAAAACGGCCAAGAAAATGCTGGATACCATGAATGATTTCATCAGCCTGGCCGACAGGCTTTCCCTGGACGAAAAAGCAAGAAAAATCCGGAGAGCCCTTACCGATGAATTCTATGAACTATACAAACACGTCTTCTTAAAAGCTTACAGGGATGAAAACGTACCCAGATTAATTGACATGTTCTTAAAATACGGCTATGCGGACGAAAGGCTGCTTGACAGGGAGCAGAGGCTGGCCTTGTATTTTCTTAAGGAAGAGAATGTCTCGAGCGATATAAAAGTGTATAATATAAAGGAATGGCTGATCTTAATATACGAAGGCAAGAAAGAGCCGTCCAAAAATGAATTTGACCAGGAATATAAAGAAATGCTGGTCTCCTTAAAGAGCAAGGGAAAGCTTACGGACAGCCAGTTGGCGGAGTATGCCTCCGACATGGAGAAAAGGCTGGAATATGAGATTAACAATATGTTCCGCTATAATAACAGGACCACGAACGGGCAGATAAGCGTTTTCGTTCCGGTTCTCCATAAGGATATGATCAGCGGGCAGCTGGACAGGGCGTATGTAACACCGGCCGTAATCAATGATGCCTTTGCCAGGCTGCTGGAAATAGATTACTCCGTTTTTGACCGTGAGATTCTCTATGTCAATAAGGAAAAAAGATTGAAAAGGAATACATTATCGAGCGTATTTATCCGGACATTATTCTTATGCCCAACATGGGCTCCAACGGCATCATGTGGCAGGACATTACGGGCAAGAGAAGAAACAGTCCGGGCAGATTTTTGTTCCCGATTTTTTCCGCGGCAGACCTGTTCCAAAACGTAGTCAAGGTGTGCGGTAGATTCCGGTGGGAAATATGCAGGACCATAGAGGGCACCGCATGGAACGATATCAAGGTCAAGTCTTTAACATCCGAATACACCGACTATATTCAGTTTTATAAGAAGAACCGCGAGCTTTCGGAGGAAAGGAAGGAAAAACTCAAGCTTCAGATCCAAAAAGGAAGAAACAACAGCCGTGAAATATTTGTAATAGATTATGAGGCGTGGATTAATTACGAATCAAAGGGAGCAATCAAGCTGAACAAGGTTGTAAGAGAAATCATGGCAACCTATTGCCCGTTTTCCAAAAACATCAGGGATCAGTTGATTATCCAGCCCATATTTGAAGAAGCGTTTGCCCGGTTTATAAGGAACCGGCTGAAGAAAATCAGGGAGACCGAAGGAAGGCACAGAATGCTTCAAAAGGACAATATTGAGATAACCAGGGAAATGGAGGACACGCTTAGGTACTACAAGGAGACCTGAATTCCGCATATTCTGAAATGGCAGCTTAATTACCGGTAAGGAGGATTAATTATGGGAAGCTATGATATAATTCTAAAAATCGAAGAGATTAGAAAAAGAATCCAGGAGAAGGATTATGATTCCGCCCAAAAAATAATGGATACTATTCCTCTGAAAAAGGTTAAAAACATAGCTGACCTAAACCTGCTTGCTGACGTCTGCATACAAATCAAAGAATACGATAAGGCCATGACATTGCTTAGCCGGCTGTATAAAAAATCAAAAACAAGAAGGGTCATGTACCAGATGGTGCTGGCATCAATAGAAGGGAAAAATATTGAGGAAGCCGAGAAATATTTGAAGGAATACGAAGAGCTGGCACCCAATGATTACAGCATCTATATTTTCAGGTATAAAATCGACAAGGCAAAGAAAGAGCCGTATCATGTCCAGATAGAATCCCTAAAGAAGCTTAAAGAAACCGCATATATGGAAAAATGGGCTTATGAGCTGGCCAAGCTCTATTACAAGGCGGGAATGGAGGAAGAATGCATCCAGGAATGCTCCGACCTTATTACCTGGTTTGGAGAGGGAAGATATGTAGAGAAAGCAAAAATCCTAAGAGCATACCACCTTGGGGAGATAGACAAGGAAGAACTGCTGGAAGGCCTGAAAAACCGGACGTTAAGCGGTATAACGGCCGATTTGGAGGACAGTATCCGTCATGTCAAGGAGGAAGAAACGGTTAATATAAAGATCCAGGATACCCCCGAGGATATGATGCTGGACGAGCTTGCCGAAAGCGTGGGGAAAGAAATAAACAGCCTGATGGGAGACGGCCACGGGGAAATCGAGGAGGATGACGGGACGGGCACCGGAAATGAAGAAACCGGACAGGAAGATATGGCCGATGATGACGGAGAAAAAACGGAACGTATTGAAAGCATGGAAAGCGAAGAAGGCGGAGAGCTCGAAGCAAACAAGGAATACAGGGAAAATGAAGAAGATGGCCGTATCAATATCGACGGCAACGGCGATGATGAGGGTATTTATGACACCCAAATGCCCGCTGACGAAGAAGAGTCGGATATTTTCCGGTTCATAAGAACGGACGAAAAAAACGAGGACCTTGACAAGCTTGATAAGCTGACGGAAAGCCTTGACATCGACATATACAGGATTTTCGGGAAATGGCTTCATATCAAGGATATTCAAAGACAGTTGACAAGGAGCCTCGAAATGATATTGGACAAGCGCACAAAGAGCGTCCAGATGATTATTACAGGAGCCCCTTCGTCAGGCAAAACCACCCTGGCCAAGGACATTGCCATTTTCTTGAATAAAACCGGCAAGCTGAAAACCTCGAAGATAGCCAAGATAACCGCCGAGAAGCTGAATGGCATAGACATAACCGGCGCAAGGGAAAAATTAAGAAACTGCTGCCTGGTTGTCGAAAATGCCAGTGAATTGAAAAGACCGACAATAGACAAGCTGCTGGAGCTCATAAAGTATTTCCATGGCGATATAGCGGTTATATTTGAGGAAAACAAGAAGAACATGAACCGGCTGTTTCGGGAATGCCCGAAGCTAATGGAGCTTTTTAAGAACAGGATACACCTGCCCTCTTACACGGAGGAGGATTTGCTTGGGTTTGCGTATTTTTACATTATGCAGCGGGAATATATATTAAAACAGCCTGCCTTTGAGGTTCTGAAAGCAGGCATAAATGAGATCTATAGAAACACGGAAAGGGATAAACAGCTTGAAAGTGTTGCAAAATACGTTCAAAATGCAATAGATGCAGTAGACCTGAGGACAGGAAAACTGCTTTCCGCCCTGGCGGCTGAAGGCAGACTGGCCGACGCCGGCATTTTAACCATACTGCCGGAGGATTTCAGCCAGTAGGCTACAGCTTGAACTGAATGGTGATATCATTCGGTAATTTCTGCCCGCGCCTGGATTCCACTTTGCTTGATATATGAAGAAGATAAGACTCGTTTCTGTTATAGGGCTCCAGGGGCTCGATTTCAATGCAGTTATTAACCGAATCGTATCTTATATTTGTTAACAAGGGCACATTATTCAGGTTGGTCACATACAGGTTTTTGTTGTTTACCGTGGACGGCTTTAATGGCGCGGTAAATTTTATTCGCCAGACAAAACTGTCGGTTTTGAACTTTAAGTCCTCTTTTACACGATTGCTGACCCCTCCGGTAACCGACTCGATTGTTATGTATCTAGGAGCCATTACAAATCATCTCCCATGCATATATTTAAATAAAATGTTTGACAAAATGGAAAAATAGTTTATAATCACACCTTAGTGCATTTAATGACGGCTAATATTAAGTAATGTCATTTCGTGCGATAATTATACCACCAAACATATGCAATTTCAATAATTATGATATGACTTGAATGACAAATGGCAATATATGATACTGTTTCTGTGAATTTCCAGGGTATTGATTAATAATATCTAGCAATAAGTAAAATAATATTGATACAGGCAATGTCATTCGACAATAATAGAAAGCGGAAATAGCATAAAATGGCATATTTGAGCAAATTAGGCAGAAAAGAAAACTTAAAAACTAATTTACAAAAAAAAACGATGTGGTATAATCAGAATAGCGGATAAAAATTTAACAAAGAATTACTGAAATACAGATATTTAGCAAAACACATTTACGAGGTGGACGATGGAGCAGTATATAATTAAGGGCGGAAAACCGTTAGTTGGAGAGGTATCAATCAGTGGTTATAAAAATGCAGCGCTTGGAATAATCGCAGCTGCCGTTATGACCGATGAAACTGTTAAGATAGATAATGTTCCCGATATCAGCGATATTGATATTATTCTAAAGGTTATTACCGAATTAGGCGCCAAGGTTGATCGCATAGGCAAGAATACAATCAGGATCAATGCTTCCAGGATAAACACGGTAATTGCGGATTCTGAAAACGTAAGAAAAATCAGGGGATCCTACTATCTTGTAGGCGCCCTGCTAGGAAAGTACAACAAGGCACAGGTGGCCTTGCCCGGGGGCTGCAATATCGGAAGCAGGCCCATAGACAGGCATATTAAGGGATTTGCCGCACTGGGTGCGGATATAAAGATTGAACATGGTTTGATTTGCGCCAAAGCCGACAAGCTGGTCGGGTCATCCATATACTTTGACGAATCCAGCGTTGGAGCAACAATAAATGTAATGCTTGCCGCCTGCATGGCGGAGGGACAAACCGTACTTGAAAATGCCGCCAAGGAACCCCATGTGGTAGATGTGGCAAACTTCTTAAACAGCATGGGAGCCAATATAAAAGGCGCAGGTACGGATGTCATTCGTATAAAGGGAGTATCGAAGCTCCATGGAAGTGAGTATACGATTATTCCGGATCAGATCGAAGCCGGCACATTCATGTTTGCTGCCGCCGCTTCCAAGGGAGATGTTCTTATAAAGAATGTAATTCCCAAGCATCTTGAGGCATTTACCGCCAAGCTTCTTGAGGTTGGCGTAAACGTGGAGGAATATGACGATGCGGTCAGGGTTACGGCCAAGGACCGCCTGGGAAGCACCCATGTCAAGACCCTGCCATATCCCGGTTTCCTTACAGACATGCAGCCGCTTATGACAACACTGTTAACCTTGTCCAGCGGTACAAGCATAGTGACGGAAAGCATATTTGAGAATAGATTTAAGTATGTGGATGAATTGACAAAAATGGGAGCATCCATCAAGCTGGTGGAGAGCAATACCGCCATTATAACCGGTGTGGACCGCCTGACAGGCGCGATTGTAAGCGCTTCCGATTTAAGGGGCGGGGCCGCGTTGGTTATGGCAGGCCTGATGGCCGACGGCTTTACCATAGTCGAGAACGTCGAATATATTGAAAGAGGATATGAGGATTTCGAAAGGAAGCTTCAGAACCTTGGAGCCACCATGGCAAAGGTGGATTCCAACGATACAAAGGCCATAAAAAAGTTCAAGCTTAAGGTTGGTTAAGCTTGAACCTTGTATCTGATACATATTGTCAGGCACATGGTTATATTATATGAGTGCCGCTATATATAATTCGCGCTGTCTGGACAGGTCGATAAAATCGGATCCGACCTTTACAACCGGTTTTGACAGGGCGAATTTGTTTATCATGACAATTTCGCCCTTCATATCGTTGTTCAGCCGGACATTGGCATTGATATAGGTCTGGACAATGCCTTCAAGGAAGGTCAGAATATACCTGGTATCATATTTCCGATAGCCTTCTGTTTCAAACAGGTGAATAACTTCAAACGGACACAGCGGCCCCCTGTATACCCTTGCGCAGGTCATGGCATCATATACATCGGCGATGGCCACCAGCTTGGCAAAGGGTTCGATTTCATGGGCCACAAGCCCGTTCGGATAACCGCTTCCGTCACACCGTTCATGATGCATCAAGGCGGTGTTTTTTATTCTCACGTCTATGTTTTTATCCCTCAGCAGGTTAAACCCGCGGACCGCATGGGTCTTAATCACCATAAATTCTTCGTTGGTAAGCTTGGCCGGCTTGGATATGATATCGTTCGGCACCAGCATCTTTCCCACGTCATGGAGCAATCCGCACAAGGTGATGGTTTCCAGGTCTTCCTTGCTGAAATGAAGCCATTTTCCCAGTATATTGCATATCAGGGCCACATTCAAGCTGTGGATGTAGGTGGTGTCGTCATATTCCCTCATGCAGTGCAGCATGTTGAACAATTCTATATTTGTCTTGCACTGATATAAAATCTTATTTACGTCGAGCAAAAGCTGGTCGGGGTTCACATCCTGGTTGTTCCGGACAAGATTATTGAAGGATTCCTTAATATTGTTTACCGCGTTGTGATATGCCTTGTTAAAGAGTTTGAAGGATTCGCTGTTTTTGATCTCATTAAAGAAAGTATTTTCTATGTACTCATTCTCGATATGGATAAAGCTGTCCTTGGCATATACGGTTATATCCGTTATTGAATAAAATTCGAGCCTGGTTATTATCTTGTCTGTCAACACGGTATCCTTGCCAATAATAAGATGAAGATCCTTTGTATATACATCTTCCGCAACCACCATTCCGGGAATGGCTTGAGATGTTAGTATTTTCTGGGTATCCATATTATACCGTTGCTGATAACAGCCTCTCCTTTCAATTAATTTACAAAATATCCTTCTTTTCCCACAAATCTATACAATTAAAGTATATGCTTAATATGTCGAAAAGTCAAGAAACCCTTGGATATAAACCATAGCGGCCGCCAAACGCTTGATTGTGCCATTTCGGAAATATGGAATAACATGTGGCATTAAGATGATATAGGTAAGCCTACAGAAACAGATATTATAAGGGACATATAGTTTATATAAGGAACAAAATATATATATTTTATATATTTAGATATCAGTTAACAGCGCTTGACATCAAATGGAATTATATGGTATATTATATCTGGATGTTTGTACTATAATTTAGCTGGCAAAAATTATGTAGAAACATCAAGTCATTTATTTATGGAAGAAAGGAGAGGGTGTCTATGAAAAAAGGATTATTGCGCTAATTTTTACAGCCATAGTTGCTTTTCTGATGACTGTAAGTCCTGCATTGGCAGCAGACCATTATCAACCAGGCACAGGTCTTCCATGTAATAACACATATACGAAATGGTCACATACAGGATATTATGGCAGTGTTACTGCAGGTTCACATACTTTAACAGACGGCAGAATATGCTACAAGACACGTCTTATATATTTACATGCTGTGAGATGTAGTAGTTGCACTGCATTCCTTTACACATATACAGACGACTGTACTGAAGTACATGATAAGTGTCCAAACTACCAGGAGTGGCATTAAATAAATCATACGTACCGGTGCCTGTTATAGGCACCGGTACATCTTCAAAGGGTTTCGGGAGGGTACTTATGCGAAGGTATATGCTATATGGCTTATTATTAATAATAATCCTGCTTGCGGGATGCAGCACATCTGATAAGAAAGATGCGGAGGGCGATGTTAAGCTTCCATCGTTTCAAAAGATAACCGTTTCAAATCCGGCAAGTGAAGTTGTCACATTCACAGTTTCTCCTGATGGCAACCTATATATTCTTGAAGCCGGCGGATTATTAACCGTTTATAAGAATGATGGAACCTTAATGCATGAATATGAAAACACTTCAGATTTTATAGCGGTATGCTGGCATGACGGCATGGTATACGCCTATGATGCCGTAAAGCAGCAGATAGTGGCATTGGATACCAAGGATGGGAGTATTAAGAAGATAACTGATGAGCTGAAAGCTGAAGAGATTTTGAAGCTTGCGTCTGCAGGAGAGTATATATATGCACTGGCTGTACCGGAAGTGCACAATTATGAGCTTGGTCCTAATGGATATATAAATTTTGGTGAGATACTATATCGGATCAATCCAAAAACAGGCGAGGTAATAGATACAAACGAAACCAATATAATAGCCATATATGCGGCATCCGACGGAAAACTTTACTATTATGCTTATCGGGATGACGCATATGCATTATATACCTTCGGTACAAAGGATGGCAAAAGCGCTAAATTATATAATTTGGATGATATCGGGTACATTACAGCGTTTGTATATGAGAATGACTATTTTATATACTCGGATCATGAGAAAGTTGTTATGCTTAACCTGTCGGACAATACGGAGAAGGTAATCGAAGAACCGATTCTTATACTTTGCGGCAATGATATGACCTTCCTGAAAGGGAATATTATTTATTTCGGATATTATACGGACAAACCCAATGCTATAAACTCCGTATATATAGAGGATATTAACAGGAACAGCCATGCTGATATAAGCGATATAGACAATGATGACAAAAAAAACAAAGAATACAAAGAATTCATAGAGGCGGCGGAAGAAAAGGGGAGTGTTGCGGTTTCTATTCCGTTTAGTAAGGTATATATTAATTCCTCCATAGTGAAAAGAATCAGCGGAATAAAGACTGTCTTTATTAGCCAGAATATTGATAATCAGGCGGTACTTACAGAGATTATGGCGGGTAACCCCGATGTTGATATTTATATTACCACTCCCGCGAGCTACCTGGCCGAAGGCGTCCTTAGCAAGGGAATCTACGTTTCGCTTAATAATTCGGAGATTATAAAAAATTATAAGGACAAATGTTTTGATTATATAGCGGATGCCATGACGGCTCCGTCGGGTGATATATGGATGCTTCCGCTCCAGCTGGATTCGTATGTCATATGGTATATACCTGAAAATATTGAGAAGTTTGATATTGATCTGGAAGAATTCCGTTATCTTGACGATTTTTTAAAGCTGTCGGAACGCATGCCAAGAACCGGAAACTATGCCGCTTATGTTGAAACGCCATATCTTTTCGCAAGATCCCTGGAGGATCAATATGATATGACTTACAATAATTTCAAAGAAAAGAAAGTAAACTATGAAACGCCGCTTTTTCGTGATTTATTCGACAAGATGTGGTCAGGATGGATAATGTATTCACCCAATTCTCGTCATCCGCTGTTCCGCAGCAGTCATGACGACTATAAAGGGGAATTGATGGAGGAATCGGCCCGTTTTGATAAGACCAGGGTAATATATAAATATGATAGTATTGGAGAACAGCTTAATATGTCCTCCCTTGATGGCTGGCGTGTACTGCCCATGCCGCGATTAAATTCGGATGTAAAAAAGAATAGTGTAAATATTTCTTGCGCATTCATTAATCCCCACAGTAAAAACAAGGAGCTTGCCCTTGAATACCTGGAAGCGATAACAAAGGTTCCTTTTGATTATTGGTCATACACCTGCGTTCTGCTTTTCAAAGATAAGGAGATGTATGCTGACCGCTATGACATAACCCAACCGGCTTTTGAGGATATTTATAATATAGTGAAGGATGGAATGATTAACAGCAGATGTGGATTTTACATTAACGGCAATATAATAGATGACTACCAAAACGGCCGTCTTACCCTTGACGAAGCCATTGCTCTAATACAACGGGAAGCAGAGATGTGGTTGAATGAATAATAAGAGGTTCAAGTTAAAGGTATTTGCATTATGCATACCCGGACTTGCGGGCTTTATTATGTTTTTCTTATGGCCCTTCGGCAAAAGCCTGTGGTATTCATTTATTGACGATGTGTTCCATAAAAATTTCGTATGGTTTGACAATTACCGTATGGTTCTGGGCAACAGGTATTTCAGGCTTGCCCTCCGGAACACCCTGATATTTTCTTTTGTCGGGGTAGGCCTGCTGTTAATCGTATCGCTTGCCTTGTCAATGGGGCTTGTCAGGCTTGACAGGCGATATCACTTCATGAAAAGCGCATTCTTTCTTCCAATGCTGCTGCCGACGGTAAGCGTCATATTTGCATGGAGGCTGGTGTTCGATAACGATGTTTATTTTGCCTGGATGAAGGATGGTGGGCCTTTGCTTCAAACCCTGCCCATATACGTGCTGTATATATGGAAGAATTCGGGCGTTAATATAATCCTGCTTACAGCTGCCCTGTCCCAGCTGCCGGGGGAAATAATCGAAGCGGCAGAGCTTGACGGGGTCAGGGGTCTGAAATTGTTCAGGTACGTTACAATGCCGCTTATAACCCCTGTGATGTTTTTTGTAGGCATATTGTCCTTTGTAAATTCTCTGAAAATATTCAAGGAAAGCTATCTTTTCTACGGTACCAACTATCCTCTGGATGCCGCATACAACATACAGTATTACATGAACAATCATTTTTTGAAGTTCAATTACCACAATCTTGCATGTGCTTCGGCAATTGCCGCAATCATTCTTGCGATTATCATATCGTTAATATATAAGATTCAAAATAAATTCACAGAGGATGTAAGCATATGAAGAAAAGGCTGCTTCTTCTTATCATATTGACGATTCTGGCGGCGGCGTATGTTTTCCCCGTTGTTTTGACGATTGTAAATTCGCTGCGCTACAGTGGGAGTGCGTTTACACTAAGGCAATACGGCGAATTTTTCTTCACTAACCATACGGCAATGCTGTATTTCTGGAATTCCGCATTATATGCGGGAGCCATAACGGCTGTAAGCATAATAGTTTCCTTTCCGCTGGGATTCCTGTTTGCTAAGGTGCGTTTCCGCGGGCGGGACGCATTGTTTTTTGTATTTGTTGTAGTTATGCTGCTTCCCTTTCAGGCGACACTGCTACCGAACTATATACAGCTGCGGGACATGAAGCTTCTTAATACCCCGCTTGCCTTAATGCTTCCCATGATGTTTACTCCTTTTGCGGTGTTTTTGTACCGGCAGTTTATCGCCGCGATTCCAAATGAGCTTCTGGAATATGCAACTCTCGAGACGTCCTCGGTTATTAAGCTTCTTCGCCATGTTGTCATGCCGCAGCTTAAGGCTCCAATCAGCGCCCTGGCGGTGCTTATTTTTTGTGAAAGCTGGAACATGGTGGAGCAGGCAATCATATTTGCTTCCGAGGCACCCGATATTATGCCGCTTTCGGTGGTACTGACGCGGCTTCCGGAGGATGTGGTATTTGCAGGGGCAACAATATATATGTATCCTGTACTGGTGGTGTTCCTTCTGTTCCGCGAGACACTTCAAAAAGCCATGGAAAAATTCAGGTGGTGATATCATGAGAAGGCTGTCATATGTTTTTGCGGCATTATTGCTTCTTCTGCTTATATTATTAACAATATCTGGAGGACGAATCTATGAATGGATTACTCCGGATGTCGAGGCAATAAGGCTTAATAGATGTTATAATAAAGGGGATGAAAGATATATCATGATTCCGAAATCAGCCCTGACGGATGACGGAAGTGTATATGTTATTGCGTCGGAGCAGGGCTTCAGCAAGCAGCTGTATTATGTTCATAAAAAGACTTTAAATTATATTGAACTTCCGGAGGCGGACGGCGCCTTTGTCTATGTAACGACTAAGGAAATAGCCTCGGGAAGCATGATAATAAACCCCGTCGACAGTGAAATGCATTTTGAGGACGGCGAAAAGGTTATAATAAAATAAGCAGTTAATCATGCGATACTAAAAACCCGTATTATACTGCATAATATATAATTGCAGATTAAGAAAGCCCTTGACGATGGACAAGTTTCGTTATATCATAAAATTGCCAGAGCGCTGAAAAAGCCCGTACAACTTAATATAATAATTTCTCTTATTCAGAGTGATGGAGAGTCAAGGCTCTATGAAGTCACGGCAACCCCTGCAAAGGAAGGTGCCAACCTGAGCGAGCAATCGAACAATAAGAGGATTTGATGACAGGATATCAAGTCCGCATATTGCGGGCTTATTTTGTTCCACGGTTGAGGACTTTGAATTAGCCTTTATTATAAAAAATAAGCTGCCGCCTGGATAAGGAACGTATTTAAGGAGGTTAAAAATGCAAAAGAAGCTGTTTACTTCGGAATCTGTAACCGAAGGACATCCGGATAAAATCTGTGACCAGATATCAGATGCAATATTGGACGAGCTGATCAGGCAGGACCCCATGAGCAGGGTAGCCTGTGAGACGGTGGTCACAACCGGACTGGTGCTTGTAATGGGTGAAATAACGACCCAGGGATATGTGGATATTCAGAAAATAGCCCGGGATACCATAAGGGAAATCGGTTATGACAGGGCAAAATACGGGTTTGATGCTGATACGTGCGGTGTTATTGTTTCAATAAACGAACAGTCTCCGGATATCGCCATGGGTGTGGATAAATCATATGAGATAAAAGAAAACCTTGCGGAAGATGTGGATTTGGCCATGATTGGGGCCGGGGACCAGGGAATGATGTTCGGCTATGCAACCGATGAAACGGAGGAGTACATGCCGTTTGCCATATCCCTGGCGCACAAGATTACCTACAGGCTTGCCCAGGTTAGAAAAGAAAAGATACTAAGTTACTTAAGGCCGGACGGAAAGTCCCAGGTTACTGTTGAATATGATGGGGACGGGAAGCCGGTTCGCCTGGATACCATAGTATTATCAACCCAGCATGACGAGAAGGTTTCCATCGAGGAACTGAGGGCCGATATAAGGAAGCATGTGCTGGATGCTGTTCTGCCCGCGGATTTGGTGGATGAAAGGACCAGGTTCTATATAAATCCTACGGGAAGATTCGTAATCGGGGGACCGCAGGGGGACAGCGGGCTTACCGGAAGAAAAATTATTGTTGATACTTATGGCGGCTATGCAAGGCATGGCGGCGGCGCATTTTCCGGAAAGGACTGCACGAAGGTTGACCGGTCGGCCGCTTATGCAGCCCGTTATATTGCTAAAAATGTCGTGGCGGCAGGGCTTGCGAAACGCTGCGAGATACAGGTTTCCTATGCCATCGGCGTAGCTGAGCCCACATCCATCATGGTTGATACCTTCGGCACGGGCAAATTAAGCGATACGGAACTGGCGTCAATCATCAGGAAGCATTTTGATCTTCGCCCCGCAGCCATAATAAAGACCCTTGACTTAAGAAGGCCCATATACAAGAAAACCGCGGCATACGGGCATTTTGGAAGAAACGATCCCGATTTTACATGGGAACGGCTTGATAAGGCAGAGGAGCTTAAGGCTTATTTGAAATAGGACAGGTGGATTATGAAGCTTAAGCATAGATTGATAATTGCGTTTCTTATAATGATAGCAATGCCGGTGATTCTAATATCCATTGCCGGCGGGACCATTGTCCGCTTCCAGATGTCATCAATCCATGAATCCTACGATGTGGAGGCAAAGACCCTGCAGGTTATAACGAATCCCACCCATATCCTTAACAGGATAACCAGGGGGATTTTCAATGAAATCAAGCTCTATGCCATAAGCCTGCCCGAGAAGCTAAGTAATACCGCATATTATGAAGACATAAACAATCAGCTTAAAATGAAGTATTCGTTCCTGGTTGTAAGAAAAGGCGAAGAATTCATATACGTTGGTGATGAAAAAAAGCTTGACATGATTGAAGGGCTTCTTCCCGTGTACGGAACAGGAAGCACGGAGGTGGACGGCGGCATTTATCTTGAAGGAAAGAAGTCTTTTCTTGTCAAGCTGCAGGACTTTATATTTACGGACGGCAGCGAGGGAACCATATTCATTATAACGGACGTTAATATCCTGATGCCGCAGATTAAGGCGGTCGCAATACAAATTGCCATAGCGTTTATAGTTATTCTGTTTTTGACCGCTTGCCTGCTGATTATCTGGATATACAGGAGTATTCTAAAGCCCTTGAATATCCTGAGAGTGGCTACCGACCATATAAAGAACGGGGACCTGGATTATTCGGTTTCTTCCGATACGAAGGATGAAATCGGCCAGCTTTGTGAGGATTTTGAAAGCATGAGGCTGCGCCTGAAAAGGCTCATTGATGATAAAATACAATATGAAGAGACCATCAAGGAGCTGGTCAGCAATATATCCCATGACCTGAAAACGCCCCTGACCACCATCAAGGGTTATACCGAAGGGTTGCTGGACGGGGTGGCGGATACCAAGGAAAAGCAAACCAGGTATTTGAAAACGGTTTATAACAAGGCTAGTGACATGGCGGTCCTGGTGGATGAGCTGGCATACTACTCCAAGATAGACAGCAATACAATTCCATATTCGTTCAGCAGCATAAGCCTGGCCGATTATTTTGAGGACTGCGTGGAGGACTTGAAACTTGAGCTGGATGTCAAGAATATAAGGCTGGAATATGAAAACCGCGTGGACCGGGACGTCAAGGTTGTTGCCGACGCGGAGCAGCTTAAAAGGGTTGTCTATAATATTATAAACAATTCGGTTAAATACATGGACAAGCCCGAAGGAATAATAAAAATATGTATTAACGACGAAGATGCTTATGTCAGGGTTGACATAGAAGACAACGGGGCAGGCATTGACAAGGATGAGCTGCCGTTCATATTCGACCGCTTCTACAGGGGAGATGCATCAAGAGGTACAAAAACAGGCGGAAGCGGCCTTGGCCTTGCAATTGCCAAGAAGGTTATAGAGGACCATTTCGGGAAGATATGGGTGGTCAGTGAAAAGGGCAAAGGGACAACCCTAAGCTTTACACTGAAAAAGGCACAGTGATACTTTTTGGTTTACCAGGAGGAAAATGATGAAGAAGATACTTATTATCGAGGATGAGATTCCTATTGCGGAACTGGAAAAGGATTACCTGGAGCTGTCGGGATTCGTGGTGGAGGTCGAAACAGAGGGGGATACCGGCCTTGAGAGAGCCCTCAACGAGGACTTTAACCTGATAATCCTGGATTTAATGCTCCCGAACGTGGACGGATTTGAGATATGCAAACGGATCAGGGAAGACAAGGATATTCCCATTATCATGGTGTCCGCCAAGAAGGAGGACATAGACAAGATACGCGGCCTGGGCATGGGAGCGGACGACTATATAACAAAGCCCTTCAGCCCGAGCGAGCTTGTCGCCAGGGTAAAGGCCCATCTTGCAAGATATGAACGGTTAATCGGTTCTGGGCAGAAGGAAAACGAGGTAATAGAAATCAGGGGCCTGAAGATTGACAAGACCGCAAGAAGGGTATTTGTCAATGATGAAGAGAAGATTTTTACGACCAAGGAATTCGACCTTTTAACATTCCTTGCGGAGAACCCCAACCGGGTATTTACCAAGGAAGAGCTTTTCAGGGAAATATGGGATATGGAATCCATAGGAGATATCGCCACCGTGACGGTCCATATCAAAAAGATCCGCGAGAAGATAGAATATAATACGTCCAAGCCCCAGTACATCGAAACCATATGGGGTGTTGGATACCGTTTCAAGATATAAATATTATTTT
>JAAYHD010000016.1 GCA_012735495.1 Clostridiales bacterium | reverse complement strand
TTGTAAGCTGTCGCTTCCAATTTGTAAGCTGAAGCTTACGATGGTAAGCTTTCACTCACCAAATGAAAGCATACGCTTTTAAAACATCATATCAGGAGGTGGAATATGGATAACTACAGCAAACCCAAAAGCGCGGTTGTTGTAAGCTCCGATGTTTATGCCGCAAAATGTGATAAAGATTGCGAAGCTAGCGTTCTGCAATCCGAGACACTGACAAAAGCCGTGAATCATCCATGGCCCGGAGGAGACTTTAAAATCCCGAGAGTTCTGGCAGAATTCGTGGTTCAGGTCGATTCCGAAGCAAAAATCCGGCTCAACGAACCTGCCTATGAGATAAAGAGAATTGAGAAACAGATATTCCTCAAACAGTGCAGGTATATCGCCACAACCAACAAGGTCTTCTTTGAAGGGTACATCAGGAAAAATATTGAATATGCCACCAAGACATGCTCAAAGTACAATACCATCGCAGGCGTGATTAAAGATACAACCGTTCATGTACCGGTAAAATTCTACACCAAGGTGGATTTCTGCACTCCTCCTCAAATAGTGCCTAATCCTCCTTCCCTGGTGGCAAGATACTTTGATGAGAAGAGAATGGGCAAGGACATCCGGGAAGCAGACAGGTCCAATATCGAAATTTTCAATGAGCCTGTTTACTGCGAACTCGAATGGGCTGCAATATACGATGCGGATATTAACGACAAGGGTAAACCTATTGACAAGATACCTAATGAAGAAGAGTTCCAGGAATTCACCGATAAGTCCGTCATTTACCTGTGCATAAAGCTGCTGCAGAAGCAGCAGGTATGCTGGCCCTTCCCCGACAAGCTCGACATGAAGAAGAAACCCTTCCCGCAGAATACGGAATGGCTTGTGCCGGACTTTGATGATAAAAGATAGCTAGCCCATATGTTATAACTGGGTTGCTGCAAAAAAAACGGGGGATACTCCTGCAGTATCCCCTTGTTTCTTATATATCGCTAACCGTCTTAAACCCTCTTCCATAAATACCATTTGATTCTGTTATAATAATAAATGCATCAGGATCCGTTTTAACCACAGCTTTCCTTATCTGCAGCACCTGTCGGTTATTGCATGCACACATTATCACCTGCTTGTCTTTTTTCGAAAAGGAACCCTTCCCCTTAAGCAGGGTGGCTCCGCGGCTTGTCTCCTCGCTTATGCTTTTCGTTATCATATCACCATGTTCCGATACAATAAAAATAAGCTTTCCCGCACCAATGCCATACATTATTTTGTCAATTACAACAGCGGAAGCCATAATGGCCGTGAGCCCCAATATGACGGAATCGATATTTTTGAACACAAATGCTCCAATCAGAATAACAGTACCGTCAATTATCCATGTAATCTGTCCTATGGATAAATGGGGATACAGTCTTCTGGCAGCCATAATCAGAAAATCCGTACCACCGGCGGAAGATCCCCTTAAATATATAAGTGTCAATCCAATCCCTGAAAAAACTCCTGTGCATATGGCCGCGTAGAATGGATTTCCCGTATATGTCGGAAGAAACGGGATAATGTAGTCCATAACAAATGCACATATCAGCATGGTTTTTATTGATTTTATAATGAATTTTCTGCCCAGGATACGATATGTAATAATAATTATTGGAATATTGAAAAGCAGTGCCATTCTTCCTATAGGTAACCCCAGCAGATAGCTGATAATAACAGCAATACCTGTTACACCAGCCGGGGCAAACCTGGCATTCACTGCAAAGCAATAGATTCCTATATCATATATAAACGCACTGACTATATCTATTAATATATCAAACAGTATATTTTTCAACTTATTTCCATTCATAATTATTTCACCAGGGATCTATGTAATGACAGTTTTATCCTGTAAATCACTGTGGACGTTGTTAAATCCGGCAGATAATCTATCCTTTATATCCTGAATATACATCCGCATACCTTCATTTTCTCCATAACAACCGATTTTACGTATTCTCTGCCTACAGAGCCGTATTTTTTAGGGTCATATACATCCTGATTTTCCCTTATTGCCTTTTTGACACCATCACTGTAAGCAATTCTGAGCTCGGTCGCAAAATTAACCTTGCAGATGCCTCTTTTAATGCTTTCCATTACAACATCATCGGCCAATCCCGAGGCTCCATGCAATACCAGGGGAATGTCCACTTCTTTTCTGATCCTTTCCAAGCGGTCCAGGTCCAGTTTAGGCTCACCCCGGTATATTCCATGGGCGGTCCCTATAGCAACAGCCAGAGATGTTACATTTGTCTTTAGGACAAATTCCTTTGCTTCATAGGGATCGGTAAATCCGTTGCTTTCTCCACCGTCCAGATCATCCTCTTTCCCTCCAACCTTGCCCAGCTCAGCTTCCACTGGAATTCCAATCGGAGTGCAGATTTCCGTCACCTTCCCGGTAATCCTGATATTATCTTCAAAAGGCTCGTGGGAACCGTCAATCATGATTGATGTATATCCGACTCTTATTGCTCTTACGGCGAGCTCAAAAGATGAACCATGATCCAGATGCAGGGCGACGGGAACAAATGTATTTTGTGCAGCTGCTTTTACCAATCCGTAATAATAATCCAAACCCGCATATTTTACTGTCGAAGGTGTTGTCTGTATAATGACCGGTGCCTTTAATTCTTCCGCAGCCGCAATTACAGCCTGGACCATCTCCATATTTTCTACATTAAATGCACCAACGGCATAGTTTTTTTCCTGTGCATCCAGCAACATTTGTTTGGTTGATACTAACGGCATGTTCTTATCCCTCTATTCTTTATTTATAAACTTGAATTGCGTGACATCCCTGTCCGATAACAGTTCTGAAAACATATGAATGGCCAAAAGAACCGCTCCTTGTACCGGTGTAAAAATCGGCTTTACAAGTTTTCCGCCTATGGCTTCTACTTTGTCCTTTAAATAAGGTATAACGAATTCCGACGCATGAAACAGCCCACCGGAATAAGATACAATAAATTCATTCCCAATAAAGTTCAATCTGCAAGCCAGGCTGTAAACCAGCATAAATAACTCGTCAGCAGCCTCCTGATACAATTTGATTGCCGATGCATCTCCTGCCTTGGCAGCAGAAAACAGAATCCTCTGCAGGGAAGCCACCTTGCTCCGGTTGGGCGCATACTCTGTTTCCATCCTTTCGATAAAATCCTGAATATCCCGGATTTTTAGCTCGTCTTTAAGTATATGATACAGCTCTCCTTCTTTCACGCGTCCATCCGCCTGCTTTGTAAAAAGCTCCATTGTCCTTCTTCCAAGCCAGTAACAAGAGCCTTCATCCCCGAAAAATGTTGACCATCCGCCGCTTCTTGCACTGACATTTTCCCTGCTTTTCCCAAATGCAATACTGCCGGTTCCTGCTACTATATTTATTCCAGGCTTTAGTGCCAGTGACCCCGCCCAGCCAACTTCAACGTCGTTTGCCAGGTAAAAGGGTATGCTGCCAAGTCCGGTCTTTAGTCCTTCCCATAAAAGAACATCGCTTTTTGGACTTTCACCATAACATGGCAGACCTATTGCCATTCCGCGGATTTTATCAACAGATACTTCGTTGTCAGCATCAATGCAGCGGCTGATAATGTACATAATTTTTTTGACTGCATCGGAAACGCCAATCTCTTTATAGGAACAGCCGTCGGTCAGCACATGCGCCGCCACCCGGCCTGTTTCATCAACCAAAAGACATTCTGTTTTTGTACCGCCTCCGTCAATGCCCAAATAATAATTCATACTTCACTCCATCCTATTAACCTTGGTCTGTTAACTTAATAATAAAAATGAGACCTGAAACGCCTCTGGTATAATGGAATCGTCAAACACACATTACCTCCCAGAAAGGAGCGTTCAAGTCTCATGACTATTATACCATCAAACGTAGT
>JAAYHD010000015.1 GCA_012735495.1 Clostridiales bacterium | reverse complement strand
GGACTTCATCTCCGAATCATCCTGTTTGTAAGCCTTCCAGTATGTCACGATTGCCTTGGCAAACTCAAAGCCGTTGACCATGCCCTCCAAGGACCCTGCGACGGCATATATCCGCTTCTCCACCAGCTTGTCGAATTCTTCCCCTTCCGCGTCGGTGTTGATTTTTACCGATGCCTGTATTCCCGATATCCACTTTTCGAGGATTAAAGGCAATGCTCCGCCGTCCGGCTTTGATTTTGTAGACAGGTTCTGTATAAGCTCCTTGTACGTGCCAAGACCCTGTCCCTTGGTTCCCGTAAAACGGCGCTCGGGAGACAGGTCGGCGTCCACCACTGCAAATCCCCTGGCAATGGCATGGTTCCTTATGGTCTGGAGCAGGAAGCTCTTGCCGCTGCCGTATCTTCCAACAATAAACCGGAAAGAAGCGCTGCCCTGCTCGATCATATCGATGTCATGAAGGATGGCGGCTATTTCCTGGGCCCGTCCCACCGTAATATATTCGAGACCGACCCGGGGAACCACTCCGCCCTTCAGCGCATTGATTATAATGTTAGCTATCCTTGTTGGTACCTTGTTAATCATAGCCCTACCATTCCCTTTACCTGTTCTTCATAATCCTCATATATATTGAAATCTTCATCAAGAATACTGTCACCTATATGGTCCATGGCTTTTTCATTTATGCCGTCCGCCAGGACCTCAAGCATGATGTTCTGCGAGTCGGCATATTCTTTTAGTCTCTGATACATGTCTCCGTCATTCTGAAGAATAATGGCCAGAGCCTTAAGCTCAAAGCCCGATAAGGCACTCCTTAAGCTTTCCCATACATCCGCCGCCTGTATGGGTTCTTTACTTACGGATTGTTTCACGTAAGAGCCATTCATACCGGAATGCTCCATGCCTGAACGCTCCAGGCAGGAATCCTCCATATCAGAATCCACTGTACCGGTACATCCCGCATCGAGATGCTCCGAACCGTAATGTATCGTATCAAGGCTATCCGAATGGGCGTCACCTGTACTAAAATGCTCCAAACTGAATGCTTCGTTGTTTTCTTCCTCTTCATCAACAATCAGGGCTTCCTGTATGGCCAGCGATTCCTGCCTGATCCGCTCCAGGGACGCAGGATTAACCGTTACCACGGTCTTGGTTGCTTCCCTATAAAATTCCATAACCGCGGTTTTAACGATATTGTCTATGAATAATCCCGATTTTTGCAGTTTTAACCTGGTTGCCTGATCGATCATGTCCAAACTGGCGCTAATCTTATACTTGTATTTCTTTATCTGCCTAAGCACCGACTCCATCTGCTTCATTATATATCCGAGCAGCTGCCGGCCTTCGGCAGATGCGATTACATTGCTGAACTCCCATTCATTATTCCTGCATATATAGATTTCATTTTCGGACATTACGACCTTTCTATCAGGCTGCCTAAGCCAGTTATAAAAGAGAGCATCCTTGAAAGGCGTCCATGGAACCGGCCTTTTTGAAGGATTGAACAGGTCGTCGTAGAAATGAAAGCCCGCCTTTTCAAACTCCGTGCGGATTCTGTCCAGAACAAAATAAAAGCAGTCTTTTACCAGCTTGCTGTTGCCTTCAGAGTAAAAGCCGGATTTGCGTATATCGTATTTTGAGATCGTACAGAACAAATCAAAGCTGCTTTCGGTATAAATATCCGGGTAATATCCTGATAGATTGTTTTCTTCAACAAATTCCTTAAAGGTATGGGGCAGCTCGTAATAAATGTGATAATCCTTGATCCACCTGGCAAAATACTTGTCAATCGAAGGCTCGTATGTCCGATAGGATGCCCAAAGCGCCATCAGCCTGTCCAGGCCGTCCTTCGGGCTTTCCACCCCGATATTGTTCAGCAGCTCATAGGTATACAAAAAGACGTAAGACATGGATGTGCTATGCACATCACCTTTTCTGACCTTGGACCGCCAAGTGAAATATGTCCTGAGCTGTTCATAGCTCAGCATCTGGTAATAGGGATAATATGACGAAAACGGAACGCTCCCCGGATAATCATCCTCAAAATCCTTCATGAACTGGGCCTGTTTGTAAAAGACCCTGGCATTCCATTTCTGAATCCTTCTGTCGTAGAACTTGTTATAATTCGAATATGGTACGGGGTATTGCCTCGCTATGTCCCTCATTCTGTAAAACAGTTCCCGGATTGGATCTTTTTGAGGCTGCACAATCTGCTGAACAATATTCTGCGCTTTTAAAACAAATTTACCCACCCCGGGGAACGGACTGTTATCATATTCGATCTCATAAAACAATCCGTCCGAAAGAGACATTTGCGAGTATTTGCTGTTTTGAGTACGAATGTTGGAAGCCCCGCTTTCCTGAACATTTCGTCTGTCGGGGATTTTAAAAGGCTGATATTTTTTTTCGTTGACGTAATCATTCATAAAACCACTGCATACCTTTATTCAGCGATAACTAACTATAAATAGTATAACATAAAATGGTTATTTTTCAATAATAAAATCGAACAAACGTTTATATGCAATAAAGGTTCAGGAACAATTTGATAATTATATGCTTCCCGTAAATCCCTTTGAAATTAGTACATATGACATCACTGAAAAAATAGTATTGACAAAACAATTGTATTAATGTACTATTGTATTAAGCTACAAATACAATAGTACATTGGTAGCAATTCTATAGAAAGGAGCCAACATGATGCAGTGGGAACTGAATACCGAAAAGCCGGTTTATCTGCAGCTTGTGGAGCAGATCCAGGCAAAGATAATTGCCGGCGTATACAAGCCCGGTGACAAGCTCCCTTCTGTCAGAGATTTGGCGGCACAGGCCATGGTAAATCCAAATACGATGCAAAGAGCAATGACAGAATTGGAACGTGACGGATTGGTGCACACCAATCGTACTGCCGGAAGGTTCATTACCTCTGATGAAGAACTTATAAGACAGCTTAAGGAAAAATACATCACTGAAATTGTACGGGACTTTCTGGACAAAATGAAGCAACTTGGGTTAGGACGGGACGATATCATTTCTTATCTTAACAAGTTAACCGAAAACAGCAATTAGCAAAATAATAGGATAGGAGTTTGAAAGATATGAGTGTAATACTTGAATGCAATGCACTGTCAAAAAGATTCGGATCAACCTTAGCCCTCGATAATTTCAGTCTAAGACTGGAAAGGGGCAAGATAGTCGGTCTCCTGGGGCCGAACGGAAGCGGAAAGACCACGTTGATTAAAATTATTAACGGGTTATTGGTTCCAAACGCGGGCGGCATCACAATTGCCGGTATGGCACCGGGAGTGGAAACCAAGAGAATAGTTTCCTATCTCCCTGAAAAAACCTATCTTCCCGACTGGATGAAGGTATCGGATACCATAAGGTTCTTCAAGGATTTCTATGAAGATTTTGATGAAAAGCGGGCTTATGACATGCTTCACAGGCTGAACCTGGATCCGTCCAAACGCTTAAAATCCCTTTCAAAGGGTACCAAGGAAAAGGTACAGCTCATCCTGGTCATGAGCCGGAGAGCCGATCTTTACTGTCTGGATGAACCGATAGGCGGAGTTGATCCTGCTGCCAGGGATTATATATTGAATACGATAATAACCAATTATGACGAAAATGCCACGATAATTATATCAACGCACCTCATCGCGGATATAGAAAATATTTTGGATGAGGCCGTATTCATCAAGGCAGGTCGGCTGGTCCTCCACGCACCGGTTGACGAGATACATGAAAAGGAAGGAAAATCCATAGACACATTATTCAGGGAGGTATTCAGATGCTAGGAAAATTAATCAAACACGAATTTAACGCAACAGCGAGAATATTCCTTCCGCTGTATCTGATAATGCTGCTGCTTTCCCTAATAAACAGGGTTATGTTCAGTATCGACAACTTAAGCAAGCCTCTTAAAACAATAAGAAACTTTTCGATAGCAATGTATGTGCTTTCCATACTTGCAGCCATCGTTGTCACATTTGTAATAATGATATTGCGCTTTTACAGGAACCTGTTGTCGGATGAGGGATACCTGATGTTTACGCTGCCCGTCAAGCCCTCACAGCATATTATTTCAAAGCTTATAGTATCAATGATTTGGAACATAGGAACCCTTGCTGTTGTGGCCCTTTCCCTGCTTGCCATGCTTGGCACCCGTGATAATCTTGAAAGCTTAAAGGAAATACTTGACGGATTATTATATGGCTTAAGGCTTGGCTTCGGCGACAAGTATGGCCTGGTTATTGCCGAATATGCCATCCTGTTGCTGGTGGGCACAGTAATGCAAATACTTATGATTTATGCCTCCATAGCAATCGGGCATCTTTTTACGGAACACAGGGTAATCGGTTCCTTTGCGGCCTACATCGGCATTAATACCATTGTTCAGATGATTTCGACAATTATCATGCTGATTTGGACCAATATCGAGCTGTCCATGCTAAATTACAGCCCTTATTACAGCGAATTGAACGAATGGGAAAGCTCCATCAGTATCCTGGAAGCCGTCCCTTCAAAGGTATTCCCCTTCTCCATCATATTCACCATAATATTAAGCGTTGTTTACTACATTGTAACCAACTACATCTTCAAGAAGAAGCTCAACTTAAATTAACAGCCTACAGTCCGGCAATAACCGCGAAAACCGGCCTTCCTGCAGGTGATGCGCCTGCACAAGGCCGGTTTAATTTTTCGATTCTATTTTTACTATTCAGCTATCTATTCCTTACCTCAAACCTGCTTAGCTGCTTTAAGCAATAAATGAGCTCCTGCTGCCTTTTATCAATCGGCCCGTCCTCCACGATACAGTCCAGTGAAGCTGCCATGTCGTTGATAAGCCTGTTGTCAATCTTCTTGATATTGGTAGTTAATATCTCCAGCTTTTCAGTATAAGAGTCGGCATCAAGGAATTTCAACAGGATCTCGCTAATCTTGTCATCAGTCTCCGGTTTCGGCGGTTTTTCGGCATTTAAGGAATCTTCATCCTTTTCCACGGTCATCTTGTCCGTAATGTCACCGGTCCTGCAGTCGGATTTTTCATCAGCCGGGGGTATTTCCGGGGTGCCGCACGGTTCCTTCACACCGTTCCGCGGAACCTTTGTTCCGTCAGAAGCAGCATATATTTCCTCCATGAACTTTGACAAAGGCAGCACAAAAGTACCGTAGTCCCCAAATAACGCCTGGTAAATTACCATCCTCTCACAAGTCTCCTTATGTATTCCAAGTGTAATGACCTGGTAAGGCTTATCCTTTGTCACGTAAAATATTTCCCCAGCCCTTGGAGCCTTTTCCATTACAATCCTCCTTCACTGCTATCCGATAATCGATATGCCATCACAAATATAAGACAAAAGTGGCCCGCCGGTGTCCGAACCACTTGTTTTATCCTTGGTCTGTAGTTTACAGTCGCCATTACTCAACCGACAACAGGTAATAGTAAATTGGCTGTCCGCCATAATGAACCTCGACATCCATGTCGGGGTAAAGCTTCATCAGCTCTTCGGATACTTCATTCGCCTGTTCTTCGGTTACATCCTCACCATAATAGATGCTTATTAATTCCGAACTGTCATCCACCAGGCGCTTAACCAGCTCTATTGTGGTTTCCCTGATATCCTCACCAACGGACAGGATGGACTTATCTCCCAGACCCATGATGTTTCCCTGTTTGATGTTCATTCCGTCAATGATGGTATCACGGATTGCATATGTTACCTGACCGGACTTGACCCTGTTCATTTCCGCCGTCATTCTCTCGGCATTTTCCTCAGGTGATTTGTCATATACATAATTGATTATGGCGGTTATACCCTGCGGTACGTTTTTTGAAGGTATTACTATGACATTCTTGTCCTCGGTCAGCTGCTTCGCCTGCTCGGCGGCAAGTATAATGTTGCTGTTGTTGGGCAGTATGAATATGGTGTCGGCATTGACTTCCCTGATGGCATTGAGCATATCCTCGGTACTCGGATTCATGGTCTGTCCGCCCGCAATCAGGTAATCCACACCCAAACCGGTGAATATCTCATCCAGCCCCGCTCCCATGGATACCGCGATGAATCCCGTCTTCTTCCTCGGCTTTTCCTTATGGGTTTCGGCTTCCGCGGCGGCTTTCTCAGCGTCCTTGATAACCTTTTCGCTGTGCATTTCCCGCATGTTGTCTATCTTAATGCTTGTTAATGATCCATACGAAAGAGCCTTCTGTATGGCAAGGCCCGGGTCGTTCGTATGTACATGCACCTTGATTACGCCGTCATCCGATACGACCACGATTGAATCGCCTATGGATTCAAGATACTGTTTTAATTCGGGCTCCGTTTTGGAGCTGTATTTCTCCAGCATAATTATGAACTCGGTACAATAACCGAACTTTATATCCTCCGAGGCAATTCGTTCAACATTAATCCCGGTTGATACATGCTCCTCGCTGAATGCTGCGGGAACTATCTCCTTGCCGATAAGGGCATTGTATGCTCCCTTGACGATTTCCACGAGTCCCTGGCCGCCCGAATCCACCACACCGGCTTCCTTTAGAACGGGGAGAAGCTCCGGTGTCATTTCAAGCACCTTCTCCATATGGGCAACTATCTCCTTGAAAAAGTAAACCAAATCATCCGTTTCCAGGGCTAACTGGGCGGCTTTCTCCGCTGCGCCCCTGGCTACGGTCAGCATTGTTCCTTCCTTGGGCTTCATAACGGCCCTGTATGCAGTTTCCACGGCTCTCATTAATCCGTTGGTTATTACGGTAACGTTCAGTTCGTTGTAATCCTTGATTTCCTTGGTACATCCTCTGAACAGCTGTGACAGTATGACTCCCGAGTTTCCCCTGGCCCCGCGGAGTGATCCGCCGGAAATTGCTTTTGCCAGTTCCTCGATTGTGGGATTCTCCAGGTTTTGTATTTCCTTTACTGCAGACATAATAGTCAAGGTCATATTAGTGCCGGTATCACCATCTGGTACCGGGAATACATTCAGTTCATTAATAAATTCCTTCTTTGCCTCTATGCTTGCTGCTCCTGCAAGAAACATCTTTTTGAATGTTTTTGCATCTATGGTCTTCACAATCACTGATCTTTCCTCCTTAAATGCCGTAATTCCCGGTTTCAGTCTATTACTCTGACTCCTTCTACAAAAATGTTAATTTTCTTAACTTCCATTCCCGAGAATTCCTCAACATTGTATTTGACATTACTGATCAAGTTGTCAGCGACAGCAGATATGCTAACCCCATAGGAGACTATAATATGCAGGTCAATCGTAATCTTGTTGTCCTCATCGATGGTGACGTTCACTCCATGGCTTAAATTATCCCTCTTTAACAGCTTGACTATACCGTCCTTCATATTGACGGAAGCCATACCGACCACACCAAAGCATTCCACGGCGGAAGCTCCGGCATACTGCGCCAATACCTCATTATCAATTACAATGTCACCAATATCAGTACTCATATGTCCTTTCATATTATACCTCCAATCCTTCAATTATTCCCGCTCTACCGTTTCGCATTTTATTACAATATATGACCAAAAACTTTTTATGTTCTTGCGCGATGCCGAACTGCAAATTCATCATTTTATGAGATAGCCCGATATATACCTGCATATTATATATAAATATGTTTTTTAACTGGATGTGTTAATATGAGGCGAATGATAGGGTTTATCCTGTTCTGGATTGCAATCGGCATGACGATCATGCTGTTTATAACTAACGGAATATTAGCTATTTGTATTATAATACTATGTTTGCTTCTTGGCTATAATTTATTCTGTAACTAAGGATAACGTCAGGTTAATTAAACATTTTTTAATGTAAAAATAGGGTGTCAAGATCCCCCTGACACCCAATGTAGCCAATTATGCGCGTTCTACTTTTCCGGATCTAAGACAGGAAGTACAAACATACATCTTTTTAGCTGCACCGTTCACTTTTACTTTTACATATTTTATGTTGGGTTTCCACATTCTATTTGTTCTTCTATGAGAATGACTCACAGCAATTCCGAAGTGAGCACCTTTTTCGCATACTGCACATTTTGCCATCCCGAGCACCTCCTTAGATAAGAATTTAGACCTTTACAGCCTAACAAACACATTCATTTTATCAGAACATAAATGATTATGCAAGCATTTTTTCTTCCATACCGGGTTATGGCCTGTCAAGCAGCTCTTCCACCCGGGATTCGCCATACACTGTTATGCCGTTTTCCTCTAGAAGCTCCGCTGTTATCCCATTTCCATCGATCAGCGTACCGGAAAAAGTCCCGTCATAAATTTTCCCATTACCGCAGGAAGGGCTTTTTTCCTTCAGCAAGGCATGTCTGCAGCCGTATAGCCTGGCAAGCTTTAAGGTTTCATTCGCTCCCCTTTCAAGATAAGCCTGTACATCCCTGCCTGTTTTGTCAACCGCCCTGCCGTTTCTTATTTCCACAGGACTTCTGGGAGTTCCCAATCCTCCCAATATTTCAGGGCATACAGGTATAAGGTTGTATTTCTCCATTAAATGCGGCAGGCAGTAAAGGTGAAGCTCCTTTCCGTCATACCTGCAGTATAAACCCAGCAGGCATGCGCTGATTAAGAGATTCTCCTTTTTACTCATCGGCACCATCTTCGGATGCGCTTTTTACCGCTTCTTTTATCTTTTCATCCATACCGCAGTCACTGTCTTTTTTGGACCCCTTGGAGAACTTGTTGATAATATCGGGAACCATGTCGAGGATTTTGCTGACACTGTCCTTATCCTTAACACTTATGAGCTTGGATGAACCGTTTTGAATAACGAGCACGGCACTGGGAACTATCCTGCCGCCCAAACCTCCTCCGGCATTGTTCTTCTTATCTCCGGCGACAGCGCCCGCACCGACACCGAAGCTTACCTCAACCAAGGGCAGTATTATAGTTCCATCCTCAAACCTTACGGCATCACCAACCACGGTTTTCGTTGTTAGAAAGCTGTCCATACCTTTAAATAACGATTCCACCGTCGCATTGAAATTATTCTCAGACATCATAACGCCTCCTTCAGCAATTGATAATTCATCCTTAATTTTTTAAACCTCTTATCCACTAACAGCCTTATAATTATAACAAGTATCGTCCATGCCCTTATTCTGCCTTTTGCATAATGACTTCCCTTAAATACTTTATTCTCAAAGTCCGGGGTGATTTGGACATCGCCCCCATAAAAGCAGTACAATATACATAGTACACCCAGTATCTGTCCGGTGCTGCACGGGTCCCCGGTGCCGAACACCAGCGTTGATTTTAGCTTCTTAGGCCCGACATGCTTTAAAATCTTTTTAATGCTGTCATATGTGAAGCGAAAGCCGGTCCTGTTTATATCATCATTGAGAAAATCAATAATCCGGCCGATTCTTTCCCTGAGCCCCAGGATGCTTTGTACCAGGTTCCTGACTTTATCCGCAATACCTGTAAAGAAGCCCCGGGTTTTTTTTATTAACTCTTTTACTTTATTTACAATCCTCGAAAAGAATTTGTCTTTTGGCCTTTTTAAGTTACCGGTATATTTCATGCCGGTTTTTGCTGACTCAGTTTCCATTGCATCGGACTCTGTCAATTCGGTCTCTTCCTGTTTTTCCGGCCTGACAGGCTTGATCCTGCTTTTTTTCTTTGGCCTTGCTTTTTCTGCTTTCCCTGAATGCAGGCTGTCATAAACCTTGATACCGAAAATTCTGACCCATATTTTTCTGTCGCGGCCGGTTTGTGATATGCTGCCATGCAGGAAGTGAAGCAGCCAGCTTACATGACCATCCAAAGCAAATCCGTCGCCATGCTCAACCTTCAGTCGGTAACGCACGGGTACAAATAAAATTATTAGCAAAAGAAATAAAAGTATGCCAAGCAATACCAATATCGTAATGCCAATTATTTTCAACACCAACAATAATACGGATAACATGCTCCATCCATCAACCGCCCGTTTTTATTCTAAGACAAGACATGCTTCAACTTAACGATTTTCATAATCTGACGAGAAATACCCTCTTACATCAAATCCGCCGGTATGACCGTACACTTCCATAATCATATCCTGAACCAGCCTAAGGGCTTCCTCCCGGCCTCTTGCAAGGCCTGCTATTTTAATGTCGGTTTTTTTGTAATGAGGAAATAATAGCTCGTTCGCATTTATGATGTCAAACAGATTTTCCGGATGGGAAGCAAATGCAATACAATATATGTCATAAGTAAGCCTTCCGTTATTGATGGAATCCACGATCTTGTCCATCTTATCCTTAAGATTATCACTGACATATATTCTTGACGTCCATTGTATCATATTTTGTCCCCCAAGCCAATCCGTCCGCGTTTCCTATTATTATTCCACAAATTGCCATTAATAATACGGGAGTTACCATTCCATGATGGATCTTATAATTTCCATGGATGCATACTTTTCAGGAATATCCGTACATCTTTTCAGCGAATAAAGTATATAATCCATGACCTCGGTGCGGGAATCGAAAAATACAGGTACCTTGTCAATTGTATTCGCCATAATGGCCCTGGCAATCATGCGGTCGGTGTTTCTGAATTTATCGTCAAGCTCCTTGATAAGCTTGTCCGTCTCCCTGCCGAGCCCTTCATTGTTAACCCTCAGGTTCATGCCAGGATCATTAAGGTCGACAAACAGGCTTCCGCTGTTAAGAATCCTGCAGCGGAGCAGCGATTCCAGAACACTGTCTTCATTGAGGCTCTTAACAACGGCCCCATGACGCTCGTTGATGTGGTAAAGGATATCCTCAACCTTCATCATCTCAAGCTCCATGTCCTCCTGGACACCCTCCAGAACCGTAAACTTGTCCAGTATTCCGACAGGGAACGTATCAGGTCCTTCCTTCAGGAAAGCTTCATTAATGCCCCTGATAATATCCAAAGCGGCTTTTCTTATCTCGCTGTCAACCGTCAAATCATTTTTATTATATGGAATACACAGCAGCAGGGTATAAATCCCGTTTATTATTTCTACAAGGCTGATGAAAGCCGTGCCCTCTATTTCCAGGTATCTTGTGGCTTCATCAATCCCTGATGCCACGGCTTCATATTCTTCCCTGGAAATTGCCTTGAAATCAAGCCTTTCCAGTTCTTCCTTCCTCTCCCACAGCTCGGGATAGACATCCCTGATCTCCTCGTTGATATCCAGGGCCGCACTGCTTCTTACCATGTAAAACATGGTTCTCCATGTATCCTCACCGGCTCCGGCCAGCATACCAATGCCCGATCGCATGAAATCATAATATTTCTCCTTTGTAATGCGAACCGGAAGCTGGCTTATAATTTCCTTAATCCTGTTATTAATAACCGAATTGTCATCGGACTCAAAAATGTACCGAAGAACTTTCCTGGCAAAAGCCTCGTCGTCCTCAACCCGGTCCATCTCCTTGAACCTGTATTCCACACGGTTTAAAGCATACTCATACAGTTCAAACAGGTCAACGTACCTGGTGATTGCTTCCATCTTGGCTGCTGCCCGTTTTCGTATTTCATCCGTCCGGCTAATGAGCCCTTCAATCCCATCGGTGCTGCTGTCCAGGAGCCCTTCCGAGATAATGCCTTTTATGGTCTCAATATATTCGGCAAGATCCTCCGACCAGTGCTCCTTCTCATCACAGTACATCTCATAATATGTATAATAATCCATGGCAAGTTTGACCATTGCAGAGGTATAGTATTTCTCAGCCGCGATCCTCAATGCCTTAGGTATGTTTTCTTCAAGATCCCTGTTTATCAGGATTTCCTTGTATATAGCTTTTAAGTTTCCGCTCATATCCGATCCTTTCGGTCATATTCTTTAATTATTTATATGACATGTTCGTGGGTGAACAGGTGGTCCATGCAGTATTCATAATTGCCGTTACATTTGGAGCAGAACCTGAACTCAAGGTTCTCATCATCCAACTCCGTCCTTCCGCAGACCGCACACTTGTGCCTTGTAATAACGTTCTGCCTTCTGAATCCCGTGACATTGCCGCCGCTTCGTCCCTCATGAATCTGCCTGCGGAATCTCGCTCTCCGTTCGAATTCCCTTGGCGATATCCACCTGTAATTCCTGGTCATCATATAGAATATCACAAAGTTCGCCAGGGACACTACAATCGGAATAACTCCGAAATAATACCCGGCTGATATGAACTTGTAAATATCAATCAGATAAATGGCACCGCTTATCAGCGCAAGGTACTTCGCCTTTATTGGTATGATGAAATAAAACATGAATTGTGTGTTGGGATATAATGCCGCAAAGGCAAAAAACATGGAGCTGTATATAATGTCCAGGGGAGATGATATGACGATCATGATATTGCCCAATATGTTCACCCTGAATATCCCATATACTAAAAAGGCAGCAATTATGTTAAAAATGACCGCCGAGAAAAAATACAGGTTCAGCCTGAAAGATCCCCATGCGCGCTCCAATGCGTTTCCGATAAGATAAAATATATAAGCCTGGATGGCCACAAATATAATATCGGTACCAAGTACTTTATACGGTATTAAGAAGGTTATCATCCTCCACACCTGCCCCCGCAGTACCTTGTCCACATCCAGGCCAAGATAAATATACGCAAAGGGGTTGATGGTATAAACCAGCAATCCGATCACATACAGGGCTATGACATATTTCATAAGGTCTCGGATTGCATACTTGCCAAATTTTCGTTCAAGCTTTTGAATGAATTTCATAGCTTACTCCATTCCGCCTCAGAAGAATTTTTTCTTTCTAAAAATCAATGCCGTAATCGCCGTAATAAGCATTGCCGCCGATGTTACAAATATAAAACCGAAGGGCGCTTTCCCGCCGGGAATATATTCGAAGTTCATTCCGTAAAAGCTTGCAATCATTGTGGGTATGGAAAGAACTATGGTTATAGCAGCAAGGAATTTCATGACATTGTTCTGATTGTTAGATATTATTGACGCAAATGCGTCCATCGTGCCGGACAGAATCCCGGTATAAATGTTAGCCATTTCTATGGCCTGTTTGTTTTCAATAATAACATCCTCCAGCAAATCCTGGTCCTCGGGATACTGCTTGATGCCCTCTATCCTCAGCATCTTCTCCAGAACGACCTCGTTAGACCTGAGCGCGGTTGTAAAATAAACCAGGCTCTTGTCCAATGCCAGCAGATCAATCAGTTCACTGTTCTGGGTTGATATATGAAGCTTTCTTTCTATCTCTTCGCTCTTGCGGTCTATTAGGCGAAGGTACTGAAGAAAGGTGGAAGCGTTCCTGTAAAGTATCTGCAGAATAAATCTTGTCTTCTTGTAAGTGTAAAAATCACGCACTCTTCCGTCAATGAAGGATTTGAGAATCGGTGTATCCTCAAGGCATATGGTAATCAGGTATTCCCTTGATATGATAATGCCCAGAGGTATGGTGATATACCGGTTCCTTTCCTGGTATCTCTCCAGTGTAGGTATATCCACGACAATAATGGTATATTCATCCTCCACCTCTATTCTTGCCCGCTCTTCTTCATCCAGCGGAGCTTTGAGATGATGGATGTCAATCCTGGTTTTCTCGGAAACCTCCACCAGTTCCGGGGCTGTAGGGTTGGTCATGGCTATCCAGCAGCCTTCCGTTATTTCATCTTTTCTTTGCAATACACCATCTTCTGTTTTAAAAATCTGAATCATGGTCTCTCCTTCATAAGACTAAAATTCAATCTTAATTATAAGTTTTTAGATATTCTTTGTCAAACAAAAGAAAGCCCCGCCTATTCCTCGATAACAGGTATTGATAGTATCGTTCCGGGCATAAGGCTTATGGAGTAGATGTCATTAGCCTTAAGAAAATCCGCAATATTAATCCTGTTCTTGGCAATTACCGAGCCCAATGTATCCCCGTTCTCCACCGTGTATGTGACAGAGTTTGAAAATCCGTCCCGGGAGACACAGGGCAGGCAAATCACATCGCCAACCTGAAGGTTGTATACATTTATAAACGGATTGGCACTAATTATCCTGTCAACATCCACATTATAGCGTCTGCTTATAGAATAAAGCGTATCTCCCTGTTTTACTTCATAATATATACAGAACAAATCCTATCCCTTCCCAAACCCGAACAGTTTACATGTTGGTTAGTTTATTATATTCAATTAGCAATAATTTGACACCGGCATATTATGTTAATACAATATCATTGACCTGCGGTTTATAAAAAATCAATGAAATCTTAAGAAAAAATAAATTGTTATTTAATAATAAAACAATGGCTTTTCCCCGTATTTGAATGATAAATTTATGGTATCGGGTGTTGAATAAACATACCCGGTATCGTATAATATTCGCGATAAGCAGATGAAACCAGCCAGGCAATACAAACGGCACACTTTATGGGACACACTTGTGTGTCACCCACCAGTACGGAACAAGGAGTAATCAATATGCATGACGCCATTTCTCTTGGAATTGATATTGGATCAACGACCGTCAAAGTTGTTGTTTTAAATCATAATAAAGAAATATTGTTTTCCGACTATGAAAGGCACTATGCCAATATCCAGGAAACCCTGGCCGCATTAATCAAAAAGGCCCAGGACGCGGTTGGCGATCTTATCGTCCGCCCTGTAATAACCGGGTCCGGCGGGCTGACCATCTCCAAGCACCTGGACGTACCTTTTATTCAGGAGGTGGTTGCCGTTGCCACATCTCTCCAGGATTATGCCCCGCATACCGATGTAGCGATAGAGCTGGGCGGTGAGGACGCTAAAATAATCTACTTCACCAATGGTGTGGAACAGAGGATGAACGGCATATGCGCGGGAGGTACCGGTTCTTTCATCGACCAGATGGCAAGCCTTCTTAAAACCGATGCGGCGGGCCTTAATGAGTACGCAAAGGATTACAAGGCTATCTACCCGATTGCAGCCAGGTGCGGCGTATTTGCCAAGTCGGATATCCAGCCGCTGATAAACGAGGGCGCGACAAAACCCGACCTGTCCGCATCAATCTTCCAGGCTGTTGTTAACCAGACCATAAGCGGACTGGCATGCGGCAAGCCCATACGTGGCAATATCGCGTTTTTGGGAGGTCCCCTTCATTTCCTTTCGGAACTGAGGAACGCATTTATTCGGACCCTTAAGCTGACCGACGAGCAGATTATTGCTCCGGAGAACTCTCATCTGTTTGCCGCCATCGGCGCTGCCATGAACTCTAAAGAGGATTCCGCCGTAAACCTGTCGGCCTTATATAAGAAGCTAGCCGAGGGCATCAAGATGGACTTCGAGGTCCACCGCATGAAACCCCTGTTTGAAAATGAAGCCGAGTATGAAGAATTCCGACAGCGCCATTCCGTACATACCGTCAAGAAGGGCAATTTAAGCGAATACAGGGGCAACTGCTTCCTCGGAATAGACGCCGGCTCCACAACGACCAAGGTCGCCTTGGTTGGAGAAGACGGTTCCCTGCTCTATTCCTTCTACAGCAACAACAACGGAAGCCCGCTCAAAACCGCGATTAAAGCCATTAAGGAGATATATGAAATACTGCCCGAGGGAGTTAAAATAGTCCGTTCCTGCTCAACCGGATACGGTGAGGCCTTGATTAAGGCCGCGCTTATGCTGGATGAGGGCGAGGTTGAGACTGTAGCCCATTATCGTGCCGCTTCATTTTTCGAGCCGGACGTGGACTGCATACTCGATATCGGCGGGCAGGATATGAAATGCATAAAGATTAAAAACAATACCGTCGATAATGTTCTGCTGAACGAGGCCTGCTCGTCAGGCTGCGGTTCATTTATAGAAACCTTTGCAAAATCCCTGAATTACGAGGTCGAGGATTTCGCAAAGCTGGCCTTGTTTGCCAAGAACCCCATTGACCTGGGTACCAGGTGTACCGTCTTCATGAACTCGAAGGTAAAACAGGCGCAGAAGGAAGGAGCGACCGTAGCGGATATTTCCGCCGGCCTGGCATATTCCGTAATAAAAAATGCCCTGTATAAGGTTATAAAAATTACAAATCCCAAGGACCTGGGCAATAAAATGGTTGTCCAGGGCGGCACATTCTATAACGACGCGGTCCTTAGAAGCTTTGAGCTTATATCCGGTTGCGAGGCCGTAAGGCCTGACATCGCCGGAATAATGGGAGCGTTCGGTGCCGCGCTTATTGCAAGGGACCACTATGATGGCAGTGAAACCACCATGCTGTCCATAGACCAGATATATGAGCTGAAATTCGAGACATCTCTTGCCCGCTGCGGTAAATGCACCAACAACTGTACCCTGACCATCAACAAGTTCACCGGAGGAAGGCGTTTTATCTCCGGCAACAGGTGCGAACGCGGCCTTGGCAAGGAAAAGAATGCGGATAACATTCCGAACCTTTACGAGTATAAAATGAAGCGCTATTTCGACTATGAGCCGCTTCCCGAGGACCGGGCTCCCCGCGGAACGGTCGGAATCCCCAGGGCGCTTAACATGTATGAAAACTATCCTTTCTGGCATACGTTTTTCACCAGGCTGGGATACCGGGTGGTATTATCTCCGCCTTCCAGCAGGAAAATATATGAGCTTGGCATCGAATCAATCCCGAGCGAATCGGAATGCTACCCTGCCAAGCTGGTTCACGGGCATATTAAATGGCTTATTGACAACGGGATTAAGTTTATCTTCTACCCCTGCATACCATTTGAAAGAATTGAATTCCCCGGTGCAAACAACCATTATAACTGCCCGATTGTTACCTCGTACTCGGAGAATATCAAGAACAATGTGGAGGAACTCAGGGATCCGTCCATAGAATATGCCAATCCGTTTTTGTCCTTTGAAAGTGAAGAAATCCTGTCGAACCGGCTGGTTGAGATATTTACAAAAAAAGGAATTAGTAAAAATGAAATAAGGGAAGCCTGTAAGGCTGCCTGGGAAGAGTTGGCCAATGCCAGGGAAGACATGAAGAGAAAGGGTGAAGAAACCCTGGCATACCTGCGGGCATCCGGCAGAAGGGGAATCGTGCTGGCAGGCAGGCCGTACCATATCGACCCCGAGATAAATCATGGAATTCCTGAAATGATTAATTCCTTCGGTGTAGCTGTATTGACCGAGGACTCCGTATCCCACCTGGGCAAGGTGGACCGCCCGACCCTGGTCGTGGACCAGTGGATGTTCCACTCCCGGCTTTATGCCGCGGCTTCATTCGTACGCACCCAGCCGAACCTCGAGCTTGTTCAGCTGTTTTCCTTCGGCTGCGGCCTGGATGCCGTAACTACCGACCAGGTAAATGACATCCTGTCCGATTCCGGCAAGATATATACCGTATTGAAAATTGACGAGATCAGCAATCTCGGCGCCGCAAGAATCCGCATACGATCCCTGCTTTCGGCGGTCAGGGAAAGGGAAAGCAAGGGCTACAAAGCCAAGCTTGCATCCTCAGCATTCCAAAGGCCAATATTTACCGAGGATATGCGTAAGACCCACACCATACTTGCGCCGCAGATGTCGCCGATACATTTTGATTTGCTGGAAGCTGCCTTCAGATACGGCGGTTATAAGCTGGAGGTGCTGCCGAACGACAACCGGCGATCCGTGGATATCGGCCTCCAATATGTCAATAATGACGCCTGCTACCCGTCCATGATGGTCGTCGGGCAGATTATGGATGCATTGCTGTCCGGCAAATATGACCTTGACAAGGTGGCCGTCATAATCACCCAGACAGGCGGTGGATGCCGTGCCACAAACTACATTGGATTCATAAGAAGGGCATTAAGAAAAGCCGGAATGTCCCACATACCGGTCATATCCCTGAGCGCGTCAGGCCTTGAGAAAAACCCGGGACTGAAAATCACTCCTAAAATGCTGATAACCGCCATGCAGGCACTGGTCTACGGGGACGTGTTCATGCGTGTCCTTTACAGGACCAGGCCATATGAAAAAGTACCGGGCTCGGCAAACGCGCTTCATGAAAAATGGCGTGATAAGTGCATTAAATCCCTGGAAAAGGCCAGATGGGGAGAATTCAAGAGAAATATCAGGGGAATAGTCAGGGACTTTGACAACCTGCCTGTTTACGAGGACATGAAGAAACCCAGGGTAGGCGTTGTAGGCGAAATACTTGTCAAATTCCTTCCTTCGGCCAACAACTTCCTTGTTGAGCTTTTGGAATCGGAAGGTGCCGAGGCCGTAGTTCCGGACCTTATGGATTTCCTCATGTACTGCGCATATAACAACATCTACAAGGCCAGGTACCTCGGCAAGAGCAAAAAGAGCGCCCTTATGTCCGGTATTGTCATCTGGGCTCTGGAGCAGCTTCGCAAGGAAGCTGTAAAATCCCTCAGGAAAAGCAAGCGCTTCGAACCTCCTGTTCCCATCAGGAAGCTGGCCGAATATGCCAAGGATGTTGTATCAATCGGCAACCAGACCGGTGAAGGCTGGTTCCTTACGGGAGAGATGCTGGAGCTTCTGCACAGCGGTGTGAACAACATAGTCTGCACCCAGCCATTCGCATGCCTGCCCAACCACATCGTAGGCAAAGGGGTAATCAAGGAACTGAGGCGCCAGAACCCCAATGCAAACATTGTGGCCATCGACTATGATCCCGGTGCCAGCGAAGTCAACCAGCTCAACCGAATCAAGCTCATGCTGTCCACCGCGGTTAAAAATTTAAACAAGGATAACTACGAAAGTAAGGCTATATAAGATATTCAGTATATTACAACACAATTGATTAGATATATAAATTCTTCTATGGATGTTTTATATTGAGGGGCAAAATCCGCTTGCCCCTCATCACTCATGGTCTATATGTTTTCAATCTGCCAATCTATCGGCTCTATGCCGTGGCTTATCAGGAATTCATTTGTCTTGCTGAAGGGTTTGCTTCCGAAGAAGCCCCTGTGTGCAGACAATGGGCTCGGGTGCGGGGATTCCAGTATCAGGTGCTTGCTGTTGGTCAGAAGCGCCTTCTTTTGCTGTGCCGGCTTGCCCCACAGTATGAACACCACGGGCCTGTCCAGATCGTTAACCGCCCTGATTACAGCGTCGGTGAACTGTTCCCATCCAATGTTTCTGTGGGATAATGGCTGATGTGCCCTGACGGTTAACACGGTGTTCAGCAGCAGCACCCCTTCGTCCGCCCATTTCTTCAGGCATCCGTTGTTCGGGATATAACACCCGATATCGTCATGGAGTTCCTGAAATATATTGACCAACGAAGGAGGCATTTCCGTTCCCGGCATTACAGAAAAGCAAAGGCCGTGTGCCTGTCCCTCGTTGTGGTACGGGTCCTGTCCCAGGATAACACATTTTACCTTGCTGAACGGAGTCAAATGAAAAGCGTTGAAAATATCTTCAGCCTTGGGATATATGACCCTGGTCCTGTATTCATTCACTACAAAATCATAAAGCTTTTTGTAATAAGGTTTCTTAAATTCCCCCGACAGCACCGTAAGCCAGTCGTTGGCAATTGCAGCCATTGGTTATCCTCCTCCAATCAAAAGGCTTTCGCCTGTTGTACGAAAGCCTGTCAACATCACATATCATCCTGCCGCGGATTATAAATAAACATCTATTCCTCTTTCGTGCAGGTAGCGTTTTACATCCATGATTTTCAGCTCTTTGAAGTGGAACAGGGATGCCGCCAATACAGCCTGTGCCTTGCCTATTGCCACAGCTTCATAGAAATGCTCCAGCCGGCCCGCTCCTCCCGATGCTATGACAGGTACGGGCACGCTCTCGGAGATGGCGCTGGTCAGCTCCAGGTCATATCCATCCTTTGTTCCGTCCTTGTCAAGGCTGGTCAGTATAATCTCGCCCGCACCCAGGCCGACCGCTTTAACGGCCCATTCCACGGCATCCATGCCCGTATCGGTTTGTCCACCGTTTTTAAGTACGTTCCATCCGGATCCGTCACTTCTTTTCTTTGCGTCCAACGCAAGCACGACGCGGCTGCTTCCAAATTCATCCGCAGCTTCCTTCAATATGCCCGGGTTGTCTATTGCCGCGCTGTTTATTCCAACCTTGGCGGCACCAACCTCGAAGGCCTTTCTGAAATCCTCTATGGTGCGTATTCCTCCGGCTATGGCAAACGGTATGGAAACTGCTTCAGCAGTTCTTCTCATCACATCAAGGTTGGTTTTCCTGTTCTCGGTCGTTGCCGATATATCCAGGAATATAAGCTCATCGGCGCCGGCCTTGGCATAGGCCTTGGCTATCTCCACCGGATCTCCGGCATCCTTAAGCTCTACAAAATTTACACCCTTAACTACACGTCCGTTGTGAATGTCCAGGCAAGGAATTACTCTTACACGATTCATATACTGTCTCCTTTTTCCGGTTTGAATATTTATTGTATATTATTGCGAATCATATACCATCATATTTTCCAATACGACATTATAGACCGCTATACTGTACTGCATCCGGTTTTCGCTGTTAATTATTTCCATGGCCTGTTCTTCCGTTAATCCAAATACATTATACAGCTCGGAAAGAATCTGATCCCTGACGTAATCCAGATCGGTCTTAATGCCCAGGAGCGTTGCCAGCTCGGAATACTTTTCATATCTCTGCAGGCCTTTAAGCAAGGAATCCAGAGCTTCGGGATATTTTTTCATATGATAGTAATTATTATAGGAGTTAAGCTGCTTGTTGACAAACATGATGGTCATTATCTTGTCATACAGCTCTATATCCTCGTCATTTAGCTCCATCCCATATACTTCGTTATAAGCCTGCGTATACCTGTGACTGCTGAAATAATCCGAGGCATTTCTTATGCTCATTGAGTAGGAAAACATATTTGTCAGCAGAAGGAACGCTGTTGTCATAATTCCGAAAAAGACAAATACGATTGAGGCTCCGGCCTTATTGATACGTCCGGTATCTATCTCTTCCTCTTCAATTACCTCTATTTTCTTCTTTTTCTTTTTCTCTTTCTTTGGCTTCTTCGCCGGCTTTACTTCCTCCGGTTCTTCCTCCTGCCTGCGCCTTACGGGCAGTTCATCCGGATTTTCTTCTTCCTCCGGCCCTTTCTTCTTTCCCTTGGCCTTTTTCTTTTTCGTCTTTTCAGCCTTGGCGGCGGTCTCCCTTTTTACTCTCTTTATTTCGGGTATTTCGTCCTCATCTTCAACATTTGCAAACAGTCTTTCAAATAGGCTCTTTTTCTCTTCCTTTTCCTTAACCTTGTCTTTTTTCTTTTTGCTGCGGCCTTTTTCTTTCCCGGTTTCGGATTCTTCATCCTGCAAAATATAATTGATGCCCTGGTCCGGGTCCTTTAAATCCGTTACGGCCTCCAAAGCTTCAGAGAATACCTCACCGACATCCTCGGGGTTTTCTTTCTTATTTTCTTCGTCGCTGCTTATGATTCCAAGCAAATCCGTTATGGCTTGTATATCATCCTCAACGGCATCATCCGGGTTAATCCCGTCCAACAGCCTGAGAAGTTCATCCTCGGTCGTCTTTGCCGGTTCGGATTTATAGTCTTCTGAAGTATCCGTCCCTGGTATTATACCGCCGATGTCCCCGATATCTGTATCGTCAGTACCAATTAGGTCTTCCGCTGTATCGGACAGGTCATCATCCGCTGCATAAACAAAGCTCTCATCCTCTGTCTCATACGCCGCATTTTCATTATCCGATGCATATGCCAAATCCTCACTGTCGGGCGCATATTCAGCAGCCTTTCCGTCCCGCTCATGTAACATATCCTCATCATCCGCCGCATTTGCCATATCTTCGACGGCTCCGGCACCATCCCCACCGCCGCTTTCGGCTTCCATCTCCAGTTGTTTCAACAGGTCGTCCAAATCCATATTAATAGTTTCATCATCAATATAGTCCACATCTTCACCGGTGGAATCTTCAGTGCCATGCATTTCATCTTCCATATTGCCCTGCATTAATAAATCCGGTATATTAATGTCCCCTGTATCAGTCTCCGCAAATGATATGTCCTCCGCATCCGTTACGGCAGATGTTATATCCTCAGTGCTTATTTCAACCGGTTCATTAAGGTCACTTTCCATATCAAACCAATCAAAATCCTTAAGGTCCTGCGGGTCAACACTATTCCTCCCGATGTCTTCTTTTTGCGCGCCAATAACAGAAGCAGCGTCATCCTGCTTCTTCCTGGTCTTGTATATATCACTGGCAGTTGTACCATTGTTCTGTATGGAATTTAGCAGTCCGTCAAGGTACGACTCGTTTTTCAGCAGATCTTTCTTTTCTGCGCAGTCCCGGCAGTATTCTGTTCCATCCGGTATGTTCTTCTTGCACAGCTTACACTTTGCCATAAGCCACCGCCTGTTTTCTTATGTTGTACACTGATTGCCATTACTGGAATTTGATGTCGGGATTAATGTTACTGATAATTTTGCGTAAATCCAATATTTCAATTTTCTTGTTGTTTATGTTCAAAATTCCTGTTACTGCACCCTTAACGGAAGTACTCAATTTTCTTCCCGGCTTCGCAATATCGGCAGTTGTCACCCTGTGAATCTCGTGAACATTGTCCACATGAAATCCGATGTTCATGCCATTAATATTTGTTACAATCACCATTTCATCCTTTATGCCGTTCCCGTCCTCAAGCTTAAGGCTTGCCTTAAGGTCAATGACGGAGATAACAAAATCCCTCGGCATAATGACTCCCTCAATATACGGATGAGAACCGGGTAACTTTCTGATATTACCCTCGTATGGAAGTATTTCCTGTATATCACTGATATCGGCGCCATATAAAAAGCTGCCGGTCTGAAACTCAAGAATCTCTATTTCCTTTTTCTCTTCATCAAGCAACATTTCTCTTTCCATTGCTTCCCTCCGTATAACGCTTTTTTCTTTCGCCAAAATTCTACTATAATTATATTATATGAATATAAAAAACACAAATAAAAATATAATTGCTTCTGACAGGTTACAAAAGCTCATAAATATGTTATACTAAGAACGGATAAAAAGTCTGTTGCAAGTACTTAATGCGTCCTTGAACGCAATTAGTACTTAGTAATCAAATGGAGGAATCAGCTATGAGAGCATCAATTAATCGTGATGGATGTATTGGATGCGGCCTTTGCGCCGAAACCTGTCCGGAAGTATTTCGTCTTGATGATGATGGATTTGCAGAAGTATACACCGACCCCATTCCCGCCGGTGCGGAAGATTCCACCCGGGAAGCGGCCGACAACTGCCCTACCGGTGTAATTACAGTTGAATAGAGACAGAATTAAGCAAGAACTAAATACCCCAGCCTGCAGTGCCGCCGGTTTTGCTTATCCGGTTCGGCTCTGCAGTCCGGGGTATTTTATTGTTAACAGTCAATTATATATTCGTAATGCATTATACGATTGTCCGGTCCTGGCAAGCTTATTCTGTCTCAATTATGTACTGATTCAGAATGTTTTCAAGCATTTCCTGTCTGCCGGACTTGTTCTTTGTAACATTGTTCTTTAACGCATAAGCCTCAAGCTCCTTGAAGCCAACCTTGCCCTCAACAATGTCCTTGCCGATGCCCTCTCTGTAGCTTGCATAACGCTCTTCCTTGAAATCCTCGAATACCCTGTCTTCAAGCAGCTTGGCAGCTACCTTCAATCCTCTTGCAAATGCGTCCATTCCTGCTATATAACCATAGAACAGATCCTCATCTTCAAATGAAGCGCGACGTACCTTTGCGTCGAAGTTCAGGCCGCCTTTGCCGAGTCCGCCGTTAAGGAGAACCTCGTACATAGCAAGAGTGGTGTCATAAATATTTGTCGGGAACTGGTCAGTATCCCATCCGAGATTTGGATCACCGGTGTTGGCGTCAATGCTTCCCAGCACGCCGTTAATCCTGCTCATGTTAAGCTCATGCTGGAATGTATGCATCGCCAGTGTCGCATGGTTTGCTTCGATGTTCATCTTGAAATGGTCCTGCAGGTTGTACTTTCTCAGGAAAGCAAGAACCGATGCGGTATCGAAGTCATACTGGTGCTTTGTGGGCTCCTTCGGTTTAGGCTCGATCAAGAGCTGGCCTGTGAAGCCGATTTCCTTGGCATAATCAACTGCCATTCTCAGTAACCTTGCCATGTTGTCCAACTCGAAAGCGGTATCCGTATTAAGCAGCGTTTCGTACCCTTCACGTCCGCCCCAGAATACGTAATTCTCTCCGCCCAACTCCTTGGTAATTTCCATGGCCTTCTTAATCTGTGCGGCCGTGTAAGCAAATACGGTCGCGTTGCAGGAGGTTCCGGCGCCATGTACGAACTTGGCGTCACCAAACGCATTGGTTGTGCCCCAAAGGCACTTGATACCGGTTCTCTTCATTTCCTGCTTGATAACTTCAACGATTTCATCCAGCCTTCTGTTGGTCTCAGCCAGATTGTCAGGGTCTCTTGGTGCTATATCGGCATCATGGAAGCAGAAATACTCAATCTGCAGCTTCTCCATGAATTCAAAGGCCGCATGTATTCTTTCCTTTGCCTTTTCCATGGCATCTTCGGTGTTATCCCAATGACGGCTGAAGAAGTCTCCTCCAAAGGGATCCCTGCCCATAAAGGTGAAGGTATGCCAGAAAGACATGGCGAACTTCAGGTGGTCTTTCATGGGTTTGCCCAAAACCAGTTCATTGGGGTTGTAATACCTGAATGAAAGATTGTTTTTGCTTTGAGGACCCTCGTAATTAATTTTGCCTACTTTAAAATAAGCCATTCGCAATTCCTCCTTGTAAATATATAGTAGAAACCTGCCTGCTATAATTCTCTTTCTTCTATTATAATACCTTGGCAAAGATATTACAACAGAAATTTGTACGCTTAATAAACTATATGTATATTTTGGCTTTATACACTCTCCAACAGTCTTCTTACATTCAAAAGGCCCCAGCCCTGCTTTTCCCAGTTCTGCCCTAAATCCACCGCGCTTTCCCGAAGCTTGAGCTTTACATCCCTGTTGCTTAAGTGTGGATAAGCCCCAAGAAGCAGCGCAATGGCTCCCGCCACCACGGGAGTGGCCATGGATGTTCCGCTCTTTATGGTGTACATCATCGGGTAGTGGATACCCTCCCCCGCGTATCGGTTAATGTTGCAGGAGATGATATTTGATCCCGGGGCGATAATATCCGGTTTCTTAATACAGTACGGCGTAGGGCCCCTTCCCGAATAATCCCTCGATTTGGTTCCGAACAGCTCGACGGAAACATTGTCATCGGAGGAGCCCACGGTAATCACCTTTCGGCTGATTCCGGGAGTGGATATGGACATTGGGCTTGGCCCGTTATTTCCTGCGGCCACAACAACTACTATCCCGCTGTCCCAGACAGCGTTCACCCCCTGGACCAGCAGGGAGTTTTCATCCATGGTATCCTTCGCCGACGTTCCAACGCTGACATTGACGACCCTGATATTGTATTTCCTGCGGTTGTCGATTATCCATTGAAGCCCCGCTAGAACATCGGATATATTGCCGTCTCCCCTGTGATCCAGGACCTTTATGGCAATAAAGCTGCATTCAGGGGCAACTCCGGTATATTTTCCTTTTGAAGAATAACCGTTGCCCCCTATAATCCCCGCCACGTGTGTTCCATGGCCGTTGTCGTCGTACGGCTCTTTCCTGCCGTTGACAAAATCCTTGAATGCAAGAACCCGGTTGCCGCCCTCCGTAAAATCCTTATGCAGGCATATGCCCGTGTCCACAATTGCGACTCCCACACCCTGCCCCAGGTATCCTCTTTTGTGAGCCCACCTGCACTCAATGATATCCAGCACCCTGTTCATTTGCGCGGTTATATGGGCATCCATTTCTATGTCAAGCAGTCCGTCCATTTCCTTTATTATGTCCAGCTTGCTTCTGTCAATTTCGATAACGTAGGCATTTATCATCGGAAGCTTATACTTTATTCGTCCTATGTTTTCAAGAACCAACTGTCTGCTTTCATAATCACTGCAGTGGACAATAACCTGGATTTTATTGCTTTCCATCATGCTCTTTCCAATCATTTTTTTATAATCCTATTCAGACAGCTTACCCATTATTCTATCCCTTCCCCAGATAACGGTTGTGCAAATAATTCAATGTTTTGTTATTAAAAAAGGAAATCTGTCAAGCTGTCAATCATATGATACATTGTAATTAATATTAGGAGGAACAACTATGAGTGATTTGGCAGCAACCCATTGCGACCGTGGCGGATTCAACGATTGTGGATGGATAGTCATTCTGATTCTCATCCTGTGCTGCTGCTGTGGCGGAAACAATAGCGGATTATTTGGCGGAAGAGACTGTGGCGGAGGATTTGGTGACGGATGCGGGTGGATAGTCATCCTGATTCTCATCCTGTGCTGCTGCTGCGGCAACGGAGGCATTTTCTAATCCCGGAAACGGAGCAATATCATAAACATGACTGATAATGGGCTGCATCAACCGCCTCTCTTGATTGTCAAAAAAGAAAGTCATGCATTGCATGAGCTCGATAAAAAATCATGCAATGCATGATTTTTTCTATAAAGAATGTCATGCTTTCTGCATGACATTCTTATTTCATATACCATTTTTTATTTTTACTCTTTTCTCTTTTGCTCTTTATTCCTATTGTCTCTTCTTGTTCCTTTTCATTCTTTCCACGCATTCCCTGTCTATTTCGTAGATTGTGTTATCTTCGATTACCAGATCCTCGTCGCTCAACCTTCTCCTGCTGCCTTTATCATAACGGAAGCCCGCATTCATTATGCCGCTGTCCCCTTTTACAAACCTTTTAACATGCCTGTTATTATAATCAGATGAATAAAACTGGTTGTTCATTTATGCCCCAAATAAATATTGTCAGTTCAGTATATGATAATTTTCGGTAAATGTCATTGAAAGTGTTTTTGATTTCCTTTATACTATGAATACATATTGTTCGTCATTTCCGGGATATGAATGCCGTCAAGGCTTATATTGACATATAAAATATTTTAAATATTTTGAACAGGAGAAGATAGGATATGTCAGGTTCAATATATGGAAAAATTTTTTCAATCTCAACATGGGGCGAATCCCATGGTGAAGGGTACGGTGTTGTCATAGATGGCTGCCCGGCCGGCCTTGCGATTGACGAAGGCTTAATTCAGCAGTATTTAAACAGGAGAAAACCCGGCCGAACAAAGTACTCCACACCGAGAAAAGAAGAGGACAAGGTCCGGATCCTGTCAGGCGTTTTCGAAGGAAAAACCACGGGAACCCCTATTTCCATGATAGTGTTCAATGAAAACCAGCGCTCGTCGGATTATTCCGAAATTGCATCCTATTATCGCCCTGGTCATGCGGACTATACCTATGATATGAAATACGGCTTTCGCGATTATCGCGGCGGCGGTCGTTCATCCGGAAGAGAGACCATAAGCCGCGTGGCGGCAGGCGCCATAGCAGTCTCCATTCTTAAGGAACTTGGCATCCAGGTATACGCATACACAAAGTCAATAGGGCCGGTTACCATTGACTACCACAACTGCCGCAGGGAGTATTCCCTCAATGATCCGTTATGCATGCCCGATCCTGAGGCTTCCAGGAAAGCCGAACAGTATATCATGGAAAAGCATGAGGAACAGGATTCCGTCGGCGGAGTCATCGAATGCATCGTGACAGGCATGCCTCCTGGAATCGGAGAACCCGTATTCGACAAGCTTGACGCTGCCCTGTCGAAAGCGGTAATGTCAATCGGAGCCGTGAAGGGCGTTGAAATCGGTGACGGATTCCTGGTTGCCGCCCGCACCGGCTCGGAAAATAACGATCCCTTTGCTTATGACAATGACAAGAGGCTGATAAAGCTGACCAATCATGCCGGGGGAATCCTTGGAGGTTTAAGCGACGGTTCCGAAATCATTATAAGAGCAGCCGTAAAACCCACGGCTTCCATAGGAAAGCCCCAAAGAACCGCCAATAAAAACAACGAAAACATTGAGATAAAGATTGTTGGCCGTCATGATCCCATAATCGTTCCCAGGGCTGTTGTTGTGGTTGAGGCCATGACAGCCATAACTCTGGTGGATTTTCTGTTCCAGGGAATGACCTCGCAGATGGACAGAATCAAGGATTTCTACAACCGGATCCGCAAATAGATTAAATACTATATTTTAACTTATATCCCGGCATAAAATGCCGGGATTTTTATATTTTTTACTTTATAATATATTTAATGGCTTTTCTTATACTAATAAAAAAAGGTATTGACAACCCTGTTTTTATCTGTATAATTGATATTGCGTTTTGTTTAGCAATGCTAAACTCTGAGTTTATTTTTATTAAGATTTTAAAAAAGAGGGGTCATTTATGAATATAGGTCAAAAAATCAGGGAACTACGCATACAGAAGAGCCTTACCCAGGAGGAACTGGCCGACAGGGCGGAGCTTTCAAAAGGTTTTATTTCCCAGTTGGAAAGGGATCTTACATCTCCCTCCATAGCAACCCTGATGGACATTCTCCAATGCCTCGGTACGAATCTTGAAGAGTTTTTCAGCGGTACATCGGCCGAACAGGTTGTCTTTAAGAAAACGGATTATTTTGAAAAAAATGACACCGAGCTGATGAATACGGTGAAATGGATTATTCCAAACGCACAGAAAAACATGATGGAACCAATACTTCTCTCACTCGACCCCGGTGGTTCTACATATCCCGACAATCCTCATGAGGGCGAAGAATTCGGATATGTCATAAGCGGCAGTATTGTGCTCCATATTGGCAACAGGACCTATAAGGTTAAAAAAGGGGAATCCTTTTATTTTACAGCAAATAAACAGCATTACATTACCGCACCCAATAAAACCGGAGCCACTCTCCTATGGGTATCCACACCACCAAGCTTTTGAGAGGAGGAAGTACTATGACGGATAACAAGCTTATTAATCTTGTCAACATTACAAAATCCTACGGGGATAACGTCGTTTTGGACGACCTGAATCTGTATATCCGCGAAAATGAATTCGTTACACTGTTGGGACCGTCAGGATGCGGAAAGACAACAACACTGCGGATTATCGGCGGATTTGAAACGCCGGATAAAGGCCAGGTTATATTCGAAGGAAAGGACATAACAAAAACAGCTCCAAATGAACGCCAGGTCAATACCGTATTCCAAAAGTATGCTTTATTCAACCACCTGACAGTGGCGGAAAATATAGCATTTGGTCTTAAAATCAAAAAGAAAAGCAAAGAATATATAAAGGACAAGATTAAGTATGCCTTAAAGCTTGTTAATCTTGACGGGTTTGAAAACCGAATGCCCGACTCCTTAAGCGGTGGACAGCAGCAAAGAATCGCCATAGCCAGGGCAATTGTCAACGAACCGAAGGTGCTTCTTCTGGACGAACCCCTTGGCGCACTTGATCTTAAGCTGAGACAGGATATGCAGTACGAGCTGATTCGGCTGAAAAACGAGCTGGGAATTACCTTCGTTTACGTTACCCATGACCAGGAAGAGGCTCTTACCATGTCCGACACCATAGTTGTAATGAACCAAGGATATATTCAGCAAATCGGCACCCCTGAAGACATATACAATGAGCCCAAGAACGCATTTGTTGCCGATTTTATCGGGGACAGCAACATCATTTCGTCAATAATGGTTGAGGATAAACTGGTCAACATACTTGGCGCAAACTTCCCGTGTGTTGATACCGGTTTCGGACACAACAAGCCTGTGGATGTCGTTATCCGTCCCGAAGACGTTAATCTCGTAAAGCCTGAGGAAGGAATAATCAAGGGTGTTGTTACCTCCCTGCTGTTTAAGGGTGTTCATTATGAAATGGAGGTTAACGCAAACGGCTACGACTGGCTGGTTCATTCCACGAGCCTGTTCCCTGTCGGAACAGAAGTCGGAATTCAGGTTGACCCCTTCAATATCCAGATCATGAACAAACCTGAATCCGAGGATGAAGAAGCTGTGGAACTAGAGATATAGGAGGCTCCCCATGAATACCGAAAATGTTTCGAATGCTAAAACCCAAAAGCTCACATCGCATAAAAACGGCGACGGCATCGTCGGTATAAAAAGCGCCAAATGGCTGTCCCTGCCGTATGCTGTGTGGATGATCGGCTTTATAATCATACCGCTGATTGTAATTGTATATTACGGGCTGACTACGGTTGATAACCGCTTTACTCTTGACAATATAAGCGCCATATCCAGCCCGATTAATCTTAAGGCCTTGCTCATGGCCCTGGAGCAGTCGCTGATAAGCACGATAATATGCCTGCTTTTGGCCTATCCGCTGGCAATGATTCTGAGCAAATCGCGGATGCGCAGCAGCAGCTTTATTGTCATGATAATCATACTTCCCATGTGGATGAATTTCCTGCTTCGGACCATTGCGTGGCAGAATCTGCTTGAAAGATCGGGCATTATCAATACGGTACTGAAGTTTTTCGGTTTGCCACCGATGAATATCATAAACACCCCGAAAGCAATAATACTCGGCATGGTATACAACTTCCTGCCCTTTATGGTGCTGCCGATTTACAATGTCCTTATTAAAATTGACAAGGATATAATTGACGCGGCAAGGGACCTGGGGGCCAATTCGGTGCAGACATTCCTAAAGATAATCCTGCCTCTCAGCCTTCCGGGTGTTATAAGCGGTATTACCATGGTATTCGTTCCGGCGCTTACGACCTTCGTAATTTCAAATATTCTCGGCGGAAGCAAGATTGTCCTTATTGGAAATGTAATAGAGCAGCAGTTCCGTATGGGCAATTGGCATGTGGGATCGGGATTGTCCCTGGTATTAATGATTTTCATTTTAATAAGCATGGCCATATTGTCCAAATACGATAAAGAAGGCGAGGGAAGCGGGCTATGGTAAAGAAATTCTTCGAGCGTTTTTATGTCGCGCTGATACTCATATTCCTGTACGCACCGATTGCCATATTGATTATCCTTTCGTTTAACGGCTCAAAATCAAGGGCAAAATGGGGAGGCTTTACCTTAAAATGGTACCGGGAACTCTTTAAAAATGAAAGCATAATGAACGCCTTGTATACAACGCTGATTATTGCGGTTCTGTCGGCTCTGATAGCAACTATAATCGGCACCGCCGCGGCCATAGCGATAAACAGCATGAAAAAAACCCCGCGGACAATCATGATTGCCATAACCAACATTCCCATGCTGAATGCGGATATCGTAACAGGAATATCACTGATGCTTCTGTTTGTAGCACTCAGGTATACGCTGGGCTTTTCCAGTGTACTGATTTCGCACATAACCTTTAACATACCCTATGTCATACTGAGCGTTTTGCCGAAGCTAAAGCAGCTTAACCCGCATACCTATGAAGCGGCCCTGGACCTGGGAGCTTCGCCGGCATATGCATTTTTCAAGGTTATACTGCCGGACATCTTCCCGGGCGTACTTACGGGATTCTTCCTTTCATTTACGATGTCCCTCGACGATTTTGTCATTACACATTTTACAAAGGGTCCCGAAATCCATACCCTTTCCACAAAGATTTACACAGAGGTACGAAAAGGCATAAAGCCCGAAATATATGCCCTTTCGACCCTGATGTTCATTACGGTTCTTCTGCTGCTGATAATCATAAACCGCAAGAACGCGGAAAAGAAAGCGCCTGTCAGCAGAGTTTAAATTACAAATTAATAAGGAGGAGTAAAATGAAAAAAATTGTTAGAGTATCCGTCCTGTTTTTACTGATGCTGTTACTTGCAGGATGTTCCAAGGGCGACGGAGAAAAGGTATATGTATATAACTGGGGGGAATACATTGACGAAGAGACTTTGGAGCTTTTCGAAAAAGAAACAGGTATTGAGGTTGTTTACGAAGAATTCGAACAAAACGAGGATATGTATCCGAAGGTTCAGTCCGGCGCCGTAAGATACGACGTAATATGCCCTTCCGACTACATGATCCAGAAGATGATCGAAAACGATCTGCTTGCCGAACTGAACTATGATAACATTCCCAATATTAAATATATCGACCCGGCATATCTTAAGAGCGCCGAGGAGTTTGATCCCGGCAACAAGTACTCGGTTCCGTATTGCTGGGGGACCCTGGGTATCTTATATAACAAGACAAAGGTGGATGAGCCGATTGACAGCTGGGGTGTGCTCTTTGACGAGAAATATGCGGGCGAAATACTAATGATTGAAAGTGTAAGGGACGGATTCGCAATTGCCCTGAAGTATCTCGGATATGACCTAAATACCACCAGCGAGGCTGAGCTTGAAGAAGCCAAGGAGCTTCTTAAGAAGCAATATCCGTTGGTGCAGGGATATTTCGTAGACCAGGTCCGTGACAAGCTTATTGGCGGAGAAGCCGCCATCGGAGTTATTTATTCCGGAGAAGCCATCTACTCCCAGAGGGAGAATCCCGACCTGGAGTACGTTGTTCCGAAAGAAGGCTCCAACGTATGGATAGACGGCTGGGTTATTCCCAAGAACTGCAGGAACAAGGAAAATGCGGAAGCCTTCATTAACTTCATGTGCAGACCCGATATAGCTCTCATGAACTTCGAATACATCACATACTCCACTCCGAACAAGGGTGCCTGGGAACTTATCCAAGACGAAGATATTAAAAACAGCCCCATCGCATTTCCTCCACAAGAAGTGCTTGACCGCTGCACGGCTTACAGGTACCTGGGAGAAGAGGTTGAGCAGATGTATATAGAAAAATGGAACGAAGTAAAGAGTGAATAAAAGATTTCTTGAATTTATATGTAGGATTAAAAATCCGGAGAGGCGGCATTGATATCCCTGGGAGTATGGATATCGCCTCTCCGTATTTTTAATCTATTCTTACATTATCTTCTCCTTTTAAATTCAAAACCACCTAATATAATCATCATATAACATCCTCCTTATGTTATATTCCAAAAACCATAATAATTTGATCCATATTATTTACTATATTATTTGTCGATAAATATTTATTGTTTATCGATAAATTTTTATTGACATTCATTTTTTATTGTGATATATTGCAGCTGAAAGGAATTAATCTGAAGAATTATCAGGAGGATGTAGGGTTATGAAGAAATCCATTCCGGTTTTAATTACAAAAATATTGCTGGACTTTATGTTTTACAGCGGAATACTTATTTGCCTGGGAGTACCGTACCTGTTTGATTTGGCCGGAAAATACTTTGATATTTTTGATAAGTATTATCTTCCGTTCACAATCATTTATATGATTTCCGGTCTGTTTGCCCTAGCGATTCTATGGGAGCTGCGTGCCATGTTCAGAACCGTAATCAAGGAGGATCCGTTTGTGACAAGCAACGTTACATCCTTAAAGAGAATGGGATATTACGCTTTCGTCATAGTTGCCGCCATGATTGCAAAGCTGTTCTTTGTGGTTACTCCCACCACTCTGATCCTGGTACTGGTATTCCTGATTGCAGGCCTGTTCTCCCATGTGCTTTCACAGGTTTTTGACCAGGCTGTCGCTTACAAGTATGAAAATGATCTGACTATATAGAGGAGGGCCGCAATGATTGTTGTAAATCTTGATGTGGTTATGGCACAAAGGAAAATCGGGCTTTCGGAACTGGCTGAAAAGGTGGATATTACCCTGGCCAATCTGTCAATTCTGAAAAACAACAAGGCCAAGGCAATCCGCTTCAGCACGCTGGATGCCATCTGCAAGGCCCTTAATTGCCAACCTGGTGACATTTTGGAATATGTTGATGAGGAATAGGGGGATGTTGGTATATGGAAGAAATGAGCAAGCATGACAGAATACGAAACCGTTTCGGGCTCTTTGGCGGCCTGAGCTTCATATTCGGTATTGCCGCATCAGCTTTATTCTATAAAGCGGGCATTGGGCTGAACTCATTTATCTTTACAATTATCATGGTAATACTCCTTGTTATTGCGTCCAGGAAGCTTGGTATAAGAATAACAAGGGGAACCTGCCTTTACTTTGCCGCGGCGGTTCTTCTAGGATTGTCAAACATGCTTACATCAAGCTGGAGGCTTCAGTTTTTAAACAGTATCGGAATACTGCTCCTTCTTGAAGTATCATTAATCAGGCTGTTTCGTTACGATAACGCAAAAAGCATAACGGAGTACCTGTACCACATGGTTTTGGTTCCGATACATGCCCTGTCGTCCGTCTGGATGCTGTTTTCCGATGCCAACCGGTTTGCAAAGGACAAAAAAATCGTTAAAAATGAAAAGCTTCGGAACGTGCTAATAGGCTGTGTTATAACCGTTCCCATACTGTTTGTTATTATTGCCCTGCTGTCCAGTGCCGACATGGTATTCGGGAAAATAACCAGGACCATGTTTGAACGGATTTTTTACAGTGATATTTATGTTGTTGCTATTCTGACCGTCTTTGGCACCCTCCTTTGCTATTCACTCTTCTGCGGAGCAAGCAGAGAATCCGCCGCAGTGATAAGCAATAACAAAAAAGCCAATCCAACAATCGGCATAACCATATCCTCACTGCTGCTGATTGTTTATGTGACATTTTGCGCGATACAGGTGCTATACCTGTTTGCAGGAGGTTTATTCACACTGCCCGAGGAGTTCACCTACTCTGAATATGCCCGGCAGGGCTTTTTCGAACTGCTGGCGGTAACATGCCTTAACATTGTTCTTATCCTTGTCTGCGTTAATGTATTTGACGAAAGCAAATGGCTGAAAAGGGCGCTTGCCGCCGTTACCGCATGCACCTATATAATGATAGCGTCCGCCGCGTATCGTATGTTTTTGTACATCGGAGCTTATCACCTTACATTTCTGAGGCTGTTTGTGCTTCTTTTCCTGCTGATAGACGCCCTGCTCCTGGCCGGAGTAATCATATCGATATACCGCAGGCAGTTTCCGCTGTTTGAGTATTCCGTTGCCGTTATTTCCATATGCTATATACTGTTCTCGTTCAGCAGGCCGGATTATTACACGGCTAAATATTTCCTTGAACATAAGGAAGTAATAACTAGCGAGGATATCACGTTTCTTACCAGCGAACTGTCCCATGACGCTGCGGGTGTGGTTGTATCGTTCCTAAAGGAGCATCCGGAATATGAAAATGACTTCTTTGTTAAGCTTTATTATAAAAGGGCAGTCGACAAATCAGGCAAAACAAACATCCGCGGCTACAACCGCTCCTATGAAAGGGCATATGAATTAATAAGATAAATACAACTAATGGATAATAAACGAGACCATATCCATGTATACCTATGCAGGTACAAAGACGCATAAAAAGCGTTAATGTCCTGCCTGCGATATACATGTATATGGTCTCCTTATTTTATTATAATGTCACAGTTTCACGTTCTCTACCTGACCACGTTTCTTTCCTTCCCGTTCAGGTAAGCAATTATATTCTCATAGACCTCGTCGGTAACCCTTTGCCTGGCTTCCACGGTTGCCCATGCTATATGCGGGGTGATTATAAGCTTTGTGCTGTCTTTAATCTTATATAAAGGATTTTCAGGCGACATGGGCTCAACTGAAAGTACGTCCAGCGCCGCGGCGGCAATCCAGTCTTCGCTGAGCGCCTTATATAAGGCCTGTTCGTTGACTATGGCTCCCCTGCCGAGATTTAAAAGGACGGCGGTTTTTTTCATTTTCCTGAGTTCCTTCTCACCAATCAGATCCCTGGTCCTTTCGTTCAGGGGGGCATGGATGGAAATAACATCGGAGCATTCAAGCAAGGTGTCCAGCTCCACTCTCCTGTAATCCCCGTTGTCATTTCTGCCGGAGGTGGAATAGTATATTACATTGCAGCCGAATGCCTGCGCAATCCCGGCCACTCCCCTGCCTATCTCACCAAGGCCGATAATTCCCCATGTCTTGCCGTAAAGCTCGTAGAATTTCTTGTCAAAATGACTGAAGATATCCGTTTCTATATAGCCTCCGGATTTTACGAAATCATCATAGTACCTGAGCTTCTCATAAACGTAGAAGAATATGGCAAAAGTATGCTGTATCACGGATTGTGTTGAATAACCCCTCACATTAGTTACCGTAATGCCCCGCCGGTTTGTATAGTCAAAATCGACGTTATTGGTTCCCGTGGCCGTAAGGCATACGAGCCTGAGCTTATCCGCCTTTCCAAGGGTCGATTCATTCATGGGAAGCTTGTTTGCCACAATTATGTCCGCATCCTTTATCCTTTCTGGAATCTCAGGAGCAATTGTCTTCGAATACTTAACCGTTTCGCCCAGGGTATCAAACCGGGACAGGTTAACATCATTACCCAAGGTATCTGTTTCCAAAAATACTATCTTCATAATCTTCCCTTCCGTCATTTACTGTTATGCCGTCATCTCCATCATCATAAGCCTTTACCTGATTTTCTCAGGAAAACCAACCTTCTTCTGGACCTTGCGCAGTGTCTTGTTGGCATAATACGAGGCCTTTTCGGCATTGGTCTTGATTACATTATCAATATATTCCTTATCATTGCATAGTTCGTTATACCTGTCCTGTACGGGCTTAAGCATGGCTGCAACGGCTTCACCAACGGCAATCTTGAATTCGCCGTAACCCTTTCCGTCAAATTCCTTTTCGATTTCAGGTATGGACTTGCCGGTAGCCACAGAGTATATTTCGATAAGATTGCTTATACCCGGCTTTTCTTCGGCATATCGTATCTCGTTGCCTGAATCGGTGACAGCCCGTTTGAACTTCCTGATAATTGTATCCGTATCATCCAGAAGGAATACGCTGGCATTGGGGTTATCATCGGATTTTGACATCTTCTTAGTCGGCTCCTGAAGGCTCATTATCCGAGCGCCGGTCTTTTTAATATACGGCTCGGGTATGGTAAACACATCCCCGTAAATTGCGTTGAACCTTTGGGCAACGTCTCTTGTCAGCTCAATGTGCTGCTTCTGGTCGTCTCCCACAGGAACTATATCAGACTGGAACAGAAGTATGTCGGCGGCCATAAGCACCGGATAAGTAAACAGCCCCGCATTGATATTGCCCTCGTTCTTGGCTGCCTTATCCTTGAACTGCGTCATGCGGTTAAGCTCTCCCATATATGTGAAACAGTTTAAAATCCATGCCAGCTCCGCGTGGGCTGATACATGGGACTGGTAGTATATGCAGTTCTTCTCGGGGTTAAGGCCCGCGGCGATATAAAGGGTAAGCAGCGACCTTGCCTTCCTCCTTAACTCGGCCGGGTCCTGCCTGACGGTTATGGAATGCATATCAACCACACAGTAAAAGGTTTCATACTCATTTTCCAGTTCAACCCAGTTCTTTAATGCTCCGAGATAATTTCCTATATGCAGGGTTCCTGTGGCCTGCATTCCTGAAAATAATGACTTCTTTCCATCCAACATGCTTTCACATCCAATTCATTTTATCGTTCTCTTATGGTAATCGTCCGTTACGGCAAAACGCTCAGCTTTTGCCTTCCATACCAATATATTAACTAATCGCAAAAAAGTCAATGCCTATAATCAATCTGGCTCAGCTTGTCCAAAAGCTCCAGGGGCGAATCGATAACATCTTCATACTCCGCCGCTTCGCCAAAACCGTATCTTGCGAATATAAACGGAACTCCCGCTTCCCTTGCAGCCCTGGCATCCCCGTCCGTGTCTCCCACATAAACAGGATTCTTAATATTATTTCTCTCCACAAGCATCTTAATATTCTCCGCCTTGGGTTTTCCTGACCTTCCGGGATACTCATAATCCGTGAAATATTTCTCAAGATGGGGATTTGCCTCAAAAAAGCACTGGATGTATCCTTCCTGGCAATTGCTTACGATGAAAAGCTTATGCCTTTTTGACAGCTCCATAATAGCCTGCTCCATACCCGGATATAAGCCGGGATTGTGCTTTGCCAGGTATTCATTTTCATAATCACAGCATTCCCTTATTATTTTCTTCGCTTTCTCCGGAGGGATACTCTTAAAAAGCTGCACCGCAATGTCGTCAAGAAGCTGCCCGAAATATCCTCTAAGCTTGTCTGCCGTTACTTCATCGGTTACCTCCGGATATTTGCTTTTCAGAACCACATTATATGCTATGGCCACTTCCTCGGTTGAATCCCATAGGGTTCCGTCCATGTCAAATATTATGCCATCGTACATGTATGTCTCCTTACCTTTCATAAATATCTAATAGATATTATCCATGATGAACCGGCAAATTACAATAGACAAACCTATATGCAAGCTTGTTTTTTTCATTGTTTCATAATACAATAAATTTACCTGAAATTACAAATAAGAGGGAGGAGTTTCTATGAAAAAATCCAAACGCGTTTTAAGAGCGCTTGGTATCCTTATGGCCCTTTTAATTCTGGGCTCACAGGTTACAGCCGGCGCTTCCGAGGTGGAGGATACCGCTGAGGGAACCGAAGCTGCAGCGGAAGAAACTGCTGCAGAGCAGGCGGAGGCCGAAGGGGAGGAAACAGCTGAAGCAACTGTGGATCTTAACGGTACATATACCGCCACCCTGGGTATCCAGACATGCAATACCTTATGGATCACAAGATTCGGGTACTTTAATGCGGACATCGACAATTATTATGGAACCGACAAATTCTCCGTTCTGAAGTCAGGATCCGAAAGTTCCGGAAATTACCTGGAGCACGCAGGCACATTCAATGACGCCGCAATTGCCGGAAACGGAACTTACACCGTATCATTGACCAATGCAGACTTTGCCGGAGAAAAATCCGTATCCCAGCTGCATATTGCGACCAATATACCAAATAACGACCAAATCAGGTTTACCGACGTAAAGGTCAAAATCAACGGCAAAACAGTGATGACATTCGATGAAGGATACATGGAGATTGAGGATAAGTTCCTCGCCGGCGGAATGGTTGTCCTTTGTTTCAACAACTGGAGAAACGAGCTGAAAAAGATTGTCCAGGACAAGGGATTGTACATTGAAGGAAGCGGTATCGAACTCCTTCGCGGTGACGGAAACGATAATATCGAAATAACCTTCACAGTTTCCGGTTTTGCGTATGACAAGGCGGAGGAGCCCGTGGCGGAAGAGGCAGCACCTGCCGCCAATGATACAAATCAGCCTGCGGAAACAGGTGATACCACCGATGAAAAATCCGAAGATACCGCTGTATATGATGCCGAAACCGAAGAGACGGGTGAAACAGATTATGCCACAATCATCATAATTGCTGTCGCCGTTATTGCCGTAATCGCTGTTATTGCCGCGGTGCTGCTGGGAAAAAGGAAAAAGGAATAACTTATAATTTTAGAATACATGACCGGGTATCGGCCGCAAATTGCTGGGCCGATACCTTTTTATTGTCCCGATGAAACTGTTTGCTTATCATGATTAAACCGTCCATGAATATAATATATAGAGTACATATGCCCGGAGATACCATGACGGATGACGGCTTGCTTCATACCGCAGAGCTGTTGAGAACCGCTTTGCCTTATGTGGACATCAGATCAAGACTGGCCCTGGAGCTGCTTGTTAAGATATATGATCTTCTGATTTGCATACAGAACTTTAGAAACAATGATATATCCGCCTGCGGCTATGAAAACAAGGAAGCGGATATCGAATCCCTGCTTAGCAACATCCGGCCGGTCTGCAACGAAAGCGAGCGGGTGTTCGTGGACAAGATGCTGCAGGTTTTTCAAGCCAGGAGGATATTTGAAATGTATAATGCCTATATGGAAGCCATGAACCTTATGAATGATTCCGAAGGCCTCGGAGAAGGTTCCGAAGGCTCCGGCGGCAATGATGAAATATATGAAAACGGTGAGAGCGGCCATTCGGAAAATGACAGCGGCCCAAATGACGTCAGCAGCTTCCTGGAGGAATTGAAAGCCATGATGTCTCCCGAACAGGCCCAGACATATGAAAACCTGAGAATGCTTTTTGCCTCGGATACATATGATGATAGTAACAATCATAATGAATCCAGGGAGTGAACTCATGTCCTCGTCCCAATATAACAATTCAAATAAAAGAAACATAGATCCGAGAAAGCTTGCCGTCTTGCTGGAATTAATGAAGGAAGCCGAAGGTAAATCCGTCGACCAGGTGCTTCCCTTGATACTAAGCGCCAATAAAAAGCTTCAATCCCAGAATCTCGGCTTTACAAACGACGACGGGGAAATACTGCTGGAACTGTTGACCAAAAACATGCCTCCTCAGAAGAAAGCACAAATGAAAATGCTTCTCAATATGATGTCCAACAAAAAATAAAATGGTAGTCCTTTGAGCGGCAAATTTGCGGAGCAAGGGATATGGGTGGCACCACACACACGTACAAGTACATGTACCCCGTTTTGCAAGTCCCAAATCGGACATTGTTAATGTCCGCTTGTGCCTTGCAAAACGGGGTACATGTTCATCTAAAGGTGTATTTAGGTACCACCCATATCCCTTGCTCCATAAATTCGCCGCTCAAATATATATTTTAAATTGTATCTGATTTAATATGTTCTTCTTGCTTTGCTTCGCGGTACATCCGGACATATTCTCTTATATACAGTGCAAATGACAGTGCCAGGAATGCTCCGCATACCAGCATAAGCACATTTACAATTTCCTGCTTCAGGTTAGGTACCGCAATCAGCACCAGCATAACAATATAGAAAACGGTCGTTGACACCTTTCCAAACCATTTTGACCCGTTTAACCTTTTTCCCTTCCTCAGCATCAGGATACCTGCCACAATCATAAACAACTGCATGGCAGCAAACAAAATCAGCAGGAGATATATATATTTTCTTTCTACCAGTAAAACAAACAACAAGGCGGCTTGTGTCAGTTTATCGGCTATCGGATCTATAAGTTTCCCAAAATCGGTTATCATATTAAAGGTTCTGGCTATAAACCCGTCCAGAAAATCCGTTAGTCCCGATGCTAGTACGATTGCAGCCGCTCTCACATACTCGCCCGGTTCTTCCGCATTAATATATTGGATGATAAACGCCGGTATCAGCAGCAATCGAATATAGCATAAAATATTCGGTATACTCCACAGATCCTTTTTTGTAAATTTTGCCAATATCTTCATAAATGTTCCCCTTCATTGATTTGTGCACAACAGGCCCTGACACCTGTAGAATGTCCGTCTGTATTATATATGATAAACTGATAATAATTATTTATTAACTATGCCTATAGGTGAATAATAACATATTTTAAAAGATTATCAAAGGTCTTTTTACATAATTATTATACCAAAGATAAGCAGATTAGTGACATGATTGCCTAATCTGCTTACCTAAAATCTTTATTTAACTGAAATGCCGGCTGTTAAATTATTGTTTAACAACAATATTTACTATCTTGCCCGGAACATATATCTCTTTTACTATTGTTCCGGTTATCTTGCCCGCCATGGCTTTCCTGGCCTTTTCAAGCACCTCTTCCTTTGCTTCTTCGGTGCCTATCATTATGGTTCCCTTGGTCTTTCCGTTTACCTGGACGGCAATTTCTATCTCGTCATCCTTAAGATAAGCTTCCTCATATGTCGGCCATGTGTTGCTAAATACGGAGGTTGTATGACCCATCTGCGACCAAAGTTCCTCGCTCACATGAGGCGCAAAGGGCGCAAGCAGGATTATTGCCGTCTCAAGGGTCTTGCGGTCTATTCCGCCGGTCCTTTTGGCCATGTCAATCAATTTATTGTTGTATTCCATAAATCCGCTGACAACCGTATTCAGGCTGAAATTCTCAAGCCTTGTGGTTATATCATATACGAAGCGGTTGCGAAGCTTAAGCAGCTCCTCGGTGGCTTCTGCATCTTTGTCCTTGTTGTCCAGGACAAGGTTATAGAAACGGTTAATAAAGCGGTATACTCCGTCGATTCCCCTGTCATCCCATTCGGAATCAAGCTCGGGCGGACCGACAAACAGTTCATAAAGCCTTAACGAATCGCATCCGTAATCGTTTATCAGTTCGTCGGGCGATACCACATTGCCTTTGGATTTGCTCATTTTAGCTCCGTCCTTGTAAATCATGCCCTGGTTAAACAGCCTGATAAACGGCTCGTCAAAATCTATTACTCCTATATCCTTAAGGAACTTGGTATAGAACCTGGCATACAGCAGGTGAAGCACAGCATGCTCCACGCCGCCGATGTACATGTCAACGGGAAGGTATTTCTTAGCCTTTTCCTTGTTCACAAGCTCCTTGTCATTCTTGTTGTCGACATAACGAAGGAAATACCAGGATGAACCGGCCCATTGAGGCATGGTGTTGGTTTCTCTCTTTGCCGGCCTTCCGCACTGAGGGCATGTGGTGTTGACCCATTCATGAATATTGGCCAGAGGGGATTCACCGGTACCGGTAGGCTGATATTTCTCTACCTCAGGCAGGAGCAAAGGCAACTCTTCTTCAGGAACAGGAACCGCTCCGCAATGCTCACAGTGAACAATAGGAATAGGTTCGCCCCAATATCTCTGGCGGGAGAATACCCAATCGCGAAGCTTGTAATTAACAGTCTTCTTTCCAATGCCCTGCTTCTCCAGCATATCGGGTATCTCTTTCTTGGCCTTCTCGGAATCCATACCGTTCCACTCGCCCGAGTTAATCATTATTCCGGGCTGCGTATACGCCTCCGTCAGCTTTTCTTCCTTACCGTCCCTGGATATAACCTGTACAATCGGTATGCCGAACTTCTTGGCAAATTCAAAGTCCCTGTCGTCGTGGGCGGGCACGCACATGATGGCTCCCGTACCGTAATCGGCCAGTACATAGTCCGAAATCCATATCGGTATGGGTTTTTTGGTAAGCGGATTAATGGCATAGCTTCCGGTGAACACACCTGTCTTTTCCTTATCCGCAAGCCTGTCAACGGATGATTTCATTGAAGCCTTGTATATATACTCCTCCACTGCCTCCTTGCGGTCCGGTGTCGTAATCTCAAGAACAAGCTCATGCTCCGGGGCCAGTACCATGAAGGTGGCGCCATACAGGGTATCCGGCCTTGTCGTATATACGCGGATTGACTTGTCGCTTCCTTCAACCGCAAAATCTATCTCGGCTCCATAGCTCTTGCCAATCCAGTCCGTCTGCATCTTCTTGACCTTTTCCGGCCAATCCAGCTTGTTTAAATCCTCCAGCAGGCGGTCCGCATACTTGGTGATCCGTAACATCCACTGTTTAAGATTCTTCTTCGTAACAGGGGATCCGCAGCGCTCGCAGCCGCCATTTACAACCTCTTCATTTGCCAGGCCGGTCTTACAGGAAGGACACCAGTTTATCGGCATTTCCTTTTCATAGGCAAGGCCTTCCTTGAACATTTTTACAAATATCCACTGGGTCCACTTATAGAATCCGGGGTCGGTGGTGTTAACCTCCATATCCCAGTCATATATGGCGGCTATGTCATTAATCTGCTTTTTAAACGCAGCTACATTCTGCTCGGTTGCAATCCTGGGATGAATGCCCTTCTGAATTGCGTAATTCTCTGCGGGAAGCCCGAAAGCATCCCATCCCATGGGATGAATTATATAATAGCCGTTCAGCAGCTTATACCTGCTCCATACATCGCTGATTACATATCCTCTCCAGTGACCGACATGCAGCCCGCTGCCGGACGGATAGGGAAACATATCAAGACAATAGTATTTAGGCTTTTTTCCGTCATTAACATTTACCGGATTCTCTTCCCAGTACTTTCTCCACTTTTTCTCGATTTCCTTATGGTTATAAGGTTTCGGCATGATTTCTCCTCCTTTAAATGTCTATCAACAAAAAGCCTTTCATCCATAAGAGACGAAAGGCTAGCGTTTTCGTGGTACCACTCTCATTCATAATAAACGGAAAGGCCTGTTTATTATGCACTCATTTCAGATAACGGCATTACCGTCCCTGCCTACTGCCGTTCAACAGGGATGCTCCAAGGCGAGTTGGGAGACCGTTGCCGCTGCCTTGCACCGCCCGGCAGCTCTCTGCAAGCACGCATTCTCTTAATACTCCTCTTCATGGCATTTTCCAATATTTATTTTTCGTATATATTTAATTAATATAGCATCAGTTTTTCTTTTGTCAAGTATTTTGACCGGTTTTGGCTAATTATTGCCCTTGTGCTTTGCCAGCCCCTTTTCAACAGCATATGCAATAGCCTGGGCTTTGTTGTCAAGCTGAAGCACCTCGATAATTCTTCCCATATGGTATTTTACCGTCCTTTCGCTTAAGCCCAGGAGTACCATGATTATACAGATTTCAAAACTTATTTTTATTCACACCCGGCTTATATACGGATATTGCAGTGTATGATTCCCATATGCCGTCATAAATAAAGCCTGTTATAATATACTGTTACATGAGCAATTGAAAAGAAGCACGGTGTATGGGTTTTATATCGGATTTTATTCATAATTACGGGCTTATAGCCATGTTTCTGGTGATAATGCTGGAGTATGCCTGTTTTCCGGTATCCAGCGAGATTGTGCTGCCGTTGTCCGGCGCAGCGGCCTCCTTAAGCGATATTCATTTTTTAGTGATACTTCCATTGAGCGTCGCGGCAGGATTAATAGGTACCGGCATTTGTTATACAGTTGGATGGTTTGGCGGAGGGGCAATTATTAACGCGATAAAAAAGAGGTTCCCAAAATCTGAGAAGTCAATCAACGCCGCATATGAAAAATTTCAAAAAAACGGCGCGTCCACCGTATGCATCGGACGCGTCATACCTTTAATCCGTACTTATATAGCGCTGGTGGCGGGAGCGGCCAAGCTTAAGCCCACGGTATATTTCCCCGCCTCGTTGCTGGGAATCACCATATGGAACACCCTGCTTATTGGCCTCGGTTACTCCTTAAGGGAGAATTACGGCAGGGTTGCCGGTTATTATGCCCGCTACAAGCAAAATCTTATTCCAGTGTTTATAATCGCGGCAGCTTACCTGGTTTTTGGCAGGTTACTGAAAAGACCGGGCAAAAAAACTGCCGGCTAAGCATTGCCCGCTATAATGGACTTGTTCTTCCATTTGCCCGTAAGCACCCTGAAGCATCCGAAAGCCGCGGTGGCAAACCAGTTGATCGCTGATGCCCAGAAGATGCCATGGAAACCGATTATCTTTGACAGGTACATTGATACAACAACCCTGACAACCACTTCAATAAGCCCCATTACCATTGTAATTTTAATATCTCCGGCACCGCTTAAGAAATTTCTTGTAATAAATATCAGACCCACGCAGCTATAGAACATGCTGGTGATCCTTATTCCCTCCACTCCGTACCTTACAACATCTATGTCCTCTTTCTTGGTAAACAGCCTCATAATGTATTCTCCGCCAAAGTACATTACGGGAAACATTATTATACTGAATACCAATATCAGCAATACCGCCGATCTAAGTCCCCTCTTTACCCTTTCAATCTTCCTTGCGCCGATGTTCTGACCGGTATATGATGCCAATGCTGCACCCAGGGATGCGGCAGGCTGGATAACAAGCTGCTCTATCCTGTTTACAACCGTATAGGCAGCCATTACGGTGGACTGAAAACCATTGACAACAAACTGCAGGGCCATCATAGAAACGGATACGAAAGAGTTCTGCATTGCCACGGGAAGCCCCAGCCGGATACATTTTAAAAGGATCTCCCTGTCAGGCTTAAGCTCCTTAAACGGTATACGAATCAGTTCGACCTTTCGCATAGCGTAAATTATGCATCCTCCCCCCGATACAATCTGGGATATAATTGTGGCAATGGCCACACCGGGAACGTCCCATTTAAGAAAAACTACAAAAACCAAGTCCAGAACAACATTCAGAAGGCTGGCTACAATAAGGAATATCAGGGGTGTAATGGAATCTCCCAATGCCCGCAGTATCGCCGCTATTCCGTTATAGCTGACTACCCCGAATATGCCTATAAAGCATATCTTCATATATATTTCAGATTGATCGATAACATCCATGGGAGTGTCCAAAAGCTCCAGCAAAGGCCTGCTGGCAAAAAAACCTATCATACCCATAACAATGGCGGATACAAAAAGTATATATACGGCCGAAGCTATGCTTTTTCTTACCTTTTCGTAATCCCCGGCTCCAAAATACTGTGAAACCACTATGGATATACCCATGGCCAGGCCAAAGGTCATGCTGATAATAAGGAAAATGGACGAGGAGGTTGCGCCTACCGCAGCCAGTGCGTCCTTGCTGACGAACTTGCCCACCACTATTGAATCCACCATGTTATAAAACTGCTGAAACAGGTTGCCTATCAGCATGGGTACGGAAAATTGCAGTATCAGTTTTATGGGATTGCCCGTTGTCATATCCCGTGTTATTGTTCTTGACATATTAACCTCTGTTCTTTCTATTAAGATTTCATCTTTGTCTATTATGATTTCGATTCTGTATGTTGAAAAGTATACTCCATCATCGGCTGAAAGAAAATGTTTTTTTCTATAAAATGCATGTAATTATAAGATTCGGCCGTTTCATATTCCATTTTTTTACTCATATAATTAAGAGAAGACTGGCCTAATAACAGTTTTGCGGAAATGGAGGATATAATATGCACTGGCACAGCATGTCTGTTGAAGATACCGTAAGAAAGCTTGGTACGGACATTAAGAAAGGTCTTTTACCGGAGGAAGTCCGGGAAAGGCAGAAGCTTTACGGTAAAAATATTATTGAAGCAAAAAAAGGGAAGAACATCTTTCAAAAATTCCTCGCACAATTAGCCGACTTTATGATTATAATTTTAATTTTTGCGGCGGCATTGTCACTGGCGGTTTCATACATGGAAGGCAAACCGAATTATATAGACCCGATAATCATTTTGATGATAATTGTCCTGAATGCGTTCCTGGGTGTTCTACAGGAAACCAGGGCGGAAAAGGCACTGGAGGCATTAAAGAAAATGTCCGCTCCCACCGCCCATGTTCTTCGGGAAGGCAGGGTATCCGAGATACCCTCGGAAGAACTGGTTCCCGGCGATATAGTCATTCTTGAAACCGGAAGCTTCGTACCTGCCGACTGCCGTTTAATACATACCGTTAACCTTAAGGTAGAGGAGGCATCCCTTACCGGTGAATCCCATCCTGTGGAAAAGAACGCCAATGTCCTTCTGCGTTCAGATACGAATATTGCCGACAGAATCAACATGGTCATGGCTGCCAGCACGGTGCTTTACGGAAGAGGTACGGGTGTTGCCGTAGCGACCGGAATGGATACGCAGGTTGGCCATATCGCCAGGATGATTATGGAGGACGATACCCCGGATACACCCCTGCAGAAACGGCTGGCAAGAACGGGCAAGGCTCTCGGTATAGCTGCGCTTGTTATCTGCTGCCTGGTGTTTTTAATCGGATTATACAAAAAGCTTCCGCCGCTGGAGATGTTCATGACATCGGTAAGCCTGGCTGTGGCCGCAATCCCGGAAGGGCTTCCGGCCATTGTAACAATAATGCTTTCGCTTGGTGTTTCACGAATGGCTAAGAAAAATGCCGTTATCAGAAGGCTTCCCGCTGTCGAAACCCTGGGAAGCGCCACCGTTATCTGCTCCGACAAAACCGGTACCCTTACCCAGAATGTCATGACCGTTACCGAAATAGCTTCCGCGAACAATAAAGAGAAATTAAACAGCGAGTTTGGATTCCTTCTTCTTTCCCATGCGGCCCTGTGCACAGACGTTTTGCTTCAGGATGAAAACAATAGCCCCGTTTTTTACGGTGAGCCCACGGAAAAGGCACTTGTACTGGCCGCATATAATATAGGGGCCGACAAAAGGAAGCTGGATGCGGTATATAGAAGAATATATGAGATTCCGTTTGATTCATCAAGAAAGCTTATGACCACCGTACATAAGGATGCCGATACATCCTCCTGCCGAAGCATAACAAAAGGGGCATATGATATTCTTATTGACCGGTGTACCCATATATACAGGGATAAAATGCAGCAGCCCATGACAGCCCGTGACAGGAATAAAATCCACGCGCTTAACCTCTCCATGACCGACCGTGCCCTCAGGGTAATAGCTGTGGCATATAAGAATATTCCTTCTCTCAATGATATAAAAAACGACGCATTGGAAAGGAATCTTACCTTCTTGGGACTCATCGGAATGATTGACCCGCCCCGCGAGGAAGCCAGGGAGGCGGTCAGGATATGCCGCCAGGCAGGCATTAAGCCTGTAATGATAACAGGAGACCATATCCTTACGGCAAAAGCCATTGCCAGGGAGCTCGGTATTCTCACGCCGCAGACGGATGCCATAACCGGTGACGAGCTGTCAAGGATGCCGCCCGATAGGCTTGACAGCTCAATTTCGAGAATCAGTGTCTTTGCAAGGGTATCTCCGGAGCATAAAGTCAGGATAGTCAAGGCATTTCAGAACAAGGGCGAAGTGGTTGCCATGACCGGCGACGGCGTAAATGACGCCCCTGCCCTTAAAGCGGCAGATATCGGGTGCGCCATGGGAATTGCGGGAACAGATGTGGCAAAGAATGCTTCAGACATGATTCTTACGGATGACAATTTTGCCACCATAGTATCCGCCGTAAGGGAAGGCCGCGCCATATATGAAAATATTCGGAAGGCCATACACTTTCTGTTATCCTGCAACATCGGAGAAATCCTTACAATATTTGCGGCAATAATTTTTGGCATGCCAACCCCTCTGGCAGCCGTTCAGCTTCTTTGGATAAATCTCATAACCGATTCCCTTCCGGCCATATCCCTGGGAGTCGAGCCCGCTTCAAAGGACATAATGAAAAGAAAGCCAATACCCCCTGATAAGGGAATGTTCGCCGATGGTCTTGCCCTCCAGATTATTATTGAAGGGATACTTATCGGATCCCTGTCCCTTGGGGCTTTTGTCATCGGCGCTAAGTTCTATGATATGCCCGGACTGTTCAAATCGTTCATCGGGCATGGAGGAAGCACCTATTATGTTCCCAGGGTGGGCAGGACCATGTGCTTTGCGGTATTAAGCCTGTCCCAGCTGTTCCATTCCTTTAACATGAGGAGCCACCTGTCCCTGTCGCAGATAGGATTGTTCTCAAATAAAAAGCTTGTGCTGTCGTTTTTAATCTGCACGTTCCTGCAAATGGCCGTAATATCCATAGCTCCTCTTGCCAAAATATTTCAGTCGGTACCCCTGACCCTCCGCCAATGGGCTGTCGTGTATATGCTGGCCATTGCCCCGATTGCCGTGGTTGAGCTTCAAAAAATGTCAAATAACAGACATACTTGAAAAATTCAAAATCCCGATATATATTTAAAATAGAAAAAATCCTTTTACTGATCACTATGAGAGGTGAACAGGATGTCAACAAATATAAAGTATTTTCCTGACCATTTAAGACCATATGACGATTCCTTATGGGATGACTACAGCATGTATGACAACATGCCCTATTACTGGAGCATGGATACCGAAAGAATTATAGCGGTGGAAAGCGGAAATGTAATCAAAAGCCACCGCTGCAGGATATCTGAAAAACCCTATGATATAAGATACTGATGTATTAAATGCAATATCAGCGGAATAACTGCGCGATGCCGACGGCAGTATAAGAGGGGGTGTAATACACCCCCTCTTATTATTGAACTTTTATGGTTACTTACTATTGTCCTTTTATTATTGAAGGCTCAACCAGCTTATCTGCTGACCTTGAACGCTTTCTTTCCGGGATATACTGCGTTGCTTCCAAGCTCCTGTTCGATCCTGAGAAGCTGGTTGTATTTTGCAACACGGTCGGTCCTGGAAGGAGCGCCGGTCTTGATCTGCCCGGCATTGGTTGCCACCGCGATATCGGCCAGGGTAACGTCCTCGGTCTCACCGGAACGATGGGATACGATAGCTGTCCACTTGTTGTTCTTTGCCATCTCAATGGCATCCAGGGTCTCAGTCAGGGAACCAATCTGGTTAACCTTAATCAGGACTGAATTGGCAACACCCATGTCAATACCCTTCTTCACTCTTTCGGTATTGGTTACGAACAGGTCGTCACCAACAAGCTGAACCTTGTGTCCGATACGTTCGGTCAGCTTCTTCCAGCCTTCCCAATCCTCTTCCGCAAGGCCGTCCTCAAGTGAAATTACAGGGTACTTGCTGCAGATTTCATCCCAGAAATCAACCATCTGGTCAACGGTCTTGAACTCTCCGGATTTCCAGAACAGGTACTCACCTTCTCTTCCCGCCTTCTTTGCCTCATCGTACATCTCTGTTGAAGCGGCGTCGATTGCAATGTAGAAATCTTCGCCGGGACGGTATCCTGTCGCTTCTATAGCCTTCATGATGTAGTCAAGGGCCTGTGTATCGCTGTTAAACTTGGGAGCAAATCCGCCTTCGTCGCCGACAGCGGTAACATATCCGTCGTCCTTAAGCAGCTTCTTCAATGTATGGAATACGGTTACGCTCTGCTCCATGGCTTCGCTGAAGGTCTTTGCGCCTACGGGCATAATCATGAATTCCTGGATGTTTAAGCTGGAATCGGCATGCTTACCGCCGTTTATGATGTTCATCATGGGAACGGGCAGTGTCTTTGCATTCACACCGCCGATATAACGGTAAAGCGGCATGTTCAGTGATGCGGCTACCGCCTTGGCTGCTGCCAGGGATACTCCAAGAATAGCATTTGCACCAAGCTTGCCTTTATTAGGTGTTCCGTCAAGCTTGATCATAGCTGCATCCAGTTCGGCCTGATTACTTGCATCCATACCGCAAATGGCAGATGCTATCGTCGTATTAATATTCTCTACGGCTTTTTTTACTCCCTTACCAAGATATCTCTTCTTGTCACCGTCACGAAGCTCAACAGCCTCGAAAGCCCCTGTTGACGCACCCGAAGGAACCGCTGCCCTGCCAACGCTGCCGTCAGCAAGTATTACCTCGGCCTCAACGGTGGGATTTCCCCTGGAATCGAGTATTTCGCGTCCAATTACCTTTTCAATCTTAAATCTGCTCATTTCTTGTCCATCCTTTCCTGGTATAAATTAATAAAATTCCATTTACATAATAATTGAATCCATTCTGCCAAGTCAATGATAAAACTTATATCACACCATATTATATATAACAATATCCCCTAGGGCAAGCATAAAAAAATGAATGATAAAACTTCTAATATTTATTAAAATATTGTTTTTAGCCAGCTCAGCTAATTATGCTCATTTTCAAAAGAAAATTCCCTGGTTGTATCATCCAAGTCATCATAATCCGTTTCTTCCGGGCAAAAAGCTCCCTGTGACCAGTTTTCATATACCTGTTCGTTATAATCTCCATATGTAAGGTAGGCCTTTGCCGAGGCCATCAGCATTGGGAATGCCGAGTTATGGCAATATCCATATACCTCTTCCCTAGTGTTATCCATCTCTATATTTACCTTCCATATAATTCCGAGTCTATTCAGTGTATCTACAATCTGGCATATATGTTTTTCATCATATTTAAATATTTTATTAAGCTTTTTCTTTGTTATGAAATAATTTCGCTTCGTAGCGGCAAAGAAATATATAACTCTAAGGTAATCCTCCTGGGAAAGAATCTTAAACAATTCCAATATCTCGTCATCAACCCTGGCAAAGCTATTGACCCCATTCTTCGGAATCTTCATCACCCAAAAATACTGAAGGTCTTCATTCAATCTCATCCTTGCCAGTGTATTGTCGGTCTTTATTTCCCCTCTGGCTTCGATATTTAGTTTTTTAGGCATTTCTTTTACTTCATCCGAACATAAGTGATAAGAACATATAATTGCATAGCATATCTCAAGAATCCTGTCAATTCTATTCTCTTCAGGTATTTTCTGCAGTTCTTCAATCAGGTTTTTTTCCAGCATTCTTTTGTTGCTAACATTATTCTGGGCCTTTAGTCCGAACAAAACATCCAGGGAAACATCCAGGCATTTTGAAATGCTTGGCAGCAATGCTCCATCCGGATAGCTTCCATTTTCCCATTTTGATACCGCTTGAGCTGAAACCCCCACCTTGCCGGCCAGCTCTTCCTGGGTTAATCCCCTTAACTTACGAAACATTGCCAGATTTGCACCAAAAACAGTTGTTTCCATAAGCGCCCTCTCAGAATAGATAATATTCTAATTAAAGATTAGCACTACTTAGAGTTGTATTCAATAGAATATTACTATCCCGGCTCAACCATGAGTTGATTCGCATGCACAATCGCCAATGACAAGCAATAAAGAAAGCATTGATTCAGCCTATTCCTTAAAATCATGCATAACAGATAGGGCGGGATTCAGAGAATCCCGCCCTATCCGTTTGAAAAGAGCTATGCTGCTTCTACTTTACAGCATTTTCTGCCGCCCTTCTGATTTCTACCTGTCTTAACTGATATTCCAGGCATTCATCATACCCATATTTCCTGGCATCTGTCTCCATGTCATTTATGACTGAGTCGAACTCTTGGTCTGATGAAGCATATATTGCTTTCCACGAATTTGTTCTTATGCACTCGGCAACCTGGTTCCATATAACGGTCAGTTCATCCGATTTGGGTTCGGTAGTATAGCTGACGCCCAATACAACATTATATTTACCGGAAGTAATATAATCAAATGAGCTGTCAAAGCCGGACCAGTCCCTCCATCTCTGCTCAATCTCATATTGGGCTTCCTGTTTATTGCTGGCCCATCTGCTCTTTTCATACTGCTCGCCCGTATCGGGATTAACCGAATTCAAGCTCCATGTCTTATTATTCATATGGAACAGGCCATCATTAAAGGTTCCCTTATAATCTCCCGGCATTTCGGTATCGCCGTCTTTGCTGCAGGCTTTTCCGAGTTCTGTGAAGTATGTTTTGCCATTTTCATAATACCAGCATACATCCTTTGGGCCATAGTTTGCCGTCATAACGCCTTCAGGTGTATATAACCAGTTGATAATTGCCATGCATAATTCAGGATATTCCGTTTTGGCACCAATGGACCATATGCGGTTTGTCCCTTCGGGTGTTTGTCCCCAGTTTAAAACCACAGCGTCCTTGGGAACAAGGGAGAACATAGCCTTCCCCTCCGACAGGTGGGTGTCGGTATTATAAAAACCGCTGGCCATCCAGCTTATCGTATTCCACAATGCCGTGCCATTCTGCGCATCCTCGGTAAAACCGTTCCAGCCCTGTGTCAGGGAATCGGGATCTACCAATCCCTTTTGATATAACCTGTTGTAAAATCTGAGGGCCTCAATATAATGGGACCTTTCATCAAATATATCATAGTATTCCTGCGTTACAGGATGATAGAAGCCAAATCCCCATGACTCCATGCCATAATATGCCTTTACAAGATCCGCGGGGAAGTTGACTGTATCCCCGTCCCAATCACTGAACATGGATACGGCATACGTTTTATTGCCATTATCATCGGTAGGACATATCTCCTGCATCTTGCACAATAAATCGAACAGATCATTCAGGTCTTTTACCTCAGGCTTTCCAAGCTGCTCATATAAATCCCAGCGAATGTCCCAGGTATATTGGAAATCAGAAATGGTTTCCCTGGTATCCGCCACCTCGCCGCCTATGCCATATATTTTGCCATTGCCGCTTTTTGCCCTGTTGCTTTCCAGTGCCAGGGTGCAATTCTGAGCTATGTAAGCGCCATATTCATATAAGAGGTTTTCTTCTTCCCAGTCAAACAGCATGTCATTTTTTACGGCCTGGAGGTATCTGTCATACGAATCACCCCATATAACAATATCTCCGAGATTGCCGGATTCCATTCGGGTTTCAAAGGTACCTTCACTGTCAGGTATGATGTTCAGCTTGACATTGAACTTGTCGAGCATTACCTTGCCAAACCAGCCAACCTGTTCTCCGGAATAATTAGCCAGCTGGCTATAAACAACAAGTGTAACCGTTTCCTTGGGAATAACGTCGGCCGGTATTTCCCTGCCGGTTTTCTCTCCGTTCTCTTTCCCTTTAGTATTTGTATCCGATGTTTGTACAGTCTCGTCATCCGGTGTCGCATCATCCTGCTTACCTTTACCTCCACAAGCGATTAATGAGCCCATCATTGCTGCTACCAATAATAAAGCCAGTATTTTCTTTCTTTTAACCAAATAAAATCCTCCCTTCTGCAAATATAGGTGTTGTAAAATATATGATTACATTTATACGCCATTGCGCATAAATATAATATTCATCCTTTTACTGCTCCCATCATGATTCCCTTTTCAAAATAGCGCTGCATAAACGGGTATACCAACAGAATAGGGATGGCTGTTATCATGGAAATTGTATAGCTGATTACCTTGCTGTTTAGCTGACTCTCTATCATGGATTGTGTTATTACCCCGCCGGATTGCATTAACGCCTTTAAATTTGACGAGGTATTCAAGTATATGTACAGCCTGTGCTGCAAAGTGTATAATGACGGATTGGATTGCATTAATATAAGCGAGTCGGTAAAGGAGTTCCAATGCCCTACAGCGCCAAATACCGCTATAGTAGCCAAAATCGGTTTTGACAGAGGGAATATAATGCTTTTGAATATTACAAGATATCCTGCGCCGTCTATTCTTGCGCTTTCTTCTATCTCTTCAGGAATAGATTCAATATATGTTTTAACAAGAATAATATTGTACGGCACCACAATGGACGGAATTATGTATGCAGCGAACCTGTTGGTCAGGCCAAGCGTTGACATATTCATATACCAAGGAATCAGGCCTGCGTTAAAATACATGGATATGATAAGCATCCTATACCATATTTTTCTCCCCCACATCTGCTTCTTTGTAACAAGATAACCCACAAATCCGGAGGATATCACCATTAACGCTGTTCCAAGCAGAGTTCTGCCCAGGGTTACCCAGAACGAAACTGACAGATCGTTTACTGCAAACAGTGATAAATAGTTTTTTAAATGAAACCCCTGAGGTATAAAATTAATCTTGCCGGCTCTAACCAGTCCATTGTCACTGATTGTATTGATGAGGATGTAGTAAAAAGGGAACAAGCATAACAGGGTAAAACTGATAAAGAACGTATAATTTATAATATCAAACAGTATATCGAGTTTGCTTTTCCTGTATAATTCTCCATTTTTCCTCTTCTTAGTTTTCCTGGTTTCGGAGAGCATAAACATTTCTTTTCCTCCCTATATGATGCTTTCTCCACGGATCAGCTTGGATAACTTGTTTGCGGTAAGCAGCAGCGTAACGCTTACCAGTGATTTAAACATGCCCACCACCGTTGATATCGGAATCAGGCCTTTGTCAATTCCGAGCTTATAAACATACAAATCCAATACGGTTATTGATTTGGTATTGTTTGCGTTCTCAAATACAAGATACTGATCCATTCCATTGCTCAATATATTGGCTATTGACAAAAGCAATAAAACAAAGTACGTCGACATCAAACCCGGCACCGTAACATGCCACATCTTTTGAAATCTTCCCGCCCCATCAACCGTTGCCGCTTCATACAGCTGCTGATCAATACCGGAAATTCCTGCGATATAAATGATTGAATTCCACCCAAGACTCTTCCAGGTTCCCCAAAGCCACATTTTCAGATAAGTAAGCGAGTCGCTCATCAGGTAATTCCTGCCCGAATCCCATATGCCCAAATTAATCATCAATGAACTGATAAAACCATCTGTCGAAAATATGGCCAAGGCTACCGCGTAAACCAAAACCCAGCTTAAGAAGTTTGGAACCGTTGTAAAGGTCTGTACAAACCGTTTAATTTTTGTATTTCTAATCTCGGAGAGAAAAATTGCAAATGCCATGGGGAGCCAGCTCATAAGCAAGCCAATGCCGCTCATAATTAATGTGTTTCTTAAAACCCTGAAAAAATCCCTAACCGTTGCCTCATTCTTAAACAAAAATGTAAACCATTTAAACGCAACAAAGTTTTCACGGCCTAATGTATCGCCAACTTTATAGTCAAAAAACGCATAGCGCCAGCCCCAAAGGGGAAGATATGTAAAAACAAAGCTTAAGGCAAGAAAAGGCAATATCATCAAGAATAACCTGTACTTGGTTTCCATTTCGTATTTCATTTGCTTTTCGGCTTTGGGCTGTATAATCTGAAGTAAAACAGCAAGCATAAGAATTAAAGCCACACAAATAAAAAAGAAGTAAAATCCATTTGGAAATGAAGGCTTTATTTTTTCAGGATTTGTCGTTCCCGATACCTGGATATAAGCCTGATGGATGCCTGTAAGTCCTGCGGCAATAATCAAACAGCCGGCCACGGCAAATTTATATCCCAATCTCTTGAACTTTAAATTGCCCAGTGACATACATCCGCAAGCGCCGATGATAACTGCGCCGATTACCGTAATTATGCTGGACGCATTAAGAAGCTTCATTGTGGAAACAAAAATCCATCCCTTGTTAAAGGCCCGCCCCAGCCCTTCAGTTAACTGGGAATAGGAATAAGCCGAAGTAAACAGTGATAAGTTTTTGTTCATATATTCACATATGTTTGCCGGATTAACCGCTGGTACAAACATTATTACAACCAAAAACAATATGGCAATTCTTAAAATGAATATGAGTATATTCGCCGCTCGTCCACTTTTCATCAATTACTCCTCCGTAACTGCTATACGAACTACCCATAGTTTAGATTGTTCATTAGTTGAGTGCAATCGAACAGCTTTCTCCGAGTTCAACCCAGAGTAGAGTTCACAAAATGCAATTTTGCACAGCTCTGGATTTTAAATCAGCATATTCAGTAAAATAATTGAGGAATTAATGGATGTGTCCGGATAAAAGCCGGGGAATCAGCTGCGATAATTCTTGAGAGGCAGGAAAAGGTATTGACAGATAATTATGGATTGCTATGGATTATAAATATTGTTATACTATTATATTATTGATAGAAAGGATATTCTCCGTATAACCATTTGTATACGGGTATTAAAGGTGAAAAAGATGAGCAAAACTTTTGAAAAGCTTCAGCCATACCTGGACAAGGCCATGGCAATGGAAACCGCATTGAGCCTGTTTGAATGGGATGATCAGACCGCTGCGCCCTTTGAGGCCGCCGGGTATACCTCCAGGGTTGTAGGCATCATCTCGGATGAATACATGAAATGCCTGATAAATGACGATGTCAAAAAGCTTCTTGGCAAGCTCCAGGAGGAAAAGGAACAGGAAGAGCTTACGGACAAGGAAAAGGCCATAGTCAAAAAGCTAGCTAAAAAATATGAACAGCTCGAAAGAATCCCTCCTGAAGAGTTCAAGGCATTTAACGAGTTGACCATCGTTGCCGGAAGGGCCTGGGCAAAGGCTAAAAAGGATAAGGACTTCGGGCATTTTGCCCCTTATCTGAAAAAGATAATTGAATACAAGAAAAAATTCGCCGGATACCGGGTTAAGAAGGGCCAGCAGCTATATGACGTGCTTCTCAGCGATTATGAGGAATGCTTCGGCATAAAGGACCTGGATGAATTCTTTGAGAAAATCAAAAAGGAAATAGTGCCATTGCTTAAGCAGGTGGCCGGGAAGGCGGACACCATTGATAAAAGCTATAATTACCTGACCTATGATGTTGAGAAGCAAAAGAAATTCTGCAGATACCTAAGCGGTTATCTTGGCTTTGATTTCAACAGAGGTGTTATTGCCGAAAGTGCCCACCCGTTCACATTAAATCTTCATAATCATGACGTCCGAATTACCAACAAGTTCAAGGAAAACAACCTTGAAAGCGCCATTTTTTCAATTATACATGAAACCGGCCATGCCTTGTACGAGTTAAATATTGACGATTCCCTCACACAGACCATGGTCGGCACCGGAACATCCATGGGTATGCACGAATCCCAGTCCAGGCTGTTTGAAAATGTCATCGGCAGGAGCGAAGCATTCTGGATACCCATTTACGCAAAGCTTGTTGAGCTTTATCCCGAAAACATGAAAAACGTTAGCCTTGAGCAGTATATACGCGGAATCAACAAGTCCGAGCCCGGGCTTATCCGGACCGAGGCGGACGAGCTTTCCTACCCTCTTCACATCATAATCCGCTATGAAGTTGAAAAGGCTATCTTCTCCGGTGAGGTTGACGTGGAAGACCTGCCGGGCCTTTGGAACAGGAAATATAAAGAGTATCTGGGCATAACACCGACAAATGACGCGGATGGCATCCTGCAGGATATCCACTGGTCCTTCGGCGAGTTCGGATACTTCCCTTCCTATGCCATCGGGTCTGCCATATCGTCGCAGATATTTGCCAGGATGAAGGAAGTCATGCCCGTGGACGAATACCTGAAGGAGGGAAATATTACTCCAATCCGGGAGTTCCTAAGGGACAACATCCATAAGTACGGCGCAACAAAGAACACCAACCAGATACTTAAGGATGTAACCGGTGAAGAATTCAACGCGGATTATTATATCAATTACCTGAAGGATAAATTCAGCCGGCTTTACGGGCTGTAAAATGCTTATATATTTCATTTGTATATTTATAAGTTTTTCTTGAATAATTTGCCGCATTAGGTTAATATAGCATGTGATTATAATCATCAAATTCAAGGAGTAGATCATATGAAGCTCTGGGGCGGACGCTTTACAAAGGAAACAGACCGGCTTGTCCATAATTTCAATGCCTCCATATCCTTCGACAGAAAACTTTTCCGTCAGGACATCGAAGGCAGCATTGCCCATGCCACCATGCTGGCAAAGCAGAACATAATAACCGATTCCGAACGGGACCTCATTGTCAAGGGGCTTGAGGAAATAAGGGATGAAATATCCGAAGGCAAGCTTGAGATTTCACAGGAATATGAGGATATCCACAGCTTTGTCGAGTCCGAGCTTATCAGAAGAATAGGCGATACCGGCAAAAAGCTTCATACCGGGCGCAGCCGAAACGACCAGGTAGCCCTCGACATGAAGCTCTACATAAGGGAAGAGATTAAGGAGACCGATGCCCTGCTGAAGAATTTCCTTACGACGATTTATAATATCATGAAGGATAACATCCAAACCTATATGCCGGGATTTACACACCTGCAGAAGGCACAGCCCATAACCTTGGCCCACCACATGGGCGCATATTTCGAGATGTTTAAGAGGGACCGCTCAAGACTGACGGATGCTTATAATAGGATGAACCTCTCTCCTTTAGGCTCCGGAGCGCTGGCAGGAACCACATATCCCCTTGACAGGGAATACAGCGCCTCTCTCCTGGGCTTTGACGGGCCTACCTTAAACAGCATCGACGGCGTGTCCGACAGGGATTATTTAATTGAGCTTCTGTCGGCCCTCTCCGTTATCATGATGCATCTCAGCCGCCTGAGCGAGGAAATCATCATATGGAACAGCAACGAATACCGCTTCATCGAGCTGGATGACGCGTATTCCACCGGATCTTCAATAATGCCCCAGAAAAAGAACCCGGATATAGCTGAGCTGGTAAGGGGAAAAACCGGCAGGGTTTACGGTGCTTTAATATCCCTTCTTACCACCATGAAGGGGCTTCCGCTGGCTTACAACAAGGATATGCAGGAAGACAAGGAATTAACCTTCGATGCCATTGATACGGTAAAAAGCTGCATAGTCCTGACAGACAAAATGCTCTCAACCATGAAGTTCAACAAGGATATCATGGCGGCCAGTGCGGCAAAGGGCTTTACCAATGCCACCGATGCGGCCGATTATCTTGTGAACAAGGGTGTGCCTTTCAGGGACGCCCACGGTATAATAGGACAACTGGTGTTAACCTGCATAGAGAGGGGCATTTCCCTTGACGAATTGAGCCTGGCTGATTATAAGGCTGCCTGCCCTGCGTTCGAGGAGGACATTTATGAAGCCATAAGCCTGACCGCCTGCGTAAACAGGAGAAACACTACCGGTGCGCCGGGACAGCAGGCCATGGAGAAAATATTAAAGCATTATGAAGAATACTTAAGCAGGCATTAATACACCATGCACCATTGGTCAGTATTAAACATAAACAACATAAAAAGGCATACAGGCTAATCTTTATGTTATAATCACCGCCTGTATGCCTTTATTACTGCCATATCACAAGATCAGTTCAGCCACGCAAAGCCCGGGTATTTGAAAATCGCCTTGCCTTTGATCTTCTCCCTTTTAACAAAGGGGTTTTCCCAGTATCTCGAATCGGCCGATTCATTCCTATTGTCTCCCATCATAAAATAGCATCCCTCGGGAACGATGACCGGGCCAAAATTCTCTTTTCTCATCGGTTCATTAAGATAATCCTCTTCCACCGGCTCATCATTTATAAATAATACGCCCTCTTTGATTTCGATCTTGTCACCGCCGACACCGATTATTCTCTTTATATAATCAATTTCTTCGTTATCAGGAAACGGAAATACCACTATATCCCCCCGCTTTGGCTCGCTGAACAGGTATGACAGCCGGAACGTAAATACCCTGTCTCCGGTCATAATGGTGCTTTCCATGGAGCCGGTAGGCACCACCACCTGAAAAAAAACAAACCGGTTGATGAACAGCACCAGTACTATCGCTATGGCAAACATTACTGCCCAACTCATTATTTCTTTTAAAACGCGCTTTCCCATAATTATGTCTCCTTGTCTTTTCGGACGTTTATCCAACTGTCCATAAGATACCCGGCGTTAAAGCCCCAATACATATTCTATAATACCACATATATGTCCCGTCCTCAAACATAATATAAATAATCGCTTGAGATAACCTGTTCATTATCCTTCTTCGATTGTGAACAGCTCATTTATTGTCATATATAAAGCCGGGAAAAAATCCATGATCTGCCATATGCCGGCACCCCTGAGATTAAGCTCTGCTATCAGGCGAAGCTTTGCATTCATACTCCTGGCATCATCAAAATAAACAACATGCTGAATCCCTTCTTCATTAGTATAATAGAAGAAAGGAACCTGTGCCGTCTCGTCAAACTGGATGGTTGCGCCGTACCGGGCGGCACGGGCTACGGCCTCCTGGTTGCTTAAGGCTTCCGCCATCTGCCCCTGCACAAAAGGAAGAGCCCAGTCATAGCAGTAATTAGGTATCCCCATTAATATTTTCTCCCTGGGAATAACCGACACACCATACTCCAGTACCTGCCGCACATTGTTAATCGGCGCTGTCGGCATGGGAGGACTGAGGAGATACCCCCACTCGTATGTCATAAGAAGGACCAAATCCGCAATCGCCCCTATCCTCGGGTAATCATGGGCTTCGTACAACAGCCCTGTCATTTCCCCCGAGACTTTTGGTGCAAGAGCAACCAGGGTAAGCAGCCCCAGGGGCTCCAGCCTGTTTTTCACATTCGAGATAAAGCCGATGAACAGCTCCTTATCCTCGGGACGGATAAACTCAAAATCAATGTCCACTCCAATATACCCTTTATCCTGCATCGTTGCGATTATATTATCAATAAGCCTGTTCTGCCCTTCCTGGCTTATAAACATGTCATGGGCAATCTGAGGATCGAATGTCTGGTCTGCATACATTGGGGCAAGTACCATTATGGGAGGCACCCCTGCTTCATATCCTGCGGCTATCAGCTGCTCATCCTGTATCGGCACCAGGTCCCCGGCCGGTGTAAAGCCATAGGTAAAAAGCGATTGGTATGTCAGGAAAGGAAGGGATTTCAGATGGACGCTGCGGTTTATGAAGGGATACAGGTAGCCGATTATCAATGCCGCATCAATCACCGGATCCCTTTCATATGAAACAAGCAGCGTCTGTCCCGGCTCCAATGCCCCGACAGCCACCCAGGGATTGTTCCTTAACAATTCATCAACGGAAATGCCGTACTGCTGCGCAATACCTGCCAGCGTATCACCGGCGGCAACGGTGTGAACCCGGGTTGGAATCCGTACAATCATGCTCTGACCGACCACCAGGTTCTCCGGATTGGGCAGCTCATTATCTATAATCAGTCTTTCAGGAGTGACACCATATTGCGCGGCTATCGACGCAAGGGTTTCACCCTGCTGTACCACATGGATTATCATATAAACACCCTAACGGTTATTATTATTCAATATATGCATGAGTAATCCTGTTGTGTATTTGTATTTTGCTTGACTTATAACATCATCAAATTTAACATTAAATACGTAATATATTTCTGGTTAACGGGGGATGATGGGATGAACCATTATAAAATAATCACTGCCGAGCAATTCCGCAAGAATGCATTTGAACTGATCGGTAAAGACTGGATGCTTATTACGGCGGGAAATGAAGAGAAGGCTAATACCATGACGGCCTCCTGGGGTGGACTCGGCGTCATGTATGGAAAGAATGTCGCATTTGTTGTTATTAGACCGCAAAGATATACCAAGGAGTTTATAGACAGGGAAAGCACATTTTCTCTATGCTTTTTTGACAAGGATTACAGGAAAACCCTCAATTACCTTGGCACCGTTTCGGGCCGGACTGAGAATAAGATCGAAAAATCCGGACTGACACTTGCCTATTACAACGGCACCCCTTATTTTGACGAGGCAAATTATGCCCTCATTTGCAAAAAATTGTTCAAGCAGCCGCTTAACCTGGAAGGACTGCTCGATGAACGGCTGGTGAAAACCTGGTATCCTAACGGCGACATTCACACCCTCTATATAGCGGAAATCACGGAAATCCTTCGTATAAGACATAATCCCGTATTATAAATAAAGCCAATAAAAATGGCACCGGTATCAACAGGCACATCACAGTGCCTGATATAACGGTGCCTTTATATCATTCATACATCGGCTTAGCCGAAAGAAGGTTCCATTCCCTTTTGAAGAGACATATACGCTCTTTTAAAGAACTCCAGGATAGCCCGCACAACCTTGGTACAAAGCTCAATAATATATTGTATATCCAGCTTTACAGCCTTAAGGGCTTTGAGATATTCCCTATGTGCCGCTTTGATGAAATGGATAATTTCTTCCAGCGTATTAAGCTGCTCATCCTCATACGGCTTCTCATTCATGATTTCCATGCTGAGAGCTTCCCTCAGCCTGTATTTCAATTCCTTCTCATAATATACATGATCCGTCATGGAACCCGTATAGCATGAATTATGCGGAAATGTAAAATAATCGGCCAGATAATGGGTTATGACCCCCAGGTGCTTTGCATAGTAGCGGTTTATTCCCTTGCTGAAATCGTAATCAACAGTTATCCTCTTGATTTCATTTATGAGAATATCAAAGGTTTCCTCTATATTGTGACGTCTTGTCAAAAACGATGGTTTGAGATCCGGCAGGATGCTTCCTATATAAAATGCCTTTCTGTGCTGCCTTAATTCATGCTCGCCATTCTTATTAACAAGATATTTTGCAAGTGATATATGGGACTTCTTTCTCACATCAATACCTCTTATCTATAACATATAAATGGATTTATAGTCATGTCATTTTAGAATCAATTGATTCTATTATTTAGGTTTACAATGACGATAATACAATATTTATAGGACATACACAATAGGAATTATTTGATTTGACGGTAGCACTATTTTATGTTGACTTTTAATTCACTATCTTGTAAGATAATAAAGCATATATGCTGTAAATAGTCATGTATAATGCCTATTTGTACGCATATTGCAATATTTATTTTTTAGGAGATGATTTTTTGGACGCGGGTGACACCGCTCGAGCGGTACTTTTATTTGTATTATTGGTGTTTTCTGCTTTCTCTTCAGCATCGGAGACTGCTCTTACGGCCGTAAACAAGCTCAGGATAAGAAGCCTCGCAGATGACGATGTCAAAGGTGCCAAGACTGCATTAAAGCTGATTGAAGACCCTACAAAGATGCTCAGCGCATTGTTGATTACAAACAACATAGTCAATATTTCAGCGTCTTCACTTGCCACAACCATGGCAATTGACCTGTGGGGGAACAAATGGGTCGGTCTTGCGACAGGCGTGCTTACACTGCTGATTTTGGTATTCGGAGAAATTACGCCGAAATCCATATCCGCCATAAAGGCCGAGAGGATGGTGCTTCTTGTTGCCAGACCCGTTCAAATACTTACAGTGGTGCTGACCCCGGTTATATTTATTATCAATAAACTGTGCAATGGCATAATGAAGCTGATTGGAATAAATCCGAATGAGAAGCCTACATCCATGACTGAAAGCGAGCTTAGAACCATACTTGAAGTCAGCCATGAAGAAGGCGTAATTGAAAGCGAGGAACGCCGGATGATTACCAACGTGGTTGATTTCGGTGATTCTTTGGCCAAGGATGTTATGGTTCCGCGAATTGATATGTCCTTTGCAAGTGTGGACCTTACCTATGACGAGCTTGTGCGTTTATTCGCTGCCGATAAATATTCAAGGCTTCCTGTTTATGCGGAAAGCCGTGATAATGTAATAGGAATCGTAAATCTGAAGGATGTTTTCTTCTATGACGGGAACAAGGCGGATTTTAAAATCACCGATATCATGAGAGAGCCTTACTTTACCTACGAATATAAGAAAACCTCCGAGCTGTTGATAGAAATGAGAAGAAACTCCATTCCGATGGCAATCGTACTTGACGAGTACGGTGCTACTGCCGGACTGATAACCATAGAAGACCTTCTTGAGGAAATAGTCGGCGAAATCAGGGATGAGTATGACTACGATGAAGAGGACTGCATAAAGTCCCTGTCAGAAAATGAATACATCGTTGACGGCAATACGAAGCTGGACGATTTGAACGAAGCCCTGGGACTGGATATTGAAGCCACCGACTATGATTCTATAGCCGGCCATATCATATACCTATTGGATCACATCCCGGAGGAGGGCGAAACAGTCAAGGATAAAAACGCCATATTTACGGTGGCGTCGGTGGATAAAAACAGGATCGACAAGGTGCATATAGTCCTGATGAAGGATAAGGAAGATGACAAAGAGGAAGAAGAGTAATATCAAGTAATTCAAGGGGCATCCATATGATGCCCCCTTATATTATTATACATGCCGCCACTCTTGCCATTGATGCCTCCGCCCTTACCTTCAGCGGAAAGGCGATAACTTCGAATGCTTTTACACCTATAAGCTCCGACAGGTTTGTAAGGTTCTCAATGATAAGAATATTGGCTGAAAACAGCTTCTTGTGAACAATAAAAGGATAGTTGTCCGGGGAAGGCATATCTACGCCCAGCATTTTTATTTTCTTCTCAACAAAGAAATCCGCCAGACCTTCATCTATTACGGGCTGGTCCGTAAAATACTCCCCGGTACCGTATAGATCCCCATGGCCCGTGTATACCAGGACTATGTCGTCCTTTCCAACCATATCGGAGTAAAAGTCCTTGTATTTAATAATTCTTTCGTTTCTGGCATCAAGCAGAACCCCTCTTCCGGCAAACCTTTCCAAAGGCATGTCTCCGATAAAAGCGCTGCTCTCGGTCATATGCATGGGCGTATCAATATGCGTGCCGGAATGCATACCAATCTCAAGCCTGTGATTTACATACTTGTCCTTATCCAGGAATTTGTCCTGGAAAAGCCGCACCTTGTCATCATAGGGATAAACCGGCATGTCATTTACTATGCTTCGGCTTAAATCAATATATTTTTTCATACCTCACGTCACTCTTTCAAACCAGGCAGATGATAAACGATGAAATGTAATATTAACAGGTATCATCAGCAACATCCATTCGGCATATGCCTTCTTCATCCACATGTTCCGCCATATCCTTAACAGCATCCTGCAGTGCCTTAACATAAGGAACGGATTATCTTGTTCTTCTTACTCATGATTTGCCACCCGCATCCTCTTTCTATTTATTTATATCACCCCGGGCTTTGAGCTCGTCAATAATCTTATCAAACAGTTCCTTGTCAATCCTGAATTTCTTTCTGTATATCAAGTATCCTATCAAGATGAAGACAATCGGGAGGATCAGCATGGAGAACTTAAGCATCAATAGTCCCGTTTCCGTAACATCGTCGGGCGTTTCGGCCGAATTTATGCCGGACAGTATCAGGGTCGCAAGGACAATACCGCTGGCAATTGCGCCGCCGATTTTATTTATAAAAGGCTGCACGGAGAATGTTATGCTTTCATTTCTGTTGCCCAGCTTCCATTGGCCATATTCCACCGTATCGGCAAGGAACATCAGCATCAGCAGCTGTATGAAGGCTTCGCCTATAAACAGGAGAATGCCCGCCGCTCCGACATAGATCATTTTCATCGGAGCAAAGAAGAATATCAGGTACCCAAGCACCACTAAAACCGTGGAAAACGTATACAGGGTCCTGCGGCTGAATTTCTTTGAGAACAATGGGAACACCGACAGGGCGGCAAGCTGTGTCACACCCAGAATAGCCGCAAATACCGAATACATATCTTCATTTTTAAATGCGTACTTGAAATAGTATGTACCAAAGGTCGTTGTTGTCGTATATCCTATCATGAACAAGCCCATGGATATCGCCGTATACATGAGCTGGTCGTTCTTGAACAGGACTATGAACATCTCTTTTAGTGATGTCGAATCCTGCTTTACATGTATGCTCTTGTCCTCCCTAACGCCAAATACGGTAAAGGCCAGGAATGCCCACGTCAGCAGGACTATTCCGATTGCCACAGTCAGCCACGCCTTCGTATCTCCTCCCAATCCGTTTGTAACCGGAATGATTAAAACCACTGTTACGAACAGTCCAACATTAGCGCATATTCTGGCAAATGCCCCGGTCTTCTCCCTTTCCTTTTGATTCAGGGTGAGAGAGGGAAGCATTGACCAATACGCTATGTCATTTGCCCCATATGTCAGGTCCCACAAGAGATACAAAACGACAAATATTATCACATATGCCGGGCTTTTGATCCCATAATCGACAAACAGCAGTACGGTAAGAATCCCGCCGATTATTCCGCCGATAACAATCCATGGCTTAAACTTGCCAAACCTGCCGTGGGTATTGTCAACCAAAAAGCCCATGACAGGATCGTTCACAGCATCAAAAATCCTTAATGCCGTCATGGCCCCCGTCATCCACCACATCGTAGAATCAGGCAGGTTGAGGATTTCGGTTAGAAAAACTATAAGGTACATGCTTACCAACGAATACATCATATCCCTTCCGACCGTGCCCAGGCCGAACATATAACGGTTTTGCTTTACATATGATTTCATATACCTTCTCCTGTTCTCCTTTTTTATAGTATTTTCCTGTAAACGCCCCAAGGATTATGAAATACAATCCTGGTAAAAATATGATATCACACTGGTAAGAATGAGGCTACAAAAATTTATATGCATAATAAAACACCTTGATTTCAAGGTGTTTTACCAAATGAATCCGGACTTGCTAATAATCATATTGTTCTCAAGCAGTTTCTCAAGGATTATGGCTACTCCGTCCTCGTCATTGGAGGCGGTTATAATATCCGCCGCATCCTTAATGTCCTGCGGCGCATTGCCCATGGCGACACCGATGCCGCATTCCCTGATCATCTCAATATCGTTATAATCATCGCCGAACGAAATAACCTCATCAAGCCCGATGCCCAGCACTTCCGCAAGCGCTTTAACACCGCCGGCTTTTGACACATCCTTGTTTAATATTTGTCCCAATGCGCCGTTGTCGGTTATTATAATCCTGCAGTCATCAGGCAAAAACTCATATACCTCCGAAATATCTCCGACGTATCGGAGGTTCACCAGTATTTTGCCTGCCGGTTTAAATTCCAGGGTTTGGAAATCAACCTGTTCAAAAGGCGGAAACCAGCTTTCCATTTTTCTTATATCAAAGTTGGTATAAAGATTGCCAAGCATTTCAAGCGATATTTCAATGCCCGGATAGCGTGATAAAAACCAAAGGACTATTTCCTTCGCTTTTACCGCATCAATATAACGGCTGTAAATTTCCTCGTTGTTATAATACACCGACGCCCCATTATAGAAAATATAATATATATTCCTAAAACCGGAGGGAACCAGCTTGTATACGCTTCTTGATGCTCTTGCAGTAGCCACGGCAATTTTTACATCCATGTCATCCAGCCTTCTCAGCACGTTGACGGTTCTTTCGGATACGCTTTTATCGCTTCTAAGCAATGTGCCGTCCAGGTCGGTTACCACCATTCTCATTTTCATAGTATTTTCTCTCATCATTAGTACCTCTTTGCCTGAAAGCTTTCTATAGAATCTATAAATAACTGCAGGAATGCTTCTTCTCCCAAGGTATTGATTTTAAAGAATACCGCCTGGCTTCCGCCCGAGGTGATTGCCGATACGAACAAATCATCTCCCACACCCAGGATCGTTACATTCATGCTGACACGGTTATTGCCGGTCATGCTGTACCTCTCATAAACCCTTACAGCCATCCTGGCATTATTGATGGTTACCGTGCTTCCGTCCTCGTAGCTTACAGAAATGCTGCCGTTGGTTATGTCCCGATGCAGCCGGTCAAGCAGTTCGTCAAAATTGCCCTTCAGCCATTTCTCATATTTTGCCATGCAATGTCTCCTTTCATATCCTAACAAATAACAGGAAGTCATCATCCTTTACAGATTCTGCTGTTTTTGATACTTCATCGGCGTGAATATCATGCCGTCCCTTGTCTGCTCCCTGCCGATATCGACGAATCCCAGTTTATGATAAAACCCTATGGCATAGGGAGAAGAGTTTACGGTAATAATATTTGCCGTGCTGTTTTTTAATACAACCTCAAACAGCTTGCGCCCTATTCCCCTTCTGTGATACTTTTTGTCAACGAATAATAAGGCAATATGATTTCCCTTGTTCCTTGTTGCTATGACTCCAATAAGGCTTTCGTTTTCATATGCGCCATAAATAACAAGCTCGTTTATTATTTCCGGATTGGATATAAAATTTCGGAAAGCAATTACTCCCTTTTCTTCAAAATAAGGTGCTTCAAACTCCAAAAACACTTTCCAAACCAGCTTTATGGCATTGATTTTTTCGGTTCCCGTTATCTTCCTTATATCCAATCAATATCACCTTTCCCCCTAAAATCCGCATGGCCGTTATATGGGCAAATTTACAGCTTTGCCTCATAAATCCTGGAGCTCTCACCCCAAGGATGATAGCCCTCCCCTATATATTGGAAACCGTATTTCTCATAATAACCGACATGGCATGTACAGAGGTAAACACTTGAAAATCCGCCTTTTTTGGCATCCTCCTTGGCTTTTTCAAGCAGCAGCGAACCATATGCATGTCCGCGGTGGGCTTCCTCGATATATAAAGCACATATCCAGGGATATAAGTCCATCCTGCTTATGAAGTCATTCGTAATAAGCCCCGCGCATCCGATGATTTCTTTCCCTTCCATCAACAGGTACCACTGCGGCAGAGGATTCTTTGTTAAAATGCAGTGATTAATGCAGTCCTCATATACGTTTAGGCCATGTTTTGCCCGCCCTGACTGCGCTCAATCGCCATGAAAAAGGTTCCCCACTTTTCACTGTTAAACGTATAGACTGCCTCATTATGCTTTATGTCCTTAAATCCTACCGCCTTATAGCACTTATGCGCAGACGGGTTGTTGTCAAAAACATTTAATGTAACCCGCTTAACCTTAAGGATGTCAAATGAATACCTGACAACCAGGGATACCATTTCCCTGCCGTATCCTTTGCCCCTGGACTGCGGGTCAATAATAATAAAGCCAATATGTATGCTCTCATTCTCGTAATCCGCATTCCTCATCAAAACATGGCCGACCGGTGTCCCGCTGTCATCAAGGGCGGTCATTGTCCATGCATTCCCATTGCCTTCAATCTCCCTGTAATAATGATGGACCTGTTCCACCGTAAGCGGATACGAGAACCTGCCTTTGCACCATTGCGCAAAGGATCTCTCATCTCCCTGCCATTTAACCAGGTGTTCCGAATCGCTTAATTTAAACGGTCTAATCCTCATAATCGCTACCTCGCATGTTTTCTTAAATGCTGCCTATGGCTTGCCTGTTTTCCATAAAGCACACGGGCATGTCCTCGTAAAAACGCCGTCCCTTCACCTTTAGCTGCCCTTCCTATCCGTTGCATATATACATAATATCATATTTCGGTAAGATTGTATTGCTAAAATAAAATTCATATTGCAGTCAAAGAAGATATCTGATATAATCTACCTAACGGTTGGTAGGTTTAAGGGATGGTATGAAATGACAAGAGAAAAAATATTGGAGAAAGCCCTTGAGCTTTTTGCGACAAAAGGCTATTTTAACTGCAGCATGGATGACATATCAAGGGCTGTGGACATCAAGAAAGCTTCGATTTATTTCTACTTTCCCGGCAAGGTAAGCATCTTTCAGGCCGTATTTGACAAAATTCTTGAGAATTACGAAGGCTTCATAAACAGCATTACCGTTATAGAGGATGATAAAAGCGCCCTTGAAATACTGTCCGATATCTTCGAAAAATATGTGAAAAACTGCATAAATAATTTGGAGATGGAATTCTGGGACCGGTACTACTATTACCCGCCCGATTTCTTTAAGCAGGATCTTCATAATAAAACCTTCAAGATTGAAATGTACTTCATGGACAGGATACGAAAGATTATAGAAACGGGAATGCAGAAAAACGAGATAAAGAAAAAGGATCCGGAAAGTATAGCCACTGCCTATTATAACATGATGATAGGTTTAGCAATGGGGGTAAAGTTCTACACTGTAGAACAGATTGACGGAGTAATTGCCCGCTGTCTGGATGTTTTCCTGGCGGGCATACGGCAATGTTAATCCGTAACGGATTTAAAGATGTTCTTCAAAGATGCCAAGCCGAATCCGGAGTATCTTGACAAGCTGGAAGCCATAAAGGAAATCCTAAGAAGCGGCGGCCGAACCCTTGTACAGGGAGCACTTGCCTATATATGGGGTAAGAGCAGCCGCACCATTCCGATTCCCGGCTTCAAGACGGTTAAGCAGGTGGAGGAGAATGCCAAAGCAATGCGGTTCGGTCCCCTGAGCACCGAACAAATAAAAGAGATAGAATCCTTAATTTGATTATAGGACAGAATGCCGCTTAAGCATGGCACCAGGTTATCCATCCTTCTTTTATTCACATAGGGAGCGTTTCAAACTCTCCCTGAAATCCTTTCGCTATGGATTGACACTCCATACTCATCCCACGTACTTGATACTACATGATATTCCTGACGTACTCCTCAAGCTTTCCATCGAGCCAGCTGCGTATCCTCGGCATGTACTCATCAGTTTTATTTCCTTTGCTCCAGACTATCTGCATGAAATCATGCTCAAGCATATATATTGTAAATCTCTTCTCTATCATCGGTATTTCTCTGCTTTTCATCTGCTCCCGGAACACCGAGTTAAACATAACCGTCATGTTCAAATCCTTGGACGGCGGATACAAGCTCCAATGAAGCAGGTGAATGAGTTCAAAATCCATTTCGCCGTACTGTGAGCATTCCCAGTCGATTACACCGGCAAACGCGTTGTTCTTTACGATAATGTTCTTAAAATGGAAATCATTATGCAGCAGCACCGGCCCGCCTTCATAATCGAGGCTTGATACGTTTTCCTTGAAATATCCGTCAGCCGCTTTAAGGAGCTTTACAAGTCCGTCGTCAGGCTGCAATCCCGTCACATTGTTATAGACATAATCCCAATAAAGCTCATGTCCGACTTTCCAGGACTTATCATGATTCGGAATTATGGGGATATAGTGCCCTATATCATACTTATTGCCTTTTATGCGGTGAAGATTATTAAGAAACTCCGATATGCTCATGCTAATGTCGTGAATATTAATGGGAGTGAGATTATTATATACCGACAGCAGTTCAAGCCCTTGGATATAATCCAGTATAAGATAGTATATCCTGCTGCCGTCAATCATAAACTCGGAGGCATGGATAAGATGCGGTACATGTTTAAAGCCTTTATGCGGTCATACTTGATTTCTTCATCCAGCATCCGGTTCCTGGAGGTGCGTATAACGTACCTGTCATCTACATTGAATACTCCAAGGTCAAATCTTCCAGCTATATTTGTGATTTTGCCGCATTCCATTTTATGTTTTTTGCATATTTCTCTTATGTATAATTCCTGCATACATCCTCCAAACCATGCAATTGTTATCTGATGCGCCATCCATTTATACCGCATTACAGCTCCAGAATATCAAGTATCTGCCTCAAATCGGTTACCGTGTATTTGGCATAACCGCAGTCAAATAACGGGCTGCCCTTATAATAGCATCCATCCATGCCGGCATTTCTTGCCGCCAGAATATCAATATCCCGGTCACCGACCATCAAGGCTTCGCTCTTATCAATATCAAACTCTTTCATGAGCCATAATAAGGCCTCCGGGTCAGGCTTTCTCTTAAAATTGCTGCTTTCGGTAGCCAGGCCGCTGAAGTACTTAAGCATGTCATATTCCCGGAGGTATTTTATTGACGACTCTCCCCTGTGGGTACACAGATGGTTGTAACGGCCGCTTTCACATATCCTTCTGCATACATCCGCCGCATAGGGAAATGGCTTTGCCCCGCCTGCTTCTGTCTTTCGCCTGTGCTTATAGAAGTCGGAGATTACCTTTTCACCGACATCCTTGGAATAGGTTGCGTAAAAGTAATCAAACAGGGTTGAAAATGATGTTTTCATAAGGTTAAAAATCTTATCATATGGCTCAATAATGCCGTTCTCTTCCAAGGCCATCAAGGCGGCTTTTGTCATCACAGGGTATGTGTCAAACAGCGTTCCGTCAAAATCCCATATTATGTGCTTGTACATCAGATTCTCCTCTTTTTGCTTTCACAAGTTATTTCTGGCAGTTTTCGCAGTAGTAAATTGTACCGCCCATGTAATTCTCCTTGTGCAGTTCATAACCGCATTTCACACATGGAGTGAATGCCGTATTCTTGCTTAAATATGTCACGTACCCGCCCGGGTTGCCAAACAGGTCCTTCTCAGTATCTCTTCCGCCCTGTTCGGCCATCATCCTTAATGTATTTTTGACCGCATCAAAGAGTCTGTCATATTCTTCATCAGAAACATCCTTCATCTTTCTTTTGGGATGAATTCCTGCCATGTATAGAATATCCTGCAGTACACCGTTGCCAAGACCGGGAATGCGCTGCTCGGTGGCAAGAAACGCTTTGGCCGACAGCTTTACTGTTTCTTCCGTACGCAGCGACCTGAAATATTGCCTGTCAAACCCGCCCGTAAGCGGTGATGGTTTTTTCTTTGCCAGGATGTAATACTTGTTATCATACTCACCATCATGAAATGCCACCATCCCCCCCGTACATCTGGACGGTGCAGACCAAAGCCGTATCATCCGTAAACTCTATATAAAGCTGATGCTTCTTTGGCACTTTCATCAAGTCTTCATAATATCGCGGCGAAACTCCCTCCATGAGAACGATCCGGCAATCCCCAGCTTCTATTTCTATCATCCCCGATACAGGACGGGAGCTGCCAATTGTTTTGCCTGAAAGCAGCTCGTCATAATCATCGGGATTCCTGTGATACCATGCAAATTTATGCGGCGATTGGTTTGCCAGGACATATTTTATCTTCTTACCCCTTATAGTATTGTTAAGTTGGTTTGCAATAACATAGCTTTCAGGTATTTCCAGCATTTTATTCTACCCCTTAATGATACGGTTTTAATATAAAATACATATTACCACCCGGTTTTTAACTATCTACATAATACCATAAACCTTTTGACATGAATAGTGAAATATAATGAAAACCGCCTTCACAGGCGGTTCGTAATTAGTGATTGATATAATGTTATGACGCATATCATATCACGGCGTTTTATTTATTTCTCTTCGGTAAATGTAAGCGAAAGCTTTATCCTCTTTCCATTTCTTACAACTATGGCTTCAACCGTGTCACCGGCTTTATACTTATCCTTTACGGTGTCTACATCAGCCATGGTGCGCACTCCAACACCGGCCAGCGACACAAGCACGTCTCCCTCACGTATTCCGGCTTTATCCGCACCGCTGTCTGGAACCACGTCCGTGATATAGATTCCAACAGGAAGATTATACAGGTAAGATATTGTCTCCGTTATCTCTATGCCCGATATGCCTATATACGGCCTTCCCTTAACATATCCGAACATAATAAGCTGGTCAATTATCGGCTTGGCTTCATTAATCGGTATGGCAAAGCCAAGGCCTTCAACGCCGGATATTGATATTTTTGCCGTATTTATGCCGATTACTTCTCCCTTGTAGTTTAGCAGCGCTCCGCCGCTGTTGCCCGGATTGATGGCGGCATCGGTCTGTATCACGTTCAAGGTCCGGTCTTCAATGCTGACCGTCCTGTTAAGGGCGCTGATTACACCAACGGTAACCGATCCCTGGAATTCCAATCCCAGGGGATTTCCTATCGCAACTGCCAGCTCACCGACCTCAAGGGAATCCGAATCTCCAAGGTCCGCCGGAGTCAGTTTATCCAAATCTATTTTAATTACAGCCAAATCGCTCTTTTTGTCTCCACCTATGTATTTTGCCATTGCCTGTCTTCCATCCGACAGGAAGACCTCCAATGTGGTATTCTTGCTTAAAGAATTCTTCGGATCCGCATATTGCACGACATGGTAATTGGTCATTATGTATCCTTTTCTGTCAATAATGATACCCGATCCCTCATACGCCGGCTGAGAACTGCTGTAATACCAGTTCCTCGGGTTTTGGGTAACCATTCTGATGCCTACTATCGAAGGCCCTACCTTCTTGGCAATCTTTGTAACTGTCGAGTTGCTGCCGTCCGCTGTAAACAGCACATCCTCTATAGTAATTACATCTCCTTCAAGTATGGTGCTGCTTTCCCGGCTCTTCAGCCTTAGCTCCAGTTCGTCAATTTTCTCGGAAAGCTTAAGGTATATGCCTCCTCCGACGGTTAATCCTGTTAACAGGCAGCACAACAGCATTACAACAGCGGATTTGACAAATCCTTTGAATCTTTTTCTCCTGCTTGTATAAACGTAACCAAGTGTTCCATAGCCTGGCAGGTAATCATCTTTCTTTCTAAAAAGGCTCATGCTATCACCTCCGATACATTAAACCTTTTTTACATTAGAATAATATCAAAAACACGCTTTGCGTGTCAATAAACCAAGCTGAATCCTGTCTGAACAATGGCTAAACCCATGTGTTTTTTATTGCTTGTGCAATACCTTTTCCGGATTGACCTCAAGGAATCCGCCTCTAGCCTTGGCCACAAGCTTACCGCTGTCCGCATCCTTTATTTCCGCCAGTACCTCAACCTTTCTCCCCTCACGGCCCTCAACCAAAGCCTCGCAGACCAGCTTATGGCCCTCCAAACCGGGACTTAAATATTCTATGGACAAGGATATCGTCATTGTGACAATACCCAATCTTTTTACGGCATAAAACATGGCCTCATCAAAAAGCGCAGCAATTATTCCGCCATGCAGGATCCCAGGGTATCCGCAATGGTTGGCATCAACTGTAAACTCAATGTGCGACTTGTTCTCCACGTATGTAATATCAAGATGCAATCCCAGGGGATTTTGCTTTCCGCATCCGAAACACTTATCCAGCTTAATGTTATCCATGGCATTCTCCTTAATTTTATATTTATTTTAAAGTTTATCATTTATTATATACATCCGCCCATTCTTGTTCAACAGGATTATTAACAGTTTTATCTAAATTCCGTATACTTGCCTGTTTCACAAATCTTTGCGGTTGTTCCTCCGTTATGTAGCATTATTTCATAACAGCAGGTCCATCAGCTCATAAAAACTGTTTACCGTTGTGCCGTCATATTCCACGTTCCTGCTGTTGAGAAGGATTGGCCGCATTCCCAGCCTGGCGGCTGCATTTAGGTTCTTTCTTCTGTCGTCAATATATATGCAGTCATCCGCGCTGCATCCCAGTTTTTCCGCGGTCAGCAGGAAAATCCGCTCATCCGGTTTTCTTATACCCAGGTCCCCGCTGATGCTTATGACATCAAAATATTTGTTGATATCAAATTTTTCCCTAAGATACCTGCTCCACCTGCTGGTGTCATTCGATACGACGGCAAGCTTATACCGATTTCTTGCGGCGGTGACAAATTCCATAAAGCCGTCGTTTAGCTCTATGGTATCCAGGTATGCCTTCTCAACCGCTTCCAAATCCCCTTCAAACCCAATGGCTTCCCAGATCTTAAGCGATGATATTTCACCCACATCCGCCCTGAACCATGAATCATAAATCTCTTCCGGTTCTATATCCGGAAAGAATTGACGGATATAGGGAACAAAATCATCACCCGTCTGCTTTACTATTACTCCATACATGTCCAGTAAAATTGCTTTCATACTGATTCTCCTTGCCAATTATCCCTGCTCTTCCATAATAATCTAACAGGTATGGCAAGTCAAACCTTATCTATATCGAATAAGTATCTAAAAATTTACCCGTTATATTTGACAAAATCCAGAAAACGGTGTAATATTAACATAACTGTAATGTGAAGGGGAATGCTTTGTGTTAATTGTGTTTGTTATGGAGAGTACAATAAAATAGTACTGTGAAGCAAGTGCCACAGAGGCTTCCGGCTTATTTCCCGCCCAGCCGGCTGCTTGCCGTACCGCGGAGTGTATGAACTACTGCCGGTTTTATTGTCCTGCCGAAGTGGCTTAATCCGTAACAGGCGCAAAACAAGTAACTGCATATCGGTATATCTATGCTAATATGTCAGCCTGTAAGCAATTGGTTACGGAATTGCTTCCATGGCTGTTTTTTGTGCTCTTCCTTCGCTGATGGAAATGAACTCGTTATCTTATCCAGAATATCCGGAAAGAAGGAAGTAAACATGACAAACACATATAAAACCCTGGAGTTTGACGCCATTATTGAGAAACTGAAAGGCTGCTGCCTGACCGACCAGGCAAAAGAAAGCTTTGACAAGCTTGCGCCCTTTTTGTCAGAAACCGAATTAACCGCCGCACTAAGGGATACAACTGAGGCCCGAAAGATCCTTGATACCATGGGCAGCCCTCCCCTGGTGTCCATGAAGGATATTGATAAATACCTTATAACCGCCAGGCAAGGCGGTGTACTGCAGCCCGACCAGCTAGAATATATGGCTGCATTCCTGACAGCGGTAAGAAGGATGAAGGACTATCTCAACCGCGGCAAATCCCTTGAATTAAGCCTGCCCTATTATGAAGAAAACCTTGATTCCCTTGACGGGCTTAAGGATGAAATCCATAAAAGCATCAGAAACGGCCGGGTCGATGATTACGCTTCGAATGCCCTAAGGGATATCCGGCGCGGCATTACAATTCTTGAAGAAAAAATCAAGAGCAAAGCAGAAGGGATGCTAAAAAATAACAAGGAATACTTATCGGAGGGCTTTATAGTAAACCGCAGCGGCCATGTCTGCCTTCCGGTCAAAAAGGAATACAAGCACAAGATTCCGGGAAGCGTAATTGACAAATCCTCCACAGGTGCGACCCTTTTTATCGAGCCTGCGGCCATTTATGAAATGAATGCCGAGCTTGCAATGCTTAAGCTGGACGAAGAAAATGAGGTCCGCAAAATCCTGTATGCCCTGACCGCCCTTATTGCCGACCATTCCGAAATATTTGAGGAAAACATGAGGGTTATCGCAAAGCTGGATTTCATCTTTGCCAAGGGCAAGCTAAGCGCCGATTTATGTGCCGTTGCCCCTGCTGTTAATACAGCAAGATATATGAATATTGTAAACGGGCGTCATCCACTTATGGACAGGGACACCTTCGTCCCTCTGAACATCCGCATGGGCGGGGACAGCGGCATTCGGGGCGTCGTCATAACCGGCCCGAATACCGGGGGAAAAACCGTGGCCATAAAGACAGTGGGATTGTTGAGCATAATGGCCCAATGCGGCCTTCACGTCCCATGCGATGAAGCGGATATTTGCATGAACAGCCAGGTCCTTTGCGACATCGGGGACGGGCAGAGCGTAACGGAGAATCTTTCAACATTCTCCGCCCATATCATTAATATTATTGATATCTTAAAGAGAGTAAACAGGGAAAGCCTTGTCATACTGGACGAGCTTGGTTCGGGAACCGATCCGACGGAAGGCATGGGCATTGCCATTGCCCTGCTTGACGAACTGAAACGGAGCGGATGCCTGTTTTTGGTGACCACCCATTACCCCGAGGTAAAGCAGTACACAGAAAAGGCAGAAGGCATCATAAATGCAAGGATGACCTTCGACCGTGAGACGCTTAAGCCTCTCTTTCAGCTGGAGCTGGGCAAAGCCGGTGAAAGCTGTGCCTTATATATCGCAAAGAGATTGGGCCTGCCTTATGGGATAGTCAAACGGGCATGCGAGGAAGCTTACGGAGACAAGGCAATATCCGAGTTAAACTTAATATATGAAAATGTCAGTCCGGATGACAAGCAGGCAAACAGGAAGGAATACTACGGCCCAAGGATAAGAAAAGCCGCCGATAAACCCTCATACGGAGGTTCATCAAGGGCTAAAAGCTTTCGGAAAGGTGACAGCGTGCTTGTCTATCCCGAGAAAAAGGTGGGCATAGTATGCAGGACGGCTGACGATGACGGAATGCTTATAGTCCAGATAAAAAAGAAGAAGCTCCGCGTTAATCACAAGAGGCTTAAACTGCTTGTTCCTGCTAAAGAGCTTTATCCCGAAAATTATGACTTCTCCATAGTATTTGATACGGTAGCCAACAGGAAAGCCAGGCGCATGATGGAAAAAGGCCATCAGCCGGACCTGGAAATTAAAATTGAAGAGCCGTTATAAAAAGAAACTGCTTGTGCGGGTTTATCCCGTGCAAGCAGTTTACATTTTACTGTCATGATTAAAATGCCTCTCGTCCAGCAGCCGGGCAATTGCCTTATTCGAATACCGCATAAATGACTCAACCTCTTTCCCGTCTGCATCAAAAGAATCTTCACACAATCCAAGATAAGCCTGTCTTACCTTATGCAGTATAGGCCGGTGTTCCGCAGGCAGGCGTTCAAGCAGCCATGATGCCGCCGTGTCCTTCGGAGCGATCCTGCCGGTTTCAATGCTGTACCATATACGGGCCAATGTAAGCATTATGTTTCTTTCGTCACCGATCCAGTCCTCCGGCTTGGTCCATAGCCGAGGCGCATCGGATAAAACCTTGTAAAAATCCTCTTCAGGCACCGGTTCAAACATGTCCCTTGCCTCCGGCCCTATGAGCGCAAGCCCATGCTCCCTGGCCTGCATAAGCAGTATGGTAAGGTCCTTGTCCTCCATGGCAGGCTCAATATTTCCCTCGAGAATGTCTTTTCTCAGCCATTCCCCAAGCTGCAGCACCCTGCGGGGAGGATAACGCCACGGGACAACCTCACTGTATACAATTACGGTGACTTCAAGAGCCCGCAGCTTACCGTCCTTTCCCGGTGGAGCCGACACCGACAGCAGGTCTAGCATAAGGGCTCTCCTGACTTCCTCATTGGGATGCTCATTTACCGTTACAAGCAGGTCAATATCACTGTAAGGCTTTAATCCCCCGTCGGTTGCCGAGCCGTACAGATGAACGGCCGCCAGTGTTGAACCAAGGTGTTTATTAATTATATTGCAGGCTTTATTGACCTGATCCGATATTTCCACAGGCAATGAATCGATCATTCCTTATCCATATCCTAATACAAAATTATATATTTATTTCATCAGATTATAATACTCCCTTGATAAATGCGTCTATTACATCAAGTATCTCCCCGGACCAAAATACCGGTCCTCCGTGGCCGGCACCGTCAAGCTCATAGTATGTAACACTCTTTCCCGCTTCCTTTAGGCGATTGTACAGCGTCCTGCTTTGATCGACACTCACCATCTCGTCATTGGTGCCATGCAGCAGAAGTATGTCGGGCATTTCCACTTCCTTGGCAATATAAGGCGCGCATGACGCAAGCCTTGCCGGTTCTTCATTGCTTAATACATCATCAACACCCAGCAGGTCCTTAACCGGCTGGAAATCGGCGGGAAGCCAATCAGGTATCTCTTCAGCCGCGCACATGAGAAGATCTGTAGGAGCCGATTGTGCGATAATGCCTTTAATATCATAATTGCCGCTGATTTTCCCATGGGCTTTCAGCATAGCTGTCATTAATGCAGCATGCCCTCCTGATGAATTGCCTCCGATAAATATCTTTCCGGCATCAATATGAAACTCATCCGCCTTGGATAAAAGGAATAAAATCGCATTATTAATGTCCTCTATCTGGGCGGGATGTTTTGCTATTGTCGATTCCCTGTACTGAACGACTGCCGTTACATATCCCCTTTCCGCCAATTTCGAATAGCTGGGGATGCTGTTATACATCTCCTGCCTGTACCATGCCGATCCCGGTATATATACAACCAGCGGGTATCTTACATCCTCTTTCCACTTATGCCGGTATGGAATGATAAGCTGAAGGCATCGCCTGCAGTTTCCGTAATCGGCATATTGGACATCGGGGACATACAGCCATTCCAGACTATCGCATTCGACCCTGATTTTATGGTATTCCTGCCTTATTTTACTCATTTTAATCTTCTCCTTCACCAAAAATTTATCAGCCCGGAAACATGAACCGGAGGCGTCTAACGGTTCGTGATGCCGGCAAGGCTTCAAACCGGGGTATTAATTTATTTTCTATATTATGTTATATGCTCCGGCGCTTTTGATACGCTGGAGTTTATCTGCAGCATTTTTTTGTCATATATCTTTCTTGCAATTGAATCAACCTGGTCCATAAGCCAGAGATAGGTCGTTGTATTCCTGGAGTAATCAGCTTCCCCGAGCATATCAATTCTTCCGTCCTGAATCAGCCTGTTTACCTGCTGGAATGCCCTCATATCCCCCTTGGGATATACGGCCAGGGCTTTGCCCCCGTTGCCCTTTATAACCGAAAATGCCGGAATGTCACTGGGCCCGTCGGCAATATAAATCATGTTTTCGAAAGGCACCCTCCTGTCCTTGGGATCCATTTTTGAATTGACATCAATTTCCGAGAACAGGTTCGCCCCTTTGTTTATTTCAAAGACTGCCCTGGTTTTTGACGTGTTGTCGATGGTATACGCTATCTGGCTGATTACTGCCGGCTTGCCGTCTTCATCATCAGTGGTGTCTTGAGACGGCTTGAGGGACGATTTGATAGGCTCCTCAATAAACTCGCAGCCCCATATCCCCTTTACATGACCGTGAATTACAGAACCTCTTATCATCTCCGCCAGCCCGGTGCTTACGATATAATGCTCTACCTGTATGTTGAATGTCTGATAGTCGGGATTTTCCTCAACCTTTTTCTTCATTTCCTCAAAAATCTCAGGGATTCCGTCATAAAATTCAAGCTCCCTGCCAAGCTCGTACAAAACCTTGTTATTCAAGCCCGGAAATATGCCCTGCAGTGTACATGTGATAAAGTGGTTCAGGTATAATATATCCTTGTTGACCTTTATACCCCTGTTCCTGTATTCGTTGGCCAGCTCATTGACTTCATTCCAGAAATCCTTCTCGTTAACCCCGTATTTCTTAAATATCGGCTTCTGCATATATCCGTCGACCAGGGTCTTGTCAAAATCCCATATGACGGCAATTATATTCTGTTCCATGTCACCCTCCCTTCTCCTCGAAAAGCCTTAGGCAAAAAACACGTTATTCTTCTTAAATTATACTTCCAAATGGCATATACTGTCAAACCGCATGACTATTTGCCTGAAACCGTATATTTTTTCAACTGGCATGTAACATGCATTAAAAGACCGGTTGTACGTGATGGCCCGGTAAGCTATAATGAATTTGGGATAATTAATACATAAGGAGGCAATGCACCCATGTATACCAAACAGGATATATTAAACGATATAAAAAACATTGGCATCAAGCCCACGGATACCCTGCTGGTGCACTCTTCCATGAAAGCAATCGGCAAGGTCGAGGGTGGTGCCGATACGGTGCTTGATGCATTTATTGAGTATTTGCAGGATGAAGGCCTGCTTGTCTTTCCCACCCATACATGGGAGCAGATAAATGATGAATACAACGTGTTTAATCCCCTTACGGAACCGTCCTGTGTCGGTATACTTACCAACCTTTTCATGAAAAGGCCGGGGGTAATCCGTTCTCTTCACCCCACCCATTCGGTTGCCGCCATAGGAAAGGATGCGGCGGAATATACCGCGGGTGAAGAGCAGTTTGACACGCCATGCCCGCGAAAAGGCTGCTGGGGAAAGCTCTATGACAGGAAAGCCAAAATCCTGTTTCTCGGGTGCAATTTGAAAAAGAACACCTTCATACATGGTGTGGAAGAATGGAATAATATACCCGACCGACTGATGGAAAAGCCGAGGCATCTTAAGATAATTGCTCCGGACGGAAGGGTCATAGACCGTCCTTTCCGTTCTCATTATTTTTCCGGCGGTGATATATCATACAATTACGATAAAATGCTTCCGCCCTTCCTGCACTATGGCATCGCCAAAAAAGGAAAAATCGGCGATGCCGAAAGCTACCTGTGCGACGCCGTCGGCATGGCCGATTTGACAACCGAATATCTTAAAAGGAATCCCAGGCTTTTTGAGAGTGACACACCGATACCGGAGGATTGGTACATACAGAATTAACCGTTAATCGGCCTTACCGGCCTTCCTTCAATATATCCTCTGTAACCCATGGGCTCCAACTGGAACCTCGGGGCATCCTCGTCAGCCCAAGAATATCCGTAAATCTCGGGGTTATATTTCTTAACCGCCTCCCATAAATCTCCTATTGCTTCTTCGAATTTTTCCTCCTCATACGGCGGTCCCTGGAATATCATCATCTTGCACGGAGGCAGGTCAATTACATCAAATCCCTCAGGTATTATGCCGTTATAATCGGCGGGAACTTCAACACCCTGGGCATAAACCGATGTCCCGGGCTTTACCATGTTCTGAGGCAGCCATAATCCCATGGGTTCATAGATGGCTTCTTTTATGCTTGTCAGTATGCCCCATATGTCGCAGCCGACCTCTTCGCAATACTCGAAGTAGTGTGTTGCCTTTATCCCTCGCTTTAAGATCAGTTTTCTTGCCGGTCTTTCGATTACCTGTACGAAAACCGTGCTTACATTCTTATTCTCTGCCATACTGTTGTCTCCTTTCATTAATGTGAGGTAATAATCGCGGATACGGCTGGGCATGAAGAGCTTTAACGGCGGTGTATTCTTGCTGTAGTCCTTCGGGGTCATGCCAAACTGCTTTGAAAATGCCCTAGTAAATCCCTCATGGGAGTCAAAGACAAAATCGAAAGCCACATCAACCACTTTTCTGTCCGTATCCCGCAGCTTAAGGGCTGCTTTGGACAGCCTAAGCTCCCTGATATACTCAAATGGGGTCTTTCCGGTCAGCTCCTTAAAAATCTTCGCAGCATACCATGGTGAGTAATTGGCCGCCTTAGCCAGCATATGAAGGGATATGTACTCCTGGATGTGCTCCTCGATATAATCCTGCATACGCTGGACTGCGTCGATCTTCTCCCAGCTCTCCACATTCCTACCTCCTGAAAAGAGTATAACGCAAAGTATCTGATGGTTTCTTGACTTGAATTGTTATAATAATGACTTGTTCCTGTAAACCAGGTCGTTTCTGACAGTGAAACCCCTTTTCTCCCAAAAGGCATTCCCTGTTTCGTTATTTGAGAAGGCTACCAGGGCGGCCTTTGTAATTCCTTCTTTCCTAAGCGCTTCAACGGCGGCATCAACCAGGGCTGTTCCTATGCCCCTGTTCCGTTCCTGCACGTCTACGGCCAGATGGTATATGAAGCCCCTCCGTCCGTCATGACCGCATAGGATAACGCCCACAATAGCCCCGTCCTTTTCGGCTACAAAGCATGTCCCGGGATTCCGGCCAAGGTATTTTCCGATTCCCTCTCTCGAATCATCTATGTCATTCATCCCCATGCCGTGGGTGTTAATCCACAGGTTATATACCCTGTCATAATCATCCATAGTCATGTTTCTTATGCGCATTATGTAGCCCCCTGTTTATAAGACCGACAGGAACTCGAATCCTTTTTCAATGTACCTGTCAATCAGTTTATAAAAAAGCTCGGTGGTGTTTTCATGGTCATGAACAAGGATTATATCAGTGGTGTCCGGGCGGTTTAAAGCCCTGCCTTCATAAGGTACATCCTCGTCTATTCTTCCCAGTATAGCTTCTTCGGTATTGGTCCCGTATGGCGCGTTCTCCCTGCCAAGGTTGTATTCCATCTGGTCAAAGGTGCATTTGACATCCAGGTATTCGAACATTGACGCCTTGTCCGAGAAATATTCCAGTTTAATTCCCCTAAATGCGGGCTGTACATACCCCAGCTCCTTCAAAACAGCCTGGAATGCCTCCGGCCTTTCTTTGTTCATGCTGTCCGCACCGCTTTCATAATCCGTACCGCTTATGTTCGCGCCCGTATCAAAATACGGAAAACGGAACACCTTCATCGGTCTTTGCACTCCGGCCTTCCTATACACTTCATCCACGATCCGGTCCGTCTTTCGTATGGACTCCACGCCCTGTTCGATGGTCAGGTCCGAAAAATGCTCATGGGCGTAGGAATGGTTGCCTATAAGGAAACCCTTTTTTATGGCATATACCACATCGTCCATATATTTTTCGATGCTGCTGCCCACACAGAAGATAATTGCAGGAATTTTCCTTTCGTAAAGGTAGTCAACCTTGTCCTTGAAATACTTTGTCGGCGCATCATCAATTGTTAAATATACCTGTTTTTTCATGACACATACTCCTTTGATACGTAATATTTATTTTTTCGGTAAACATCCAACTGCCCCGAAAACCATGCCTATGGTTCAATGATTACTGTCGTGCCCAAACCGCAGTTTTCCCACAGAACATCCATAACATCATTGTCAACGGCTATGCATCCTGCCGTCCAGTCAGAGTGGGATCCGTGGCCGTGAATCATTATTTCCCCTCCCAGGGCCGTATTCCATGGCAGTTGAACCCTGCGGCTGATCGCGTCCTCAATCCGGTTATAAGTGCCTTGGTCTATCAATCCCGATTCCAACGCATCCCTTGCGTCCTCCGTATTCGGATATGAAAGGCCCAGCGACAGGTAAAACCTGCTGTAATTATTCCTTGTGCATATATAATACTCTCCTTCGGGAGTTTTTCCGTCGCCTTCCCTTTTCTTGTCCCCCACGGGTTCCCATCCCAGGCCTATCGGATATCTTGCATAAAGAACATCACCGTACCAAAGCTCAAGTATCCTTTCAGCCTTCTTCACAACTATTTTGGGATTACTGACAGATGCATTTCCCGCGGAATTATCGGCGGAATTATCGGCAGCATTCCCGGAAAGGTTTTCGGACGCCGCATTACCATTATGGTTCCGTGCTGTATTGTCATCTGGCATTTCCGCGCTCAGCAGATCATTTCTTATATAACCGATTTCATTGTTGTATTTCACTTTTATCCATTCACCCTTGACATCAACATATTCAACCTTTGTTCCTTTATACAGGAGAATCAGTATATCCGATTCCAATGACGCGTCCTTTCTCATGCGGACCCCGTTGCCATTTACATAATAATAAACGGGCGTATCGGTTTCTGTGGATGCGGTATCCGCCGCAGTCTCATCATCCATTCTGCCGCTATCCGGTTCACCGTTGGCTTCATTGACTTTTTTGTCAGGTGTCTCTTCACCGGGGCGGTCATTATTTTCTTTCTTATCATGATTGATATATTCCCCGGTCGTGTTATTCGTGTCCTCCTTTTCGGATTCCTCGCGGGACTTGCCCGTCGAGCACGATCCGAGTACCAGGCAGGCACACACCAGTATGAGTATGATAGCTGCTTTTTTCATGTTGCTGTATCTCCTTCTATGGTGCTAAGCACCATTGTGCCAAGCACCATTTTGCCAGGCACCATTAATAAAATGCAGAGTGCAAATTAACCTCACTCTGCATGCAGGCATGTCATCTCATGCTAATCGTTTTCCGCGGCCGCAAGTCTTTCCGCTTCAAGCTGCTGTGCCCGGAGGGCACGCCTTTTCCTTCTTGCTTCCTCGGAAGCATTAACTATAAATTCCTTTATGGCTTTCGATCGCTTTATATGTTCAAGAACAAGCTTGGGATGGGTGGTATCACCGGTATAGCAGGTGATGGTACCAAGCTTGAACAGTCTCTCCATGAAGCTTCTTGTCAAACGCACATCCTGTACTTTGTACATCAGCGTATCATCTTCGGTAATGCTTAAGAAACCCGATGTTATTGTAATCTTTTCTTCCGATATCGAATACTTTGTGTAGCTTAACGGAAGTCCCAGGAATTTTGCTCGCTTTCTCTCTACATAGATCATCTGAATGCCCTCTTGATAATGATGTTATTTAATTTTAACCGTAGCCGATTCTGAATCCCTGGATACTGTCAACACCATGTATGATACTTCCGTATCCTTGGGTATCTCAAATATAAGTACGGCCGGTATCTTCTCTCCTGCGCCAACATCCATCTTGATATATTCCAGGTTGTTCTCCAGCAGGGCAAATGTGGGTTTATATATGGTCCCCAAACTGGTATCAAGCCTGTATTTTATACCGGCGCTGCTCAGATCGATTCTCCTGCTCTGTCCGGTTATGTTCTCCACCGTAAAGTTAAGAACCAACAACTGATTTCCGACTCTCGGATCTATTGAAAATACAAGCTCCCTGTTGTTCGGAGGATAGGTCTCGGCCAGCTGGCAGCCTGTGTATACTATATCAAAGTTCGGATCGCCCATAACGTCAGACAGTGAGTGCTGTGTTTCCTGTTCTTCCTCAGATATCTCCTCATTGCCGCTTTCTCCCCCGGGCTGTATGGTATCTTCCGCATCCTCCTCCTTAACCTTGTCGGAAGGCGACTCTTCCGGTTCGGTCTGCCCATACTCCAAGACTTCCTTGTAGCTGAGCAGTGACGGCATGTAATTCTTGTCGTTTCTAAGCAGAAGGTTGGCCATATATTCGGCAACAACATCCGTCTGGGTGTCCGTCAGGGGATACTTTTTCATGCAACCGGTTAATAAGATGCATACGGCACACATTATTGCTATTAAAAGCCTTTTCACTTATCCAGCCCCCGTTCAATCAAATCATCTAACCTGTATTTTATCATTAATTGCATTTTGCAGCAACAAAAACTGTTATTTTCGGGCAAACGGCCTACATAGGGGTGATGTCCACCTCAAACCAGAATTCCACACCGACGGAATGGTTTATAACACCGCATTCCTTGTTATGGGAGTTCATAATGGCCTTGACAATCGAAAGTCCGATTCCGTTGCCGCCATATTCCCTCGCCCGGGATTTATCCACCTTGTAGAACTTGATCCATATTTTATCGAGTTCATCCTCTGGGATATTCTCCCCGGTATTGAATACGGCGACACGAAGGACATTTCCCCTGCGTATCAGCTTGATTTCTATGATTTTTGTCCCGCTTACATGATTCAGTGCATTGCTGATATAGTTTGAAACCACCTGCTCAATAAGGTATTCATCAGCCCAAACATATATGGGGTCGTTCTCATTGAAATGTACGGTGACCTCTTTCTGTCTGAAAAGGATTTCATTGGTCATTAATACAGATTTGATTAGCTGTACTATGTCAAACCTTTCGAAATTTACCTGGTTGCTCCCGAACTCCAGCTCATTGAGCGTTAACAGCTTCTTTACCATCTGGTTCATCTTATTGGCCTCGTCGATGATAACCTCGCAGTAGAAATTGCGACTTTCATCGTCATCGTTTACATTTTCAAGCAGGCCTTCAGCATAGCCCTGTATCAGCGATATCGGGGTCTTAAGCTCATGGGAAACATTTGCCAGGAATTCCTTTCTCATCTCGTCTATCTCGGTTTTCTTCTGAATGTCCAGCTGCAGTTCATTATTGGCACTCTTTAATTCCGATATGGTTTTCTGAAGCTTGTCGGAAAGGATATTCAGGCTGTTGCCCAGTTCTCCTATCTCGTCCTTGTGTTTTACAGGGTATTTTGCCTCGAAATCCAGCTCCGACATTCTCTTGGCTATGTCCGCCATCTCATGTATCGGCTTGGTAAACTTCCTGCTTACCGCCAGCATGGCGATTACTCCGATAATAACGGCGGCAACGCCTATATAGCTGAAAAACCGGTTAGCAAGGGAAACACTTTCCTGGATGCTTTCAAAATTGGATCTTAAAAAAACAATCCTGTCATCCACCATGCCGATGAGGTCGATATAATTGGAATCAAGATGGCTGTCATACAGCCTGTAGATAATGTAATTATCCTCGTCCCTTATAACCTCCCTGTCGACCTGGTTTCTGTCACTGGTCATATAGTTCTTGATAAGCTGGTTTACCTGTGACTCCTCCCTTTCACCGAAATCCGAGGGATGCGGATAGCTGGACAGCGGTGCTCCCGCAAATGACACGAACACATATATGTTTACATTGCTGTTGGATGACAGCCTCTCCATGGCGAGGGTATCCTCATCGTTAAGAAACAGTTGCTCATCATTATATTTTGAATATATATCCTCAACACGGTAAAAAACATCCGCTATCTGGTCCACCTTGCAGTGCAGGTAATAATCCGCCAGAAACGTACGGTTTATAAACCATGATATAAAAAATGTCAATGCCATCAAGGCTGTAAGAAGTAAAGCCAGCTTGAATCTAATGGAATTTCTCATCAATCCACCTCAAATTTATAACCAAGGCCCCAGATGGTCTTGATATAGCCGCCCTTTTCACCGAGCTTGCTTCTGAGCTTCTTTACGTGGGTGTCAATTGTCCTTGCGTCCCCGAAATAATCATAATTCCATACATTGTTCAGTATCTTTTCCCTGGAAAGGGCAACGCCCTTGTTTGTCACAAAATACGTCAGCAGCTCAAATTCCTTGTAGCTTAAATCCACCGGTACCCCGTCAATCTTGACCTGGTGCGCGGCCTTGTCAATGGTGATGCCCCCGATTTCTATAACCGCGTCATCAACACCCGCGGTTCTTCTAAGGACCGCTTCCACTCTTGCCACCAGTATCTTCGGGCTGAAGGGCTTGGAAATATACTCGTCCACTCCAAGCTCAAAGCCGAGCAGTTCGTCCTTTTCATCACTCCTGGCCGTAAGCATGATAATGGGGACATCGGAATACTGCCTTATCTCCCTGCATACCTGCCATCCGTCAACCTTCGGCATCATGATGTCCAATATAATCAGCGCTATTCCCTTGGTCTTGAAAAAGATGTCCAGGGCCTGTTCCCCGTTTTCAGCCTCTATTACGTCATAGTTGCTTCTCACCAGGAAGTCCTTGCCCAGCTTTCTCATCCTGCTTTCATCGTCAACGACCAATATCTTGAGTTTTTCCATCCGGCACCTCCGAATTCCATAAAGGAATATTATTAATATGCCATTTATTCATAAACATATATTAACAGGCATCTATGACGATTTTGTGAATTATTTGCCCTGCTCTCCGGGATAAACAAGACCCCATGAAGAGCGTATCCCGTCCATTATTTTCATGATGCTCAAGGTATCCTCAAGGGGAACATGAGGGCTCTCAAGCAGGCCTTCCCTTAGGCAGCGGTTTACCTCCTCGGCCTCATACTCATACCCGTTGGTCCTGAAAGGCTCGTGAAATTCTTCAATCAGGTTGTAACCGTTGTCATACAGTCTTGCCCTGGTGGCCATCCAGAACCAATCCACTACGATAATACCTTTTTCACCCGCAATAAGGGCATCGCGGCCCAGCGCGGCAGACACGGCCGAGCTAAGGTCAGCCAAAATGCCGTCCCTAAACTGCAATATAACCACATTCTGCTCATCAACGCCACTCCTGCCGATTTCAGCGCAACTGTAAACCCTTTCAGGCATGCTGTCAAGCAAAAAAGTCGCGTATGTTATCGGATAAATTCCCAGGTCCAACAGAGCCCCGCCGCCAAGCTCCGGATTATACAGCCTGCTGTCGGGGTCAAATTCATTGTAAAACCCGAAGTTAGCCTTAATATGCCTTACCTTTCCTATCCTGCCTTCCTTAATCCATTTCTTTACCTGAAGACTTGCCGGCAGGAATTTCGTCCACATGGCTTCCATCAGGAATACGTTGTTTTCCTTTGCAAGGCGAATCAGCTCTTCTGTCTCACGGCTGTTAATCGTAAACGGCTTTTCGCACAGCACCGCCTTCCTGTTTCTTAAGCATAGTTCGGTTGCATCCTTGTGTCCCGTATGGGGCACGGCAACATACACAACGTCGATATCCGGGTCTTCGGACAGTTCCCCGTAGCTTCCGTAGTATTTTTCTATATTATATTTTTCCGCAAATTCCTTCGCCCGGCCGGCATCCCTTGACGCCACCGCGGCCAATGTGCAGTCGTCCAGGGAAATTAAAGCTTCAGCCAGTTTTGACGCTATAAAGCCTGTACCCAATATTCCCCATCTTATTTTTTTCATTTGCCATTTTCCTTTCCTAATATATTAATAAGCCAGCCATTTTCCATGAAAATGCCGTTTTACAAGTATATTCTACTCTCCGGCACTGTTAAAATCAAGCATTCGGAACAGGCAAATCCGGAAGCCGCTTCAATATACGACGTTTGTATTCTGAAGAGGCTTCCGGATTCTATAGCCGGCAGTTTCATATTAAATTAAAACCATCTATACCTGGAGCAGCTTATACTCATGCAGGTCGTCAACAATTACGTATCCCACCTTCTCATAAGCACGTTTAGACAGCATGTTTTTCTTGTCCACGAACAGCGTACAGAACCTGCAGCCTTCGTCGAGATATCTTTTGCTGATGTAATATATGTTGGCCGCTCCGTATCCCATCCCCCTGTATTCCTCCGGCGTGTATACGTAGTTTATGGCTATTCCGTTGGCAAGCCTTCTTGCGGCGGATGCCATGGAAACCACTGCCTGCTGCGCGTTTTCGAATACGAACAGCCTGTTGTGGTTTATCAGATTGCTTACACGAAGCAGCGCGGACTCGTAATTTACCTCTTTTGCAAGAGCCTCGATCTGGAACTGTATCATCCATTCGGTCAGAAGCTTTACCTCGTTCGGCAGCGCCAGCCTTGATACTCCTTCCGCCGGCTTGATATCGTTTGCCTGTCTTATTTCCATTATATCAAAGACCATTCCTTCCGCAAACGTGCAGCTCACCTTCTTGATAAACTGCTCTATAAAAGCTTCGCAGACTTCATACTTGGCATAAAGGCCATTGGGAAGGATTCTGTTTGCAACCATGTAATCGGCTAAATGCATGGAAGCAACACGGATATCCTTGCTGTTGTCCTGGACATAAACGGATAAACAGCCATCCGGTACATAGCTGAAATGCAGCAGCGTCAAATCCCCGTCCGCGACAACTCCGAACAGGCCCTTTATATCCCGGGGATTTTCCTTTGATTTATATGCATCATACAACACCAACTGACTGACGGTCTCCCTATTGAGAAGCACATCCTCATAATCCGCCAAATATGCACCGGCATCTTCATATGGCTTAACAATCATGCTATTTCCTTCTTTCTTTGATGTTGCTTTATACGAAATATACCCTAATATTCAATTCTTATTACAACCTGTGTCAATTATATCATGAGTGGACATGCTGTTACAACCATATTTTGTAAATTATAGGGCCAATGGGATATAACACCATTGGCCCTGATATATAAACCTGATATATTAATCCGCTGTTGCAGCCTTTTTCTTGAATATGGCGGACGCAATCATTCCGGTCAGGATAATGCCGGCCGCTATAAAAGCGAATACTGCTGCCGCAGGCAATCCCTTGTCCTTGTTCTCATCCTGATCCGCTGCGGTTGTCTTAACCAAATCTATGGCACGGCCATCCCCTGAGCCGTCTTCAACCGGCAAGATTTCCATGGTTTCCGGTTGTTCTCCCGCGTCCGGAGCTTCGGCACCGTCTTCCCTTATGGATTCTATCTGGATGGTGAGTATTTCATCATCACCGGCAGTCTTATCGGCATTTTTCTCATCGGCATATTGCCGTTCCCTTTCCTTGAGCAAGGCTTCATCATCCGCTGCCGCATCCGAAGATACCGGCATATCATAACCTATATTCGTTGAAGGTGTTTCGGCTGTTGCATAGTCTGCGGGTTCTGCGGGCATGCTGTCCGGTTCCTTTACAGGGTCAACCTGGTATATAACCGCGTCCTGCGCTTCCACAACCTTGACAATATCGGAACCGAATTTGCTGTAAATAAACTCCGCAAATTCTTCTTTATAAGGAGTTATCCCAACCTCGACATAGGAATCGGCAACTCCCGTATAAATTACTTTAAAGTCCATTTGCGCTATTTCGTCGGCATGATCTATGAACAAGTACTGATCCAGATCTATTTGCATTTCAAACAGCTTGATGTCCTGTGGGTCTACCGTTCCCATGGATGCCGATGATGAACCGCCGCCGGACTGTGCCGCATAAGCTGTTCCGAGGCTGACAAAGCCGGCAATCACCAATGATAAAACAAACCCTGATACGGCCTTCTTAACTAAATCTTTCTTTATCATTTTTTACCTCCAATCTATTCAAAACAACAGTATATTTTTATTGCTCCATAACTTATCTTTTGTTTCCCATGCTTCTTTGTGATATGTTCTTTATCCCTCCTTTTCGCGCTTTCTAACAATTAGACGCAGGCAAACACAATACCGTTCCATTTAGCAGGCAACTGCATGCCAAGGATTCCAAGGCCGTGTGAATATTACATATTAAGCCATGTTTTCACATATGATATATTGACCAATTTAATGGCGGAGATAATATGGCATTCCAGGATAGCAGGACCTATGCCAATCTGCAAAATGCATTTAATATGGAACTCAGGCTCAGCACTTTATACTCCATATACGGCGATATTGCCAGGCAGGCCGGATACATTCAAATAGGAAACATATATGAGATACTTCAAAGAAATAACAAGGAGCATGCAAGGATATGGCTGCGCAATATAAATGAAGGCATTCTGCCCGACACGGCCCAGGTGCTTGCAGCCTCGATGCAGCAGGAATACTATATGGGAAACCAGCTTTACAGGGAATATGCCCGAATTGCCAATGAAGAAGGATATGCAAATATAGAAGCGCTTTTTAACGGGGTTGCCAATATAGACTTAAATCACGGGCTTCAGCTTGACGTTCAATATAATGATGTTATCAGGAACCAGGTATTCTGCAAGCCCCGGGAAACCCTTTGGATATGTATGCAGTGCGGTAATATTTTAAGCGGCCTATGTGCCCCGGAAATCTGCCCGGTATGCGGTTTCCCTCAGGGCTACTATCGTGTTTATAACAACATGCCTTATTGAACATTGGGTGAAAAAATCACCCCGGCCGTAAAGCCGGGGTACGTAAGGTGAAGATATTCAATTGGTGAACAGCTGTGTCCAGTAAATAACTCCGCCGGACTGATATACGCCTATGCCTATCTTGCCGAAGCTGCTGCTAAGGATGTTTGCCCTGTGTCCGGGTGAGTTCATCCATGCATTCACAACCTCCTGGGGTGAGCGCTGACCGTAGGCTATGTTCTCACCTGCTGTCCTGAATGAAATCCCGTATTCCTTAAGCACGGTTGAAAACTTGCTTCCGTCAGGCCTTGTGTGTGAAAAGGATGCTTTTATCTCCTGGGCCCGTTTGTCCGCAGCCGCCTTCAGTTCAGAGTTGGTGGTCAGGGCGGGAAGCCCGGCTTTTTCTCTCTCAATATTGACAAGCCGGAGAACTTCTTCCGCATAGCTCTTGCTGCTGCTTGTGTTATCGGTACTTGTATTGCCTGTGCTCTTGGCCGAGGTTGTTGAATTGCCTTTATCCCTGGACTGATCTGTCGTATCGTTCGCACTCTTGGACGGGTTTGGCGTTTTTCCCTTGTTCTTTGGCGGGGTTGCCGCATTGCCCGTGCTCTTCTGCGTCTTTCCGGATATTTTATATGAACTTCCTGCTTTACTGTTGCTGTCTTTATTGTTGGCAGTATTACCCTGCTTCTTATCATCCTTGCCGGATTTGCCGGTATCGGCAGTATCCTTGGAACATGCCTTTTTATCTTCCTTGGCGGTATCATCCGTTACGGCCTTATCCTCCTTATCGGCGGGCATATCGGACTTTTCTTCCGTTTCATCCGCAGGCTGCTCGATAATTATCCGTTTCATGTACTTATCCATTATATCTTTATCCTTAAGCGCAAGCTGATTTATTCCATACGAGCCCGCAAGTGAAAGTGCCAGTGAACACAAGGTTATTATTATTTTCTTCATCATAACTGCCTCCTTCTATTGGCTGCCGTTTGTCCTGTTGCTCCTTTAGACTACCATAGTAGAACATACACATCAACCGGTAGTTACTGGCTTATGTCCTATCTGCTGGAAATAAACTGGCTAATCATGCTATTTTCCCTGCCGCATTATACCATGGTTTTTGCTTGGCATTTCCTGCGTGCAGACCGGTAATTCCTTTACTTAAAGTGCTTTCGGCCGCTTGGAATATCTTTCATCAGGTGCAAATACGGCAGTTATTTTTACTTGCTCTCTTCACATGCCGATTCTAAAAATTTATTTCGATATTTTTAAAATAATATTACATTTGTATTAAATCCCGGCATAAATATTTCCGTTTAAGGCATATTATTCATGATATTTTTCTTATTCTGCCAATAAAAAAGGTGTATTTAGGTACTATGTGTACCAATACACCTTGTTTTTTTCATTGCTTATACATCTAAATATTCACAAATATATACGCCATATACTTTGCATGTCTTTTGCATGCATCACAAAATGTGTATAAAATACTGCCATACTTATCCTGGTATGATTAATATAAATCTTGCTGCCTTACCGGTATCTTTAGCAACCCATCAGATATAATACATAGGGGCAGGGTCCAGCTTCAGGTATTCATCAACTATATCCTTCAGTGTAACACTGTCTATATATGAATAAACCCTATTGTCAATCTCATCCCATATCCTGGAGCGGATATAGCTTTCTATACGGTTCCCACCGGACTCATCCTCCGCAGGCACGACGGACAGGTCTCCTTCCAGTGCCCTGAGTATCATTCCCACCGTTATGTTTTCAGCGTCGGTCGAAAGCATATATCCTCCCTGGGCGCCCTTTATGCTTTTTACAAGGCCGGCTTTCCTGAGAGCGGAAAACACCTGCTCCAGGTAACTTTTTGATATGTCCTGTCTCTCTGCTATACTGATTAATGTAACCAAGTCGTTCGCAGAATACAGGGCCAGGTCGATCATGGCACGAAGCCCGTACCTTCCCTTGGTAGACACCTTCATAATGTCTCTCCCCTTTCGCAGATATTAATCAATTGTATATCAATCCCTTCCGGACTAATGGATTAATCCTCGTCCGGATATTCAAACACTCTTATGGTTTCAATAACCACCGGCTCGGCAGGAACTCCGTTTTCCTCATCGGCAAGCTCAACACCGGCCACGGCATCAAGCACGTCATAACCGTCATAAACCTGCCCGAATACCGTATGCATTTTATACAGCCACGGTGTTCCGCCTATTTCCCCGTAGTTCTTCACCGCGTTTTTGTCAAACTCCACACCGTAATACCACTCGATACGGGCCAACTGGCTCTCGTTATAGGTTGTCCCGGACTGCACTATAAAGAACTGGCTTCCGTTGGTATTCGGTCCCGAATTGGCCATGCATAGCGCCCCGCGGTACGGCTGCAGGTAATCGGCAAACTCGTCCTCAAATTCTTCACCCCAAATGCTTTCACCGCCTCTGCCGGTTCCCGTCGGGTCACCTCCCTGTATCATAAAATCATCAATAATCCTGTGAAAGGTCACTCCGTCATAATACCCATTCTTCGCGTGGGTTATGAAATTCTCAACCGCTTTCGGGGCTTCCTTTTCAAAAAACCTGACATATATGGAGCCAAAATCCTTAATCCTGATCTCGGCAACCGTGTCTCCCTTCTTTGGCTCCTCAAACTGGTAAGAATCCTTGCTGCAGCCGCACAGTGTAAATATGATGAAAATCATCATGACAATAAACATTGCTTTTTTCTTCATGGTTTATCCTCCGTATGTCATGCACCTGATATAAATAAATGACAATGCATACACAGCCTACTTAATCTTAACCATTACATAGCCGGCAATATTCTGAAAATCGCTTTCCCCCATTTCCTCAAGATGCAATACCTTGACCACAATGCCGAGAACCGCGCTGTCATTTTCAGTCACATACCTGGCTTCTTCCATTGAAAGCTCGCCAAAGGTGTTTGCTTCCCTTTCCCTGGCACGGTCGAATATTTCGTCAAGCGAATACCTGATTATCTCATTCCCGGAATTGTCTTTCACAACAATATCGCCAATACCCTCATCCGGTTCATGCTCGATATTATAACCGTTTCCCAACGGAATGGCTTCATTCGGGCCGCCCTTGCCTTCCGAGTACAAATCAACCTCCACAATATAATCAAACCCTGATATGTCAACCGGAGTCCTGTCGGGCAGGTACAGCCTCCACATGTCGGCGGGCTTATATCCACTGTCATAGCCATATTGGGGGAACCCGAAGGTTCTTTCAAAGTCGTAGGTGGTATTGTATTCTTTCATCCAACTTATATCCTTAAGGTAATCCATGCTGCTTAAATATCTGACGGAGCTTACGATAACATTCTTGTCTTCGCTTGGTATGTCAGCATTCGGCACAATCCTGCCGTCAACCAGCATGTTGTTTTTCTCAAGGATATTTTCCAGGCGGCTTACCTGGTTCTTCCTGCTGATTGTAAATGCGTCCACGGGAGGGATAATTGAAATCAGCGAAAGAATTATCAATATCGGCGCTATAATGTTTGTTTTCCGGTCGGGCCGGATGCTGAATATAACAGCTGATATCGTGGCAAATATGCCGAACACTATTACATAGTACCTTCCGCTCGTAACCCCAAGCTCTCCTATCTTAAGCACGGACGATATTGTCTGGAACAGGACCACCGGTACCAGGACCTTGGGGAATATTATCCTAAAATAACCCGTTATCTTGTTTCGGATAACCGAAGCCAGAAGATAAACGACAATTACCGTAATTGAATATGACACAAGCAGGGGTTCCATCAGGTTATCCTTCCAGAAATCCCCCGTTATATTCATGATAATATACAGCAGCAATATAACCGTAAACGCCGCCGTAACGGGAATAATAATATATGATACAAGCCCTTCCAGGAATTTTGAGGGCTTAATGGCTTTATTAAGCTGATTAAGATGTCCATCGCCGCCCGCATCCTCCTCCGGCACAATGTCCTTATCGGCATCCTGGTCCGCCGCTTGTTCGCCCGAAGCCCTGAAATATACCGGTACCAGGGAAAGCAGATGTATCGGTGCATAAACATAGGCGATATAAACTGCTGTATGCGCATATACCTCGCTGTCGACATTGGTGATGAGCATGTCTGTTGCCATGAATACCAGGCAAATTCCCAGGTACAGTACTCCGGAATACAGCAGGACAATGAAGAATGCCTTAAAAAGCACCACAAAGCTTTCGCTTAGGCCTATCCGCGACCTTATAGCCGGCACCCATATGAAGCATATGAGCAGGATGAACAGCAGCACCACGGTTCTGAGAGCGTGTTCCCCGCCGAAGCTGTCCACCGCATATTCAACTACAAGATAATATATTATTGAACTTATAATTGAAACAATGATAAAAACAGTCCGGATTGAATTTCCGCTGCAGCAGCGCTCATAAACCATCTGCAGCACCAGGGATACGGCCGCGCCCAGCGCCAGGGAGAAAAGAATCTCCGGAAGATTGTCGATTTCATTTGTATCTATATTATAGGATGCAACTGCCGCAGAAATAAAAAACAGCAGTATTGCAGCCGGATAGCGGGTTATCGTTGCGGTAAAGCCCTTTAAAGCGGTCTTGAATCTAGAGTTGTTCTTCACTTAGACCCTCCTTTCATGGTTCAAAACAGGGATTGGTTACATATCCACGATAAGCAGGCAAAGCTCAAATGCCTGGTTAAAATAATCTACATATCGTGGACATTATAACACATCCAAGGACATGTGCCAAGAAAAACAGGGTATAACAGGCCCTTCAATTGTAAATTATAACCATCAAAAACACTCTTTATAAATTTTTATCAAATATAAAAATCACCCCTTTACAAATGGACAGAAATATGTCAAAATAAAAAAAATTTCAGGAGGTAAAAATGTATGTCATCTAAGAATCAACCCATCGGCTATTTACCTGATGAACGTCCACCGGTAATTGAACTAATCTTTTTCGCACTACAGCAAATAGTCGTAATGTTTCCCGCAACTGTTCTGGTTGCAATCTACACAGGCTTCCACGTTTCAACAACTATCTTTGCCAGCGGTTTGGCAACTCTCTGTTTCATTCTTATCACCGGAAAGAAAATCCCATTATATTACGGATCCAGTTTCTCTTATATCGCCGCCATCAGTTCAATCATGACATCCGAAGCAATCGCTGAAAACGGATTGAACCATATGATTTCCGTTGCACAGTTCGGAATTGTTATGAGCGGTTTGGTATCCATAGCAGCGGGATTAATCATTTCCAAGATTGGCAAGGATGTTATTGAAAAGGTATTACCACCTACCGTAACCGGAAGCATCGCAATCATTATCGGACTTACTCTTGCAGGAAGCGCACTGAATGACGCCGGCGGAGCAACATTTGTTAACCTGATTAAGGATCAGCCCGCTAAATATTCCCAGACAGTACATGACGCCGTTTCATCCGGATTAGTAAACAACCTGTCATGGGTCATCGCATTAATTACTCTCGTTTCAACGATTTTATACTCGGTTTATTTGAAAGGCAAGCTCAGTCAGTTGCCTATTCTTTTTGGTCTGCTGACAGGATATGCCGCAGCTCTCATAATCGGACTGGTAACAGATATACCGTTCGTAAGCTTTAATGTTCAGGAATCAGACAAGATTTTCAGTCTTCCGATATTTACTCTTCCGAGGCCATCTCTCCAGGCTGTCGTAGCCATTATGCCGATAGCCATTGCAACCATTCCGGAATCCACTGCCCATCTGTATCAGCTGGATATCTATGTGAATGAGCTGGCAAGAAGAAAGAATTCCAATAAGGAATATAAGATTGCCGATAAATTAGGCCTCAATCTTATTGGCGACGGCCTGGGCGATATCATTTCCGGCGCAATCGGAGGCCCTGCAGGAACCAACTACGGTGAGAATATAAGCACCATGGCAATTACAAAGGTGTTCTCGGTACCCGTACTTATTGCGGCATGCATAATCACCATGGTTATATCCTGCTTCACACCCCTGATTAACGCCGTTTACTCCATACCGAAGGCAGTCATCGGTGGTTTGTCAATCTACCTGTTCGGTGTTATCGCTGCGCAGGGTATAGCCATTATGCTTGACCGCAAGGTGGACATGTTCAGTGCCAAGAACCTGGCTGTCATCTCCGTAATACTTATCGTAGGTTTGGGCGGCAACTATGCGTTCGCCAACGGTATGATACCCGCATTCGGGCTGGAGCTTCCCGCCATAGCAACTGCTGCCGTTGTAGGTATTGTCCTTAACCTGCTCCTTTCAATAGGAGAAGGCAAAAAAGCAGAAAAAAATTAGCATGCAGTATTCACCGAATCCTAAGGCTGTTGGATTTTATCCCAAAAAAAGAAGGCGATGTTGTTTTAACGCCTTCCTGTAATTATACAAGACAAGAATATAAAATTAAGGCAGGTTTGCCGTATTCAAACCTGCCTTATCGTAAACGGCTTGTTGCCGTTCAAAACCTGATTATTATACCTTGCATTACAGAATTGCAAGTACAACGAAGTTAAGTACAAACAGCAGGGAAGCAACCCACAGTACAGGGCTTACATCCTTGGCTTCCTTCTTTAATACCTTGACTATGCAGTAGAAGATGAAGCCTGCTGCGATACCGTTGGAAATGCTGTAGGTAAGAGCCATGAATATTGAAGCAAAGAATGCGGGAACAGCTACATCAAAGTCGGTCCAATCAATATTCTTGAATGCAGCAACCATCATAATACCAACGGCAATCAGTGCAGGAGCGGTAGCCTCGGAAGGAACGATACCGATTATAGGAGCAAGGAATATGCTCAGTATGAACAGTAATGCAGTTACAACAGAGGTTAAACCGGTGCGTCCGCCTGCCTCGATACCTGCTGCGCTTTCAACGTAGGTAGTGGTGTTGGATGTACCGAATAATGCACCGATGGATGTTGCGATTGAGTCTGCGAACAGGGCCTTGTCCATCTTGGACTTGAAGCCTGTGCTTTCCTCAAGAGCCTTCTCATCGGCCTCGTCGAATATACCGGACCTTCTGCCGGTACCGATGAATGTTCCGATTGTATCAAATGTATCTGTCAAGCTGAATGCGAATATGGTCATGAGAACCTGAGGAATCTTTGCAGGATCGCTGAACAGGGAGCCAATGCCTTCGTTGGTGAAGACTACTCCGAATGTGTTTCCCAGCTCCTTGAAAGGCTTGGCCAGGTCGGATGCAAGTGAAACACTTGACAGATCAACAACCTTCATGGGTATGCCAATGATGGTTGTAACAATAATGCTGATGAATATAGCTCCTTTAACCTTAAGAACAAGGAGAACAATGGTAATGATAATTCCAATAAGTGTTAATATGGCACCTCTTTTGTTGAATTCGGTAAGTGCCGGAACACTGCTGAAATTAATAAGTCCGGCGTTCAGCAAACCTATATAAGCTATAAATATGCCTATACCGCCGCCGATAGCATTCTGCAAGCTTTCAGGTATCGCCTTAATAATAAGCTTGCGGATCTTTGTGACTGTAATTATGATGTTGATGATACCACAGATGAATACCATTGACAAAGCCTGCTGCCATGTGTAACCCAGCAACAGAACAACGGTGAAAGTAAAGAATGCGTTCAGACCCATACCGGGCGCCTGAGCATAAGGTACATTTGCGAACAGGCCCATTACCAAAGTACCGATTACCGATGCGATAATTGTTGCTAAAAATACGGCATCTTTAGGCATTCCTGCATTTGAGAGAATATCCGGGTTAACAAAGATGATGTAAGCCATGGCAAAGAATGTTGTAACACCGGCAAGCACTTCTCTCGATACAGTAGTACCATGCTGCTTAAGCTTGAAAAACTTTTCCATACTTATTCTCCTTTTTATAATTTATTATTTTTCAAGAGAACCATGGATGATTCTCCCAAAAGCCCTGATTATACGCTTTGCTCCGCCCGGTATAATACATTGAAAAACGTTCGCTCCCAAACATACTTTGATTTAGTATTATTCAGGAGCGTTTACTACGTTTACCGGATGTCGGATTGGTAAATTGTTCTAATATTTCATTCACATTACGAAATTATTTTAACAAATTCGACAAGGGTTTACAAGTTAGGCATTTATTAGATTTATTAATATTATTTATTATGATTCGCTTTCTTCAAGCTTGGCATTTTCCTCAATTACCCTTTGCTGTACATCGGAAGGTGCCTGCTCGTATCTTGCGAATTCATATGAGTACTCACCGATACCGCCGGTCATTGAGCGAAGGTCTGTGGAATATCCGTGCAGTTCGGACAACGGAACATCGGCAACTATCTCCTGCTTGCCGTGCATGGGATTCATTCCGAGGACGCGGCCTCTTCTCTTGTTTAAGTCGCCCATGATATCACCGGTGTACCTGTCAGGCACAACAACCTTCACTGTTACAATCGGCTCCAGAAGAACCGGTGAAGCTTCCATGAAGCCCTGCTTGAATGCCAGGTAAGTAGCCATCTTGAATGCCATTTCCGAAGAGTCTACAGGATGGTAGGAACCGTCAATCAGTGTGGCCTTAAGGCCTACAACAGGATAGCCTGCCAACGGGCCCTTCTGTACGCATTCGGCAATTCCCTTCTCAACTGCAGGGAAGTAGTTCTTCGGAACGGCGCCGCCGAAAATCCTCTCCTCGAAGATGTACGGTTTCTCCAGGTCTCCCGAAGGCTCGAATTCCATAACAACATCACCGTACTGGCCATGTCCGCCGGATTGCTTCTTATGCTTGCCGCGAACAGTTGATTTCTTGCGGATTGTCTCACGATAAGGAACTCTTGGCTGCATTACTTCTATTTCAACCTTGTATTTTGCAGCCAGCTTGCTGACCACAACATCCAGGTGCTGTTCGCCGATGCCGTAAAGCAGCGTCTGCCTGTTCTCTATATCGTTGACGACCTTAAGCGTAAGGTCTTCATCCATGAGCTTCTGCAGTGCCTGGGATACTTTATCGTCATCGCCCTTATTCTTGGTCTTGTAACGAAGGTAGGTATAAGGCTTGGATATCTCAATCGGTCCGTAAACCACGGGGTTTGCCTTGGTGGACAGCGTGTCGCCGGTTGCAGTCTCCGTCAGTTTTCCGAGCGCACCGATATCTCCGGCATGAAGCTCGTTGACCTCCATCTGCTCCTTGCCCCTGAGAATATAAATCTTGCTGACCTTTTCCTCAACGCCCTTATTGGCATTATACATGGCGGTGTCATTCTTCAATACGCCGGAGCAGACCTTTATCAGAGAGAACTTGCCGATAAACGGATCCGCAATGGTCTTGAATACTCTTGCGGAGAAAGGCTTGCCGGAATCATAGTTGGCCTCAAAATCTCCGTCCGTTGCAGTATTCTTTCCTGCGATGGTTCTCTTTGTGGGATCGGGGAAGTATTTTACTATTGCCTGCATGAGCATTGAGGTGCCCTGGGCATTCAAGCCCGATCCGATAAGCACCGGGACTATTGATCCGTCCATAACACTGGCACGAAGAGCCTCGGAAATCTCTTCCTGTGTGAATTCTTCGCCGCTGAAGTATTTATCCATTAATTCTTCGCTTGTTTCAGCAACCGATTCAAGTAAAAGCTCTCTGAAGCTGGACAGGGTATCCTGTACGTCGGCGGGTATGTCACATTCTACATAATTGCTGCCTGTTGTGAATTTTCTGCCCGCCATCTTCACAACGTTTACGAAACCTACAAACTTATCACTTTCCCTGATTGGAATATGGAACGGCGCAATCTTCTTTCCATACAGATTGCTTAACTGTTCAACCACTTCCTTGAAGTTTGCGTTTTCAACGTCCATGTCCGTTATGAAAAACATCCTGGGAAGACCATGCTTTTCACAGTACTCCCATGCCTTGATCGCGCCTGCTTCAACCCCTGCCTTGCCGGACACAACGATAACTGCCGCGTCGGCCGCAGCCAAAGCCTCCTCAACCTCGCCGATAAAGTCAAAATAACCGGGAGTATCAAGGAAATTGATTTTTACGTCCTCATATTCAATCGGTACTACGGTTGTGCTGATGGAGAACAGCCTCTTTTGCTCTTCCTTGTCGTAATCGCTTATGGTGTTCCCCTCTTCAACCTTACCCTGTCGTTTGATTATTCCTGTCGTGTACGCCATGGCTTCAACCAAGGTAGTCTTGCCGCAGCTTCCATGGCCGAGTAAAACAACATTACGGATCTTGTCCGAAGTGTAAACCTTCATACTATTCTCCTCCATTATATATTTAGTAAGTATTTTAGAGTAATAAACAGGTCCTTGTTCTTACCCACTTTTCCTCTTTGTCTATTTTACTAAATAAAATCAACTATTACAATAGCTATGTAAAATTATTCAATACATCTTTATCGCTTTAAACCGTAACACTTTAAACTGATGTAGTATTGACAACACTCCCTTTACAGAGTATAATCGGTACAAACATTTGAAGCAGTGCCTGACACCATTGCAGGGTTATTAAAGGAGAGACACCAAAGGGAGATGTTGTTATGATTATAGTAATGAAGCCTAAAGCCAGGCAGGAATCGATAGAACGGATAAAAAACCTTATTGAGGAAAACGGGCTGCAGGCCCACATATCCGCCGGTCATGAAGTAACCATAATCGGTGTTATTGGCGATAAAGCCAGGCTTAAAGAGCATAACCTTGCCATATATGACGAGGTTGACAAGATAGTTGACGTCACCGAAAGCTATAAACTTGCGAACAAGAAATTCCATCCGGAGCCTACAATAGTTAAAGTGGGAAATGTGACCATAGGCGGCGGCACCGCTGTTATCATGGCCGGCCCCTGCGCCGTTGAAAACAGGGACCAACTGCTTACAACAGCCCTGGAAATCAAGAAGTACGGAGCCCATATCCTCCGCGGCGGAGCTTACAAGCCCCGGACATCGCCATACTCCTTCCAGGGGCTTGAGGAAGAGGGCCTTTCGTATATGAAAGAAGCCAGGGAAATAACGGGGCTGCCTGTGGTATGCGAGGTAACCAGCCTGGAAGCCATTGAATCGGCTGTCAAATACGTGGATATGCTTCAGATAGGTGCCAGGAACATGCAGAATTTCTATCTCCTTAAGGAAGCCGGCAAGACCGGCATGCCCGTGCTTCTTAAACGCGGATTGTCGGCCACGATTGACGAATGGCTGAACGCTGCGGAATATATCATAGCCGCAGGCAATCCGAACGTGGTTCTTTGCGAAAGGGGCATCCGGACATTTGAGACAGCCACAAGGAACACCCTTGACATCAGCGCGGTTCCGGTTATCAGGGAAAAGAGCCACTTGCCCATTATTGTCGATCCCAGCCATGCGGCCGGCGTCAGGGCATATGTAAAATCCCTTTCAATGGCTGCTATCGCGGCGGGAGCCGACGGGCTTATGATTGAGACCCATCCCGACCCTTCAAAGGCCTTAAGCGATGGCCCCCAATCCCTGTCCTTCGACCAGTTCGAGGACATGATGGCGGCTCTTAAGCCTTTGGTGGAACTGATGGGCAAGAAGATGTAAACGGCATTAATGCGGGTTTAATACCGCGAATGATTGATATTAATCAGGTATTTCAGGAGAGAATCAAATGAAAGACAGGGATTCCGATTTTAGCGATTTTAATGATTTTGGCGGTTTTGAAATAAAAACAATCGGCTTTATAGGATTCGGGCTGATAGGGGGCTCCATTGCCAAGGCAATCAAGGCCTCCCGTCCCGATGTGATTATATGCGCATATGATTATCACAGCAATCCTCCGTCCGAAGATCTCGCGCAGGCAATGTCGGACGGAATCCTCAACCGGGTAACCACGGACCTTTCCGAGGGATTTCCCGAATGCGACATCATATTCCTTTGCGCTCCCGTTATGGCCAATATTTCATATCTTGGCAAACTGAAGGGATTGGTGAAGCCTTCATGCATCATTACCGACGTGGGAAGTGTCAAAGGCAGCATTCATGACGCGGCAGCAGAGCTTGACATGGAAGATGTGTTTATCGGAGGGCATCCGATGACCGGTTCGGAAAAAACCGGATATAGGCACTCCTATGCGCTTCTTCTTGAAAATGCATACTACATCCTTACTCCTACCGGAAAAACCCCTCCGGCAAAGCTTGACGCACTGCTTGGTCTTGTGAATGAAATGGGTTCCCTGCCTATTATTCTTGATCCCGGGGAGCATGACGAAATAACGGCGGCCATAAGTCATCTGCCCCACATCATTGCGGCCCAACTGGTGAATCTTATCAGGGACTCCGAGAACATGGGGGACAAGATGAAACAGCTGGCGGCAGGAGGTTTTAAGGACATTACAAGAATCGCCTCGTCCTCTCCAAAGATGTGGCAGAACATTTGCCTGACAAACTCCGGGACGATAAAGGCCATCCTGGACAAGTATATAATATACCTGAAGAATGCCTCCGATGCTCTTGAAGCCATGGATGCCGATTACCTGTACAGCATGTTTGATACTGCCGGTGAATACAGAAACAGCATACCCAACAGGCCTGTCGGCCTGATTCAAAGGGTATTCGAGATATTTGTCGATATTATTGATGAAGCGGGAGCAATAGCCACAATTGCCGCCCTGCTTGCCGGGAACGGCATAAGCATTAAAAACATAGGAATTATTCATAACAGGGAGTTCCAGGAAGGAGTACTCCGAATTGAATTCTATGATGAAAAATCACTGAATGAGGCAAAGGAGCTTCTTAGGAAGAGCCATTATCATGTTTACGACAGGTGATATGAAACGAACCGGAATATAAAGCTTTTATGCCATTTTTAGATAAATCCGGATATATCTGGGAGGAGCCTGAAATGATTATTCGCAAAAAAGGTCCGTTAAAGGGGAGCATGACAGTTCCCGGCGACAAATCCATATCCCACAGAGCCGTCATGCTCGGGGCATTATCGGAAGGAACCACCATGGTTGAGAATTTTCTCATGGGAGACGATTGCCTGTCCACGATTTCATGTTTTAAAAAGCTCGGCATATCCATTGACGTCGACATGGATAATAAAAGGGTCGTTGTCCATGGCAGGGGCCTTAACGGTCTTTCCGCACCGGACGACATCCTGGATGTGGGCAACAGCGGAACCACCATCCGGCTGATGTCCGGCATTTTGTGCGGCCAGAAATTCACGTCCACATTAACCGGAGACGCCTCGATAAGAAAAAGGCCCATGGGCAGGATTCTTACGCCGCTTAAGCAAATGGGCGCTGACATTGAAAGCCTGAATAACGATTCCTTCGCCCCGTTATGCATCAACGGATCACAGGCCTTCCTGTCCGCCATCCGCAGCAATAATTACAGTCATACTTTAAAGGGAATACATTACATTTCTCCCGTGGCTTCCGCCCAGGTTAAATCCTGCGTTCTCCTTGCCGGCCTTTTCGCTGACGGAAAAACATCCGTTACAGAGCCGGCCGTGTCAAGGAACCATACGGAGCTAATGCTGGCCGATTTTGGAGCTTCGGTTGTAACCGAAGGCACCACCACTTCAGTTTTTCCTCAGCCGAAGCTTACGGGAAGGAAATTATGCGTGCCGGGTGACATATCCTCCGCGGCGTTCTTTATCGCGGCAGCGCTGATTGTCCCCAACTCCGAGCTTATGATTAAAAATGTGGGCATTAATCCGACCCGCGACGGCATAATAAGGGTATGCCGGATGATGGGTGCGGATATAAGGCTTGAGAACGAAAGAAAAAGCGGCAGCGAGCCGGTGGCCGACATTTATGTAAGAAGCAGCAGCCTAAAAGGCGTAGAAATAGCCGGAGACATAATCCCGGCCTTGATAGATGAGATACCCGTAATTGCGGTGCTCTCCTGCTTTGCGGAGGGAAAGACCGTAATCAAAAACGCGGAAGAACTAAAGGTCAAGGAATCAAACCGCCTTGAGGTCATTGCAAAAAACCTCACCAATATGGGTGCGGATATCATCCCAACGGACGACGGCATGATAATCAACGGAGGCAAGCCCCTGCACGGTGCCGTGATAGACAGCAGGATGGACCACAGGATTGCCATGGCTTTCGCCATAGCAGGCCTTGCCGCCGACGGTGAAACCGAAATCCTTAACCCGGAGTGCGTAAGCATCTCTTATCCGGAGTTTTTTGATACCTTGCTTATGAAATTGTAAATAAAAAGTGTCAAGCACCATTATAGGCACCATTATCAATCAAACTGCGACTGGTAAAGCCTGTAATAGAAGCCCTTCCTGTTCATCAATTCCTCGTGGGTTCCCTGTTCTACCACGTCTCCCTGGTCGATTACAAGTATATTGTCGGCGCCTTGAATGGTGGAAAGCCTGTGGGCAATTACGAAGCAGGTCTTCTGCTGCATCAGCCTGCGCATGGCTTTCTGGATTTTTATTTCCGTCCTGGTGTCAACATTGGATGTGGCTTCGTCCAGAATGAGCATCTTGGCGTCAAGCAGCATGGCCCTGGCTATGGTTAGAAGCTGCTTCTGCCCCTTGGATATGTTCATGCCATCCTCGTTGATGACAGTGTTGTAGCCCTCCGGAAGCCGTTTTATGTATGAGTGTATTCCGGCCATTTTGGCCGCTTCCACCACCTCTTCCATAGTGGCGTTTTCCTTGCCATATGCTATGTTGTCGAATATGGTGCCTGAAAACAGCCAGGTATCCTGCAGCACCATGGCATATGCCTTGCGGAGGCTCTTTCTTGTAACATCCCTGACTTCATTGCCGTCCACATATATTCCGCCGTCCCACACATCATAGAATCTCATAAGCAGGTTTATTATTGTTGTCTTTCCGGCACCTGTAGGCCCAACAATGGCGGTCAGGCTTCCCGGAATCGCATGCAGGAACAGGTTCTTAAGAATGACCTTGTCCGGTTGGTAACCGAAGCAAACTCCCTCCGCACGGACATCCCCGTTCACATCTGTAAGCTCCATAGCATCCGGCTTATCGGCCGGCTCCGGCTCCTCATCAATCAGCCTGAACACCCTCTCCGCCGCGGCCATTGCCGACTGCAGCTCGCTGATGATATTGGCCATTTCATTTATGGGCCCTGAAAATTTACGGCTGTATTGTACAAAGGATGAGATGTTGCCGAGGCTGATGCCGCCGAAAAGGTATAAAACGGCGCCAAATACGGTTATTAACGACAGGGACAGGTTGTTGATGAAATTCACTGTGGGTCCTGTCATAGTGCCGTAATAATCGGCCTTGTAATATGCATCCGAGGTTTCCTTATTCATCCTGTCGAAGCGCTCCATTACTGCGTTCTCGGCAGCATAGGCCTTTATGGTCATCTGCCCCGATACCATCTCCTCCACGAATCCATTAAGCTCCCCCAGCTTTACGGACCTTCTGTGAAACAGCGGCCGGACCTTTTTTGCCATATACCTGGTATAAAGCAAGGCCAGCGGTATCGTAACCAGCATCACCAGTACAAGCACCGGCGAAATAATAACCATCATTATAAACGAACCTACAACCGTTATTGCACTGGCGCATACCTGGACTATGTCCGATGACAGCGATGTGTTGACCGTATCTATATCATACGAAAACTTGCTGATAATATCGCCAACCTGGTGACTGTCGAAATAACTGACGGGAAGCTCCACCAGCCTGTTGAATACGTCCTCCCTCATTTTCTTGATTGTCTTCTGGCTTAAGCGTATCATCAAAACGGACAGGATATACGACAATATTGATGATGTTATGTAGAAAAGGACCATCAATTTTACGTAATGAAATACCGTCCCGAACACCACCTTGCCCTTTCCGGGCTCAATGGCATCTATGGCAAGTCCCGAAAACCTCGGACCCAACAGCGCAAACAGGTTGCTTCCCATGGAAAGCAGTATTGCCATGGTCAAATGGATCTTGTAATGGGACACATAATGCCAAAGTCCCTTAAGGACATATCTTGTGTCCTTGGGCTTATCGGTCTTGTCGCTTATCTTGCCCCTTCCCGCACCCGGTGCAGCCATCTGTTTCACCTCTTTTCACATTGGCGTAATTCTTAATCAGTATCTGAATTGTCAAAATAAAGCCCGCAATTCCAATCAATAATCCCGGCTATCAGCCAAACTGTGACCGGTAAATTTCCCGGTATACCTCACAGGTCTTAAGAAGTTCTTCATGCTTTCCGAATCCGGCCATCTGCCCGTCCTCAAGCACCAGTATTTTGTCCAGCTTCATCACCGAGCTGATTCTCTGGGCAATGATTATACTGGTGGTGTCTTTGTGGTTCTTTCTGATGGCCGAGCGGAGCATCGAATCCGTCTTGTAATCCAGGGCACTGGAGGAATCGTCCAGTATAAGAATCTCCGGATTGCCGGCAAGGGCTCTTGCTATGAGAAGTCTCTGCTTCTGTCCTCCGCTCAGATTGCTTCCCTTGATGGTAAGCATGCGTTCCAGCTTTTCCTCATACTCGTCAATGAATGATATGGCCTGTGCATCCGAAACCGCCTTTAAGACCTGTTCCTCATCAATTTCCCTGCCAAGCTTAATGTTCTCGCTGATGCTTTCCGCAAAAAGCACGTCGTTCTGGAAAGCCACTCCGAATTTCTTCCTGAGTTCCTGTTTATTCATGCTTCTGATATCCACACCGTCAATACGGATGCTGCCGCTGTCAACATCATAGAAACGAAGAAGCAAATGCACCAGGGTGGATTTTCCCGAACCTGTTGAACCAATTATTCCCAAACTCTCGCCTTTTCTTATTCCGAAGCTTATGCCCGACAGGCACGGCTCCTTTGCATAAGAAAACGTAACATTGTCAAACTGTATATGATATTCGGATTTGACAGGCCCCATGTCAATCTCCTTCAAATCCTCATCGGTATCCAGTACCTCGGCTATGCGCATGGCCGATGCCGTTGCCTTGGAAAATACGATAAATATTCTCGTTATTGCCATGACCGCATGCAGCATTATCATGAAATAGGATAAGAATGCCACGATTTTGCCGGGCTCAGACGCACCTATGTTAACCCTGTAGGCTCCCACAACCACAACCAGGGTTAATCCCATGTTCAGGAGGAAATTTATTGTGGGGTTTGTTATGGACATCAGTGTGCCGGCTGACAGTTCCTTGTCCACGACATCCTGGTTTATACGATAAAACCTGTTCTTCTCATAATTACCCTTGGACAGGGCTTTTATTACCCTGACACCCGTAATATTCTCCCTTACCACCCTGGTCATCCTGTCGGTGGTTTCCTGGAGTCTTGTATATAAAGGTATTCCTTTTTTAGATACCACGTATACCACAAGGGCAAGAAACGGAAGAGTCCCCACAAGAATCAGCGTAAGCACCGGCTCCAGCGTACTCGTAATGACTATGCCGCCGGTCAAAATAATAGGAGCTCTCACTCCTATTCGCTGCATCATTCCGATCATATTATGAATATTATAGGTGTCGGTTGTCATTCTTGCTTCCAGGGACGGTATGGTGAAATGGTTAAGCTGCCTTCCCGACAGGCTTAAAATTTTCCCGAAGAGATCATGCCGAAGCGCTTCAGTCGCATCCCTGGCAACCTTGGACGCCATGCGGTTAGCAACAATATTGAAGATTCTCGCGCCGATGGACAGGGCAATCATAACCAGGCCCCATAACAGGATCAGGTTGACATTATGAAGCGGAATTATGTCGTCTATGATAAATGCCAGCACCCACGGCAGGCCGAGATCCATGAAGGTGCCCAGTATCTTTATGGCCAGCCCTATTGACATCTTAAAGTAATAAGGTTTAAGGTATTCGAATACTTTCTTCAACTTCCACCCTCCGACGGGTTGATTAAAAATCCTATCAAATCTTATCACTCATCTTACGGCCATGTCAAGAAAGCCGGCTGTCTTTTTCCTCAAATGCATTGGCCAGCATCAGCTTAATGCGGTTAAGCTGGTTTACGGCGGATATCCCCGGATCATAATCAATCGGAATTATATTCGCAAATGGAAACAACTCCTTTACAGGCTTGATCATCCCCTTTCCGGTAACATGGTTCGGCAGGCAGGCAAGCGGCTGCACACATATAATGTTGTCTATCCCCTGTTCGATGAATTCAATCATTTCGGCTGTCACAAGCCATCCTTCCCCCGTTTGGTTGCCGAGAGACAAAACTCTGGATGCCATCCCGGCCAACTCGTCAATCGGTGTCGGCGGGCTGAATCTTCTGCTTTTTTCAAGCTCAATTTCCATGAACCTGCGGAATCCCCGGATATATCGTTCCGCCAGGTATCCGAACCACATGTTCATCTTTTTTCCCGCCAGGTATTTGTACCGGAATCTCGCATTATAAGCAGAATATAAGAGATAATCCATAAGATCAGGTACAACCGCCTCCGCTCCTTCCTGTTCCAGAATGTTTACAATATCGTTATTGGATGTCGGATGGTATTTCAGAAAAATTTCTCCGACGATACCAACCCTGGGCTTTTTTACATCCGATATCTCCAGCATGTCAAAATCCCTTATAATTGCCCTGATATTGGACCTGAATTTCAGGTAACTGCCGTTCCTGACATTATCCTTTGCGGCATCCATCCATTTTTCAAACAGAATGTTTGCGGAGCCGCGAAACCTTTCGTACGGCCTTGTCCTGTAAAGCACCCTCATGAAAAGATCCCCGTAAACAAGCGCCATAAGGCCGCGGTTAAGCAGGCCCGCGGAATACTTAAACCCCGGCTGTCTTTCAAGACCCGCCGCATTAACCGAAATCAGCGGGACATCGGGAAATCCTGCTTGTCTAAGGCCAAGCTTGAGCAGGGCAAGATAATTGGTCGCCCTGCACCCGCCTCCGCTTTGGGTGATAATCACCGAAGTGTTTTTAGGGTCATATTTTCCGGATTTAAGAGCCCGTACAACCTGTCCGACCAGAATTACCGCAGGATAACAGGCGTCATTATTGACATATTTCAGCCCCTCGTCAATTGCCGGACGGTCAACTGCAGGCAGCACATCCATTCTGTACCCGCTTGCCCTTAAGGCTTCCCTGATTAATTCAAAATGTATCGGGGCCATCTGGGGAGCAAGAATTGTATGGGTACCGCGCATTTTCCTGGTGAAAAGGGGGGTCTTCCAGTCAATCTCCTTCTTCTCCGGACGGCATGCCCGCCTTTCCCTTTCCTGAACCGCCGCTATCAGGGACCTGATCCTGATTCTTGCGGCGCCAAGGTTGCTGCCCTCGTCAATCTTTATTATGGTGTAAAGCTTTCCGGCGGACGCGAGAATTTCCCCTATCTGGTCCGATGTCACGGCATCAAGGCCGCATCCGAAGGAATTTAACTGGACCAGTTCAAGGTCAGGCTCTCCGCATACCAGGTTTGCAGCCCTGTAAAGCCTGGAATTGTACGTCCATTGATCAACAACACGAAGCTTATAGTTAAGGCCGGCCAGATGGGCCACGCTGTCCTCGGTCAGCACCGCAAGCCCGTATGACGATATGAGCTCGGCAATGCCGTGATTTATTTCAGGGTCCACATGGTAAGGCTTGCCGCACAGTATTATGCCCTTTTTTCCGCTCTTTCTCAGCAGCCTAAGTGTCTCTTCACCTTTATTCCTGATATCCTGCCTGTAACGCTCCCTTTCCCTGCAGGCTTCCTTTACGGCCTTTTTTGCTTCATCCAATGTTACCCCGAACTGCGAAAACTCTTCGCAAATCCTTTTTGCCAGAACCTTTTCGTCGTCAAGGGATAAAAACGGCGATATGAATCTTACTTGTCCGGACTTGATTTCATCAATATTGTTCCTGACAACTTCGGGATATGAAATGACAATGGGGCAATTATAGTGGTTTTGGACATTCTTATACTCCTTCTTCTCATAGACCACGGAGGGGTAGAATATTGTGTCCACGCCATTTTCAATAAGGCTAATAATGTGGCCGTGGCAAAGCTTTGCGGGATAGCATGCGGATTCCGAGGGGATGGTCTCCAGCCCTTTCTCATATATGCTTTTATCCGATTTCGGCGAAAGAACTACACGAAAGCCAAGGCTCGTAAGCATGGTGAACCAGAACGGGTAATTCTCATACATGTTCAAAACCCTTGGAATACCAATAACTCCCCGTTTGGCCTTATCTATGGGAAGCGGCCGGTAGGCAAAGGTCCGCCGATACTTGTAATCGTAAATATTGGGCAGCTTTTCCCCGCCTGCCGCCTCCTTGCCCGCGCCCCTTTCGCACCTGTTTCCGGTTATAAAGCTTTCTCCTGTGGAAAATGTATTTATGGTAAGTAGGCAGTGGTTGGTGCATTTATCGCACCTTTTGCAGGAGGATGTCATGCTGAAACCGGAAAGCTCCTCTTCTGTCAATATGCACGACCTTGCCTTATTAACATCCTCCGGGTCCTCAAAATCCGCAGTCCGGTTCAATGCGCCCTCATCATTCTCCCTTGAGTACAGCGCCGCTCCGTAAGCCCCCATAAGGCCCGCAATCTCCGGTCGGACCACCTCTTTTCCAAGTATGAGCTCCATGGCCCGAAGCACGCTGTCATTATGAAAGGTCCCTCCCTGCACCACTATTTTCACTCCGGGCACAACGTCATCCCTAAGCTTGATGACCTTATACAGGGCATTTTTAATCACGGAATAGGCAAGCCCCGCGGATATGTCCGGTATGCCGGCTCCTTCCTTCTGCGCCTGCTTTACCTTCGAATTCATAAATACCGTGCATTTGGTTCCCAAATCCACCGGAGCCGCGGCAAAAAGGCCAAGCCCGGAGAATTCCTCCACGGTCATTCCAAGAGATGAAGCAAAGCTCTCTATAAATGATCCGCAGCCTGAAGAACAGGCTTCATTCAGCAGTATGCTGTCAATGGCGCCGTCCTTTATCCGAAGGCATTTCATGTCCTGCCCTCCTATATCCAGAATGAAATCCACTTCGGGCTGAAAAAACCGTGCCGCCTTGTAATGGGCAAGGGTTTCGATAATGCCGAAATCCGCGTGAAACGCCGCCTTTATCAATGCCTCCCCGTAACCGGTCACCGTGGCTTTCGATATGACGGCTTCCCTTGGGAGCTTGCCGTATAAGTCCTTAAGTATGGCTGCCAGCTTATTAAGCGGGCTGCCCTCATTGCTGCAATACCTTGAATACAGGATTTCCCCGTCTTTACCGATCAGCACGGCCTTGGTGGTGGTGGAACCGGCATCGATTCCAAGATACGTTCTTCCCCTGTATCCGGCCAGGCAGCCGCGCTTGGCCCCTGCAAGGGCATGCCTTTTCTTAAAGGCTTCATATTCTTCATGGCTTGTAAACAACGGCGCCAAGGCCTTGCTTTCTTCATCCTTTTTCCCTTTTATGCCTTGTGCCCGGTTATAAAGCTCACATAGCCTGACAGGCTTTTCTTTCGCCGCCGACAGGGCTGCTCCCATGGCCGCATAAAGCTGGGAGTTATCAGGGCAGATGGCTTCCTTGCAGTCCTTAAGGCTCAGCATAAACCGCTTTCTTAATTCGGGTAAAAAATAAAAGGGCCCGCCAAGGAATGCCACCCTGCCCCGTATGGGCTTGCCGCAGGCCAGGCCTCCGATGGTCTGGTTGACCACCGCCTGGAATATGGAAGCCGCTATGTCCTCCTTCCTTGCTCCTTCATTTAAAAGGGGCTGTATGTCCGTTTTGGCAAATACCCCGCATCTTGAGGCAATGGGATATATGACTTTGCTGTGCCTTGCGTATTCATTCAATCCCAGGGCGTCCGTATTAAGAAGGGCAGCCATCTGGTCTATGAATGCTCCGGTGCCTCCGGCACAGCTGGCGTTCATTCTCTGTTCGATTCCGCCTTTTAGATATGTTATCTTGGCATCCTCACCCCCAAGCTCTATAACCACATCGGCATGGGGAATAAACTCCCGTACGGCACGGCTGCACGCAATCACCTCCTGCACAAAGGGCAGGCCAAGCCATTTTGAAATTGAAAGCCCGCCGGAGCCCGTTACCGCTGCATGACAGCTTATATCCCCAAGCTCCCCGTAGCAGTCTTTTATCATCCTTACAACGGTATTAACCATATCGGAGTAGTGCCGCTCATATGCCATGTAAACCGTTTTTCTGCCTTCAAGCACCGCAATCTTAACGGTGGTGGAACCGATATCAATCCCCATGATGGTCTTGTCCATAACAACCTCCTGCTGCCGTTATCATTCGGAAATAATGCACACTTATGTATTATGTTCAAATCGGGGCAAATCATTCAGGGCTTAACGGCGGACATAAAAAGACAGCCCGTACACTTTTTATGTGTAAAAGCTGTCTTTACATCGAAGTACCTGTCACCATGCCTTAATAACTACACTTGTTTATAATCAATTTTGACGCCAAGATGCTTGAGCTCCTCTATGGCCTGATCCAGGTTTTTAAAATGTATTGTATGAAACCCCAAAGCGGAGGCAGCCAGGACATTCGCCTCGACATCATCAAGGAACACGGCTTCCTGCGGCTTTATATCGTATTTATGTATAATTGCTTTATAAATCCCTGCCTCCGGCTTCACAAAGCCGGTTTCATATGATATTACGCCTCCGTCCACGTAATTGAAGAAGTCAAAGTTATCCTTGGCATATTTGAAGTTTGCCTTTCCGTAGTTGGATAACAGGTAAACCTTATAGCCGTTTCTTTTCAGGCTCTTTACAAAGCCCGGGGCATAACCGTATTCTTTTGCAATTTCGTAGGTGCTGAACATGAAATCTCTTATTGCCCCGGCTATCTCCGGGTCGAAGGCCATAAACTTCGCTACCAGGCTCTCGTCCATCATTTCACTTGCGCTCCGGTCAATCTCCCTCCACAGCCCGTTTTCAACCGTTGCCCTGCAGAGCCTCTCAAGCATGTCGCCCGAGAAGCCCTTATCTTTCAGGTATGCCCTGTAATCAAATCCTGCCAATACGTTTCCTATGTCAAGTATTATAGTATTAATCATATCCAAACCTCTCAAACATATTTTATATGTTCCGGCCGTCCGTTGGCCTGTTTGCCGTTCCGAAACCCCCTATCCCAGGTACAGTTCCCTGGTCGCAATCTTTTCAGCAAATAACCTGTCATGCTCTACGAACACCAAGGTTGGACCGTACTTCAGTATCAGGTCTTCTATCTGCTGCCTTGAAAAGATATCTATATAATTTAACGGTTCATCCCACAGGAATAAATGAGCCGGCTCCGATAGGCTTTTAGCAAGAAGCACCTTCTTTTTCTGCCCCTGGCTGAAATCCCCGATATCCTTGTCAAACTGGTCCCTCTTAAAATCCAACTGCCGCAGGACGGTTTTGAATATCGTCTCATCCAGCCCGTATCTTAGTGAGAAATCCTTGAGGTTCCCTTCCAGCCGGGACGTGTCCTGGGATACATAGGATATCCTAAGTCCCCTTGCCATGAAAAAACTGCCGGTATATTTTATATCCTCACCAAGAAGCAGCTTTATTAGCGTTGATTTGCCGGCCCCGTTTTTTCCTCTTATGGCTATGCGGTCACCGGCTCTTATATGAAGGTCGATGCCCGAAGCTATCCTTTTATCCCCGTAGAACAGGCTGACATCCTTAAGCTCCGCATACCTTTTGCTGTGGAAGGGCAGGATGTTCATCTTAAGATGTTCCGACTGTTCAATATTCTTAAGCAGCGACTTTTTCTCCTCTATGGCTTCGTTAAGCCTGTTTTCAATTGCCTTAGCCCGCTTCATCATCTTGGCGGATTTATGCCCCACGTAGCCCCTGTCAAATGTATGGCTCCCAATTTTTGAAGCTTCTGTTTTGTCCGACCATCCCGCTATTCTTGACACCGACTTGTTAAGGCCGTCTATATCTTTCTTAAGCTGCTTGTTTTTCTCAATCTCATAATTGTCATTCAGAAGTTTATTATGGTACCAGGACGAATAATTTCCCTTCTGCACCTCTATATTGGCCTTGTTGATTGAAAGCACATGGTCTATGCACCTGTCCAGAAACGCCCTGTCATGGGAGACCAGGATAAATCCGCTTTTCGAATTTAAATAATCCGCAAGAACGTCCCTTCCTTCCATGTCCAGGTGATCCGTAGGCTCATCAATAAGAAGGAAATTATTCTTCTTTAAAAACAGCGATGCAAGCATTACCTTGGTGCGTTCACCAAAGCTTAACGTGGAAAACGGCCTGGATAGAACCGACAGGTCGACTTTAAGCTTTCCAATCTCCTTTTCTATAAGCTCGTCAATAATATACCCGTCATGCTTCTGGTATAATTCCTGCAGCTCTCCATACCTTTTCAAGCAATAGGACTCATCCGGACCCTCCGATCCAGGTTCATTGCCGCCTGCCGATGATTCTTTTTCATCAGCTACGGCCTGGCTTCTTTTTAAACATTCATCCATTTCCTTTTCCCATTCATCGAAAGGAGCAATTATACCCTTCATAACCTCCAGGGTGTTCTTCCCCTCATGCTCAACTTCAAACGGGAAGTAATCAAAATCGACTGGAGCGATTATGGTACCCCTGTACTCATACCTGCCCATCAGCAGATTAAGGAATGTCGTCTTACCCCGCCCGTTTCTTCCTATAAAGCCAAGCTTCCAGTCCGTATCAATCTGAAAGCTGACATTCTCAAATATCATATCGTAAGCCGTATCGTAACTGAAGGACAGATCCTTCACCGTTATCAGTGCCATATTGACCACCCCTTTTAAAAAAACCACAAGAAACACTTTCTTGTGGTTAAGTAATGCCGTCTTCGGTGGTTTACAGACCATCGTTGTATTTTAAGAATATATCGATGAATCTCATATAATCCGAATATGAAAACAGCAGATCAAGCATGTCGGCCCCATTATCCGTGGTTATCTTACCGGAAGGAAATGCCGGCGGGATATGCCAATCCGGCATTGCCGATCTTACAGGCGCACTGCCGGAAACCGTAATATCGGCACCTGCTGCCATCCCGGCTCTTGTCGCCTTTACCGTTCCGGCTGTAAAGTCCTGCTCCATGTATCTCATGACCTTGACCACATAGTTTTGTGTTTCTTCAAACGGAGGTATGCCGCCGTATTTTTTCACATTTCCGGTTCCCGCATTGTATGCCGCAAGAGCAAGCTTTATATCGCCGTCATACAGCTTCATCAGGTATGCGAAATGCTTTGCCCCGCCCATGATATTCTGCTCAGGATCGAAGGCATCGGTTACCCCCAGGTCCGCGGCGGTTCCCGGCATAAGCTGCATGACACCCTGTGCCCCGGATTTTGAAACCGCATTGGGATTAAAATCGGATTCCGCCTTTCCTATTGCCTTGAGCAGGTTCAACGGCACATTGTATTTCCGGGATGCCCGTTCAAATATATCATCCAGGTCTATGCTTTCTTCCATGTAGGACGCAAAGCTTCCGCCGTCCGCCTGGCTTGCCTTATTGCTCCTGCCATTATAATCAACCGGCTGTGAACCTGAAATACCGCTTACTTTTGACATGATTTCCTCCTTTGCTTTTTATAACGAAATGCTTTTACCGGTAACTATAACAATGTTCTTCTAAGCTCCTCACCTGATTTGGCGGACAGATAAGCGGGCGCAACATCAAACACGGTCTTGGCCCCGTAGCTGCCCTCCCTGTTCAAACGGTAAGCCGCCCTGGCATATGCCAGCAGCACATTTGCGGTAAAGTCCGGGTTGGAATCCAGCTTTATGCTGTACTCCACAACATGGGTGTTCTCATGGTGAAGACCGGTCTTTCCGCTGTGAATAACAATTCCTCCGTGGGGAAGCCTGCCATGGTCCCTGTCAAGCTCCTCCTGTGATATGAAATGAACTATCGTGTCATAATCCCGGAAATAATCGGGCATGTTCTTAATTTCATCCTCAATTTTCTTTAAATCCGCCCCTTCCTTCGCCACTACAAAGCATTCACGGAGATGCTTCTGCCTGGCGGTAAGCTCGGGCATTTCCCCGCTGCGGACCCTGTTCAACGCTTCCTCAATCGGTATTGTATACTGCCTGGCATCCTGAATTCCTTCCACCCTTCTTATGGCATCCGAATGTCCCTGGCTTACACCCTTGCCCCAGAAGGTATAGCCCTTCCCCTCAGGCAGGAATACTTCGCCATAAAGACGGTTTATTGAAAACAGTCCGGGATCCCATCCGCTGGATACTATGCAGGTTTTCTTCGCGTTTAAAGCCGCCTTATTTACAGCCTCAAAATACTCCGGGATTTTTGCATGGGTGTCAAACCCGTCCACAGTGTTAAACATTGCGGCAAATTCGGGCCCCTGCGTCATAATGTCCGACCTGCTTCCGCCGCACAGAACCATTACATCTATAATATCGGTCATTTTCCCGGCTTTATCTATATGATAAACCTTGGTATCCTCCTTCAGTGTATTAATCGTATCGGGATTTCTTCTTGTGAAGACTCCGACCAGCTCCATATCCTTGTTCTGGCTTATACCGACTTCCACGCCTTTGCCTAAATTTCCATATCCCAGTATGCCTATTCTTATTTTCCGCATAATGTGCCTCCAGTCTTTCATCCAAAGATTACAGCATGAAAATGCCGTTTAAAAACCTAGCATTATATAATAATGCTTCATTCTTATGGACCATTTTAACACATACATATATACATCACAAATACTAATTATCAAAAAAGGGCGGATACCGGTTAGGTTCATCGAATTGCATGCGTTTATGCGCCTTTGAAAAGACTTATGTCCCGATTTGAAAAAATCCCAAGCAGACATTTTATGCCCGCTTGGGATATATAAATCATGATACATATACTTTTGCGGGGTTTTATTTCTGCATGTACCCGCAATATTCATTACAGTCCATATCGGCATCGCCGTCGGGCTATGCCCTCAGTCTTGCCTCCAGCGCATCAAGCTGGTTCATCAGCTCTTTCGGCAGCTTCTCGCCATAGTTGGCATAATGCTGTCTGATGGAAGCAACCTCCTGCAGCCATTCATCCTTGTATACATGGAGAAGCTCTTCCATATCCTTTTCACTGATGTCAAGCCCGGTCGTATCAATGGCACCCTTTGCAGGCAGGTAGCCGATCTCGGTCTTGACGGCCTTGCCGGTGCCGTTCACTCTTTCGATAATCCACTTCAGTACACGGCTGTTGTCGCCAAATCCCGGCCACAACCATCTTCCGTCCTTGTCCTTGCGGAACCAGTTGACGTAGAATATCTTGGGCAGCTTGTCGCTGTCAGTCTTCTTGCCTATCTCAAGCCAGTGCTTTAAGTAATCGCAGATATGATATCCGCAGAACGGAAGCATGGCAAACGGATCACGGCGTACCTTGCCGATGTTGTCGGAAATGGTGGCTGCAGTTATCTCGGAGCCCATTATTGAGCCAAGGAATACTCCATGCTCCCAGTCAAAGCTTTCATTAACCAACGGAATAGTGCTGGGCCTGCGGCCGCCGATCAGGATGGCGCTTATAGGCACACCTTCGGGCTTCTCCCATTCGTCGGCGATGGCAGGGCACTGACTTGCAGGCGCCGTAAATCTTGCATTCGGATGGGCTGCCGGAGTAGTGGACTCCGGTGTCCAGTCATTGCCGCGCCAGTCAATCAAATGAGCCGGTTTTTCGCCGCCGATGCCTTCCCACCATACGTCTCCGTCATCAGTAAGGGCAACGTTTGTAAATATCGTGTTCTTCTCAATGGTGTGCATTGCGTTCGGATTGGAGGACATTGATGTTCCCGGAGCAACACCGAAGAAGCCTGCTTCAGGGTTGATTGCATACAGTCTTCCGTCCTTGCCGAACTTCATCCACGCGATGTCGTCACCGATTGTTTCAACCTTCCATCCCGGAATTGTAGGAATCAACATTGCGAGGTTGGTCTTGCCGCACGCGCTCGGGAATGCGCCTGCTATATACTTCACATCTCCATCGGGAGAGGTAATCTTTAATATAAGCATGTGCTCCGCAAGCCATCCCTCTTCACGGGCCTGTACGGAGGCAATACGCAGAGCGAAGCATTTCTTGCCCAGAAGAGCGTTTCCGCCGTAGCCGGAGCCATAGGACCAAATCATTTTCTCTTCGGGGAAATGGCTGATGTACTTCTGCTCCATCGGAGCGCAAGGCCAGGAAACATCCTTTTGGCCCTTTTCCAAAGGTGCGCCTACCGAATGAAGGCATTTTACAAATTCTCCGTCCTCACCCAACGCTTCAAGAACCTTTGTGCCCATTCTTGTCATGATTCTCATGTTAACCACAACGTAAGGGCTGTCGGTAAGCTGAACACCTATCTTAGAGATTGGAGACCCGATAGGCCCCATGGAGAAAGGAATGACATACATGGTTCTTCCCCTCATGCAGCCCGTATACAGCTTTGTCATTGTCGCCTTAAGCTCAACAGGATCAACCCAGTTATTGGTGGGGCCTGCATCTTCCTGTTTCTTAGAGGCAATGAATGTTCTTTCCTCAACACGAGCCACGTCGGACGGGTCACTGCGGAACAGATAGCATCCCGGGCGTTTCTCGGGATTTAACGCTATAGCCATGCCGGATTCGACCATTTCGTTCAACAGGCGCTGGTTCTCTTCTTCCGAGCCGTCACACCAGTAAACCTGGTCGGGCTGGCACAGTTTTACCATTTCATCCACCCATGATAGTAACTTTTTGTTAGTCATAATACCTCATCACTTTCTGTTTAGTTTAGATTAAAAGCTTTAGTAATAAAGCCTGTACTTACATGAATATTTTAATCGGATTGCGGGGTTCTGAAATTGTATACAATTATACCATGTAAAAAATACAAGATTAATTATACCTGAATTTATATTAAAATAAAAGGTTTTAGTTTAAATTTTTCTAAAAAATAACGGCTGGCCCAAATCATTCCTGTAATGCTTGTATGCGGTTCATGATTTGAGTCAGCCTGTAACGATATGTTCATTATTCATCAAGCAGCTTTTTCTTCTTGGTCCAGCTCATCATATTGCGGAGCTCGGCACCGACCTTCTCCAGGGGATGCTGTGCTTCAATTCTTCTCTTTGCGAGGAAGTTCGGACAGCCGATCTGGTTCTCAAGAAGCCAGTTCTTGGCAAAGGTTCCGTCCTGGATGTCGGCCAGAACCTTTCTCATGGTGTTCTTCGTTTCTTCGGTTATGATCTTCGGACCAGTAATGTAATCACCATATTCAGCGGTATTGGATATGGAGTACCTCATTCCCGCAAATCCGCTTTCATTGATCAGGTCAATGATTAATTTCATCTCGTGGATACATTCGAAATAAGCGTTTGCGGGGTCATAGCCGGCCTCAACCAGTACCTCGAATCCGGCCTTCATCAACTGGGTTACACCGCCGCACAGTACCGCCTGTTCACCGAAGAGATCCGTCTCGGTCTCCTCCCTGAACGTGGTCTCAAGCACGCCAGCCCTGGCCCCGCCGATTCCCAGCGCGTATGCCAGTGCCAGGTCAAAAGCCTTGCCGGTGGCATTTTGCTGTACGGCAACCAGGCAGGGAACTCCCTGTCCCTCCAGGTATTGGCTCCTTACCGTATGTCCCGGTCCCTTCGGAGCAACCATCATAACATCCACATCCTTGGGAGGAATAATCTGTCCGTAATGTATGCAGAAACCATGTGCGAACATGAGAGCATTGCCGGGTTCAAGATTAGGTTCAATGGATTCCTTGTAAAGCTTTGCCTGCTTCTCATCATTGATTAGAATCATGATTATGTCGGCATTCCTGGCCGCCTCCGCAGCCGTATATACCTTAAATCCTGCCGCTTCCGCCTTGGCCCATGACTTGCTGCCCTCATACAAACCGATTATTACGTTAACTCCCGAATCCCTTAAGTTGAGCGCATGAGCATGTCCCTGGCTGCCATAACCAATTATTGCGACTGTTTTCCCGTCAAGCAGTGACAGGTTGCAGTCCTGTTGATAATAAATCTTTGCCATAACCTTTCTTCCTCCATTTATTTTATTGGTACCATGTACCGATTAATAATCATTGAAATCCGAAATGTCCCCGGACCCCCTGGGCAACCCCGTAATACCGGTGCGTACCAGCTCCAGGATGGTAAACGGCTCAAGAAGCTTGATAAATGCATCTATTTTATTCTGCGTTCCCGTAAGCTCAATCATAAGCGAATCAAGGGCGACGTCAACAATCTTTGCCCTGAAAATATCTGCTGTGGAGATAACGGCCTGACGGTTCTCCTTGTCAGCCTTCACCCGTACGAGAATAAGCTCCCTAATGACCGATTCTCCGCTGACAAGCTCCTTAATCTCAATAACGTCCTCCAGCTTCTGAAGCTGTTTTCTTATCTGCTCAAGAATCTGGTCATCCCCGTGGGCAACAACCGTCATTCTTGACACGGCCGGGTCCTGGGTCTCACCAACGGTCAAGCTGTCAATGTTATAGCCTCTCCTGCTGAACAGGCCGGATACACGGCTTAATACGCCCGCAGTATTATCCACCTTAATTGACAATACCATTCGCCTCATAGTATTCTCCTTTCAATATGTATACAGCGGCATTAATACGGTAACTTATAATAAAAGCCCACTACCGCAGTTCTACTGGATTGGGGCTAGTGCTGTCTCAAAAATATATTAAATTGTATGATATTGTAGCAACATCAGCTATGTTTGTCAAGTGCATAATAATGCATTGTCATGCAATAATCATCAGCCCAATATTGCGGAGAATGCCGGATTTCAAGTATCCGTAACGAATCATCATTATTCTTCTTTTTATAAAATTATATTGATGCAGCCTTGAAAAATTTCTAATTATTTCCAGATTACCTTTTTCAATATGACTCCCGTACAGGAATGCAAACTCCTCCGCCTGCATGTAAAGCTCCATCAGGGATTTTCTTTGCTTCCTGATGTTTGAGACACGGTCGGCAACATAAGAGATATAGCCGCGGTTTCCCACCACATTTGACCCGTGCTGCCTGTAAAGCATGGTAGGCTCCTTTATAAAACCGATTCTTCCGGCCGATGCAGCAATTAAGCCGAGCCAATGGTCGTGAAACTTCACCCTTGCGGGAAGCGGACCGCTTTGAAGGATACGCAGAACCGCCTGGTTAATCATGACCGTGCATCCAATCAGTTTATTCTCCATAAGCAGGTGGGGCAAATCGGTCAGCCTGGGATTCAGCCTGCATGATCTGAAAAAGGAATCGTGTATTATGTTAAGGTTCTCATCGGTAACATACGCATCGGTAAATACGGCAATGGGTGTATCCTTCCCGAACTGGACCTCCATCTGCTTTACGCGTTTTATAGCCCGGGCTATCTTGTCCATCCTCCACACATCATCCTGGTCGCAAAGCATGATATATTCCGATGTCATGCCCATCACGGCATTGAGGAAGTTCCGCGCGGCACCCATGTTAGCTTCGTTCCTTTTGATATGGATTTTGTCCGGGTATTTCCGCCTGTATTGCTCCAATATCTCCATGGTCTTATCCTGTGAGCCGTCGTCGGTAATATGAAGCTCAAAGTCCTTGTAGGTCGACGACAGTATGGACTCAATCTGCTCTCTGAGATATTTTTCGCCGTTATAGGTTGCCATTACGATTGAAACATTATCCATGCCACTTTCTCCTATTGCCTTGCATTCCGAAAACCGTCATTCCAATAGTCCTTGTTCATAGTACAGCGCAGCACAATCTCCCTGGGAAGCCTGTGATAATTCACGCCCAGCTTATACCCCATATATTTAAAAGCCGTGCATAAAACCAGGTCCGGTATGAGCAGGTACTCCTTACGGTCAACCAGGTACCGCAGGGTGCTTTTGAACAAGCGCATGCCCTCGCTTTCCGATCTGACCTTAAGAAACACATCCGCATACTGCCTGTGGGATACCCCCAAGTCGAAGTTCCTGGAAAACTGCTGAAGATAGGAATATACATGGGAATGCACCACCATGGCCTCCGCCCTGTATGCGATCATGTATCCCGCATGTATTATGGCATGAGCCATTATCATATCCTCGTTGAAAATGGTTTTATCTACAAATCCGCCCAGCTTTTCATATATGTCCCTTCTATAGGTTGCGCACACATTTGAGCAAAAATACGTCTTTATTCCAAGCCTGTCCAAATCCTTGAGGGACTTAATCATGCTTTCTTTCGGATAGTTAAACTCCCGTGTAAACCGCTCAATTATATCCGCGTTTGCTTCGGGCACCTGCCTTGCATAGGTGGCAGCCACCCGGTTGTCCTTGTATGGCCTGACCAGCTCCTCAATAAGAAATTCATTCACAGGTACAGCATCCTGGGTCATAAACATAAGAACATCCGCCGATGAAAGGCTCGCCCCGTACCTGCGGGTGCCGCCATGGTCGAAATTCTTCTTTTCAATATAATGGATATGCATATCTATGCCATATCCGTCGGGGGCTTTGAACCCGTCATGTGCGGCTTTATCGGAATAAGTCCGGAGAATAAAAATGTTTTTCGGCTTTAGCGATTGTTTCTCCAGCATGGATAAAAGCGAATAAAGCTTGTCGTCCGGACGGTATATGGGAATAATGACATCAACATTTACTTTTCCCTGTTCATCAAATACCGCCATAATGTCTCCTCTCATGAATTTATTATATTATATCAACTCAATTTATCAATTGTTTGACCAGGTCTACGGCGGAACGGGCATCCGGAGCATATCCGTCCGCGCCTATTTCCACGGCATAGCTTTCCGTTACAACAGCTCCTCCGATGATTATCCTTGATTTTAAGCCCGCCGACCGTGCTTTTTCAATTACCCTTTTCATTTCAACCATGGTTGTGGTCATAAGGGCGGATAATGCAATGATATCCGCATTCTCATCCCTGGCGGTCCGTATAATCAGGTCCGTATCCACGTCTTTTCCGAGGTCTATGACACGGTATCCGTAGTTCTTTAACATCAGGACTACCAGGTTCTTGCCTATATCGTGAATATCTCCCGCAACGGTGGCTGCGACTACCGTTCCCCGGTTTTTTTCACCGTTTGTGGCTTCGGCAAGCATCGGCTCAAGATAATCTACTGCAAGCTTCATTGTTTCGGCAGCCGATATAAGCTGGGGAAGAAAATACCTTTGGCTGTCGAACAGCCTTCCGACCTCATTGATGGCGGGAATAAGCACTCCGTCAAGCAGATCGCCTGCAGAAAGGCCCAGGGCAAGACCGTTCCCGACCAGGTTTACGATATCCTCTTTTTTGCCCTTTAGTACCGCTCGGTATATGTCCTGCCTGCATTGCTCCGATTTGCCCGGCTTATCCGCATTTTCCCGTTCTGTGCCGCCCGGCTTCCATGCAGTTTCCACCGCTTTGCCGTTCCTTTCAGTCTCGGTGCCGCCCTTCCTTCCCTTGTCCGATGCCTCGGACTGCATCTTGATTTCAACAACATTTTCTATATACCTATCGGCCGCTCCATCCTTTCCAAGAAGCAGATCCGAAGCCAGAGCGGTATTCATAAGCAAGTCCTGGGAAGGATTTGCAATGGCCATGGTAAGTCCTGCCTGTATTGCAAATGCCAGGAATGTGCTGTTAATATGCTGCCTGCCCGGCAGCCCGAAGGAAATATTGGACAAGCCGATAATTGTCCCCATGCCAAGCTTTTCCCTGCAGTACCTGATGGTTTCCAAGGTTTCGACAGCGCCTCTTGGATTGGCACCAACGGTGGTTACCAGGCCATCCACTATTATATCCTCTTTTGTAAGGCCTATTTCATATGCTTTATCAATTATTTCATGTATTATACCGATTCTCTCGTCAACGTCCTTCGGCAGCCCTCTGTCCGATATGGGAAGCAGAATGAACATTGCACCGTATTTTTTGGCAAGCGGAAGAAGCCTGTCAACCTTTGCGCTCTCCAGGGAAATGGAATTAATCAAGGCCCTGCCGGGATAAATCCTTAAGGCCGCCTCCATGACATCCGGATTGCTTGTGTCTATCAGGAGAGGCACATCGACAGCCCTTATGACCTCTTGTATGGCTCCGAGCATGGCTTCTTTCTCGTCTATGCCGCCCATTCCCACGTTTATATCAAGGAAATCGGCTCCCTGCTCCGCCTGTTCGCAGGCCATTTCCGCAATCGGAGCAAAGCGGCCCTCTTTCAATGCGGCCTGTAGCGCTTTCTTTCCCGTGGGATTAATCCTTTCTCCCGCCACCATGAACCTTCCGCTTATATTTATCGGAACCGTTCTTGTCTCCGTGGTCAGCGCCCTGCAGTGTACATTGCTTATCTTGGGCAGTGGAAGATCTTTTGCCGTCTCTGAAAGCCGCCCGATATGCCCGGGAGTGGTTCCGCAGCAGCCGCCGACTATTCCCGCGCCTTCCAGGATAAGATTCTTCATTTCCGCTGCAAATTCTTCGGGTCCCATCGGAAACACCGTGGACCCGTCCTTAAGAAACGGGATTCCGGCATTGGGCTTTGCCAATATCGGGACATGGGCCACATTTTTCATCTGCCTTATTATATCGTGCATCCTGTCGGGTCCTGTCGAGCAGTTAACTCCTACCGCGTCGGCTCCCATTGCCTGCAGAACAACCGTTGCGGTCACCGGATCCGTTCCGTGCAGGGTGCGGTTGTTTTCCTGGTATGTCAGTGATACCATTACCGGAAGGTCGCACAGCTCGCGGACGGCAAGCAGGGCCGCCCTGCATTCCTGGAGGCTCATCATCGTCTCAATGACAAAAAGGTCCGGTTCTTCCTCAAGGATATATGCGGCCTGTTCCTTGTAGATGTTTACAAGCTCTTCAAAGGACAGCTTCCCAGCCGGGGCAACCATTTCACCCGTCATGGTCATATCGGCCGCGACATATACTTTCCTTGCACCGTTACTGTTCCGGTTATATAATTCAACGGCTTTCCTGCTGATTCTTGTCAGTTCCCTGTTAAAGCGCGCGATTTCACCCTCCATGCCGTATTCCTTCAGCTTTAACCTGTTGGCTGTAAAGGTGGGGGCGAACAGGATATCCGTTCCCGCTTCAATATATCTTCTTTGAAGGTCTATGACCTTATCGGAATTCTCAATCATCCATTTTTCAGGGCATTTCCCCGGATCCATTCCGAGCTTGTGAAGGTTGCTTCCGGTAGCTCCGTCAAGTATTACGATTTTTGATTCGGCCAAGGCCCTGAAACTGCCTCTTGTCATTCATACCCCTCCCGTTTGATACTCCCTGTCGTCAGCGCTTTTCACCGCTTATCTTTAATTATGTCAATTATAACTTATTGAAAAGGCTATCACAAGAAGAGAATGAATAATATGCCAAGACTATGCAGATAATATTCAACAGATATTTGCAATACAGTTACATTATATAATTAGCTTGGAGGTATAATATGTCATATGTGGCCCCTGAAATAAAAGAAAAGTTCGAATCCCTGTCTGCTGACTTAAAGAACGCTATTCTTGAAAGAAATGTCCAGTTATATACCATTCATGACCTGATTAGGGTTCTTGAGGATATAGTTAGGGAAGCTGACGAAGAAGAGGAAGAAGACAATCAATAGAAAACTGCAGATACAAAAAAACGGAGGTGTGCCGTACGGCGCACCTCCCTTTATAATGTTCATACCCGGATGATTTAATACTTGAATTTGCTTATCTCCATCTGAAGCTCCGATGCCAGCTGGGCCAGGGATTCGCTGGCACCCGTGATTTCAGATATGGAATTGGTCTGCAGCTCCACGGAAGCCAGGACCTCCTGTGTTGCGGCAGCGTATTCCTCGGATATTGCGGACAGGCTTTCAATAGCTTCTATCATCTCTTCCTTTTTAACATTCATGATGCTGCCCGAGGTGTTCAAGTCTTCAATAATGGATCTGATTTTATCTATCGCATCCCGGATCCCGTAGAAATTATTGATCGTGTTCTTTACGCTTATGGTCTGGGATTCCATGATCTTGGCCACTTCATCAAACACCTTTACGCAATCGCCCGTATTCTTCAGAAGCTCGCTGATGATTGCGGATATTTCATCCGTATACCGGTTGGACTGTTCCGCCAGTTTTCTTATCTCGTCCGCCACCACTGTAAATCCCTTGCCCGCTTCGCCGGCCCTGGAAGCCTCAATTGCGGCATTGAGGGCAAGCAGGTTTGTCTTGGCGGCAATGCTCTTAATCATGTCACTTGCAACCCTAATCCTGTCGGCGCTCCTGTCGGTCTCGACAACCATGCTGTAAATCCTTTTCGAAGCGGCATCGGATTCGTCGTTTCTCCTGCTGAGATCCTGAACCGTGACTATTCCGTCGTCAGATAATCCGCTTACATGGTTTATCGACTCGTTCAGCGCGCTAAGATACTTCTGGTTGCCGGCTATCAGGTCACCCAGGCGGTTGGTGGCTACGGCTCCCTGCTCGGTCTGCCTGGCCTGATCCGAGGCTCCCCTGGCTATTTCATCTATGGTTTTGGATATTTCATCTGCCGTAGCCAATGTCTGCTCGGTAATTGAACTCAGTTCCTCGGAGGATGAGGCGATATGCTCCGCATCGGCAGCCACAACCTGGATTAACTGCATTATATTGGCCTTCATTGTATGCAGTGAGCGTGCCATGGAGCCTATTTCGTCCGAGCGGGACATTATTTTGGCATGCGTTGCGCTCAGATCGCCGGTCAAATCATACCTGGATATGGCCACCAGGGCAGCCTCCAGCTTACGAATGGGCAATCCATTGAGTATCCCCATAAGCGCCCCTGCGGCAACTCCAATAATCAAAACCGCTACTATGAGAATATTAAAGAATGTATAGAGGTTTTCTACGTCCTTTAGCACATCCTCCTCGTAATTTCCAATGCCCAGTATCCATGTGGTGCCGAGTATCGGAATCATGGTTGTCATACGGTTCTTTCCCTCATATTCATATCTTATTGTTCCGGTATTGCCTACTCCAAGCACCATTAAGCTTTCGGCGAAATCCTTCAAAGGGCCGTTCTTTGGAATATCGTCCAGGGCAATAACCTGGCTGAGAACGTTGTTTCTGTTCGGATGGGCATAGAACCTGGTGTCGGGCCCGATTATGAACGAATAGCCTCTTTCGCCTATACCAAGATTGTCCGTGATTTCATTCAATACCGCTGCATCCCTGCGTCCTATCAGCGCACCCGCTGTCACACCGTCCTTATAGATGGGTACCGCATACACCAGCTCCGGCTGATTCGTTGATTCATTTATAACGACACCGGATGCATTGGCCTCCCCGGCCAGGGCTTTCTTAATATAAGCCTTGCCTGAAACATTCTCGGTCTTTCCTGTAAGTATGTATTTTGCGGTCCCGTCCATTGAAACAACCGCAAAATCAAGAAAACCCAGGCGCTTAGCGCCTGCTTCCAGGGTTTTCTTCTGAAGCTCCCAATCCATTCCAGCCACATTTTCATTAGCTGCCAATTCATTCAGCAAGTCAATGTGTGATTTAATGACCTCAGCAATATGCTTGGAACCGCTTTCAGCAAGTATCTCAATACTTTCCTGCTCCGCCTTGAGCAGCATTTTCGAACTGTAGCTTGTTATTACCATGCCCATGATTATCGTGACCGAAAGGACTATTGCCCCGACGGCAAACGCTATCCTAAAGGACATGTTCAATTTTAACCTTGGTACTTTTATCTTCATCCAAGTCCTCCGTTTCTATAAAAGCCATTTATCAGTATATTTATGGTATCATTCTTATCTGTTTTTGCCTTTATATCCATACATTATCATATAAATAGGATGTTATCAATAAAATTTTTTAAAATCTATTTGGTAAATAGCGGATTATAAATATACCTCCCGGCTGCATAAAAAACAGCGGGGTAGCCGGAGCCGTCCCGCCGATAAAGCCTGACTTATTGAGGTAGCCTCACGTCTTTGCTATATTATGTTGTCCTATGTTCCGCATAATAAGCTCATATATAGGGTATCCTGTCAATCCATGCGTTTGGCCACGATTTCCCCGGCTTTTTTGTATATGCTGCACGCCGGAATACATCCCCTTACCATGGACAGTGGATATATGTTTACGTTCCTACCGACAATAACACCCGGATTAAGTACGGTGTTGCAGCCAACTTCCACACAGTCACCGAGTATGGCCCCGAATTTCTTAAGCCCCGTATCAATTCTTTCACCGTGGTAATCCACCCTGACCAGGGTTTTATCCGATTTTACATTGGACGTAATACAGCCGGCCCCCATATGTGACCGGTATCCGAATACAGAATCTCCCACATAGTTGAAATGAGGCACCTGTACCTTGTTAAACAGTATTGCGTTCTTGATTTCTGTGGAGTTGCCCACTACGGCTCCCTCACCAATTATCGCATTTCCCCTGATAAACGCGCAGTGCCTGATTTCCGCATTTTTGCCTATTATCGCAGGGCCGGAAATGGATGCGCTGGAAGCCACCTTTGCCGACTTTGCGATCCATACGTTCTCACCGACCAAATCATATTCATCCTTCGGCAGTGTCGGCCCTATCTTTAGGATTTCGTTCCCTATATGGGGCAGCACCTCCCATGGGTATGTAAATTTTTCAAACAGCTCCGCGGCTATTGTTTCTTTAAGATCCAGCAATTCACTTATTGTTATGTCCTTGTACATGATTTGTCCCCTTTCTGAAATGGAGTTGGTTTGGCGTCAGCAGCACCGGGCAGCGTTGCCTGTTAACATAACAAGCCTTGATGCGGCTTCTTCATCAAGCACGACAACGGCGTTTCCCCTGTACAGCTGAATGGCGGAAGCCGTAACCTCGTTTGTGACAGGGCCCTGAAGGGCTCTTGCTACAATATCGGCCTTTTTTCTTCCACTTGCAAGCATGATGATGTTCTTTGCTTCAAGGATTGTGCCAATGCCCATGGTAATGGCATAACGGGGCATGTCCTCCCTTGAAAACCCTGCGTCCCTGAAAAACGCTTCGTAATTGTCGTCCAGGGTCTGTTTATTAAGCTTTTCCACCCTTGTTCTCGAGTCGAATGATGAGCCGGGCTCATTGAAGGCCCAATGGCCGTCGCCGCCGATGCCCAGTATCTGCAGGTCGATTCCTCCTGCTTCCTTAATCGCGGCTTCATATGATTTACAGAATTCTTCTGGATCCTTTGCCAGCCCGTCAGGTATATGAACATTTTCCTGTTTAATATTTATGTGGCAAAACAGCTCCTCATACATGAATCTATGATAGCTTTGATCCCGGGAATACGGCTTTGACCAATCAATGCCAAGGCCAAGGTATTCATCCAGGTTAAAGGTTATTACGTTTGAAAAATCTAGGCCTTCTTCCCTGTGCATCCTGATAAGCTCTTTATATGTGCCTATCGGAGTGCCTCCCGTGGCAAAACCGATAACACAATCGGGCTTTTTCCTGATAAAGGATGCTATGTACTCCGCTGCAAACCTGCTCATTTCTTCATAGTCATGCTTGACAACTATTTCCATGATATCCTCCTGATTATCCGGGTCCGGAAATGCATTATGCAGGGGCCCATATTTTATAGCAGTCAAACCGACTGCCTCGTAAAGGGTATCATAGCACATTATCCTATATTTGTCATTAAGAATTAATTATATCTGTAACTTATGCCGGTCCCATAAAGCCGGGGAAAGCTAAATCCGGGATAATAGCCAATGCCAAAATGGCCGGGTTACGCTTTTTTGTAGAAGTAAGCCACCTGACTGAAAATACTGTTCAGCACAGCATTGTTGTTGAGTGCCTTCACGTTCTCCACCATCCGCTTTACAAAGTCCTCAAGCTTGACCATGTATTCATCCCTGGTGAGATTCCCCTGCTCTACATAGGAAAGCCCTTTTTCCCAGCTTGCCGTAAGCTCGGCATTAAGAAGCGACCTGATTGAAGCATTGACCACTTCGTAAATCAACTCGCCAAGAAGTGACGGAGTTATCACCTGGGTCTTTTTATTCAGCTGAAGGTAAGAGTTTTTTATAAGTTTTTTGAGTATCTCCGCCCGCGTAGCGCTGGTTCCGATACCGCTGCCTTTAATCTGCACACGAAGCTCCTCATCCTCGATCAACTGGCCTGCGTTCTCCATGGCCAATATCAGGGTACCCGATGTATACCTCTTGGGTGGGGCTGTTTCGCCTTCCTTAATCGAAAGCCTTTCAACCGGAAGCTCCATTCCTTCCTTCAGCATCATTAAGGCTTCCATGAAGCTCTTATCATTTATATCGTTTTGAAGCTCGTCTCCTTCCTCCGAATCCTGCTGCCCTCCGCTTTTGCCGGAATCCTTTTTCTTCTCCCAGTAAGGCAATCCGGCCACTTCGTAATATCCTTCCTGTTCCAGCATCCGGTAGGAGGAAAAGAAGGATTCATTCTCAATCCGGCATGTTATATTAATCCTGCGGTAAACGGCAGGTGGATAGAAAATGCTTAAAAACCGTTTGACGATTGCATCATATACCTTTTTTGCAGTGGAAGAAACACTCTCAAGAGCCTTGAGCCCTTGTCCCGTCGGGATAATAGCGTAGTGGTCGGTTATCTTGCTGTCATTGACGTACCTGGTCCTTTCCAATCCTCCGTATGCCTTGGTTTCCATTATTTTGGACGCGTATACTCCGAGACCCGGATAATCCGTCAAGCCCCTTATATTCTTGGTTATTTCCCTGGCTACAGCGGCGGACAGCACCCTTGCGTCAGTTCTCGGATATGTAATAAGCTTCTTCTCGTAAAGGTCCTGGGCTATCTTCAGGGTCTCATCGGGGCTTATCTTAAACATCCTGGAGCAGTCGTTCTGAAGCTCTGCAAGATTGTATAAAAGCGGTGGGTTCTTGATTTCTTTCTTGTTCTCAAACTGCGTTATGGTTCCAAGCAGGCGGTCATTCGGCATATCGCCGTTGTTCCAGGTTCCGTCCCCGTTATATGAAGGCCTGTCCTTGGCCAGCCGCTTAATCAGTTTGACAGCCTCCGCCCTGTCCAGGAAGCCGTTATCCTTATACAGCAAGGGCGAGTTAAAATATACCGACCCTTCGACCGCCTTGAATTCTCCGGTTATTCCTCCGGCATAATCCCCGGTCTTAAGCCCGAACGTGGAAAGAACCTTGTAAAACGGTGTCTTTACAAAGCTCCTTATCTCCCTTTCCCTTCTTACCACCATTCCCAATACGCACGTCATTACTCTTCCGACGGCTATCGGAGACCATTTCTTAGCCTTCAGGAAATCCTGAATCACATTGCCGTACTTTATGGTTAGAATCCTTGAGAAATTAATTCCCATCAGGTAATCTTCCTTGGCGCGAAGATACGCCGCCTCGGCCAGGTTGTCATAAGCGCTTAAAGGCTTGGCCTCCCTGACTCCTCTTAGTATCTCTTCCTCCGTTTGAGAATCAATCCATACCCTTTTCTTAACCTTATCCTCCGGCACCCTGGCCGCCTGGTCCACCAGGCGGTATATGTATTCACCTTCCCGTCCCGAGTCAGTGCATACATAAATGGTATCCACATCCTTCCGGTTCAGAAGCTCCTTGACTATGTTGAACTGTTTTCTTACACCGGGTATGATTTCATACCTGAACTGCTTCGGAAGAAACGGCAGATCCTCAGCCTTCCATTTCTTATATGCCGGATCATACGCCTCCGGGTAGCTCATGGTGACAAGATGGCCGACACACCATGTGACAATGCTGTCCTCGGATTCTATGTACCCGTCCTTCCTGCTGCCCTTTATCTTGAGCGCTTTGGCAAATTCCACCGCTACGCTGGGTTTTTCGGTTATATACAAGCTCTTTGGCATAATTAACCAACCTTCCGGGTAATCTCATTTTATCGACATAAATCAATCAATTATAGTATAGCTTATATTGAAAACCGCTACAAACATTTATTTATAAAATGAGCGTAGAATAATTCCGTATTTTTTATTGAATATTGACAAATGATAGATTACAATTAGCGTAATAAAAATCATGAAATGGCGTTATGCAAACAGAAATGGAGGTTGAAATGCGGACATACCGGATTTTCAGCGATTCATCATGTGACCTGCCTGATATATTGCTTACAGACTACCGCATAGAGCTTGTTCCTTTTTACGTAAGCTTTGACCAGGTGAATTATTATAAGGAAAATGTGGACATATCAAAAGAAGCGTTCTATAAAACCCTGAAGTCGGGGGACATTCATGCCGTGACATTCCTGCCTTCGGCAAACGATTATATCTCCAGGTTTAAACCGGCTTTAAAGGAAGGCTGCGATATACTTTGCCTTTGCCTTTCACAAAACCTCAGCGGCTCTTATCAATCCGCCTTAAATGCAAAGCAAATACTTGAGAATCAATACCCCGATTCAAAAATACACGTCATAGACAGCACCCAGGCCACCGGCGGACAAGGGCTGCTTCTGCTGCAGCTGGCCGCCATGCAGAAGGCGGGCTTTACCCTTGATGAAGCGGTTCGAAAAGCCGGGATCCTTAAAAAGACCGCCCGAATAATGTTTACACTGGATACATTGGAATACCTTTCGAAAGGAAGAAGAATCGGAAAGGTTATATCCCTGGCCAAGGATTTTCTTGACCTCAAACCCCTCATTCAGCTTAAGGAATCCGAACTGATTCCCTACTCCAACGTAAGGGGCAGGAAGAAAGCGCTTGACAAGGTCCTTGCCATGGTATCCGAGCATTTCCATGAAACCGGTGAAAACCCGTCGGAATACGAATTCTGCATACTGGACGCTACAACCGAGGACGACGCAGATTACCTGCAAAGGAAACTGGAAACCTACCTGGGCAGAAAGCTTAACCTCCCGGTATTCCGCATAGGTGTAACCATAGGAGCCTATACCGGCCCCGGCGCCATCGGGATATGCTTCATAAAACATTATAACTATATACAATAATCCATAAATATAAAACAAATCAACTTCCGGCCTTGTCACATGCAATTTCCTTCTTCCAGGCAAAAGAGCCTTGCCACAGCAATAAAACTGCCTATTTTATAAAAGGAACAGCCCCGCCGCATGAGAGCGGGGCTGTTATCCATTTAGCCGGATATCATTCGTATGATCAAACCAGAATATGAGGAACCGTGTGTGAGGGGGCATGTATACATCGCGCGGCCCCTACTCACACAGTACATCCGTTAATCATACATAAAGCCCCGCTTCCATGCAGCGGGGCTGTTATCCCTTAATTATAACGAATACAGCGGATACCTGTCAGTAAGCTCTTTTACCATATTCCTGACTTTTGTGATGTTTGCGTCAGCATCCTTTATCATCAGGTATATTGCCTCCGCGATTACATCCATATCCTCCGTATTTAATCCTCTTGTAGTCACAGCCGCAGTTCCAAGCCTTATTCCGCTGGTTACAAACGGTGATGCCGGATCGTTCGGAACCGCGTTCTTGTTGCAGGTGATGTTCGCCTTTCCAAGTATCTTCTCGGCATCCTTGCCGGTTACTCCCATGTTCTGAAGGTCAACCAGCATCAGGTGGTTGTCGGTACCGCCGGATACCAGCTTAAAGCCTCTCTTTATCAGCCCGTTTGCAAGAGCCTGGGCATTTTCAATAATTCTTCCCGCATAAACCTTAAAGCCTGGCTCCAGGGCTTCCTTAAAGCATACCGCCTTTGCCGCAATGACATGCATGAGCGGGCCGCCCTGGATACCGGGGAATACGGCCTTGTTCAGGTTATGCTCCTTGGCAAACTCTTCACTGGAAAGGATCATTCCGCCCCGGGGACCTCTTAAGGTCTTGTGAGTGGTGGTCGTGGTTACATGGGCATACGGTATGGGGCTTTCATGATATCCTGCCGCAACAAGGCCTGCTATATGGGCCATGTCCACCATCAGGTACGCTCCCGCCTCATCGGCTATTTCCCTGAACCTTTTGAAATCTATCTTTCTTGCATAAGCGCTTGCACCGGCTATGATCAGCTTCGGTCTGTTCTCAAGCGCAATCCTTCTGACCTCGTCATAATCGATATAACCGTCGTCATCTACGCCATAGGGAACAATCTTGAAGTAGCTTCCGCTCATATTTACCGGACTTCCGTGCGTCAAGTGCCCTCCATGGGCAAGATTCATTCCCATTACCGTATCTCCAGGCTTAAGCAGGGCAAAGAATACGGCCATGTTTGCCTGGGCACCGGAATGGGGCTGTACATTGACATAGGTACATCCGAAAAGCTTTTTTGCGCGTTCAGTCGCCAGGTTCTCGGCTATGTCGACAAACTCGCAGCCTCCGTAGTATCTTTTTCCGGGATATCCTTCAGCATACTTGTTGGTTAACTGGCTTCCCATTGCGGCCATGACCGCTTTGCTTACAAAATTTTCCGAGGCAATCAGCTCAATGTGTTCATTTTGCCGCTGTATTTCCAAAGAAATGGCTTGCGCTATCTCGGGGTCGAATGACTTTACTTCTTCAAATGAGTACATTCTTATCAGATCCTTTCCGGTTGATATCGTAAATGATTGCTTATACATCATCCTGTATAAGCCGCCTCGTAAGCAGTATATCACAACCTGCTTTTCTTTAAAAGCAAAAAATCAACATATTCGGCTATTATTCATTACTTTATCTAATAATTATTCGCTGATTAATTTATAAATAATTAAAAACGGTGCGATGCACCGTTGTGCTTCGCTCCGTTGTAAGCCGGCGTTAATTATTCAAATGCTCCGGCCCGAATCCCATGGGCAGAAGCTCTTCCAGGAAAAATACCAGGCAATCATCCTCGGATCTTGCCAAAATCACCAGGAACCTGCCGGGGTTGACAAACTCTCTCATGACCTGGCGGCATACCCCGCAGGGAGGGCAGTAATCCTTAATATTACCGTTATCCCCTCCAACTATGGCAATGGCCATAAAGTCCCTTTCACCTTCGCTGACCGCCTTGAAAAAGGCGGTTCTCTCCGCGCAGTTTGACGGTGAATACGCGGCATTTTCAATATTGCATCCGGTATAAATCTTCTGCCCGGCCGTCAGAAGCGCGGCTCCCACCTTAAAGCCGGAATAAGGGGCGTAAGCCTTATTCATGGAATTTATGGCTTCCTTAATCAAATTCCTGATAACCGCGCGGCCAACCGGCCCGCACTTGGATACAAGCTCTTTTTTTTCGCCTTGTACCAAACCGTGTTCCTGAATGTGTTCATTATCCATAAAAACACCTCATGCCGTCTCCAGGGCAATCTCAATCATTTCCTTTAAGGTGATCTGCCTTTCCTGTGCGGACAGGGCTTCCCCGGTAAACACATGATCGGAAATGGTAAGTATGCATAATGCCTTTTTGCCTGCCCTGGCGGCATTCATATATAAGGCGGCCGCTTCCATTTCCACGCACAGGATATTCATTTTCTTCCACAGCCTGTTGGCGTCGGGATTATCGTCATAGAAGGTATCGGAGGAGAGAATATTACCCACGACCGCATTAATTCCAAGCCTTTCCGCCGCTTCCACAGCCTTTCTAAGAAGTCCGAAATCAGCCAGCGGCGCGAAGGTTCCGGGAAGCTTGTACTGTGCGGCATAATTGGAATTGGTGGACGCCCCCATGGCGATTATGATGTCCTTAAGCTTTATATGGTCCGCTATACCGCCTGCTGAGCCTGTCCTTATTATACTCTCCACATCGTAGAAATTAAACAGCTCATAGGAATATATGCCAATGGACGGCATTCCCATGCCGCTTCCCATCACCGAAATCCTTTTCCCCTTGTATGTCCCCGTAAAGCCAAGCATGTTTCTTACATTGTTAAAGCATATGACATTCTCAAGGTAGTTTTCAGCAATAAATTTCGCCCTGAGCGGATCGCCGGGCATAATGACCGTTTTCGCAATATCTCCGGTCTTGGCTTCAATGTGCGGTGTAGGTATACTCATGTGACATTCCTCCTTGATATTGATATATATATAGTATCCGCAGATGCCGGAAAATCATCACATTATTATAAGTTAATGATAATTCTAGCATTTTTTATAATAAAAGGCAATTACCAACACAATTTGCGTCATGTTTGAATCAAATTCATTGAATTTTTGTTCCTTCATGATATAATTTACAATATTATATGCTTTTTTGGGCAATCGACTTTTTATAGTGACCGGAATTGGAGTTGAAGAAATGAAGAAATTTTTTACCATAAGCGGCATGATAAAACCCAGCCAGATTGCAGGCGAACTGCCTTCGACCAAAACCGTATACAAAACATTCCTTCAACTGGCATGGCCTTCGGCCCTCGAAGCCCTTCTTGTCGGGCTTGTCAGTGCCTTCGATACCATGATGGTCGGTGTATTGGGTGAAGACGCCATCGCTGCTGTGGGCATAACAAATCAGCCGCGATTCATACTGCTTGCCATGGTTTTTTCATTAAATGTCGGCATTACGGCCGTCACGGCCAGAAGAAAAGGCCAGGGTGACCGGACCGGCGCCAACAACGTATTAAGGACCGGAATACTTCTTGCCGCTATTATATCCCTGGTCATGTCCGTATTGGGGTATATCTTCGCCAGACCCGTGCTGTTATTTGCGGGTGCGGAGCAATCATACCTGGATGATGCCATGGCATATTTCAGGATTATCATGTTCAGCATCCCTTTCCAGTCCCTGAACCTTACAATCAATGCCGCTCAAAGGGGCTGCGGCAGGACCAAGATATCCATGTGGACCAATATTGCCAGCAACGTGGTTAATATAATATTCAACTATTTCCTGATTAACGGCGCATGGATATTCCCAAGGCTGGAGGTGGCGGGTGCCGCCATAGCCACCGCGATGGGGGCCTGTGTCGCATTTATTATCTCGGTTGCCACCCTCTGCAAAAAGGAAGGCTACCTGAGCTTTTACCATAAATCCATTTGGACTTTAAGGAGAAATGTAATTAAGCCAATTCTGAAGGTGGGCTCGAGCGCCTTTGTCGAACAGGCCTTCATGAGAATCGGGTTCTTTGCCTATGCTGCCATAATAGCCAGATTGGGGACCACATCATATTCCACCCATCTGATATGCATGAACATCCTGTCTCTGTCGTTTTCGTTCGGTGACGGGCTTTCGGTTGCGGCTTCCGCCCTGGTGGGCCAGAATCTTGGGGCAAAAAGGCCGGACCTGTCCCTGGTATACGGCAAAACCGGACAAAGGCTGGCATTCATGATTTCCACCGTCGTGTTCTTTATATTCATGTTCGGCGGAAGATTCCTCGTGTCGCTGTTCAGCAGCGAACAGAATATCATATACCTGGGAGCCAGAATCATGTTTCTTGCTTCCTTCTTTACCCATGCACAAACCTCGCAAATGGTCATGTCAGGATGCCTTCGCGGAGCGGGGGACGCAGCCTATACGGCAGTTACATCCTTTATAAGCATCGCCCTTATAAGGCCTTTCCTGACTTGGCTTTTATGCTTCCCCCTGGGACTTGATCTATATGGCGCATGGATAGCCTTGGGTATAGACCAGCTGTTCAGGCTGATTGTAAGCATCACCCGTTTCTCCGGGGGAAAATGGGCTTCAATTACCCTGTAGGAGCCGTCCCGGCCGGGATTATTTCGCCGGTATAAGGATTTACCATGTACCACCCGTAGGTTACGATGTGTCCTGTTCCCAGCTCCGTGTCGTCTACTATAAACTCGTATAAATGAATCAGGTAATTTCCCGTTGTTTCGTCCGTATATTCATAAACCAGGTAATAATCGGCATCATCAAGCCTGTAGTAATAATCCCCGGATTCGTTCCGGATATATACCTTTGTGAAATTGGCCGCATATGCCTTCTGGACCATGTCCAATGCATCCATCGGGCTTAACTTTAGTATGGCAAGCTTAAGAATTAGAATCCATATCAGCATGACTCTGTGCCACATAATATATCTCCCCGCTTAAATACTAAAATAAAAAAGGTTGCCTGTATATCATATACCTGGCAGCCTTTTATTTCCAGTTATTTCATGCGGGAAGAATCGACCAAAAATGCCTATATATAATTATCCCTGGTTGTCGGGCTTTCCGTCCCCCACGGCAATGTCAATTCTCGGGGCATTAACCTGAACGTTTCTCATTCTCTTGACTTTCCGTTTCTTATATATCTTTCTTGCAATCAGAATGATAACGGCAATAATAACTCCCCATATAACCAGGTAAGGAAGGTTTACGACAAACCAAACAATGAAATCCTTGAAGCCTTCACTTAAATCATACATTGTGTCGCTGAAGCCGTTCTTTATTCTATCAAGCACCGTTTCTTTCGCTTCGGGAACTGGCGACATGCGCTCCACTTCGTTAACAGTTATGGTCACAATGCTGTAATCAACCTGGTTATCAATGGTCCTGAGCTCGGTTTCATACATCTGGATCTGATATCGGATTTCGCTCAAGCGGCTTTGCAGCGTAATAATATCCTCCATCTTTTCCGCCTTTTCAAGCAGCTCCCACAGCCTCTCCTGCTCTATTTCAAGGGATTTCTTGTGGCTTTGGATATCCACATACTTTAGGGTAACGTTTTCCGTTGAAGAGTTTTCATTCACGATATTGCCGTTTTCCCTGACAACCGTAACAAACTCGTTAAGCCTGTCCTTGGGTATTCTTGCTATTATAAAGGCATTTCTCAAGCCATTGCTCCTGTAATAGCTTCGCCCGTTAACGTCGAACTTCTCATCATAGCCTTCGAGTCTTTCAATTTCTTCCTTGATGACATCAATAAGCGTATCGAAATCCCGGGTCTCAACCTCCAGGTTGACCCTTTTGATAATCTTATCCATGGTCTGAGTGTTAATATTGCCGACGGTAATCGGACTCGTGCCGGTTATACCCGTTTCTTTCGATGTCCCTCCGTTATCGTAACCGTAATCCATGGCAAAATCCAAATCAAACTTCTCCGACTGGTTTTTTGAGACCGGCATTGCTGTGTCCGTCTTCGCGCTCTTGCTGCAGGCGGCAAGAATCATTGCGGCATAAACCGCCATAATTATCATTATTAGAATGCGCCTTTTCTTCATAAAAGGTCCTCCTCCTGTTTATTTAAACTCGTATCATATTGCCCTCCTGTCAATTAGACGCCTTCTGGTTCCAGACGGTTCCGTATTCCTCTTCCAGCATGCCCAGCAAAAAGTCCAGGTAGAAATAATTCACCATAAGACCCTTTTCAGCCATGGATTTCAGTTCTTCCCTAGTCACCCATTTAGCCGTTTCCACCTCGTCCGGCTGCAGCTTCAGCTCTTCTATGCCTACATCCGTGATCACGATCCATACGGCACAAAAACTGTCATGCCGTCTGTACATCAGGACCAGGCTGGCATTTTCCCTCGTGGCTTCAATGCCAAGCTCTTCCATAAGCTCCTTACGGCATGTTGTCCATGCGTCGTCACCTGAAATTGCCGAACCTCCGGTAGCCGCCCAATACCCCGGTTTCCAGCTTACAGCTTTGGTCCGTTTTTGTATCAGTATCTGTCCCTTGCTGTTTATCGGGTAAATATGTACAACCAGGTGATAATCGCCCTTGTTAAGCGGGGTCCCTCTTACATGGGTCCTTCCGGTCTTTACAAAGCATTTATCGTATATGTCCCATAGTTCCATAGTGCTGTTTCCTCTCCCCTCGGTATATAAGTTAATTTCATATGTATTCCGTATTTCAATTATATTATATTGCTCTGAAAATAGCAAAAAACAGAATTGGAAAACATGCAATAAACATGCAGCATGCTTGAAATGAGGCAAAAAATGAGCAAATGGTTCCCGGCCGGAAACCATTTGCTCTTTTGCCTTCGAATATCATTTATTTAATTGCTTTTCGTATTCTTTACAACCTTGACCTTTACCAGCGGACCTCTTCCAGCCTTGTTGGTTCCCCAAAGCTTGATGGCGGTTCCTTCCGTCTGCGCGGGAATGGTTATGGAAAAGCTGCCGTCGTCGCCAATGGTTCCTTTGTATTCCTTGCTTCCTATCTGCGCATATACTCTTGTTTGGGTCCTGGCTACATTAGGCGGCGCGTTTTTAAATTCCTTAGGAATCTCACCGGCGGCTTCCCCTTCACCGGAAAAATCATAATCCAGCAGCTCAATCCATCCGGTTATTATGGTATCGCCTTCATACACCGTGTTTACCCGGGGCGCATCGGGAGCAGCTTTCACGACCTCTGTTACCAGGGGGTCACTGGTTCCCGACTGATTGGCAGCCGTTATCTCGACCTTTGTCCCCGACAGATCCCTGTCTACTGCCAGGGTATAGATATATTTCCCCGATGCCTCGTCATAATAATACTCCGTTGTTGTATATGTCTTCTTTCCAATCTGAAGCTTAATCTCAACATCCTTGAAGGCCGCCACCTTAACAACCTTATCCGTATTCGTTATTTCATTTATGAGGACAGGTGTATCCGGTCTTCCGGCAACCACGGTGATGGACTGCGCCAGCAGGATTTTGCCGTCGACAAACCTGACCATTGCGTAAATCTTGTCACCAACCTCAAGCTTCTCATCCAAGTAATGGACAAACCGGTAATTATTGCTGGTGGGGATATAATACAGGCTGCTCTTGAAGTTTTTGCCTTCACCTCTTGTTATTGCAAGAAATACATAACCTCCCGAATAATAATACCCGGAGACCAGGTGAGATTTGTTTGTTACACGGTTCAATGTCAGATTCTTGGAATTTGGTCTTACGTAAGCTTCGATATCCTGAACAACCGCCTCAATCGGATAGCTGTACCTTTTATCGCCGTTAACGTTCTCCACCGCAAGAACTACAAGCTTCTGACCCGCGTACAGCTGGTCCTTGAATTCAAATGAGAATTTTCCGCTCTTGTCGGACATTGTTGTATAGATTTTATCTTCAATATGCAGCTCTACCCTTATATTTGATCCGGCCGGAACATATCCGGTAAGCGACCTTTCTATATTGCTGACCTCATTTACTACAGGCGCGTTCGGTCCTTCCTTTTCCACAGTAACCGTGGTTACCCTGCTGTTTCTTGCCACATGGTCCAAGGTATAAACCATAATGGTCTTGCCGGCATCCTGCGGCGGCAGGATTATAATAAACTGCCCGTCATCGGTAACATCCACCAGGGTCTCGGCCACTTTCAACCTGGGATCGTATATTTCCGTGTTGGCTTCAAACAGTTTTCTGTAATCACCGGATAAGTACACGGTATTGTCTATTATTGCAATCGCCGTGGTGACATCGTCCCGCGCATTTCCCGCAATATAATTGACGTTATTATACACGGGGTTTACAAGCGGCTGGTTCGGGCCTGTACGGTTAACCTTAACCTCAACCCGTTCACTTTCCAGTCCTCTTTCTTCATCCTTAATATATACGGTTATATAGGTATCGGCTAACTGTCCGGGAAGGGCAACCGAGAACGAACCGCTGGCATTGAGTTTTTCTTCATAAGTCCTGCCCGGGGTTTCAATCACCAGGGTTGTATTGGGTTCGGCCTTTCCGCTTATTTTCTGTTTCCTGTTTGTATAGTTGTCAACGACAGGACCCGGAAGAAGATTTTCGTCAAAATTATCTATAACCAGCTTGGTAATAGACTTGTTGCCGTAAACATCCTCGGCATAAATGGTATATACTCCGTTTTTCCTAACGGTGAATCCCTTGCTTGGAATATCCTTGCCCACTACCCATGCGTTAAAGCTCAAATCATACTCCCCTTCCAGGGCTTTGAGCATTGCTATCCGGGAATCATCAGCTGCCTGAACCGCCACTTCGTAAGGGCTTGCTGCGGGGTTTGTCTTAAGGGGAGCCACAACAACATGGGGAGCCGTATTGTCCCTTGAGCCGGTTTGATATCCTGCAACGAAATAGCCATAGCCGTTCTTCTGGGTCAGAAACTCACGATACCAGGCCGTTTCAGTAAAAATGTCGGCGGCATGGTAAGGAATCCTGACGATAAAACGGTAGTTGTCAGGCAATATCAGCTTCCAATTATTGTCAACCTGGGGCATTATGCTTCCACTTTTTGAAAGATACCGGATGTAGTTGGCCAGAACCGACTGGCTTCTTATAAAGCCTTTCAGAACCGTCTGGTTTTCCACCCCGCGGTTCGCATCGGTCGGCTTGGTTATCTTGTTGGTTGCAATCAGAAGCACCATATCATCGGTGACTTCCGTTCCCTGGTAATATACATTGGACACCCTTCTGCTGTTGCTAATCCTGTTACCCGAAAAATCATATCGCGGGTTCTTTGTAGGATCAATTTCATAGCTTATTCCGTCAAACACATAGAAGTTGCTCCAATCATTCAGCCAATCCTCACTGATCAGGGATTTAAGCCCCGTTTCCTCCATCAACGATGACATGGCGGAATCCTCCCAGGTTGTCTTCTTTCCTACAGTTTCATAGGCGCTGGCGGACCACTCCAGCCATTCTTTAAGCTGGGCTCCTGTTATTGTATATACATACAGATAGCTGTTGTAATTCTGCAGTGATGCCAGCTCCGACTCGGTGATTTTATCCCTTATGTTCACAAAATCATTCACCGAATTCGCGCCGAAGCTTTCATATGTGGATGCCGCAATTATCGGATAATCAATATAATTCTTCTGTGTTGATTTTATTCTTTGCAGGGCGTAATATATCTTGGAATCGTTAAGGAGCTGTATGGCGGCATTGTCAGCCAATAAACCGTAATAATTCTGAAGCACGGTTCCTGGCTCCAACTCGGCAAGCACATCAGTTGCATAGCCAAGCAGCTCATCCTCCCATTCTCCGAACATTGCTGCTATTTCGGGATCTTCATCGGTGGTATCCTCATTCACCATCCGAAGGCTTGATTTGCGGCCGGATATGGTTATGGAATTTCCGTTGACCTTAAGGACCAAATCTATTACGCCAATGGTCTTGCCCCTGTCGCCTGCCATCACAACATTTTTCCCGTTCATGAGATAGGTAATCCTGTCAACGCCCGGGAGCTTATAATATGGGGATGACATATCGGTTGTCGGATACAGGTTGTGCTCATGCCCCGCTATAACCGCATCTATTTCAGGTATTTTTGTTAATGCATAAGCTACATTTTTAAAATTCGGTTCCGGATTTTCAGGTCCAATTCCCGTATGAGAAAGGGCTATGATAATATCGGCGCCCATTTCCTTAAGTTTTGCCGCCTGGACCTTCGCATTTTCAACCATATCCTCACCGATCAGTATACCGGTGTAGCTATGGGTCTTGCTTGCAAAAACCGGTACGGTCTGCCCGATTATTCCTATCTTGATTTCAACTTCTTTGCCGTTACGGGTTTTAACGGTACGGGTTATCAGCATATTTTCAAGAAACGGATGCTCCCCGGTCCTGGCATCGGTAACATTGGACACCACCGTTATATTCCTTAAACCCGAACCTTCCAACTGCCTCAGCAGGTAGTCATAACCGTAGTCAAACTCATGGTTGCCCAGGGTTATGGCATCATACCCGATAAGGCTCATAGCCTTATAAATTGGCTGTATTTCTTCCTGGTTTGCCGCAAAGATATATTCAGTTGTATAATCAAACAACACATCCCCTGCATCTAGGGTAATGGTGTTTCCATCAGGCAGCTCCGCACGGGTTTTCTTTATAAGGTCGTATACCCTTGCCAGACCGCCGCTATTAAAGTTCACTCCCCGCTCATAATCCTTGCTGTTCAGCTGTCCATGCAGGTCCGTGGTTCCTATAATCCTGAAATCAACATAATCAGCCTTGCTTTCCGCTGCTTTCGCGCTTCCGGGCCTGCCTGTCCCAATGAGAAACAACATGCCCAGTGCCATTATTGTCAGTGCAAGCAGCGGCATTATGTAAAATTTTAATCTTCTAGTCATTTTTCCTCCTTGATCTTCTAACTTAAGTCAGCTTTGCCGTTGTTTAACATCATGGGGATATTTTAGGATGTTTATAAGGCAAAAGATTGTCAAAATGCTTAAGAATAGTTTGCCAAATGTTACATGTGGGGGGGGAAATCTTGAACAAGAGGTATGGGGTTTATTCTCCGATTACAATGCATAAGAACTTCTAGCATCTGATTATTTTGCTGAAAACAGAGAATCAAACAGATAACTCGCTTCGCTCAGACAGATCTGTTTGATTCTCTGACGCAAAAATAATCAGAGACAAGAAGTCCTAATACATTTCCATAGTTAAATAAACCAATGCCTATTAATTACGATTTCCGTTACATTTCGACGACTATAATTTATTGTGCTTTTTATATCAGACTATTTTTCTGAAAACAGAGAATAAAACTTATTCGTCAAGGATGGGGCGGAGAAGCTCGAGGATGCGGTCGGTGCGGCCGGTCAGATAGAGGTAGCCGAACAGGGCTTCTAGGCCTGTGGCGGTACGGTATTCCACCAGGTCGGTATGTTTTGATGCGCTGAAGGACTTGGCGTTCCTTCCCCGCTTATATACGGCCTTTTCCTCGTCGGTCAGCTTGTCCTCGATCATGTGGTACAGCCTGGCTTGGGCTGAGGCCTGTACCAGCTTGACGACCTTGTTGTGAAGCTTGTTGACCGGCGCATTGCCATGCTCCACCACATATGTCCGTATCAGCAGGTCATATATGGCATCACCGATATAAGCCAGGGCTAAGCCGGAATAGGATTTGATGTCCGTATCTGGCAGATTCCAGGCCTTCCTTACGTAATCCGGCATGGATATGATTTGATCCGTGTCTATTTTTTTCTCCATTTTACACCTTCTCTGGTATCCTCAAGGATTATGCCCTTCTTAAGCAGATCATCCCTTATCCTGTCCGCCTTCGCATAATCCTTGTTTTTCCTGGCCTCCTGCCTTTCCGCTATCAGCCTTTCGATTTCCTCGGGAAGAATCTCTTCCTCCTTTTCAGCCTTGATGCCGAGTATATCACAAAGGGCCGTGATTTTATCCTTCATGGCCTCGACAAATATGGCGCTGCTGTCTGCGTTGCAATTAACATTCGCCAGCTTTACCATCTCAAAGATTGCCGCGATTGCGTCTGCGGTATTAAAATCGTCATCCATTGCGCTCTCGAATTTTTCCCGCAGCAAGTCGGCTTCCTTTAGTACGGCCTTCTCTGCGTCCGCGGCATCCCCTCCTTTTAATGTCCCGCTCTTAAGAAGGAAATCCAGCTGATCCACGCAGGTTATGATACGTGTCAATGAGCTCTTTGCAGCCTCAAGCAGATCCCTGCTGAAATTTAACGGGCTGCGGTAATGGGCGTTCAGCATAAAGAACCGGATGACCTGTCCGGAATAGTCCTTTAATATATCCCTGACCGTGAAAAAATTGCCTTCAGACTTGGACATTTTCTTATTGTCTATATTTATAAACGCATTATGCATCCAGTATCTTGCAAACGTTTTGCCGGTTGCGGCCTCGCTCTGGGCGATTTCATTTTCATGGTGGGGGAATATAAGGTCTTCGCCGCCTCCATGAATGTCAATCTGCTCTCCCAGGTACTTGCTGCTCATAACGGAGCATTCGATGTGCCATCCCGGACGGCCGTCACCCCAGGGTGAAGGCCAGTACGGCTCTCCTTCCTTCTTAGGCTTCCACAGTACGAAGTCCATGGGATCTTCCTTTTCTTCGCTTACGGCTATTCTTGCCCCCGCTTCCAGGTCGTCTATGTTCTTCTTGGAAAGCTTTCCATATTCCGAAAAGCTCCTGGTCCTGAAATAAACCGTACCGTTTTTCTCATACGCATGACCCTTCTCAATCAAAACGGATATCATCCTGATCATGTCGTCGATCTCCTCGGTGGCCTTGGGATGATACGTGGCGGGGCGCACACTGAGGGTCTCCATATCCTTCTTAAACTCCGCTATATACCTTTCGGCTATCTCGGCCGATGTCGCGCCTTCTTCGTTGGCCCGCTTGATAATCTTGTCGTCCACGTCCGTATAATTGGATACATAATTGACCTCATAGCCCTTATATTCAAAATATCTCCTTACGGTATCGAAGAATATGGCCGGCCTGGCATTTCCGATGTGGATGTAGTTGTATACGGTCGGCCCGCATACATACATCCTAACCTTGTTCTTTTCAATTGGAATAAATTCTTCCTTTTGCTGTGACAGCGTATTGTAGATTTTCATTTTATCCCTCCTGATTTTTAACCAGCTTCAGGTATTGGTTCTGCAGCTCTTCTATTTTTTCGCTCAGTTTCCTTATTTCGTTCTTCAAATACTCGTTTTCCTTCTTCAGATTGGTCATATCGTTCTGATACGGGTCGGGCAGGTGCACCTGGTCCAGGTCCTCCCTCGGTATCTTGACATTGTCGCGCTTGACCACCCGCCCGGGTACACCCACAACCGTTGAATTCGGGGGCACCTCGGATAACACAACGGAACCGGCACCTATCTTGGAATTATCCCCGATTGTGAAGGAACCCAGTATCTTTGCTCCGGCGCTTATCATAACATTGTTGCCGATGGTTGGGTGCCTCTTTCCCTTTTCCTTGCCGGTACCGCCCAGGGTTACTCCCTGGTACATGGTGACATTGTCCCCTATAACGGCAGTCTCCCCAATAACAACCCCAATACCGTGATCTATAAACAGCCCTTTGCCTATGGTTGCGCCCGGATGTATTTCAATGCCGGTTTTTCTTGCGGTCCTTTGGGATATCCATCTGGCAAGGAAATAGTGCTTCTTCAGATAAAGCTTGTGCGCTATCCTGTATCTTAGTATTGCCTTAAAGCTCGGGTACAAAAACACCTCCAACGGGGTCTTTATAGCCGGGTCCCTCTCCATGATGACATTCATTTCTTCCTTAATATATTTTATAAGTCCCATATATACCAACCCTCCCGTTAACATCCAAATATCCAAAACAATGGCTTCAAAAAAGCCGCCTCAATATAGAGGCGGCATAAGACGCGGTTCCACTCTACTTGCACACCGGAAAGGATAAACATCCGATATGCATCTTTCCGCAGGTAACGGCTGCTGCCGTATCCGGCTAATATCCTTCACCGGATCAGCTCCCGGATGCACTTCGCCCATGTTCCTGCAAGGAGTGCTTTCAGCCGGTGACACTCCATCTCTGATACATTCCCAAGGGTTACTTTTCCGCTCATCGCTTTTTTCTCAATTATACATATATTTTAGTATAATTTTAGCTTTAATTCATTTTATGCATTATATTCGGATTTGTCAATATGTTTGCATCCGAATTAATCCGCCCGTCATCTTCTCGGACAGCCTTCGCAGCTTCCGCAGTTTCCTGAACCGTCGGCAGGAGTAACGTCCACCTGGTAGTTCATCATGGATTCTATTAGGCAAACCGCCTGGGCTGCCATGCCAAGGCCTTCACCCGTAAATCCAAGTCCTTCCTCAGTGGTGGCCTTTATATTTACCTGGTCCTCGGATATCTCAAGTACAGATGCGATATTTTTGATCATTTCCGGTATGTAGCCGGCCAGCTTGGGCTTTTGGGCAATGATGGTCGCATCTATATTCTCTATAAGATAAAGCTTGTCATCCAACAGCTTTTTTACTCTTTTTAATAGCTCCAGGCTGGATATTCCTTTGTAAGTCCCATCAGTATCAGGGAAATGCTTTCCGATGTCACCCAGGGCTGCCGCTCCAAGAAGGGCATCCATTATTGCATGCACAAGCACATCCGCATCGGAATGTCCAAGCAAACCCTTTTCATAAGGGATTTTCACCCCGCCAAGGATTAACTCCCTGCTCTCTGCAAGCCTGTGGACATCATATCCTGTTCCGATTCTCATTCCCAAACCTCCAATTTTGAAACTCCTCGGGTGACAGATTGAATGCTCCGAGCCCAAGCTCATCATTTTCATATGTAAGGACGCTGATGCATGCGTTTTTCAGCCTGGTTTTCCCTGTGCCCTGTTCTCCGCCGGTAAGCGCCTTTATTACGGAGTTTATGGCCGCACCGTGGGAAACCATTATTATATCCTGCCCCCTGTATTTCCGCGCGTTGTTCAGAATGCAGCCCATAACCCTTTTGCTCAGCTTGTCCATGGGCTCCATCGTTTCCTCATGGATAAATGTATCGAAATATTTCCTGTTGTCATATGTCATGCCTGACAGCAGCCCGAAATCCCGCTCAATCAAGCCTTCATCCGTTATAACCTCCGATCCGTTTATATGACCGGCAATAATTTCGGCAGTCTGGGCGGCCCGGGAAAGCGGGCTTGTTACGATAATTCTTGCAGCCGTGTTTTTCAAGACTCTGGCACATTCTTCAGCCTGAAGCCTTCCCGTTTCATTTAAGGGCACGTCCTCCCTGCCCTGAACCCTGCCAATCCGATTCCAGTCCGTCTCTCCGTGCCTAAGCAGGTATATCTTCATAAATATCCTCCGTCATATATTTAAAGTCACGGTCTTTCCGCTGGTACCCATAATGTCGGCAATCCGCTTCATAAGTTCCCTGTCAGGTTCCTTAGTGTCATACAGCTTGTATTCAAGTCCCAGTTCCTTCCATTTATACTCGCCCATCTTGTGAAATGCAAGGAGTTCTATCTTTTCAACGTTCGGATAGTTGTCAAGATGCCCGGAAAGCTGCCTGACGCTGTCCAGGTTGTCGGTAAGCCGCGGGACCACGACATACCTTATCCATGTCCTGATATTTTTCTCCCGAAGATAATCCAGAAACTTCAGGGTAGGACTTAAACTGACACCGGTCAGGGTCTTGTATACAACCGGGTCATAGTTCTTTATATCAAGCAGTACCAAATCCGTATATTCCAAAAGCTCTTTAACGGTATTATTCAATATGAAGCCGGAGGTGTCAAGGGCAACCGATATGCCCTTGTCCTTGCACAGCTTGCTTACCTCAAGCAGAAATCCCGCCTGAAGCAAGGGCTCACCGCCCGTAAAGGTTACCCCGCCTCCGGAGAATTTCATATATGACCTGTATTTTATAATTTCTTCAAATAATGCTTCCGGCGTATACTCGGTCCCCCTGTTTACGTCCCATGTATCAGGATTATGGCAATACTGGCATCTAAGAGGACATCCCTGCATGAAAACAACAAACCTTATCCCGGGACCATCCACCGTACCAAAGCTTTCAAGTGAATGAATTCGTCCAACCTCCGCCATATGCCATCCTCCTTTCTATAGAAACCGGATACCCGTTTCATCACATCCGCAGATTATCTTTCATGGAATGTCCGGTTGATGACATCAAGCTGCTGCTCCCTGTTCAGCTTTATGAAGTTAACCGCATAACCGGACACACGAATTGTCAGCTGCGGGTATTTCTCAGGATGCTCCATGGCATCCAGCAGGGTCTCACGGTCAAACACGTTTACATTTATATGATGGCCTTTGCTGCGGAAATATCCGTCCAGCAATCCGACCAGGTTATGAATCCTGTCTTCCATATCCTTGCCCAGTGCCCTGGGAACAATGGAGAAGGTATATGATATGCCGTCCTCGGCGTACTTGTAAGGCAGCTTGGCAACAGATGCCATGGATGCTATGGCGCCGTTCTTGTCCCTGCCGTGCATGGGATTTGCGCCTGGCGCGAAAGGCTCACCTTTCTTTCTGCCGTCCGGTGTGCTTCCTGTCTTTTTACCATACACTACGTTGGATGTAATTGTCAATATCGAAAGGGTATGGTATGCGCCGCGGTAAGTCTTTATCTTTCTGAGCTTGTTCATGAACCGCTCAACGACATCCACCGCTATCATGTCAACCCTGTCGTCGTTATTGCCGAATGCAGGGTATTCACCCTCAATTTCATAGTCCGTCACAAGGCCGTCTTCATTTCGTATTGCCTTTACCCTGGCATATTTAATAGCGGAAAGGGAGTCGGCTACGACCGAAAGCCCTGCTATGCCGCAAGCCTGAGTACGAAAAACATCCACATCATGAAGCGCCATCTGGAGTCTCTCGTAGTTATATTTGTCATGCATGTAATGAATTACATTCAGCGTATTGATATACAGCTCGGCAAGCCAGTCAAGCATCTGGTCGAATTTTGCCATTACTTCATTATAATCAAGGTATTCGCTTGTAATCGGGGCAAACATGGGAGCAACCTGTTCTCCGGACAGCTCGTCCCTGCCGCCGTTGATTGCGTACAGCAGCGCCTTGGCAAGGTTTGCGCGGGCACCGAAGAACTGCATCTGCTTGCCTATTCTCATGGCGGATACGCAGCATGCTATGCCATAATCATCACCCCATACATCCCTCATGATATCATCGTTCTCGTACTGTATGGAGCTGGTGTCGATTGACACCTTCGCGCAGTACCTCTTGAAGGGCTCAGGCAGTGATATGGACCAAAGCACCGTAAGGTTGGGCTCAGGGGCCGGTCCCAGGTTATACAGGGTATGAAGGAACCTGTAGCTGGTCTTTGTCACCAAGGTCCTTCCGTCCACACCCATGCCTCCAATGGATTCGGTTACCCAGGTAGGATCGCCCGAGAACAGGTCATTGTACTCGGGTGTGCGCAGGAACCTTACCATGCGAAGCTTCATTACAAACTGGTCAACAAGCTCCTGAACCTCTTCCTCGGTAATTTTTCCTTCCCTCAGATCCCTCTCGTAGTATATGTCAAGGAAAGTGGAAACTCTTCCCAGGCTCATCGCAGCGCCGTCCTGCTCCTTAATGGCCCCAAGGTATGCGAAATATGTCCACTGGGTGGCCTCGAAGGAATCCTTGGCCGGCTGACTGATATCATAGCCGTATGATGCGGCCATTTCCTTAAGCTGCACCAACGCCTTGATCTGCTCCGACAGCTCTTCCCTCAAGCGTATGTCGGGAGATCCAAGGTTCGGATTCTCAAGCAGCTTCTTGGCCTGCTTCTTTTCCTCAATAAGAAAATCCACGCCGTAAAGGGCTACCCTTCTGTAGTCACCGATTATTCTTCCCCGTCCGTAGGCATCGGGAAGCCCGGTGATTATTCCGGAATGCCTTGCTTTTCTCATGGCATCGGTATAAGCGTCAAAAACACCGTCATTATGGGTTTTCCTGTTTTGCGTATATATCTCTTCCGTTTTCCTGTCCAAAGTATAGCCATATGCCTCCAATGCCTTCTTGACAACACGGATACCGCCGCTTGGCATTATTCCTCTCTTTAGCGGCTTGTCCGTCTGGAAACCTACTATTACTTCATTTTCCTTGTCCAGATAGCCTGGACCAAACGTTGTAATGGTTGAGGGCTTTGATGTCTCCGCATCTAAAATTCCCTTCTCATGCTCAATTTTCATTAGTTCCCTGGCTTTTTCCCAAAGCTTTAATGTCCTTTCGGTAGGACCCGTCAAAAATGACTCATCTCCCAAATACGGAGTATAATTATGCTGAATGAAGCTTCTGACGTTTATTTCAGTTGTCCAGCTTCCCCCTTCAAAATCGTGCCATTCCGGTCTCATGTATTTTTCCTCCTTATAAAACCTATTGTCTTACATCTTATATTGTATACAATATAATTTTAATTGATTTGTTAAAGCAAGTCAACAGTAATTGAAAATAATTATCAATTAGCATTTTAATCGCTATAATAATACATTACATGGTATATTAAATCAATGACATAAATCACATTTTATTCATCCCTGGCTATGGGTAAAAGGCGAAAAAAAACCGATATACATAATAACACAATACTAATATTATGGGCAAATATTAATTTCTTATGATTAATATCCCAATCCGGTGTTCTAAGGGGTGGTTTACTTATGGAGATAAATGAATACGGACCAAAGCAAAACCGGCTAAGCAAGGCTGTCTCCGAGTATGAGGCGTCCCAGGTTAAAGCACAGCAAATAAAAAGCAATCCACAAAATACAAAACCCGCCCATGTTAATAGAATAGAAACGCCTGTTATCAAAGGTGAAGTAGTCGATCTGCGGTTTAACGAGGTAAAAATAAGGCTGCAGCTGGACGGCCGGATTATAAGCGGCAAGCTATCGGGCGATGTTCCCCTTTCAATCGGCCAGACAGCGGAATTTGCGGTGTCGGGTGAAGCAGACGGCCAGGTTATACTGCGGTATATTGCCACGGAGAGCTCCCCCGTCAATGACATAATACATAAGGCATTACATGCCTCGGGGCTTTCGGCTTCCGAGAGGAACACGGCGATTGTACGTGAGCTCTTAAATTACCAGATGCCCGTGGATAAGAATACCATTCTTCAGATGATTAAGCTTTCTTCGGCCAATCCCGGAGTAAGCCCGGAGACCATCGTCTTGATGCTTAAGAACAAGCTTCCGATTGATTCCGCAAGCATCGCGCAATTTGAGTCATACCGCGAGGGAACGCACCAAATCCTTAATCAGCTTAAAGCATTGATTGGAAGTATTAGAGCCATTACATTCGACGGCTATATGCTTTCGGCAAAATTCATAACCGCCGATATCGCCAAAGCTTTTGCCCGGACTACACATGAAGAATCGACAAATATAGATATTATGGGAAATAAAGCACCGGCCGGTACGGATGGCGATACGGGCATAAACGGCAATGTCCCGCAAAATCACATGGAACCTGACAATATTCAAGCCGGTGTCAATGCAGCATATGATGCCGCGCGTCAATCCCGGCTTCCTTCCGGTAATATCCCGGGAGACGCTTCGATGAATACTGATGCCTGGGGTATAATTTATTTTTACAGGGAGCTTATGTACATATTAACGGACAGCAGTATTTCCGCAGCCATTCCCGATATTCGTCCGGGAGCCGCATCGGTAGCCGTGCCGCAAACCTTCTCGGAAGCCTTGCAGGAAATCCAGCCGGATAACACATCGACAACCTCGTCGGAAAAAATGCCGGAAGGCATTCCCGGCATTATATGGGATAACATGGCGGAAATAATGCCGGAAAATGCCATTAATATGCCCGCCGGAGAAATCTTTTCCACCGGGGATATTGCGTGGCTGAAGAATCTCTTTGCCTCAGACGGCGGCAGCATATCAAAAGAGGCTTTAACCCGGCTTGCTGAAGGAACCATGACGCCGGAGGATCTGCTGTCGGCCATTCATGACATGTTTACAGGCTGGACTCAAAAGCCGGCTATGGAGAACCCCGTTCCTTTATTTAATATAGTAGGAAAATTCATTGACCTGTCCGACCGGCTTTCGGCGGACGGCAGACAAAAAGTTGTGAGCCTGCTGAACTCGGAGGCTTACCGGGATGAATTAGCCAAAGCCCTTCATGCCAGGTGGACCATAAATCCCAATGACATTGCCGACGGTGAAAAGGTTAAAGATTTTTACAGGCGGCTTGAGGGTGACATGAAACGCCTGGAAAGGCTTGCGGAACCATATGGGACGGTTGAATCCACGGATGTGAAAGCGTCAATAAATAAACTGCAGGATAACCTGCAGTTTATGAAGGTACTTAATGATTTATTCTTATATGTCCAGCTCCCCTTAAGGTTATTGGGACAGGATGCCCATGGTGATTTGTATGTATTTACACGAAAGTACCAAAAGCCCGGTGCATCGGAAGGGCTTAACGTTCTGCTTCACCTGGACATGGCGCATCTGGGCCCGCTGGATATACACCTGTATATTATGAACCGGCAGATAAATGCGGTATTTTATACGGAAAAAGCATCCTCGGAAATAATATCCCGGCATCTTGACGAGCTTGTAAGGTCCCTTGACAGTAAAGGATACCGGTTTTTAGCAAAAACACAAGTATCGGACGGCAAGCCCGATTTCATAACAGACATCCTGCAGCAGGATGCGTCGGAACCCGGCATCCACCGCTACACCTTTGACATCAGGGCTTAGGCATTTTTTGCGCCCATTTCCTCCAGCTTTTCACCGTAGGCATCAAATACAAAGGACAATACCTCCGCCATGCCCACGAATTCGCATCCGTATATTGTGTATTTGTCATCAGCAGGCTGGCTCCTGATTATCTTAACAACACAGTGCAGCGTTTCCCTGCCTCCCAGGTTGATATTCGCATTGAAATAATATCCTATAGGCAGCTTGCTTTCGGTTTTAAAACCTATCCCAAGCTTCGAGATGTTTATAACCTCTATCGGGGCATTAATGTTTGATATCTTAACATTATCCTGCTTGTACAAATCACTGACTTCCAGGGTAAGGCTTATCGGCATTCTTTTTGCCCTTCTTCTTTCCTCCATAAATACGACCTCCGCTCATTATTGGTAAACCCTGATACAATTATATTACATCATATATCAAATAACAATAAATTACGTAAGCAGGGTAATGACAGCCTTGTTTCCCGCCGCAGGATCCGCTTACCCTACTGTGCGTTTATAATCCGTCCGATTGGACTGCCCGGGTCTTGGCATCCGGATTGTGCTTAATTAATAGTCCCTTCGGGCGTTCATATGGCCTTGTTTTTTCGAAGGTGTAGGCTGCGCGGATTATTGCCCTTTCCCCGAACCTTGGGCCGATTATCTGCAGACCTGCGGGAAGTCCGTTTCCGTCCTTGCCGCATGGGATGCTTACAGCCGGAAGACCGGCCAAATTAACGGATGAATTGAATACCGCGGTTTGATACTTTCTGCCTGAGGTGTCGCCGTTCAGAAGAGGGGCCGTGCAGTGGGATCCCGGACTTATGAGGATGTCGTATTTTTTAAATGCTTCGTCATAAGCCCTGCTGATGATGCCCCTTATTTTCCGTGCCTTATTATAATAAGCCTCGTAGTTTCCGGAGCTTAAAACATATGCCCCGAGCATAATGCGGCGCTTTACCTCGTAGCCGAAGCCTTCACCTCTAGATTTTTTGTAAATCGCCTCAAGATATTCATAATCACCGGAGAGATGTCCGTACCTTACGCCGTCATATCTTGCCAGGTTGGAGATTGCCTCGGCACAGGATATCACATAGTATGCCTGCACACTGTAGCGTATCTCGTCAAGGTCCATTAAATCCACCGTCGCTCCCAGGCTCTTAAAGGTTTCCGCCGCCTTCATGAAGCATTGCCTTACATCATTGTCTAAATCCTCATTGAGATACAGCTTTGGGATGCCTATTCTCATCCCTCTTACATCATCAGTCAGGGCCGTTCGGTAATCGAACCGCTCCTGTCCGGCCGATGTCGGATCATTTGGATCATGGCCTGATATAACTTCCAGGACGGACACGCAATCGGTGACATTTCTGGCCAAAGGACCAATCTGGTCCAATGATGCCGCAAACGGCACTAAACCGTATCTTGACACGGTTCCGTAGGTTGGCTTGAATCCTACCACTCCGCAATATGACGCAGGCTGCCTGATAGAACCTCCGGTATCGGATCCCAGCGCCGCAAACGCTTCCTCGGCCGCTACTGCGGCAGCTGAACCGCCGCTGGAACCGCCGGGTGAACGTTCCGGATCCCATGGATTTTTTGACGTACCAAAATAAGAGGTCTTTGTTGTACCTCCCATTGCAAATTCATCAAGGTTTGTCTTTCCGATTATAATGGCTCCTGCAGCTTTAAGCCTTTCTACCGCACCGGCATCATATGAGGGAATATAGTCTTCCAGTATCCTGGAAGCGCATGTGGTTCTTATGCCTTTAACACATATATTATCCTTTATGGCCACCGGTACTCCTGCCAGGGGAGAATCCGCAAGCTCACCGTTATCAACCCGCTCCTGAACCTTAACAGCTTCATCCAGGGCTTCTTCCGCGGTAACGGTTATAAAGCTTTTATATACTGGTTCCCGTAGACTTATTGCGTCAAGCTGTGCTTTCACCGCCTCGGGCACCGACAATTCTCTTCTCTTTATCAGGTCAGCCAACTGTGCAGCCGGCATTGAAGTTATCTCCATCATCCTTTTCTCCATAGCAAGCCATTTCACTCCCGTATTATCCGGGGAACCACATAATAATTTGAAACGGGATCCATTCCTTCGGTATCCTGCTCATGCATTTCGTCGATATATTCCAGCAAACGGTTTAAATCTCCCAAAAGCTTTATTTCCTCTTCATATGTCAGGCTTACCTTTATTATGTCAGATATGGCGCCTATGTCTTCTATTGACAATTTCATGGCTATCAACCTCATTAATGTAAATTCTCCGCCTCAACATTATTATGTTTATGATGGCTAATCATTATCCGTAAGGAAGCCATCGGGATAATCAGGAAATAGATACCGGTAATAATCCAGTGTCAGAATATTCTTTGAGACCGTAAACTTGTTCTTTATTATAGCATTTATATTCCTGACATAATCAGTGGGCAGCTCCTTGTCCGTCAGCTTTATTACCTCACCGGTTTCGGAATTGTACATCACCTTGTCCGTAATGAAGCTCCTGTTGCTCAGAATTACCAGCGGCTCACTGTCGGACAGGATATCCCTTCCCATAAGCAGCCTTGAATCATAGGTTAAGCCAAAAAGGTTGCTTAAGGTCGGGAGTATGTCCAGGCTGGATGCCGGTTTGTCTATGACAATCCTCTCTTCCATCCCCTGGTTCCACAAGATGAAATAATTGCGGTAAATCTCAAAAACAGGGTCTATTTCGTGTCCAGCAAGCTCGTCAAGATATTTCTTGTCCCAACCGTAAGGATAATGGTCGGCGCTGAGAGCTATAACCGTTCTGTCAGCCACACCGGCTTCGTTAAGCTTTCTTATCAGCTCCTCAAGAGCCTTGTCAAGCTCTATCTGACATGCTATATATGCCTTGGCCTCGGATGAATAAGGCAGGTCCCTGACAAGATCCCTGTTCTTGTACGACATGCTGTTGCCTATGAATGTATAATTCATATGGCCGCTTACCGTCATATAGTAAACGTGAAAAGGCTCATCATTTACATACTCATCCACTGTATGAGCAATCATCTCCAGGTCCGAGGGCGGCCATACGTCCGAATCGAGTACTAATCCGTTTCCCACCCCCTTAAAGTCATATCCCAGGTTGGGATGGGTTTCATTTCTTTCATAATACGTGTATTTGTAATTATGATAGGCCTTGGTGTCAATGCCAAGCAGCCTGAATTGATGCCCCAGGCTGAACGGAAGCAGATTATTCCTCGATTTATACATGCTCCTGGTTCCGACGGGAATAAGGCCTGTGAGTGCCACATATTCACCGTCGCTGGTGCTTGTCTGCCACAGGGCGGTATAAAAATTCGTAAATACAAATCCCTCATTAACAAGCTTATATAAGGTGGGAGTCAAATCCTTGTGGACCGCGTAGGGCGAAAAACCTTCCGCGGTTATCAAAATCAGATTATATCCCTTGAACATGCCCGTATACTTATTCTTTCTCGTAGGCTGCACGGAAGCAAAATATTCATGCAGCGTCTTAACCGACTTGTTCTTCTCGTTCCTTGCCAGCTCCTCAAAATCAATATTCATTATGTTTGGCGAGGTGTCAATCGGCTTGGGAGTGGGAACGGCAGTCGGTACCGGAGTTGCCGGCTTATCGGTGGGCGCAGGCTCTGACGGATTGTTGCCCGGGTTGTCATTTCCATGCCATGCAGGCTCATTCTCCGGCTCAGGTATTATGGTTGGTTCGGCAGCAGGGACTGCTTCATAATCATGTTCTACCAGTATTATTTCCTCTTCATTCTCAAGCACCCCTGACAGATCGAACCTGGTCAGTGTGATTACGCCAAGCTGTTTGCCGCTCAGCTCGGGCACCTTGGTGTGATAATACAGATCATACGGCGTATAGTCCGCATTGCCGTAAACGGGCAGAATCAGAAGCGCAAGCATGTGAAAGCATAACGCAAGAATCACCAGGGAGCCTTGGATGCCATGCTCCCTCTTATTGAACGATATCACATATCTCACGAGAAAATACAATACGGCCAATGGAAGGAATACCAGTAGGACAGGTATAATATTGGCTCTTATGGCGTTATTGACTTCATCCCTGAATTCTGTAATGGCGTCATTTGCCATACCCAGCGTCTGAAATGAAAAATAGACCTTAAAAACATTGTAATAAACCAACTGTACCCCGAAAATCAGGCACGACAAGCCAGTCAGGATCCACATAACCGTTATGTTGCCGTAACGGTTAAACAGTCCTGACAGAACGGTAAACAACAGGGCTACCGGTATGGAAAATAAAACGGGAAAAACTATTTTGCCGTCTATGGATTTATAATTGAACCAATGAGTTATTATCTCAAGATAAATCAGAGTTCCAGCAAAGAAGAGCGTGGGAATAATCGTATTGGACCTTTGCCTGTTGTCATCCTGACTGGTTTTCATGATTGACCGTTACCTTCTTTCAAATGCTATCGTTCCCTTTTTGTCATAACTCCTGATTTCCGCTATTGCGCCGTTGATAATGGATAGCTGCGGCGGTTTATGGCCTATATCCGCATTCAGGATTATGGGCAAATCAAGCTCCCCAAGGACCGACAGGATAATTTCATCATAAGTAATATCATAAAGCGGCTCATACATGGCGGGGCGCCCGAATATAAAGCCCTTTGCGTATTTGAACCAGCCCGCTTCCCTAAGCTGCCACAGGGCATGCATCATGCCCTCGCTGTTTAAGCAGTAGCTTTCCAGAAACCATATAATTCCATCATCTCGATATTTTTCGATAAATTCCTCCGTTTTATCAAACCTGGTCCCGGCAAGGCACCTTAGGACATCCAGGCATCCGCCAAGCATGCGTCCCCGGATACGAATTTCAGCCCCGTCCTTTTTACCCGGATAAAGATTTATCCATTCAACTTTCTTCTCAAGCACAAATTCCTCCAGACCGGTCACTCTCTTGTAATACCCGTCCTGATGCATGTCATAACTGTTTTGGACAATATCTTCACCCTCAAGTATACGAAGATTGTCGGACAGGGAACGATGCCAGTTCTTCATTCCGAAGGTTCCGAAATTATATGAGTATATAGTCGCCATATCAAGGTTCGTTGTAACCGTATATGTCAGGCCGGTTGTATCTGAAAAGCCCTGTATCCATTTCGGGTTGATTTTTATCGCTTCAAAATCAACATACGGGAGCATCTCCACCAGGAACTCCCCTCCGCTGGCCGCTATTATTACTCTGACCTTCGGGTCATTAACCAGGACGGACAATTCTTTTGCCCGCACTACGGCGTCCGAGCTTCGTCCCTTGTTGTTGCCCGCCCTGACATTCGGAGTTTCAACTACCTGATAGCCGCGCTCTTCGAAGTTTGCTATAGCATTGTCAAGGCGCCTTATATCAATCTCGTCCTCAAATCCCGCAGAGGTTGCCGTAACACCTATATGAAAACCCTTTTCAAGATTGGCTGGATATATCATATTATAACCACTCACCTTCAAATACCGTTACCGCAGGACCCGTCATATATACCGTATCGGAATTCCTGTCATACCTGATTGACAGCTCGCCTCCCAGCAGGGATACCGTCACCTCATCATCTGTCAGACCGTTTACAATGCATGCCATTACGGACGCGCATGCGCCGGTCCCGCAGGCAAGGGTTTCACCGGAACCTCTTTCCCACACACGCATCCTGATGCGGTTTCTGTTAACAACCTGTATGAATTCGGTATTGACTCTGTCGGGAAACATCTCATGGTTTTCAAAAAGCGGCCCCACCTTTTCAACCGGGAAGCTGTCCGTATCATCGACAAAAACCACGGCATGGGGATTTCCCATGGACAGGCAGGTAACTTTGTACTCCCTGCCGCCGATGCGGACCGGCTCGTTGATGACCCTGTCCTTGTCGGATTTTACGGGTATTTTATCCGGTTCAAATATGGGCGAACCCATGTCAACGGTAACCATTGACACCTTGCCGTCCTTAACGGTAAGCTTAAGGGTTTTTATTCCGCTTAAAGTTTCAATCCTAAGCTCTTCTTTATCGGTTAATCCGTAATCGTACACATATTTTGCAAAGCACCGGATTCCGTTGCCGCACATTCTTCCTCTTGATCCGTCCATATTATACATGTCCATAAAAAAATCGGCCTTGTCCGAATGCTTGACAAGTATTATCCCGTCCGAACCGACTCCGAAATGCCTGTCACTGATTTTTACAGCCAGCTCGGGAGCATTGTCAACGGCTTCTTTTATAGCATCGATATATATATAGTCATTTCCACAGCCCTGCATTTTAGTAAACTTCACTTATTCATCACGCCTTTCCTCAAATTGGATTATTATAACATAATATGTAATAATATGTGGGCCAAAATACGGTATTTTTATAAATTTTGGCCAAGTTTCTCACATTATTGTTGTTTTATTTGTCATTATATAATATACTTTGCCTGTAATAGTAGTGGGAGGTGCGCTTTGTTAATTAGCGAAATACCTATTGGATCCAAGGTCGAACTGGAAGTTCGTTACAGTGGTCGTACCCTATCCTTTGACAGTGATGTAAAGCTAATCATAAACAACACCATATTAATAACCCCTATTGTTTTCAACGACCAGACTGTCGGATTTAATGATAACTGTCGTATAAACCTTATTGTCAAAGTAGACGGTAAGGTTTACCTGTGGAACAATGTCACTGTTAAGCTGGTAAGGTACGACGGCGCCATTTATCATAAAGTCGATGCCGAGGGAAAAGGTGTGCCCTATAATCGCAGGGAAGCATACAGAATGTATATAGGTGAGGATATGCCCCTGTATGTAAATACGGCAAACGGTCACTTGGCTCTGTCCGTATTGGTCAAGGATTTAAGCGAAACCGGCGTGGCTTTTATTACCAAGGAGGAGCTTGATATCGACAGAATAGTACGTCTGAAGATTAAGGATAAAAACCTAATTCTCAATATGTCGGCTGTTATTGTAAGAAAAGAATTCCTCCCTCATCTTGATTCATTTTTATACGGATGCAAATTCAATGAAAGAAACAACAAGCTTGGCAATTATATTGCGCGCAAACAGGGAGAAGCCCTGAGAAAAAGGACCGGCAATTATTCATCTCCGCCTGCAAAATACAGAAATACAAAGTGAAAAATCATTTATATTTCTTAAGGTTTTCTTCAGCCTCGGTTTCCGTGTCCAGGTATATGAACTCATATAGCTGGATTATATTTTTGTCCCAGTCATAAATCAAAGGATAGCCGATTCCATTGTATTTTACGGGTGCTTCAAATGCCCCTCCGACGGGAAGCCTTTTTGAATCCATCTTTGTGATTTTATTCTCTACGATATCCTCTATGACTTTCGCAATCTGTTCACTGCTGACATTGGTTTTCACATATCCGAGAATATTGTTGGTAATACGCAGCAGTTCGAGCAGGCCTTTTGATTTATATTGGTCAAATATGGCTTTTATAACTCTTCTGTGCCTTATCGTTCTTCCAAAATCGTCCATGGTTCCGTCCAGTGTTGGTACCAGCCTTATCCTGCAATACCCGAGGGCTTGGTTTCCGTTAAGCAGATTAAGGCCCGGCTTGACGTTTCGGTTTTTCGGATTCGATATATAGTTTGTCGTATTCAGGTATTCCGCTTCTTCTTCTCCAAGCTCGATATATATTCCGCCAAGAGTATCTATGATTTTCTCGAAGGACTCGAAATTGATATAAGCATACCCGTCAATCTTAATCCTGAAATAATCCTCGATGACCTTAACAAAAGCCTTGGCGCCGCTTTTGGCATATATGGCATTTATTTTGCTGGGGCCATGCTCTTCGGTCTCTACATAAGTATCTCTCATTATGGATGTTATCTTAATGGTTTTGTCTTTTGTATTGATGGAGGCAATCATGATGGAATCGGTGTTCTTTGCCCCATCAATCTCCTCCACTCCGAACAGCAGGTAATTGCTTACATAATCCTCCTGTCTCGGGTCCGGCAATATCCTGGGTGTGGTTTTTGCCTCATTACCGACTGTTTCCGAATTATCTCCATTGTCAGTGCTGAAACTGCCGCTGTTTTTGCCGGAACCGGTATCATCGCTGCCGCTATCATTCCGGTTTTTCCTGTTATTTGCCTGTGTTCCGTCAAGAGGTATTATTACGGATGATTCTTCCCATTCATCATCTTTGCCAAGACCACCGTAAATATATCCTCCCGCCAATCTATATATTACCCTTCTCCCGCTTCTTGTGAATACCAGCCAACAAAAAATAAGGAGCAGAACACCGCATATGATGCTGCATATAATCAGGATCTTTCGTTTATTATTATCCATTTTTTATATACCTCATGTCTTCCCGGCTTTTGTCGAAAACCTGGTAATATTATAAGCCCGTGCCAATCTTTTTTCAACCGGGCTAAAACACTTAAACCATGATGGTTATGGCATTTGCGATATTTTTTATGGTTATTTTTTTATCCCCTTCCGCGTATTCTCCGTCGATAGCCCATGGAATGGGGTCTTCCATATAAAATGTTGCCTCGGGAGCCTTTATAAACTGAATCAGCTTGTCATTATACTCCCTCTTGCTGATTGAAAGAAGAATGCGGCTAAGCTCAAGCGGCGTCTTGGGGTTTTGGATAAGGATAATTTCAAACAGTCCGTCGTTTAAATCCACCTTGTTGGAATCCAGCTTGAGAAGCCCTCCGATGGAGATGGAATTGCTTACCGCGCCGAATAAATAATCTCCTTCATAAACCTGCCCCTCGGCTTCAACCCGTACATGGTGAGGCCTTATGTTGGGGATGTCCTTCATGCCTTCCAATATATAAGCCAAATGCCCAATTAAATTCTTATAAGACTGGGGAGTTGAATACGAGCTTCCGGTAAACGCTCCGAAAGACGCAATATAACTGAAATATCTGTTATCACCGAACAAGCCTATGTCAACTGTCCTGGGCTGCCCGTTTAAAATGGTCATCGCCGCCGTCTCAATCTTGTCGGGCAGGTTGAGGCTGCTGGCAAAATCATTGGTCGTACCCGAAGGTATATATCCTATGGTTACCTTCTTATCAAGCCTCATAACACCGGATATAACTTCATTTAATGTACCGTCCCCGCCGCTGCATACAATCATGTCATAGTTTTTGCCGTATTTTAATACCAATTCAGTTGCGTGGCCCCTGGCAGCCGTCTTTTTTACGGTTAAATTATAGCCATGACTCCTGAACAGCTCCATTACATTTTTAAAGCAGTTTTTCGGATGGGTTCTCCCTGCCACAGGGTTTATTATGAACAGCATTTTTGTGTTTTGATTATTTGCCACGGGGGCTGCCCTCCTTGATATGAGCCTTATTTATATAAAAATCTTATACACCGTTAACTCTTTTATACTAATTATTAATTGTATTTTCAAGTATATATTGAAAAATTTAGGAAACATTTATATTTAGTTAATAATATAGAATTTGCCGTATTAATTTATATCCATTCGTATAATTGTGAACTTTTTGTGAAATCTTTCTTCCATGCTTGACACATATCGTTATATGTGTTATAGTTCATATAGAACAAATAGATTACATATAATAAATGTGCCAAAGTAAAATATAATATAGATTTAAGGAGGAATGAATATGTTACTGCCAAGCATTTTCAGAAGAAACTTTATTGATGATTTCTTCAATGATTTTGATGACATGCTGGATTTCAACTTCCCGACATTCTCACCGATGCCTTTCTCGAGGCTTATGACAACAAACATACAGGACCTGGGCGATGAATATCTTCTGGAGATTGAGCTTCCGGGCTATGACAAGAAGGATATCAGCGCTTCATTGGATAACGGTTATCTGACCATTATGGCTCACAAGGAAGAGTCGAAGGAAGACAAGAAGAAAGGCAGGTACATCCGCAAGGAACGCTATTGCGGAAGCTGCAGGAGAAGCTTCTATGTCGGCGAGAATCTGAAGGAAGAGGACTTCAAGGCCGCATTTGAAAACGGCATCCTGAAGATCAAATTCCCGAAGGATAAAGAGACAGCAAAGCTTGACAATAAAAAATACATCCCTATCGAATGACGGAATGTTTCCGGCTTTGGCTGATGCCGGATAACTAAAAGCGGGGACGGTGCATGAGCATCGGGCAATGTTCATGTACCGTCCCCGCTCTTTATTTCTGCTCAAATAGCATCAGCGTCTATTCGGCAAAATCACCCTTGTAATTTACCAGCGCGGCACTGTGTACGCCTTCGATATTTGACAGTTCGGCCACAAAATCCGTATCGGCGTTCTTCAGCTTCATTTCCAGCGTCAGCTCTATGCTGTCCTTGAATACCGTCTTGTTCTTTATTGCATACTTCATCTTGGCCAGCCTGGTATTAACCTCTTCCCCGGCATTCCGGTCATACTTGATAATCAAAAGGTAAACGTCCGGATCCGTCTTGACCTTGACCATCAATATGTATATGAGGGATATGACGATTGTGCATATGAACGACATAAGATACAGCCCTGCTCCGCATGTTATGCCAATGGAAATTGCAAAAAATAAAAACCCGACATCCAAAGGATCCTTGACCGCCGTGCGGAACCTTACAATCGACAAAGCGCCGACCATACCTAAGGACAGAACGATGTTGGAGCTGATGGTCAGAACGATGAACGCGGTAATCATGCTTACAAGCACAAGCAATATATTGAAGCTGTGGCTGTATAAAACACCTTTATAGAAATACTTATATACGAAATAGATAATCATTCCGCATATGAATGCCGCAAGCAGCGACATGAAAATTTTATATAGATTTACATCCATTGTTGCGTCGTTTAAAAAGCTCTTTTTGAAAATATCCGCAAATGTTTTCATACCTTCCTCACCTTTCTGTTATAGTCTCTGCATAAAACATATTTTGATATCGCGCATTTTGCCATATGATCCGTTTGAATTATCTTTCTTATGTAGTCCGGGATATAATCATCGTACTTTACCTCCATAACCATCATTCCATCAAGGGGAACCTGTATTGTTTCATAATCTATATTAAATACATCGAGCTCTCCGATAGACGCCGATATATTCTTGTCGAAGGTAATCCTGACGTTTCCATTGGGGTGTACGTAAGCCTCCCTTAGGTATTCCACAACCGTAACTGGATTCATCAGCCTGGTTTTATGCAGCGAATACATCTTCCTACATACCTGTTCCGGCTTGTCAAGCAGGAAATCATAATCTCCGTTCAAAAGGCTGTCATACTCCTGCCTTGTTAATACCGCCGTCTGCTTTGATATGTATTCGTCAAATTTAATCTTGCATTCAAGCCTGATAAGCGAATCGTCACGGTTATAGAGCCTGATTCTGTATTTTTCCCTGGTTGGTACGCCGTTTATCTTGTCCTTGAAGGCCGACTGGTATATATCATCGAAGTATATGCTGCTTATAAGATATCCCTCGCTGTCGGTCATGTTCTCATCAGCCTCAAGTACATGCTGCAGCCGCTCCCTCAGCACCTGGTAAACATATGTACCGATATAGAATTTCAGCTCGTGCCGAAGCTTATATCCATCGTATTCCATCCGTCTTCTCCTGTTCATATTTTTTATAAATGAAGATTCGTATGGCATCAGTCCAAATGTCTTAAGAAATACTCATAATTCATCAGTATACTCTCATCAATCCGTCTAAGCCGGGCTAATTGCTCGTTGAATGTTACCGGCAGCAGGACGCTGTCGGGGTACCTGCTCATTGCTTCCAGCAGCACCGGTTCATATTGCTTTACCAGGGATTTCACCCTTCCCGGGGAAAACTCATCCTCAACCAGTTCCTTAAGCTTAGCCTTCAGCTTTTCCTTGCTTCCTTCCAAGGCCAGGTACTTTCTGTGTAAAACTACACTGTTAATGCATTCATACATATCGGGAAGACCGCTGTCATCATCCATCCATCTGAAGATACCGTCAAAGTCCCAGGGAAGGAGATAGAAGCCAGTTGAATTGCTAGGGCTGTACAGTAAGAATCCGCTCGACATCGCATCGGTGTTGCCGAGAAGAATATTAACCGAAAGCCAGGTCAGGTAATTCTCCTCGTTGAAATAAGTATGAAAGACTTCTTCGAAGCCCTTGCTGTCATTATTTACATCCTGAAGCATCCGTATAAGCTTGGAATGGTCGCTTCCTTCCCTAATGGCCAATACCTCCTCGAATGCTTCCTTGTCATAATAAGGGTCGTTCGTATTCTTAATCTGGGGTACAAGGGTGAACGTGAAATTCTCCGCCCTGTAAATTGTACCATTCTCATCGAGCCCATGGGATTTAAGGTACGCCCTGTTAGGCTGTTCGATATGCGTGTATAATCCGAAGGAATGGAATTCTCCATCCTTGCTTTCTGCGGAATCGTCCCTTATATATACTTCAAAAAAGCTTGTCCTGAAACCGGACATGTTGTCCAGATCCTTAATCAGGTCATGTGCCAGCTTGTTTGCGATTCTGCTGGGGTCATTGGTGTTCTTGTCCAGGTTAAGCACCATTTGTCCCTCATAACCATTTGCTCCTTCAACAAGCTTAACGCGGTACGATTTCAGAGGTGCTCCGGGATTGCCTCTCACCCTTATTGTGGCATTCGGACTCCCAATGCTTTTTTCCTTCGGCTCCTCATCCATACCGACAAACTGCACATTTGCATCCAATACCGGATTGAAATCCTTATTCCATATGGAAACCATATCAATGTCCGAGAATCCGTATTCCTTTCCATCCGCGGCCAGCGTCGGAAAGACGTTTATGTATATCTTAGAGATGCCGCCGGGTTCGTATTCGCTGTACACATACTTATTCTCTTTTAATGAACTGTTTTTCATCGGTGCGAGTATTTCACTCTTTGTCACAGCCGTATCATCATTGCCATCCTCCGCATAGCTGTAGCCATAATAGGATAAATACAGCCATAAAAATAAAAGCGCTGCGGCTATGACACTAATACCCATTATTCTCTTTTTTACTTTATCCGAAATCATGTTAATGCTCCTGAAATTCTTTTTTGCAACACAAAAACACAGTATATATCATACTCTATTTTACAAGGCTTTGCAACAAACTAATGCCATATTTTATATAAATAAGAATTTGGTTCGTTGTAAAATTAAATGCAACAGTAAAATGAAATAAAAAATTGACAACCATAGTGAGAAATCATGTATGATTTAGGTGTCCAATCCAAACATACAGGAGGTTCTCAACTATGGCTGTACAAT
>JAAYHD010000069.1 GCA_012735495.1 Clostridiales bacterium | reverse complement strand
GTTGCTTTACCACAAACAGGACAATCGGGATATTTTCTTGGTGAACATGGTTTATCAGGTGCAAACTGGCGTTTGCATCGTTGACACTGATATCTTTGAAAACCGTCTTTGTCCTTACCAAAACGGTAAAGAACTTTTGAAAAACACCTTGGAAATACTACGTTTTTTGGTATAATGGTCATGAGACTTGAACGCTCCTTTCTGGGAGGTAATGGTTGTTTGGCAATTTCCATTATACCAGAGGCGTTTCAGGTCTCATTTTTATTATTAAGTTAACAGACCAATAAAAAAGAAACGGAGGTTTCATATGATAATAGGTGCAATAGAGTTAGGAGGCTCTAAAATTGTATGTGCCATAGGCAATGAGAAAGGCCATATCAGTGACAGGATACATATACCGACAGAAACTCCGGATAGAACAATGCCATTGATTATAAAATACTTCATGAATAAGAATATCGAAGCCTTGGGTGTGGGCTGTTTCGGTCCAATCGATGCCGATAAGGATTCCAAGACTTACGGATATATTACCAGTACGCCAAAAATAGCCTGGCGAAACTATAATATTGTTAAAACCCTAAGGGATGCATTGAAGGTTCCGATTGGTTTTGACACCGACGTAAACGCCGCAGCTCTGGGTGAGACAACATCAGGAGCCCTGACAGGATGCAAAATAGGCATATATATAACTATCGGAACCGGAATAGGCGTCGGTGTCTGCATCGGCGGCAAACCCATGTATGGCCTGATGCATCCCGAAGCAGGTCATATTATTCTCAGAAGAAAGAAAAATGATAATTACAGGGGTATTTGCCCTTACCACAGGGATTGCTTCGAAGGCTTGGCTTCGGGTCCTGCAATTGAAGACAGGTGGGGTAAGAAGCCTTATGAACTTCATAATGATTATGAAGTCTGGCAGCTGGAGGCTGAATATATTGCACAGGCTATTGTAAATTATATTTTATGCTACAGCCCCAACCGGATAGTCCTCGGCGGCGGGGTAATGCACCAGGACCAGATGTTCCCGATCATCAGATTCAATGTTAAGGAATACTTGAACGGTTATATTAACATGAAGGAGATACTTGATGATATTGATACTTATATAGTACCTCCCGCACTGGGTGATGATTCGGGTATAAAAGGAGCCGTTATGCTTGGTGTAAATGCAAAGGCTGCCGACTAATCGCACAGAAAACCGATTGATAAACTCCGGCTAACAATAATATGCCGGCCCGATGTTTTCAGAAAACAAAAGCTGCTGCAAAATTCTTGTAGTAATCTACATTGATTTTACAGCAGCTTATTATTTGGCTTATTATTTCGTCATCCTTACGGGTTTATCTCTTACCCAGCTCGGTATCCGTTGCATTTACAACGCTGTTTTCCATAATATACTGCATTATGTCTTCGAACTGGGTAAATGCCAGGCCGACATAGCTGTCAGCCGCACCGTAATAGATGGCTATTCTGCCTGTATCCGGGTCATGTATCGTAGCGCAAGGGAAGCATACGTTAGGCACAAAGCCCCGTTCTT
>JAAYHD010000068.1 GCA_012735495.1 Clostridiales bacterium | reverse complement strand
TATCTAGCTTTATAGGCTTCAGCGGTGATGGATTATAAGTAATAAAAATAGGATGTGGGAATATATCATATTGCAAAGAATGTTTTTCAGCTTTTTCTTCATATATAGTTGGTTGGAGTATAGGTTTGGCAATATTTGGTAATTCAACCCAAGCCCACCGAGAAAGACGAATATGAGCTTCAGCAGAAATACAAGCTGTTCCTCTTGATAATACCGTTTATTGCGCTTGTCTTTGTATTCAGCTATCTGCCCCTTTGGGGATGGAGGTATGCATTCTTTGATTACAAGGCAGGCGGTACCCTTGGCAAGGATAATTTTGTAGCATTCAAGTGGTTTAAGTTCCTGTTCCAGAATAAAGCCACCAGGAATGATATTGTTAGAGTTCTTAGAAATACCCTTGCCATGAGTGGACTGGGACTTGCGACAAGCTGGAGTTCCATGGCATTTGCAATATTCCTGTGTGAAATCAAGAACATGCGGATCAGGCGTCTTATACAGACATTTACAACCATACCTAATTTCATAAGCTGGGTTCTTGTTTATTCATTTGCCACCCTGATTTTCTCATCGGATGGCATAATCAGCAACATTATAGTATCAAGGGGAGGCACTGCGGTAAACTTCCTGATGAGCAGCGAGCATATATGGCTTAAGATGCTTGCATGGGGCATGTGGAAAGGCATAGGCTGGAGCGCGATTGTATATATAGCAGGCATCAGCGGTATTGACCAGCAGCTGTACGAGGCCGCCACCGTAGACGGAGCAGGACGTTTCAGAAAGATGTGGCATGTTACCGTTCCCGGACTGCTTCCGACTTATTTTGTTCTGCTGTTGCTGCAGATATCCGGTATTCTCAGCAACGGTATGGAACAGTACCTGGTATTTAAGAATCCGTACAATACAAATGATATCATGGTTCTGGACCTGTATGTATATGAACTGGGTATAGGAAGTGGAAAGATTCCTCTTACAACAGTGGTAGGCATGGTTAAGTCCCTGGTAAGTGTAACATTGCTTTTGAGTGCGAATAAGTTCTCCAAGGTTATTCGCGGCGAGAGCCTGATTTAGGAGGTGGATGCAGGATGGAGACAATTAAGAACCTGTCAAAGAATCTGCTGCATGGACTGTCACAGATATTCAGAAGAAAATCCGACAAGAAGGAATTATATGTATCTTCTGCTCCCAAATACAAAACCACGGCCGGAGACGTGGTATTCAATATACTGAATTACTCTTTTTTCATTATATTTACGTTCGCGTGCATATTCCCGTTTTATTACCTGTTCATTAACACAATAAGCGATAATGACCTGGTAAGAAAAGGCGCAATAACATTCATACCAAAGGGCATACATCTAAGGAACTATATATCTTTAAGAAGCGTCGGAGATTTGGCGCAGTCCTTCAAGGTTACATTTGCCCGCACCGTATTGGGAACGGCTCTTATGGTATGTGCATCGGGCCTGGTTGGTTTCCTGGTCACCAAAAGGGAAATGTGGGGACGCAGTTTTTGGTACAGGTTTATAATAATCACAATGTATTTTAACGCAGGATTGGTTCCCTGGTATTTGAACATGTCGATGCTGGGGCTCACAGATAATTTCCTGGGATATATCATTCCCGGCATTGTTGCTCCGTATAATATTATCCTTGTAAAAACTTACGTCGAGTCAATTCCGGCAGAATTGGAAGAAAGCGCATATATCGACGGGGCATCGTACATGAAGGTATTTACGAGAATCATCTGGCCTTTAAGCAAGCCTATTCTTGCGACAATAGCCATATTTGGTGCGGTTGGTCACTGGAACTCGTTCCAGGATTCCCTTATTATCATGCAGAACAATGCGAGTCTTTATACATTGCAGCACAGGCTTTACATTTATCTGAACCAAACCACCAATATCGGTCAAGCCATGAGATCCGGCAATATGCAGCTTTCGGCTTCCATGCAGGCCGCACTGCTTAACGCAAAGACAATCAAGTATACCATATCCATGGTTACGGTTATACCGATTCTGTTGGTATATCCCTTCATGCAGAGGTATTTTGAGAAAGGTATCATGCTGGGTGCCGTAAAAGGCTGAGCGCTTATTTGATCTGAATATTAGGTACCGCCTGTGAGACGGTACTTGATATATTATTATGAAAGGACAAAAAGTGAATAATAAGAGGAGGGATAAATTAATGAAGAGATCCAAGAAACTGCTTTTGGTAATCTTAGCATTTGTATTGGCGTTTTCTGTTCTTTCCCTAACCGGATGCGGTAAGAAAAATGATGGTGAATCTGCAGCCGACGATAATAACGGGGGAAGTACCAGTGATGAGCCGATAACATTGACAGTTTATTCACAGCTTGCCAATTATCAGGGTGAGCAGATTGGATGGTTTGCCCAGGTTATGCTTGACAAGTTCAATGTTAAGCTTAACATCGTACCTGATGCTGACGGAGTATTCGTAACCCGTATGGAATCCGGCCATCTGGGTGATATCGTCGTTTTTGGAAGTGACGGCGATCAATACCTTCAGGCAATAAATAACGGAATGCTTCTGGATTGGAATCAGGACAATCTTCTGGACAATTATGGTCCTTACATCAAGGAGCATATGCAGAAAGCCCTTGAGAAGAACATGAAGATCAACCCGGATGGAAAACTCTATGGTTTTGGCCACAACGTGGCAACCTCATCCGGTGACCATGAATCATTCTTCTATTACAATGCTATTCGCTGGGATCTGTACAAGCAGCTTGGCTATCCGAAGATAAATACACTGGAAGACCTTGCTGATCTTTTTGCAGCCATGAAGGAGATTTGCCCTACATCCGATACGGGTAAGGAAACCTACGGTGTATCCCTGTGGGATGACTGGGATGGCGACATGGTTATGTATGTAAAGGCTACAGCGGCTTTGTATGGATGGGATGAGACCCATTTAGGCCTTTACGATGTTACGAACCAGGTATATCAGGGATGCCTGACCGAAGGCGGCTTATATCTTAGGGCTCTGAAGTTCTATAACAATCTGTTCCGCAGAGACCTGCTTGATCCCGATTCACTGACCCAGAAATTTGACGGTGCTACAGAAGACTATCAGGATGGCGCTGCTTTCTGGAACTTGTTCGACTTTATGGTTCTTACAAACTACAACACCGACGAACATATTGCCCAGGGCAAGGCAATGTATCCTCTGGTTATGGAAGATCAAAGGACAATTTCCTATGGTCTGAATGTATTCGGCGGAAACCGTGTATGGACCATAGGCGCAACTACACAGTATCCTGAGCTGTGCATGGAGATTATCAACTGGTTTGCGACTCCTGAAGGAAGAATGACAATTGAGTATGGTCCAAGGGGAGTATGCTGGGAATATGATGAGAACAAGAAGCCTTATCTGACCGAGTTTGGTCTTAAGTGCAGAAACGATGGCAAGACCGAGTATGTTGACGGCCATTATACCGGTACCCATCAGGACGGTTCCTTCCAGATAAATAACACCACATGGTCCATCGACGCAATCAACCCTGAGACCGATAATGAAACTTATAACTATAAGAGATGGGCAAGCTACAATGCAACCCTTACATCAGATATCATGGAAGACTGGAGACAATTCACCGGTTGCACCACATTTGATGAATACATTGGAAGCAAGAACTATGCTGTTGCAATTGCTTCAACCTACGCACCTTCACCGAAGGGCGAAGAACTTGAGATTATCTGGGAACAGGTTACAACCGCTGTAAAGGACTACACCTGGAGAGCTATATATGCACAGTCTGATGAGGAATTCGATGCAATTGTAGAGGAAATGATTACAAAGGCTAACGAATATGGATATGACAAGTGCATGGAGTATGGCGAAGCTGAGGCAGCACGCAGGAAAGCACTTGAAAACGAGGCTAAATAATCCGGATAAAAAAACAGATTTTTACGACAGCACATTAACATATTGAAATATCGTGTCAGACCGTCGGGCATTCCGGCCGGATTAACCGGTCGAATGTCCGGCGGTCTGGTCCGTATTGGGAGATTTATCTTTTTTTGCCTTGAATTAATCAGGTTTTGCTGTGCGTCAGGCATGCCGGCGGTATTAGACTGTCACATGCTTGACGACTGGCGGCACAATGTATTATGATTAAAAATGATTCTTATCATTTTTTAGCGGTGTTATAGGAGCGGATATGGGAAGCATATTTAGGCCTGACGGCCCGGTTTATGAGTTTTTCAGGCGATTTATCGATGTTTTTAAGCTCACATTCCTGTGGTATATTTTCAGCCTTCCGGTTGTAACAATAGGGGCGTCAACGCTTGCCGTTTATACTGTGACCCTTAAGATGGTTGATGACCGTGAAGGATATGTGGCCCGTGATTTCATCAAGGCTTTTAAGGCAAGCCTTAAACAGGGAATCCCCCTGGGTTTGATTACGCTGGCATCGATATATCTTGTCTATCTTAATTTCAGCCTGTTTTACGCTATTGAATCAAATCCCTTGCCATTGCTGATAATAGGTATACTGGCAGGAATTTACTTTTTGCTTTCGTTATTATATGCCTATCCCCTGGCAGCAAGGTACAAGAATACAATAAGAAATATATTGAACAACTCGTTTCAGATAAGCATCAGGTATTTCGGAAGAACTCTTTTGCTTCTTTTTATAATTGCTTTTATGATTGTTTTCTTCCTTTATAATGAAACGACTATAATCTTCGGAATACTGATCGGACCGGCATTTATAATGTTCACCGTCAGTGCCTTTTCCCTTCGAATTTTCAGAAGGATTGAAAAGGATCAATAATCATGAATAACCGCTGCGGGTGTGACTTGCGCAGTCTTAGAATAAAAAGAAACGGAGGATATCCAAATGAAGTTTTCAAATGGATGCTGGCTTAACAGAAAAGGAACCGAGGTCTTTTCTCCGGCAGAGGTATACTTTGTAAAGAAGGACAATCAAATACTGGATAATACACAGGACAAATTCACGTGTGAGGAAATTGTGCTGTGCGCACCGACCCATAACATACGCCACAGGGGTGACACCCTGGGAGGTGTTAATCTGACCATTCGTATTTCCGCCCCGTACCCGGAGGTGCTTCGTATCAGAACGGATCATTACCTGGGCCTTAGGGAAAGAGCACCTAAGTTTGAGCTTACCTTTGACCCTGAAAGCAAACTGACTGTTGAGAATAGTGAGGACAGAATCGTTCTTTACAGCGGCACACTTAGGGTTGAGATCGACAAGAAAAACTGGAAGATGGAATTTAACAGGGGCAATGAAAGGATTACATTCAGCGAGCGCAAGGATCTGGCTTATGTTAAAACCAATTGGAAGGGGCTGGCTTATGACGATGGCAGCCTAAAGGACACTTATATGCGCGAAAGGCTGTCTCTTTCCGTTGGCGAGCTGATATACGGCCTTGGTGAAAGGTTTACACCGTTTGTGAAGAACGGCCAGACGGTTGATATATGGAACGAGGACGGGGGAACATCCACCGAGCAGTCTTATAAAAATATTCCGTTTTATATTTCCAACAGGGGCTATGGTGTATTCGTGAACCATCCTGAGAAGGTGTCTTTCGAGGTTGGATCCGAGATGGTAAAGAAGGTTCAGTTCTCCGTACCCGGTGAGTCCCTGGATTATTTCATTATCAACGGGCCTACGATGAAGGAGGTTCTGGAAAGGTATACATCACTTACAGGAAAGCCTTCGCTGCCCGCACCCTGGACCTTTGGACTGTGGCTTTCCACATCATTTACAACCAGCTATGATGAAGAAACCGTAACAAGCTTTGTGGACGGCATGCTTAACAGGGGTATTCCTCTCAAGGTGTTCCATTTTGACTGCTTCTGGATGAAGGATTTCCACTGGTCCAACTTTACATGGGACAGCAAGGTGTTCCCCGATCCTGCGGGAATGATACGCCGTCTTAAGGCAAAGGGTCTGAAGATATGCGTATGGATAAACAGCTATATCGCACAGGAATCCTCAATGTTTGCCGAGGGTGTGGAAAACGGGTACTTCCTTAAGAGGCCTAATGGAGATGTATGGCAGTGGGATATGTGGCAGCCGGGCATGGCCATAGTGGACTTTACCAATCCGAAAGCCTGCCAATGGTTCAGCTCAAAGCTGGAGGCTTTGCTGGACATGGGAGTGGACTGCTTCAAGACGGATTTCGGCGAGAGGATTCCAACCGATGTGGTTTACTATGACGGCTCCGATCCGTATAAAATGCATAATTACTATACATATCTATATAACAAGGTTGTGTTTGAGCTGCTGGAGCGCAAAAAGGGCAAGGGTGAAGCAATACTCTTTGCAAGAAGCGCGACTGCCGGCGGACAGAAGTTCCCGGTTCATTGGGGCGGAGACTGCTGGTCCGATTATGAATCAATGGCGGAAAGCCTGCGCGGCGGTTTATCGCTGACCATGTCCGGTTTCGGTTTCTGGAGCCATGACATCGGAGGATTCGAGCATACGTCGACTCCCGACGTTTACAAGCGCTGGGCTGCGTTCGGGCTTTTGTCAACCCATTCCCGCCTGCATGGCAGCACGTCATACAGGGTGCCCTGGGTATATGACGAGGAATCGGTTGATGTTGTCAGGTTCTTTACCAGGCTTAAGGCTTCGCTTATGCCTTACTTGTACAGGAATGCCATAGAAACATCAAAAACCGGAGTTCCCATGATGAGAAGCATGGTAATGGAATTTACGGATGATCCGACCTGTGCTTACCTTGACAAGCAGTACATGTTCGGAGACAGCCTGCTGGTTGCACCTATATTCAACGACGAAGGAATCGCCCATTATTACCTTCCGGAGGGCAAATGGACCGATTACTTTACCGGTGAGGTTAAAGCCGGTGGCAGATGGTATAAGGAGAAGCACGGCTATCTGAGCATACCGTTAATGGTGAAGGAAGGCAGCCTGCTTGCAATCGGTTCAAGGGATGATGATGCGGTCTATGATTATGCTGACAATGTAATCCTTAAGGCATACGAGCTTAAGGAGAATATCCCTGCAGCAACAGTCGTATATGACAATGAGGGCAGGCTTGCAGTTAAGGCGGAGGTTGTTAGGAAGGACGGCAAGATATATATTAATGTTGACTCCGACAAGAAGTTCACCGTTCACCTGGTAAATGTCATCAACGTCAAGTCCGTGGAAAACGGTAAATTTATGACCGAAGGGAATACCACGGTTATTACTCCCGACGGACCCGGACAGGTAATCTGCTCATTGTAATAATAAAGGGGTTTATGCGGAACGGTCTTCCGTTTCCGCGGCCCCTTTTTAACCAATATAATAAGGGATGATGGTAAATAAATGAGTACATTTGCATTAAAGCTTCTGGCAATCATAGTTATGGCTGTTGATCATGTGACGGCGGTGTTTGTACCTTTTGATTCATGGCTTTATTTGCCCGGAAGGCTGATAGGAAGGCTTGCCTTCCCTATCTTTGCGTTTCTGCTGGTTGAAGGCTTTCACCATACAAGAAGCGTCAAAAAGTACCTGACAAGGCTTGGTATATTTGCCTTGATTTCGGAGCTGCCCTTTGACCTGGCTTTTTATAATTCCCATTTTTCCGTATTTGGCGGGAATATAAAAACGGATCTGCCGGGCATGTTTTCCAATCCGCAGCTTTATGACACGGTAGTTAAAAGGTTTCTTGAATACCAGAACATATTCTTTACCCTGTTTTTAGGCCTATCGGCCATATGGCTGATTAGTGAGGTGGAAAAGAAGTATCATAAGAATATACTAATCCTAAACCTGTTGAATGCTTTGATTACCGTAGGCCTTAGCCTGCTTGCCGAGCTAATGAACACGGATTACGGCTTTATGGGGGTTTTGCTTATTGTAGCCTTCTACCTGTTCAGAGGCAAAAAGATCTTTATCGGCTTATCCCTCTTGCTGCTCAGCGGCAACATAATACAGGCATTTTCCACCCTTGCGGTATTGCCGATTGCGTTTTATAATGGGAAAAAGGGTAAAAGCATGAAATATTTCTTCTATGCGTTTTACCCCGCGCATTTGCTGTTATTATATGTTTTGCTGTTGGCTATTTAGTTTCATGGTTATGTTTTTCCTTCGGCATGTATGAATCTGAAGGACGGTTATAATCAGCATCATTTGAATCACGTGCGGGAGTTTCGGGAAAATACATTTGCTTATCCATCTTTTCAACGCTTTTCGCAGAAGGAAAACGGAAGCTGTTCTTCTTAGACGGCTCAAAATGCATATCGTACCTCCTTAAAATAATCTGTGAAGATATTATTTGTAAAATGAAATTATATATACAACATAAATGATGAGCGGTTTGGTTTAAAAATATAAGAGAGCAGGTTGACACAGGAAGAAATGATATCATTAAAAATCGATGAGGTTAAGCCGTTCATGGCCAAGCTTCTTGCCAACACCTTGTTTGACAATTTTATCCTAAGGGAAATGGAGATACAGACCTTTACAGGTTTTAATGTATCCGGGCATTTTAATGAAGGCTTCTTTACCAAGGAGGAGCTCGAGGAAAGGGGTGCCGAAAAGGCCGTACTATGGAGTGAAGTTAAGGGCATCGCCTTTTCAATAATTCGGGGAAGCAAGACTCCGCTGTCCATGAAGATTGTATTCCAGCTTCCGAGAAGCCTTACAGATCAACTGGTTGAAAGCCTTGGAGGAAGGTACCGGGCCGAGGATGTGGGCGGGCTGTATATGAACATCCGCTTTGAGAACAACGAGCTTAGGATTATAACCGGTACGTCCATGAAGACATTTGTAATGGATAAAACCCTTGATGTTGAATGGGACGACTGGGTAAGGAAATATCTTGAAAGCAAGGAAATATATTATGAAGAGATATGAGTTCAGACGTTAGCACTCTCGCGCCGAGAGTGCTAGATTTTTCTTGACTTTTCTTTTTTTGCATATTATTATAGTTGTTAAAGGAAGCCAGTCCTTATAAAACCAGCTTGGCTGCATATGACCGGCATTTGTAAGGAATGGCTTTAATATATGGGTTGGAAAGGAGAAGGACATGAGTACGGAAAGAGGCAATCTATCAATTAATTCTGAAAACATATTTCCGATTATAAAGAAATGGCTGTATTCCGACCGTGATATTTTTATCCGTGAGATGATTTCCAACGGGGCGGATGCCATTACCAAGCTGAAAAAGCTTGAGATTATGGGTGAAGCGGACATTCCTGAGAACAATTATTACAGGATAGTGGTTACAGTTAACCCGGATGAAAAGACAATAATATTTTCAGACAACGGTATCGGGATGACCGCGGACGAGGTCAGGGAATACATTAACCAGATTGCTTATTCAGGTGCTCAGAAATTCATTGAGACCTATAAGGATAAAACAAATGACGACCAGATTATAGGGCATTTCGGCCTGGGCTTTTATTCGGCATTTATGGTTGCGGACAAGGTTACCATCAACACGCTGTCATGGCAGAAAGATGCCGCTCCGGTATATTGGGAGTCCGACGGCGGAATCGAATATGAGATGGGTGAAGGCACCAGGACAGAGCGGGGAACGGATGTCACACTGTATCTTAATGAGGACAGCTATGAGTTCTCCAATGAATACCGTGTAAAAGAGGTTTTAAATAAATACTGCTCCTTCATGCCTGTGGAGATTTACTTCAGAAAGGCAGCGGACCCTGAGATACCTTCGGTCATTGAAAAGGAAGACAAGGCGTCGGAGGCGGAAGCCGCAAAGGAAACCGCGGTGGAGGATAAGAAAAAGGATGATGGCAGGAAGGAAGACGATAAGAAGCCGAAACCCATCAACAATACGACACCGCTGTGGACCAAGCATCCGAACGACTGCACCGAGGAGGAGTACAAGAAGTTCTATCGTGAGGTATTTCACGATTACAAGGAGCCCCTGTTCTGGATCCATCTGAACATGGATTATCCGTTCAACCTTAAGGGTATATTGTACTTCCCCAAGATCAATATTGAATACGAATCAATTGAGGGTGTTATCAAGCTCTATAACAACCAGGTTTTTGTGGCTGATAACATCAAGGAGGTTATTCCGGAGTTTCTGATGCTGCTCAAGGGCGTTATCGACTGCCCGGACCTGCCGCTTAATGTGTCCAGAAGCGCGCTTCAGAATGACGGCTTTGTGAACAGGATATCCGACTATATCACGAAAAAGGTTGCCGACAAGCTTATCGGCATGTTTAAGGTTGAAAGGGAGAATTACGAGAAGTTCTGGGATGATATAAGCCCGTTCATCAAATTCGGCTGCCTGAAGGACGAGAAATTCAGTGAAAAGATGATGGATTTTATCATTTACAAGAATCTTGACGGCAAGTATATAACCCTGGACGATTATATTAAGGCCGCAAAGCCCAAGGATTCCGGGGATGAAAGCGAAAAGAGCGAAGAAAAGGCCGATAAGGCTGCGGCTGATGCCGGTGAAGGAAAGGCGGAAGCCGGACAGGAAAAAGCCGATCAAAAGCCCGATGAAATTAAGGACGGGGTGGAATCAGAAACCGACAGGCAGGACAAGGCCGAAGGGGAGAAGGATGCTGCTTCAAAGGAGGATACTGATAAAAAAGAATCGGATACCGGTGAAGAAGCTGATGATGAAGATGAGAGCAAGAAGAAGGCTGTCATATATTATGTAACGGATGAAAAGCAGCAGAGCCAGTACATCAACATGTTCAGGGAAGCCGGTATGGATGCGGTAATCCTTAAGCACAATATCGACCAGCCGTTTATAACCCATGTTGAGTATAAGAACGCCAATGTCAGGTTCCAGCGTATAGATTCCGATATTACGGATGGGTTCAAGGACGAAACCGAGAAAAAGGATAAGAAGCTTCTCAAGAAGCAATCGGATGCCATGACCAAGCTGTTCCGAAAGGTGCTTGGGAAGGATAAGCTGGAGGTCAAGGTCGAACGGCTCAAGAATGAAAAGGTGTCTGCAGTAATAACATTGTCAGAGGAGACCCGCAGGCTGCAGGATATGATGCGCATGTACAGCATTTCGGGCAGCGATATGGGCTCTTTTGAAGGAGAAACCCTTGTCCTTAACGCAAATCACAAGCTGGTACAGTATATTATTGAAAATGAAAAGGGTGAGCATACCCCGATGATATGCGAGCAGCTGTATGACCTGGCGCTGCTGAGCCACAAGCCTCTGGAGGCGGAAGCAATGACGAGGTTTGTGCAGCGGTCCAATGAAATTATGATGCTGCTGGCAAAATGATTGAGTATATATGCACCGGACGGGGCTGAAATAATCTGCGGTTGGGTATCCACGTACCCTCACACACGTTAAAAGTACAGCCGCCATAGGATGTATGTCTTATA
>JAAYHD010000067.1 GCA_012735495.1 Clostridiales bacterium | reverse complement strand
TAACGCTTCAACGCACAAATTACTTCATACGCTGGTTACTGACTAAGTGGCTGCCCTACCTTTACCACTACAGGACTTTCACCTGTTAGCATTTGCCAGCTTCGCTGGACGCACACATCAATACCACACACTCCACGTGGGTCGATCACAGGAACAGGTCTACAGGGTCGACTTCCAGGAACGCTGAAACCATGCTCCGGTTAATTACAGGATTCCTTTAAAAGCACTTCTTATCCCTTGTATGTTTACAACTCTCCACTCTTCCGCATCGATAACAAAGCTCGTTTTCGCAGATCCCGTCACTGCCGAAGAAGGAGATAATATTATCGACCGTGGTTTGTGCAATGTTGTTAAGCGCTTCCTCGGTCAGAAAAGCCTGGTGCCCGGTTACGATCACATTCGGCATGGAAATAAGCCTCGCCAGTGTATCATCATCCATAATATGGCCGGAAAAGTCATTGAAAAAAATATCTTCTTCCTCTTCATATACATCCAGGCATGCCCCACCGATTTTACGCTCCTTGATTCCTTTGATCAAGCTTTCCGAGTCTATCAGGCCGCCTCTGGATGTGTTGATAATAATGACGCCCTTTTTCATTTTGCCAATTGCACGTTCATCGATCATATGCCTCGTTTCGGCATTCAGTGGACAATGAAGGGAGATAATGTCGCTTTGCTCAAATAATTCATCGAGAGACAGGTATTCAAAACCCGCATTTTCCCTGGGAAACGGGTCATAAGCAATCGTCCGCATGCCGAATCCGCGGCAGATATCGCCGAAGACGCATCCGATTTTTCCGGCACCGATAATTCCGACTGTTTTGCCAAACAAATCAAAACCGGTAAAGCCCTTCAGCGAAAAATTGAACTCCCTTGTTCTGTTATAAGCTTTATGGATCCTTCTGACCAGGGCAAGCAGCATTGCCATGGTATGTTCGGCGACTGCGTAAGGAGAATATTCAGGTACATGCACCACGTGGATCTTTCCGTAGCAATATCTTATATCTACATTGTTGTATCCGGCGCAACGAAGTGCGATCAGCTTCACGCCATATCCGTACAGTTTATCGATAACTTCTTTATTTACCGTATCGTTCACAAATATGCAGACTGCATCGTAGCCTTCGGCAAGCTGCACCGTATCCGGGCACAGTTTTGCTTCATAAAATTTGATCGTGATATCTTTATTTTCAATACTTCTTTCAAAGCCGGGTATATCATACGGCTTTGTATCAAAAAAAGCAACTTTCAACTTAAATCACTCCTGCAAATTAATTTTTTACAATATTATGTTTCCCAGTTTTCAGCGAGTTAACAATGCCAAGATGTCTATGGTCCGGGATTGCATTATTCCGTATCTGATACTCCTATAACCGGTTTATTATAGTCATGGTTGTCAATAATCAGGTAGAAGAAGATAATTAGTCTTTTCAAGCAACAGCCCTCTATTCCACAATATTACACATATGCCTGTCAGGGTCGCTATCAAACGCAACATATGCATCAGGAAGCTTTACTCCCCATTTTCGCATTGTAAACACAGCATCTTCAATTATTTTTCCCGCCACATTCTCATCAATTACCGGATAGATATAAGTTTCCCCAGGCTGTACCTTACGCCACAGCAAAATCATTTACTATCTGTTCCTCGTTTACAGGGTGTGGACGAACATCTGCATTAAAGTACATTATGCCATGCCCCAGTTCGTGCAGCAGATGACTTTATTGATCCATTTCAAATATACGGTGTATGCTTACTTGTAAATAGCGTAAAAATCAGATTCCAGGTCTTCCATCCTTTTCCCGAACCAGGTTTTCACATCGTCAAGCGCTTTGTTATATATGTATTTGCCTAAAGTGTCCAGGAAGAATTCCAACAAGCTTTCTGATGCGATATATCCAATTTGCTCATCTCTTTCCTGGTAGAAATAGTTCCTGATCTCCTCAAGCAACCTGTCCTTATCTTCTTTTGTTAAATTGTAATACGAGAATAAGCTTTTTCCCACAGGCCATCCCCTCCTGGTGACTGCATTTTTATTGCTGACTGATATATCTTCAATAAGGTTCCTGACTATTATTTTACTCTCCGGGTGCGGTTTGTCCATTCTTGATGTTATTACTACAATCATATCATACTGGGGTATGACATATAAAAACTGCCCTCCGAATCCCGTCCAAAAATACTATAGGATATATTGCGTCTAGTGGCCTCGACTGCCATTCTGCAATGGCTGGCATAAGTTTGTCGGTTATCCGGCTTATCAGGCTTGCGGATGCTTCCACCCCGTATATAT
>JAAYHD010000066.1 GCA_012735495.1 Clostridiales bacterium | reverse complement strand
TGTATATCTTTAGGATAATAATTTCAATAATAAAAATATTAGGTGACATAATATAGTTGAATTTTTAACAATCATGGTATATTATATCAAAAAGGACATCTCGCTAACAAATGATAACGAAAGGAGACATGCATATGGAGCTTTTGGAGCTGGATTTGGTTTTTGAGAAATTGATAAAGAAACAAGCAAAATATGAATCCAATCTCCTGGGTTTGAATCTTTTAATCTCCAGACTTCAAAGACAGTATTCTGCCAATCAGACTCCTGAAGAACTTGAAAGATGCATTGGCGAAATGAAAGCTTTCTTTGATAAATTTAATGCCATTCTAAAATCTGATATTGAGGCTTTAAGAAGCTTGTAGGAGGTATTGTTATGTTTGTAGATCTAAATCAAGCAATAGATTTAATTAATCAAGGCAAAATACTGCACATAGCAGCTGATGAATCCTTATTGGACAAACTGCCGAAGGGCAAATGGATTGCCGGTACGACCCCCTATTTTATAACAGAACAAGGCGGTATCACCAGTAAGGATAAATTATTTGTGAATGAATTATCCTGTGCCGAAGATTATAAAATCATGGTTTACGATAAAAGCGACATTCTGGATTTACCGAAGGACGCATTTTCTAACGGCATGACAATCCTTGTTATCCCCTTTGCCAGTGAAGTTGCGGTTTACTATGCCAAGGAAGCGCCGTATTCCAGCAACCTGTTAATGAACCCGACTATCGGATGGATTTCGGGGTATGACCTTTCAACCGACTCATGCGCTAAGGTATATGACGGGTCCACCGGACAATCATACAGCAATAAGGCTGTCGCACTTCATATATGCCTTCCGAAAAACCAAATGGCTTCAATCGGAATAGTTAATATCTTCAGCATTGACGAAAATGACACTATAATAGAATTCCCGGAAGATGCATTGTCGGTTAAAAAATGCCTGGTAAACGGCAAGGAAGTTCTTCTGGCGGACTACATAGCCGAGAACAATATCGATACCCGCCTGCCGTTAGTTGCGAATTACAACAGTGTATTGGTTAATGTTTCGATTAAATCCGTATCAAAGGAAAACCATACGGTCGATTTTTATGCACCGGTATTTTCGGGCAAGGAATACCGCTTCGCGCGCCCCGTCAGCGATTATGTTGAAAGCTTTAACAATAATTTGCATAAGTTTAAGGATGTTAAGCCCGTATTCTCCTGCAACTGCATTCTGAATTACCTGTATGGTGAGCTTGACGGCATGGCAACTCCGCCGTTTGCGGGACCGGTAACCTTCGGAGAGGTTGCATATCAGCTTCTTAACCAGACACTGGTTTATGCCGAGATAATTAACAGTTAAATATAAAATATAACGTTCAATCCAAAAATAAGAAGGGGGGCTGTATAAAACAGCCCCCTTAATAATTCCTTTAATTAATATTTTCCGAACTCCTTATCATCCAGCAGGATCTGGGGTTTATTTTTCGACCCTTCCGTTTGCTTGGGCTTTGAACTGCCCTTCTCCGTCTTTTTCTGCGGTTTGACATCCGTTTCCTTCTTGCCCTGCATCCTATCCCTCTTGTCAATCATTTCTTCAATAGCGCTCAGGATGTCGGGGTTCATTCTGTCAGTATTCAGCAATCCTGTACCCAGATCTTCCCTGAGCCTGAACTTGTTGACCATATCCTTAAGGATTTCGGCCTGGCTGGACAGCTCTTCGCTGGCAGACGCAGTCTCCTCCGCTGTTGCGGAGTTGGTCTGTACAACCTGGGATACCTGCTCTACAGCCTGATTGACTTGTGAAATTGCAGTTGCCTGTTCGTTAGACGCATAAGAAATCTGGCTTACTAGCTCGGCTGCCTTCGTGATGCTCTCCACTATCTCATATAAGCCCTGGGCCGTGTTATTGGCAATCTTCGTGCCTATTCCGACCTTTTCAATCGAGCCCTCAATCATAGCCGTGGTTTCCTTGGCTGCATTTGCGCTTCTCTGGGCCAGGTTCCTGACCTCCTCGGCAACAACGGCGAAGCCCTTGCCATATTGTCCTGCCCGTGCCGCCTCTACCGCTGCGTTAAGAGCCAGGATATTGGTCTGGAATGCTATGTCGTCTATAACCTTGATAATCTTTGATATATTTGTCGATGCCTCGTTGATGTCGTGCATTGCTTGCAGCATTTCCTTCATCTGCTCATTACCCTTGATGGCGCTGTTCTTGGCAGCCAGGCTTAACTCGTCCGCCTGGGTTGCGTTTGCGGCATTCTGCTTAACCTGCGCCGCCATCTGGGCAATGGTTGCCGTAACTTCTTCAATAGAGCTTGCCTGCTCTTCCGAGCCCTGCGACAGGGTCTGGCTTGCGGCTGAAATCTGTCCCGCTCCGACAGCCACTTGTTCCGCCGCAGAATTGATATCTCTCATTGCCCTGTTCAAGGAACCGATTATCCTGTTCAACGAATCGGATATTACCGCAAAGTCTCCTCTGAATTCACTTACATGCTCGATATCCAGGTCATTTTGAGCGATCCTGAGCAGGTTATTGCTTATTTCACTTATAACATTCTTCAATGTTGATACGGTCTCGTTAACGGATTCTGTAAGTACCGCGAAATCTCCCTTGAAAATGCTTCCATGCTTCTCAATTCTCATATGCTTATCTCCGGGAGCAATAAGCACCTGGCCTTGCCGGACAATATCACCCGTCTCTGCCTCTTTTACACTAAGGGCGGTATAATTATTAAGCCTTTGTGCGTACATTCT
>JAAYHD010000065.1 GCA_012735495.1 Clostridiales bacterium | reverse complement strand
CTGATTTGAAATGCTTTTATTAGAGCTTGGTATTTCATACTCATTAACTACTACTTCTTCAACAAAATACGTTTTTTTATCCGGCAGGGTTATCCGGTTGTTTTTCAGATAATATGCGGTACCCCAGGGCTTCTTTACAATAATGTCGATTTTGCCTGTAAGGCTGCATTCTGATTTTTCTTCAAACACCGCATCGATATTCGGCGGCTTCATCCTGTCCTTCATGGAAAAGAAACCAAGGAATATCAGAAACGGCAGCCCCCAAAGGAACCAATCCCTGCGGTTAATATGCCTCTTTAAGCGAAACATGAGTAAATAAACAAGCAGACAACCCATGACGGAAATTAAGGCCGGGTATACAAGGGGTACTTTATACCAGGCAAATAATATTCCGCTTATAAATGCGGCAATCATCCAGAGGAAAGGCCTCTTTATCAACTTTCAAAGCCTCCCCTCTATTGGTTGTCCTCGTTAATTGCCAGGTTGCGTTCGAATAATACCTCAAGATTGGTATTATGAAAGGTCTTTACGGACTCGCCGTTTATCCTGAACTGGACCTTATTAATGCCCGGAAGCTCCACCAATGAATTAACTATGGAGTATATGGCCACCTCATCGGTCACCTCGGGAAGCTTCTCAAGGAACTTCTCGTTGAAGTCCACATAGCAAATGCCTTCCTTGGTTGACACGTTAAGAAGTGTTGTCCCTGCCGGAACGGTGGCATACAGGCCCACCTCCGTCGGCCCGTTTATAATCTGGTTGATAACAAGCTCTTCAATGGATGAGGTTCCGGTATATAAAATGGTTCTTGTTGTTTTCCTGAGCATTTCACCGGTTTCATTGGCAAAATACAGGGTGACCTTATAATTTGTCTCGGCTCCGGTGTTTTCAATAAAGAACTCCGCCGTCATAAGTCCGATCTGTACACCGTTGGAGTCTATCAGCGGCTGGCCGTTCACATTAAACAACACAAAGTTAATGCCGGGTATCTGGCAAAGGGTCTTGACAACGGTTGCCCTGCACAATACCTCCGGGATTCCCGTAAGCTCACCGTACTTTGTATCAAAGTTTATGGTAAGCTGGTCATTCGCTATACTGTAGTCAAGTATCGTAACCCCGTCAGGAATGCCCTTCCTGTATATCATGTTGGAGGGCTCCTTCTGTAGAACCTCCAAAAGCTCCTTGACAAGATCCTCCTTGGTAAGGCTTAAAGGAACATACGCCTCGCTGACAATCCCATAGGATTTACTGTCTATATAAAATATCTGGTATTCTTTTCCGGTCTTGTCCGTATTCTTCTCCTTCCTGCTGCAGGAAGCAAATACGGCTGTTCCCAGCAGCAGTATGAATACGATCAACAATCCAGCAAATCTGCTCTTCATTTATCGTAACCCCGTTTCTGAAAATAAGTGCTACATTTGCGAAATATAAGTCAGGGGGATCCTGACATTGAATGTCGTTCCTTCCCCCTCGACGCTGTAAACTTTGATGGCGCCCCTATGCATCTGGATAACACTCTTGGTAATGGCCAGTCCCAGGCCGGTACCGCCGGACTCCCTGGACCTGGCTTTGTCCACCCTGTAGAAGCGTTCAAATATCAAATCCTGGGCTTCTTCCGGTATTCCTATGCCCGAATCCGCCACCTTTATATAGAAATACTTGTGGTCCGCATTCAGGGATACCCTTACCCATCCGTCAGGGCCATTGTACTTTATGGCATTTTCAATCAGGTTCGTAATGGCCAGCGAAAGCTTCACCTCATCCACCTCGGCTATTACCGGCCTGAAGCTTTCATATATCATTTCAACGCCCTGCTTGGTCGCCAGCGGGCGAAGCCTCTTAAGAATCTGTTCCAGGAGCTCATTGATATTGACGCTTGATATGTTCATCTCGCCGGCAGCCTTGTTAAGCTTAACCAGGGACAAAAGATCGTTTATGATGTCATTCTCCCTTTCAATCTCCTTGCTGATGTCAACAAGAAACTCCCGGTATACCTCTTCAGGAACATTCTCCTGCATAAGAAGCGATTCCGCCAGGACCTTTATGGATGTAATCGGTGTCTTCAGCTCGTGGGACACGTTTGAAACGAACTCCTGCCTGGTGTTCTCGATCTTTTGCATCCGGCTCAGCATCTTGTTGAATGAGTCCGAGATCTTCTCGATCTCGTAATACCCCTTTATAGATACACCCTCGTCCAGGTATCCCTCGGTCAGGTGATCGATGGAGCTTACAACCTTTTTAAGCGGCTTCGTCAACCTGCCCGAGAAATATATTGCAAATATTACAATAAACATGGTCAAGGCCAGGATGAATATGGTCGCCCTTCGCTCCATGCCGGCCAGTATGCTCTGGATATCCTTTATGGATGAATTCATGACAATAGCACCCACAACCACCTTCTGCTGTTCGGTGGTATGGATGATCGGATGGGTCAGTATCAGATAATTGTTTTCCTCATCATGAACCTTGCTGATGCTGCCGTTAAAGCACTGGATTACTTCCTTGGAAATGAGATACTTGTTCTCATCATAAAGGCCATAGGTATCCTCTACGATATTGAGATTATTATTGACGACAACGATTCTCCCTTGATAAAATTCGGCAACACGGTTTATCTCCGCATCTATCTCAGGTACATCCGCCAATGTCAGATACCCCGTTGGAAGCATCAGATTTGACAGCATGACAGCCTGGTTCTGCATCTGGGTAAACCTGTCGCCTACAGCTTTTTCCTTGTAATTATCTAGTAGAACATGAGAAAATAAATATAGCGGTACGACTCCCACAATTATAAATACAAACAGCGTGTGAATTCTCATGCTATTGAGGATTTTAAGCTTACTCTTGATTCTGGAAATAATATCCTACACCCCATTTTGTATGTATATATTTTGGTTCGCTTGGATTCTTTTCAATTTTCTCACGGAGCCTTCTGATATGGACATCGACCGTCCTGACATCGCCCGGATAATCATATCCCCAGACTATGTTAAGCAGGTTCTCACGGCTGTATACCTTGTTGGGATTAAGCACCATAAGCTCAAGCAGGTCATATTCCTTGACGGTCAGGTTTACCTCCTTGTCATGAACAAATACCCTCTTATTCTCAGTATCCATCCTGAAATCTTCAAACGCAATGATCTTGTCTTCGTTTGCCGATCCCGAGCTTCTGCCGCTTCTGCGCATAATAGCCTTAATCCTTGCTTTTACCTCAAGGATATTGAAGGGCTTGGTTATATAATCGTCCGCTCCGTATTCAAGTCCCAATATTTTATCCATGTCATCGCCCTTTGCCGTAAGCATTATAATCGGCATGGACGAAAATTCGCGAATCTGCTGGCATACTTCAAAGCCTGAAAGCTTAGGCAGCATTACATCAAGAAGCACAACGTCATACTCCTTCTTTCTGGCCATCTCAAGCGCTTCTTCCCCGTCATAGGCACAGTCCACTTCCATACCGTCCTGTTCCAGGCTGAAGCGGATACCTTTTACAATCAACTTCTCATCATCAACAACAAGAACCTTCCTTGCCATTTATACACCTCATTCTTTATATGGTAAACATAATCATTTTACAGTTATCATGTCTTCTATTCTGGCCAGCAAGCCTTCCTTGATTCCGGGTATGTTCGTCAAGTCGGTTATGGACTTGAAGCTGCCGTTCTTCTTCCTATATTCGATAATGCTTCTTGCCTTGGCTTGTCCTATTCCGGGAAGGGTCATGAGCTCATTCTCGTCGGCGGTATTTATATTTACTTTCCTGACAGCCTGGCTGTCGGCTTGATTTGACTTGTCTCCCGTAATATAGTCCTGTACGCTGAGCTCTTTAAGCTCTTCCTTCGTAGGAATATATATTCTCTGTCCGTCTTCCACGGCCATGGCCTGGTTGACATATTCGTCCGCCGCTTCAGGTACCAGTCCGCCTGCGTAATCAATCAGCTCGACAAGCCTGGTTCCCTTCTCCACCTTATATACGCCAGGATTTACCACGGCGCCGCACAGGTGGACATATATAATCCCTTCCTCCCGGTTTGTCCCGTCTTTCTCTTGATTTAACGGTCCGGCATCCGCATCATGAGAGTCCGGGCTGCCGTAAACCTTGTTTTCAGTAATGCCTGCCATATCATCCTCAGCTTCATTTTCCGCACATGTCAGGATTATTTCCTGTTCCCCTCTTCTGCGATGGCCGAAGCTGTAAACAGCTCCCGCTGCTATAAGAAAAACACAGGCGGCAGCCATGGCAATGTGTTTATGTTTCATCCGCATCGTCCTTTTGGACCTAAAAGTACCCTCCATACTCTTTGATGCTATAACCATTGTACATAAACTAAAGTGTGAATACAATAGTCATTTATACTAATTCTGTTAAATATTTTGCATGTTATTTCCACTTAAATGTAATTATGCCTATGATAATAATTGCTATTCCAATCAGCTTCCGCCACTCAAATTCGGCCTTTTCAGCCCCAAAAGCGCCAAACAGCTCAATTATATATGCCGCCACAAGCTGGGCGGTTATTATAAACATATTTGCCCTGGCCGCCCCTAGGGCGTCAACACTCTTAATAACCGTATAAGTTATTGCCGCGCCCATGACACCGCCCAGCAGCATGTACTTGTTGTCGATTTTCAGAAGATCCGCAAAGCTTCCCTGCCGGCCTGTAAAAACCCATGCGGCAAGGCACACCAGTAAAGCGGAAAACTGAACAAAACCGGCACATATCCATATGCCGGTCTGTTTCGTTACGCCCGCATTGAATACTCCCTGCATGCTCATCAGCACACCGGAAATAACCGCAATGATAAATCCCCACATAGCTTATACCAAACCCTTCCTTATATGATAGCTTATCCTATAAGCTATCCAAAATCGGGTTAAACTATGCAGCATTGCCCAGGCACTTTATTAATATTTCAATCATACTGTCAACATGCTTCTTTTCCGCAATTAGCGGAGGCACAAAACGAATCACGCGCTCTCCTGCCGATATCAGTATGAGCCCTTCTTTCAAGGCATCGGCAATTATACCCTTTACCGGAATAGAGAACTCCAGTCCCTGAATCAGGCCCATTCCCCTGTGATCCGTTATTATATCGAATTTGTTCCTGATTTCTTCAAGCTTTTCAAAGAGGTACCCTCCCACAGCCTTGACATTATCAAGAACATTCATGCTTTCAAAAAGGTCAAACACCATGCTTACAGCCTTTGCGGCAAAAGGATTGCCGCCATAGGTTGTTCCGTGGTCACCGGGCTGGAAAGCCGCCGCAACCTCTTCGGCAGCCGCAAACGCGCCGACAGGCACTCCGCAGCCCAGGCCCTTGGCGCAGGTTATGATGTCCGGCTTTACGCCGTAGCCCTGGTATGCGAACATATCTCCGGTCCTTCCCATTCCGCACTGTATCTCGTCGAATATCAGCAGAATGCCGTTTTCATCGCACAGCTTCCTTACACTATTTATAAACTGCTCAGTTGCGGGATAAATTCCCCCTTCACCTTGGATCGGCTCCATTATAATTGCGCAGGTGTTTTCATTGATATTCTTCTTTACGCTGTCCAAATCATTGAACTGCGCAAACCTTACCCCTCCGATCAACGGTTCGAAAGGCTCCCTGTACTTCTTCGTTCCGGTAACGCTCAATGCTCCCATGGTCCTTCCGTGGAAGGAACGCTCCATGGCGATAATCTCACCGCAGGCTTTGCCTGTCTTGCTGTAAAAATACTTCCTGGCAAGCTTTATGGCTCCTTCAACGGCTTCCGTACCGCTGTTGGTAAAGAAAACCCTGTCCATGCCCGAAGCTTCTGCCAGCCTTTTTGCCGCTTCCAAAGCGGGCATGCTGTAAAAATAATTGGATGTATGGATAAGCGTATCCAGTTGCAGCTTCAGAGCTTCATTATACCGCTCATTGTTGTATCCCAGGGCAAACACGGCAATTCCTGCCGTAAAATCCAGGTATTCCTTACCCTCGATATCATAAAGGTACATTCCCTTGCCATGGTCCAGCACAACGGGGTAACGGCTGTAAGTGTGCATTAATACTTTTTCGGCTTCTTCGATATACTGCTTCATTCTCTCACATCCCCGAATTAATTTTTATACTTGAACAACCTCGTTATCAAACAGGTTTTCACTGCGTATTATTGCGGTGCCGATACCCTTGTTGGTGAAGAACTCAAGCAGCAGGCAGTGGGGTATGCGGCCGTCCAATATATGAACCCTTGTAACTCCGTTTCTTACTGCGTCTACACAATTCTTGATCTTTGGAAGCATGCCGCCTCCCACGAAGCCGCTTGCCAAAAGCTCGTCGGCCTTTTCCAGGGTAAGTACGGATATTAAGCTGCTCTTATCCCCGGGATCGGCATATACTCCTTCTATATCGGTTAGGAATACCAGCTTTTCCGCTCCGATTGCCGTTGCAACCGCACAGGCAACATCATCGGCATTTATATTGTAATTTACATAGTTATCGTCAAGTCCTATGGGAGAAATAACTGGAACAAAATCGTTGTCAAGAAGGGTGTCTATAAGCCCCACATTAACTTCCTTGACATTGCCTACAAGTCCGATGTCCCTGTTGTTCACGTATCTCTTCTCCACCTTGAGGGTGGCTCCGTCCTTGCCGCTAATACCTACCGCTTTCACACCAAGCTTTTCAAGCATCTGGACCAGGCTCTTGTTAACCTTTCCCAATACCATCTCTGCGATTTCCATGGTCGTCTCGTCTGTAACCCTAAGTCCCTCCACAAAGGTGGACTCGTAACCGAGCTTTTTAAGCCAGCTTGTAATCTCCTTGCCGCCGCCATGAACAATGATGGGCTTCATTCCTACAATCTTAAGAAGAGCCACGTCCCTGATTACATTCATCTGCAGGGCGTCGTCAAGCATTGCGCTGCCGCCGTACTTGACAACAACCTTCTTATTATTGAATTTCTGTATATATGGCAGAGCTTCGCTTAGAATCTGCGCTTTCAGCAATATCTGATCCATGTTATCCATAGCTGCAATTTCCTTTCAATATATGTTAGTCATTTGTTTTATGAACGGTAATCCGCATTTATCCTGACATAGTCATACGAGAAGTCACAACCCCAGGCTGTAGCCGAAGCCGTTCCCTGCTTCATGTCAACAATGGCCTTAACCTCTTTGGCGGAAAGAATCTTTGTGGCAAATTCCTCGGAGTAATCGGCTGACATCCCGTCCTTGACCAGCTGAAGGCTGCCATCCTCGCTTTCTATGGTCAGATCCACTTTATAAGGATCAAAGTCCACTCCCGAGTATCCCATTGCGCACAGGATTCTGCCCCAGTTGGCGTCATTTCCAAAGACGGCGGTCTTTACCAGGTTCGAACTAATTATGGATTTACTCAGGACAGCCGCCTCATTCCAGGTCTTGGCCCCGTTTACTGTTACCTCAATAAGCTTTGTCGCTCCCTCTCCGTCCGCGGCAATCATCTTTGACAGTTTTGTTGTAACTGTGTTGAGTGCCTTGCAGAATGTATAATAATCATCATTCTTTTCAGTTATCCCGGCATTGCCGGCCTTGCCGTTGGCAAGTGCCAGAAGCGAATCGTTGGTGCTGGTATCCCGGTCCACGGAGATCATGTTGAAGGTGTGCCTGACATCCTCACTGACGGCCTCCTGGAGAAGCTCCTTGCTGATTGCGGCATCCGTCGTAACCACACATATCAGGGTGGCCATGTTGGGATGTATCATCCCCGAGCCTTTCGCCATTCCTCCAATGGTTACCTCCTTGCCGCCAATAATTACGCTTACGGCACATTGCTTGGAATAGGTATCGGTGGTCATGATGGCTTCGGCCGCAAGGGTTCCGGCTTCCGCCGAATTATCCAGTTCTTTTGCAAGCTTTGGAATGGCCGCCCGGATAATGTCAATGGGCATCTGTTTGCCGATAACTCCGGTGGATGCCGTATAAACGGCGCTGACCGGGATATTGAGCTCCCTGGCCACCGTTTCCGCCATAATCAGGTTGTTTTTTTCTCCTTCCTCACCGGTGCACGCATTCGCAACTCCGCTGTTGATGACAACAGCCTGTATGTTGTCGCTTTCCTTTGTCAGCTTTATATCCCAAAGCACCGGTGCAGCTTTTACCACATTGGTTGTAAATGTACCGGCTCCCTTGGCAGGGACGTCCGAATACACCAGTGCCATATCCTTTCTCTTCTTCTTTATTCCTGCATATATTCCCGATGCGAAAAATCCCTTGGGTGCCGTAACACCGCCATTTATCTCTTTCATACAATTCCTCCAGTCGTGCATTTATTCAGTTTTTAATGATTATTCATAATTATACATCCAAATTAAATTTTATGCAACTACTTTTTTATCTTTTTTATATTTATTCCTCGAGCCAGCAATTCCTCGTATATCCGGGCTATCGGAAAACCTACCACATTATAGTAATCGCCGTGTATTTCCTTGATATAAATGCCGAATCCTCCCTGGATGGCATATGCTCCGGCCTTATCATACGGCTCCTTCGTATCCGCGTAATCCTCCGCCTGTTCCCTGGTCAAGGGATTTACATCAACCCGGGTGCATACACTGAATGATATTTCCTCCTCCCTTATGCCGTCACCGGTTTCATTGCCGATTCTTCTTATTATAATGCATACTCCCGTATATACTTCATGAGTGCTTCCGGAAAGCCCCATTATCATTTCTATTGCTTCGTTTCTATTCCTTGGCTTTCCAAGAATCCTGCCATTATGATGGACAATGGTATCGGCTCCGATGATAATCAGATCATCATCGGCTTTGATGTTATCGGCAACCCATCTTGCTTTAAGCCTTGACAGGGATTTGACCGTACCTTCCGGCCCGTTTTCGGCGGTAACTTCCTCAACCCTTGCGGGCATTACATCACAGGGTATGCCCATCTGCTTCATTATTTCAATTCTTCTTGGTGATTCAGACGCCAAAATTATGCGGTACATGGTATCTCCTTTCGGTTCCTCTGTATTATACGTTTAATTATGCTTACGATAAATATCCTTATCTAATTTGATACTATTTTTGTTTCATACATACGATATTATTATAGTGTAAATATCGGTTATGTAAAGGATAAAAAAACAGATAACCATAAGAAAAATACTAATTATTTACATATATTTTTAATTATACATTAAAAATTCTTGTTGCATATTTATTTATTTTGTTGTATATTTATCATATGATTTACTAACAACAATCATAATCATGAATCGATACCGAGGTTAGAAGACTTAATAAAGAAATGGAGGATACATTTATGAAAGAAAAAATCGTTCTTGCTTATTCCGGTGGCCTTGATACCACGGCAATAATACCCTGGCTCAAGGAGAATTATGATTGCGAGGTCATTTGCGTATGCGTGGATGTCGGGCAGGAAAGCGAACTGGACGGGCTTGAGGAAAGGGCTAAGCTCTCCGGTGCATCCAAGCTTTACGTTGAAGATGTGGTGGACGAATTCGTCAACGACTATATTCTCCCCTGCGTAAAGGCGGGCGCCGTATACGAGAACAAATACCTCCTGGGGACATCCATGGCAAGGCCTGTTATAGCAAAGAAGCTGGTTGAAATCGCGAAAAAGGAAGGCGCTACGGCTGTATGCCACGGTGCCACAGGAAAGGGAAACGACCAGGTACGCTTCGAGCTTACGATTAAGGCCCTGGCTCCTGAGCTTAAGATAATCGCTCCCTGGAGAATCTGGAAACTTTCATCCCGTGAAGATGAGATTGAATACTGTGAAAAGCACGGCATCAACCTGCCATTCTCGAAAGACAGCAGCTATTCCCGCGACCGCAACATATGGCACATCAGCCATGAGGGACTGGAACTCGAAGATCCGGCACAGGCTCCGAATTACGACCACCTGCTGGTGCTGAGCGTATCACCTGACAAGGCTCCCGATGAGGGTGAAACCATCAGCCTTACATTCGAAAAAGGAATACCCACTTCCCTGAACGGCAAGGCCATGACCCCTACGGAAATTATAAAGGAGCTTAATAAATTGGGCGGCAGGCATGGAATCGGAATCGTAGATATCGTAGAGAACCGTGTTGTCGGTATGAAATCCAGGGGTGTATATGAGACCCCCGGCGGAACAATCCTCATGGAAGCCCATAAGCAGCTTGAGGAACTGATTCTTGACCGTGATACCATGCTGGCCAAAAAGGACGTTGCAAATCATTTCGCTTCCCTTGTGTACGAAGGAAAATGGTTCGCTCCATTAAGAGAGGCTTACCAGGCATTTGTAGATGTTACACAGGAATATGTAACCGGTGAAGTTAAGCTTAAGCTGTACAAGGGCAACATAATCAAGCAGGGAACCACTTCGCCGTATTCGCTGTACAACGAGAGCATCGCATCCTTTACAACCGGCGAGCTGTACAACCACAAGGATGCTGAGGGGTTCATCAACCTGTTCGGCCTGTCCATGAAGGTCAGGGCTATGAAGTACAATTCATAAAGCAGTCAATTATTTGACAGATTGCCTGGTTGAAACAAACGTATACTGAAAGCATTTTCATATGCCATTCATATATTCGATTTCTCCCGGAAAACATAAAACATCAGAGGGTATCATATCCCCCTGATGTTTTAATTTATATTCTATTAACATGTCGCAAAGGCTTTATAATCGGATCATGCATGCCGGGAATTCATAAAGGGTTTCTTATGACACATCCCGAGTATTTCTCCAAAAACCTTCTCATCACTTTTTCGTAGCCGGCTTTGTTTACAGCACATGCCTGGGCATGGCCCGCTTTCGCCACCAGGTACAATCCTTTTTTGCTTCTTTTAGCTTTATACATCTCAACGGACATTTCGGTGGGTACGAACCTGTCCCGCTTGCCATGTATGAAAAGAATTGGCGTATCTGTTTCCTTTACAACCTTAATTGGCGCTACCTGCCCAAACCAGAAGCCTGCCCGAAGGAATGCAATCAGGCTTTCCAGGGGGACCAGAAAAATCGGTATATGGTAGTACCGCCCGGCCTGGTACTTCAATAGCTCCTTTAAGTCTGAATACGGGCAGTCCGCTATGACGCACCGCACCCTGTTGTCTATTTGCAGATGAAGAATTGCCGTGGCGGCTCCCATGGATTCTCCGTGAGTTACAATTTTACAGTCTCGGCCGTAGTTTTTAATGCACCAGTCCACAATTTTCTTTAGGTCAAACTTCTCATAATAACCCATGGAGGTATATGCCTTGCCGCTCAATCCATGGTTTCTGTGGTCGTATATGATTGCCCTGAAACCCATCCTAAGGAAGATTTCCGCAAACATAAGCGATCTGTACTTGCCTTGGGAAAAGCCATGGCACAAAATCACAATCTGGTTATGGCACTCCCCCTCCGGTTCCAGCAGCTCGCAGGAAATATAATAACCGTAATCCGACAGTATCGTAAAACGCTTCTTTTTTGTCCTGTAATAAGCATTTTCGTCAAATCTTCCGGTCTTGGCTCCTATCCGGAATATTCTTTCATTGGAAACCTTCCTGGGCTGCAGGATCATGTTCGAAAAGAACCATATGCAGCCTCCCAGCCATATAAGAAACATTCTGAGCATGGCGGACCTCCATATCAAGAGGGACTGTGACTATTCATGGATGTCAGGTTTAAAGCCTTCAAATATTATTTGATCAAAATAACCTTTGCATTCATCCATTTCACTTTTTGACTTGACAGTCCAGGCTATCGACCAGGCCTTGTAGATCTTTCTGCAGATGGTAAATGAAAGCCCCTTCTTATATTTATGCTGATAAGCGATAAAATCCGGCTTTGTATAGAAGTTGAACAGCAAATTCTTCAATATGAAATGCTGCACCCTGCTGCCCTCTATCTGTTCCTTAACAAAATCTGTGGAGAGCTGTCCGCGGATAATTTCCGGATGATGTTTTTTATACCATCCAAGCCCTAAAGGGTTAAATGATTCAATGCAATACAAGCCTTTATAATTAGCAAGCTCCTTTTCCGCCGCCTTGCATGTATCTTTTGGATCCCAGGGTATCTTAAGCTCTATGATGAGGGGTACCTTCCCGTCCACACAATCAAGAGCCTCACGGAAGGTCGGGATTCTCTCCTCGGTGTTCAGCAGTCTGTACTGCTTCAGTTCTTCATAATTAAGATCGGATATTTTTTTATCCACACCGCAGATTCGATGCAAGTTGTAATCGTGAAATACAACGGGTACACGATCCTTTGTGATCTGAACATCCAGTTCTATGCCGTACCCTTTTTCAACGGCGTCCCTGAATGCTTTCAATGAATTCTCCGGCACGCCTTTTTTATTGTGATGCAATCCCCTGTGCGCGTAATACCATCCTTCGAATTTGGGACGGTCAGGATTTCTTCCAAGCCTGGGCATGACAGCCAGCAGGTAAAGAACGATAAGTACGGCTATCAATATGCAAAGTCCGACAAGCATGTTGCTTTCTCCTTTATTGCTTTCTCTTGTATTGCTTTCCCCTTATCTCCTCATTGATTAACTAACTATTCTGTTAATTGCTCCGCCTTTTCCTTGGCCGGACTTGGCGGCCTGGAATCCCCATGCTTGACAAAGAACATTGTACACAGCGATCCCAGTGAGAATATCACCGCATATGGGAACAGAACCTTGTAATCTATATTCTCAAGAAGGAAGCCTGAAACAATCGGAGTTATTATCTGCGCGGACATCGAGAAGGTATAGTAATACCCGGTATATTTGCCGGTGTCCGAGCTCTTGCACATCTCAACGACCATCGGATATGAATTGACATTAATCGCGGCCCAGGCAATACCCGTGAAAGCAAATACCAGGTTCAGCAGTATCGAAGGCTTTGTGAAGAAAAACCCGCTTAAATAAGTTAATGTTATCATCACGATACCGCCGATAATGGTCTTCTTCCTGCCTATTTTACTGGATATCATGCCAATGGGTATATAGCTGATCAATGCCGCTCCCATGGCTACCATTAACGGAAGCGTATAGGTTCCGTCGCCATATCCCCATACCTTGTCCGCGTACCTTGAAAATGCGGTCTTAACAGCGTTATATGCGAAAAACCAGAGAAAGATCGATGCCAGGATGAATGCGAAACTTCGCTTCACATCCCTGGGCATTTCCTTCTTTTCGCCGTCTTCCCCGGTTTTGCCGCTGTCAGACGGAAGCTCGTATTCCTCCGAGTAAACTTCCTCTCTCAGTTTGTTTTCGTTTATTATCAGCATTAAGAAGGCAACGGACAGAATCATGATAAATATTACACTGGCAAATACGGGAAGGTTTAATCTTCCGTCCTCCTTGTATAGCAAAAGAGTCATGGCCAGCGAATATACACCGCCCAGGGTTCCCATCAGGTTGATTACCGCATTTGCCTTGCTCCTCAGAGGTTTGGGAGTAACGTCCGGCATTAACGCGACTGCGGGAGACCTGTATGACGCCATGGCCAACAGGACTATTCCCAGCGCTGTCATGAACAACGCAAGATTTTTCATATGCTCCGCAATGGGCAAAATGAGAATGAAAACGGAAGAAACCAATGTGCCCACCAATATGAACGGCATCCTCCGTCCAATACGGGTATTGACCTTATCCGACAACGCCCCGACAATCGGAAGGAAGAACAGGGCAAGCACATTGTCGATGGCCATTATTACCCCAACAGCGGTTTCCCCAAGGCCGAAAGTGCCGTCAAGCATTTTGGGAACAATTCCGTCATACATCTCCCAAAAAGCACAGATAGATAAAAACGCAAACCCCACAAAGAATGTACGTTTGTAATTAAGCTTCATCCCAAACCTCCTCAGTTAAGATATTTTTAAAGAATAAAACGGAGGTCATTAACCTCCAAACCAGTGCCTGTTTATCTTGTAAATTCATAAACCCCGATTCCCACCGCGATGGTTAGATTAAGGGAATCTACATCATCGGTCTGGGGTATCATCACGCTTGTGCCAACTTTAAGATACGAATCATCCAGGCCTGCCGCCTCGTTGCCGAACACCAGGGAAAAAAGCTTCGGCTTGGGGCAATCCCTGATACCCAGGGTGTTTACCCTGTTTATCATGAATGTAAAGATTTCGTGTTTTCCAAACTCCCTGCGGTAATCATCAAAGGATTTAAATAATTGGAAATTAAGCCTGAACAGCGCTCCCATAGACGCCCTTACGGTCTTTGGATTAAAGATGTCCGCCCCGGGGAGGATGATTCCAATATTATATACGCCAAATCCAACAATGGTACGCAGTATCGTTCCCAGGTTTCCCATGTTGCCCGGATTCACCAGGACAACATGAGGCTTATCCTCGGCCAGCCTGCAGTCATACTTCCTGAAAACTCCTATGACAAAGCAGTTTTCCTTGTCACTTAGCTTTCCGATAAGCTTGTCGTTTATTTCAATCGGAATATTGTTCCTTTCGCATAAAGCCCTTATGCCGTCGGTATCGGTATAGCTCGAGTGTACCAATACTTTTATGACCGCCTCAGGCCTGCCAAGAATAAGCTCATATGTTGGAAACGCACCAAGCGTGTATGAATACACGGCATCCTTTTTATATGGCTTTATCTGAATGCTTTCCATAAATCCGTCATTATCCATCCGTCCCATGACCGCTCCGTTCCTTGCCGGTTATAATACTCTTATACCTTCCTTCTCGGCTGTCGCCCTGATAAAGGAGGTTGCTTCAGTATATTCCTCATGGGTGTCAAGATGCTCCGCAAATACCGGTATATCCTCACCCAGCCTGTCAATCAGCCGGACAATCTTTTTATAATTCAGCCTGCCCTTACCCGGCATAACTTCTTTTATAACACATGGAAATGCCTTCTCCATGATTACATCCTTGGCATGGATGCTTTTCGTATACGGCCCCAGCTTGGTAAAGCATTCCTCTATAAACTCGTCACTTTTAAGGAACCGTATGGGGCTGTTTATCATGTTTGTAAAATCCAGGTGGACACCAAAGGCTTTCCTGTCTATATCCTTAATGAGCTTAAGGTAAGAATCCGGGGAATCCGGAAGCATCCACGGCATGGGCTCCAGGGTATAGCATGTTCGCTTCGGCTTGACACTGTCAATTATATCCCTTGTGGTGTCAACAATCAAGGCATATACATCCTCATCATAGTTTTCCCTGTAAAACCCGTCCCATATCTCTCCCCTTGCTCCCGTGATGTTTACGCAGCAGCAGGCGCCAAGCTCTTCCGCCAGGGCAAGCCTTTCCTTGCAGTATTCCAGGTTGGCCTTTGCTTCCTTCTCATCAAGGGATATGGGGTTTTTCCATACACCGACTTCTCCGATTACTATGTTGTTTTCCCTCGCGCAATCCATGTACGCCTTTTTAACCTCGTAAGGCGCGTCATATCCAATTGGCGCATGGACAGCGCTGTAATTCAGTTCTTTTACCCTTTGCAGCCACTGCACAGGGCTGTCATACGGTTTTTTGATATCTCCGCCTATTCTCATTGCTTACTCACCGCTTCTCCTAATCACATTTATTTCCCATATATACCAATGCCAGCATGCCCGGACCGGTATGGGTACCGATAATCGGGCCTATCTGTGCTATAACTACATCCTTTACAATATTCCTGCTGCGGATCTGGTTGGCCAGTTCCATGGCATTTTCCGCATTGTCCGCATGACCGACAATGACGGTCTGAGAAGCCAGATCTTCTCCCTCTGTCAGCATTTTGGAAATGAAGAAGTCCAGTTCCGCCTTAGTTCCCCTTATTTTTGACACCACCACAAGCTTTCCGTCCTTATCCGTGCTTAACACCGGACGTATCTTGAGAGCCGTTCCAACAACGGCTTCAATGGCGGTCACCCTTCCACCCTTCTTTAAATAAAACAAATCCCTTACGGTAAACCAGTGGCGGGATTTATACTTGTTTGCCTCAACCCAATCCCTCAACTCGTCAATCGAAAGTCCTTTTTCCTTTTGCATGGCCGCATGGAGCACCAGCAGCCCTTCTCCTATGGAAGCACATTTGGAATCAATGCAGTAAATCTTCCTGTCCGGATATTTTCCGCTTAACTCCTCCACCACCATTTGCGCGGCATAATATGTATTGCTTAACCCCGATGAGAACCCGATATATAATATATCGAGCCCTTCCTCCAGTATATTTTTGAAATATTCCTTGAATATCGGCGGTGTTATCTGAGTGGTATGGGTATTGGCGCCGGCCCTCAGCCTGCTGTAAAAAAAATCAATGCTGAGTTCTTTTTCATCAGGATGGTAGTTGTAAGCCACATCGTCAATATCGACTCCCATGGGGATTACTCTTATGTTATGTTCGGTAATTACTGAGTATGGCAGATCCAGTGTTGCATCGCTGACAATAACATAATCTCTCATAGTAACCTCTCCTATAATATAACTCTAGAAACATTTTATACGATAACAGCCCTATAAGCAAGCCAATATCAATCAACTTATTATTACAATAATTAACCATAAAACCATTTACATTTGTGACGGATTTGCTTTATAATGAAGATACATAAATGACGGAAGGTTATGATTATATGGATCTGCTGACCCAGATTCTCCTAAGCTTTTGTCTTGCGACAGACGCCTTTGCGGTATCTGTTTCAAATGGAATCTGCAGCATGAAAATTACCGGAAAGGATGTAATCGCCACTGCTCTAACCTTCGGATTATTTCAAAGTACAATGCCTGTATTGGGCTATATTCTGGGAAACGGGTTTTCCAATATTATTTCAAAGTACCAGCATTTTGCAGCCCTGTTCATACTGAGTGCCATTGGCTTAAACATGATTGCCGATGCCATAAAGGAAATCAGGAATCCTGAAGTCATTAACGGTTCGGTAAATGTATTTTCAGCAAGAAATCTGATTATGCAGGGCATAGCAACCAGTATTGACGCCCTGGCCGCAGGAATAAGCCTGTTGGCTATTGAAGCCAGTATTGCCGCAACCTCGTTCATTATAGGAAGCATTACCTTCATATGCTGTGCAATCGGTGTATACATAGGAAGAAGATTCGGCATGCTGTTGGGCATAAGGGCCAAGTTTGCCGGCGGTGTTCTTCTAATCCTGATCGGCATTAAAATATTTGCCGAAAACACGGCATTATGACGGGCTTCCTGGGGAAGAATATATAAGTAGGCAGATATGGGCAAGGAGGAGGTAAAAGATGAAAAGTATTCAAGACAGTTATGTAATGGCGAACGGAAACAAGATACCCTGTGTAGGCTTTGGTACCTGGAAGCTTACCGACCCTGGCACCGCAGCAGACATCATCAAGACAGCCATTGACTGCGGATACAGGCATATTGATACGGCCTTTGCCTATTATAACGAGACATATGTCGGCAAGGCCATCCGGACCTGCGGGCTGAAAAGGACCGAGCTTTTTGTCACAACAAAGCTCAGCAACGGTTCCCATGGCTATGAGAATACCTTGAAGGAATTCGAAATGTCGATGAACAACCTGGACATAGATTACGTAGACCTGTACTTAATCCATTGGCCAAGGCCATATGCCATTCGCGACACCTGGAAGGAACACCTTGAAGGCACATGGAAGGCATTCGAGGAACTGTATCATGCGGGGAAGGTAAAAGCCATCGGTGTCAGCAACTTCCTTGAGCATCACCTGGAAGCGCTCCTTGAAACCGCATCCATAGCCCCGATGGTCAACCAGATAGAGCTGCATCCCAGGTATGTGCAAAGGGATGTTGTACGCTACTGCAAGGACCACAGGATTGTCCTGGAAGCCTGGAGCCCTCTTATGAAGGGTGAATTCAATTATCCGGTTTTGGAGGAACTGTCCAAAAAGTACAACAAATCCATACCTCAGATACTGCTTCGCTGGAGCGTACAGCACGGCTTCATTCCTCTTCCGAAAGCATCGACAAGGGAAAGAATGCTCGAGAATGCCGACATATTCGATTTTGAGCTGACCGAGGAGGATATCGAAGCCCTGAAGGAACTGGAAGCTTACGGAATGACAGGGTCCCATCCCGACACGGCAACATTCTGACCTGGTTGCTGCTGCAACAAAGGGATGTATATAAGATAAAACATAACCCGGGAAATCTTGTGTAATCGTACACAATATTTCCCGGACTTTTTTATGCTGAGATACCGTTAATAATACGAGTTTGGATAAATAAGAGGGACTACCCTGTCAAAATTACCATTATAGTAATCATCCTTAGTTATATATCCTTCGCAATACTCTCCATTCTTGTCATAAAACGTGACATACACCTTGTCCTCAACTACTGCCGTAGGGCTTATTGCGGAGTTTCGCTTCCCCACAAGCTTTGCCTCTTTCTTCTTCAAGTCATAATACTTGTATGTTG
>JAAYHD010000064.1 GCA_012735495.1 Clostridiales bacterium | reverse complement strand
TGGTTTCATATTCCACCCTGTACAAGGGCGGCAAACCCTTATACAGTTTGCCGGCGGTAATTAACTGGGGCATGAACCTGTAGAAGAACGTCAGAAGCAGCGTGCTTATATGAGCGCCGTCCACGTCGGCATCGGTAAGGATTATTATTTTATCGTAATTCAGCTTTGATATGTCAAAATCGTCGCCAATGCCGCATCCGAAGGCGGCGATCATGGCCTTGATTTCGTTATTCAGCAGGATTTTTTCAAGGGAGGCTTTCTCTACGTTCAAAATCTTGCCTCTTAGCGGCAGCACCGCCTGGGTGCGGCGGTTTCTTGCGGTTTTTACGGTACCTCCCGCGGAATCGCCCTCAACAATGTAAAGCTCGCACTCCTCAGGCTTCTTTGATGAGCAGGAAGCAAGCTTGCTCCTGGTATCAACGTCGTTAAGCTGCTTGAGTACGGCGGTTCTTGCCTTGTCACTGGCCTTTCTTGCATTGTAGGACTTCATGGTGTTATCAAGGATAGCCCTCAGCACTTCGACATTTTTGTCAAACCAGCGCTGGGCTTCCTGTGAGAACACATCCTCCACCGCGGTCTTGGCATCGGTGTTGCCGAGTTTTGTCTTGGTCTGGCCTTCAAACTGGGGATCGGGATGCTTTATCGACACAATAGCCACTATGCCATTACGGATATCCTTGCCGTCGAAATTCTCATCCTTGTCTTTAAGTATGCCAAGCTCCCTGGCATACTGGTTCATGACACGGGTAAGGCCTGTTTTGAAACCGGTAACCAGGGTTCCTCCATCAACAACATTTATGCAGTTGCAGTACGAATTAATCTGTTCGGAGAAATTATCGGTATACTGGAAGGCTATCTCGACTTCAATGTCGCCGCTTTTGCCTTCAATATATATAGGTTCTTCATGAAGCTTGTTCATGTCTCTCGTAAGATAGGAAATAAAGCTCTTTATGCCGTCTTTCTCAAGATAGCTTTTAGAGACACCGGTTATTTCATCCTTGAAATTAAGAAGCAGGTTCTTATTAAGAAATGCTATTTCTTTCAGCTTCTTTTGAATAATTTCAGCCTTAAATTCCACTGTTTCAAATATAGCATCGTCCGGATAGAATATAACCTTTGTACCCGTATCCGATTTATTGCATTTTCCGATTACAGGCAGAAGGCCGTTTTCCAGCTTTGTAATGGGTTTTCCGCCGTTTATATATTCATCCCGGTATATTTTTCCGTCCCTTTTTATCTCCACTATCATACGCTTTGAAAGGGCATTCACCACTGACGCGCCCACTCCGTGAAGGCCGCCCGAAACCTTGTATACGGTACTGTCGAATTTGCCCCCGGAATGAAGGGTGGTATAGACCACTCGAGGAGTCGGAATCTTCTTGACCGGATGAATATCTACCGGAACACCGCGGCCGTTATCGGCTATCTCTATGCCGCCGTCCTTCAGCAGTGTAACATCGATCCGGGAACAATATCCGGCCAGATGCTCGTCAATGCCGTTGTCAATTATCTCCCAAACCAGATGATGCAGCCCTCTTGGGCCGGTTGAACCAATATACATGCCCGGTCGTCTGCGGACTGCTTCAAGCCCTTCTAAAACGACGATTTGACTTCCGCTGTATTGTTCCATTGTCATTCCCCTTTAATCAAGATTCTATATGTAGATTATTCGAACTGATTATAACACAAGACATTGTACTTTTCCAGTTTATTTACAATCATATGTTCGTAAATCTTATATGTTTTGGAAATAAAACAGTAGCATAATCGTAGTTTTTAGATTATAATTATGACTACATTTATTTTGCGGAAACGGCCGTATGCCAATAAAGTGTTGGAAAATGCAAATAAATAATGTATAATGTGAACGATAATCAGACAAACAAGTTGTGAAAGGCCGGATGTCTTATGAGCTTATTCCTGTACGAAACCCACCTGCACACCAGTGAGGCAAGCGCCTGCGCAAATGTTTCCGGCAGGGAGCAGGCTAGAATATATAAGAAAGCCGGTTATGCCGGCATAATTGTGACGGATCATTTTTTTAACGGCAATACCGCGGTTCCGCATAATCTTCCTTGGGAAAAACGGGTTGATTTGTTTTGCAAGGGATATGAGAACGCAAAAAAAGAGGGAGAAAAAATAGGACTGTCCGTATTCTTCGGATTTGAATTCAATTACAGGACAACGGAATTTTTGGTGTACGGATTGGATTCCGAATGGATAAAAAGTCATCCCGATATGACATCATGGTCCGTGGAGGAGTTGTACTATAACGTACACAAGGACGGAGGATACATGGTCCATGCACATCCGTTCAGGGACAGGTTTTATGTGGAAAAGATACGCCTGTTTCCCGAACATGTTGACGCAATTGAGGGGTATAATGTAGGAAATGCAAGCCAGTCATGCGACAACAAGGCGGTGGAATATGCCAAAAGCATAAATGTGCCTATCTTAGCAGGAACCGATGCCCATTGGCATGAGCCGAAGCGCAATGCCGTGGCGTTTGAAAGGCCTCTGGAAAGCATACATGATTTTATAGACTGTGTGAAAGCGGGCAAGTACAGCCTTGTATTGGACATGAAGCTTGAACGGTAGACATTCTTTTTAAGGAGGTATTTTTACTTATATGAAGAAACCGTTTCTTACTTTGGAACAGTTAAAGGAAATAGTAAAGAAATATCCCACTCCCTTTCATATCTATGATGAGAAGGGTATCCGTGAGAACGCAAGAAAGCTGAAAGAGGCATTTGCATGGAATAAAGGGTATAAGGAATATTTTGCGGTTAAGGCGACACCGAATCCGTTCATTATAAATATTTTGAAAGAAGAAGGCTGCGGGGTGGACTGCTCGTCGTATACGGAGCTTATGCTTGCGAAGGCTCTCGGCTACCGCGGTGACGATATTATGTTTTCGTCCAATGTAACTCCGGCCGAGGAATTTGTAAAGGCCAGGGAACTGGACGCTATTATAAACCTGGACGACATCACGCATATAGAGTTCCTGGAGAAAACGGCCGGCATACCAAAGGTCATATGCTGCCGGTATAATCCGGGCGGTGTGTTTATTACCACCAACGGAATCATGGATAACCCCGGAAATGCAAAGTATGGCTTTACCAAGGAACAGATTATCGAGGGCTTCCGTATACTAAAGGAAAAAGGCGCGGAACAGTTCGGTATTCATGCCTTCCTTGCAAGCAACACGCTTTCCAACGATTATTATCCGGCCTTGGCGCGTATACTGTTTGAGCTGGCTGTCGAGCTTCGCAGCAAGACTGGTGTTGATATCAGGTTCATCAATCTCTCCGGCGGAATTGGCATACCGTATCGTCCCGAGGACAAGCCCAACGATATCATGGTTATTGGGGAAGGTGTAAGAAAGGCTTACGAAGAAATACTTGTTCCGGAAGGAATGGGAGATATAGCCTTATACAGCGAATTGGGAAGATACATGCTGGCACCGTACGGACACCTGGTGGCAACCGCAATCCATGAAAAGAACATTTATAAGCATTATATCGGGCTGGATGCCTGCGCCGTTAATCTCATGAGGCCGGCAATGTACGGGGCATACCATCATATAACCGTTATGGGCAAGGAGGATGCTCCCTGTGACCACATGTACGACGTAACCGGTTCCTTATGCGAGAATAATGATAAATTTGCCGTTGACAGGATGCTTCCGAAGGTTGATATAGGCGATTTGATTGTTATCCATGACACGGGGGCCCACGGGTATTCCATGGGATACAACTACAACGGGAAACTGCGCAGTGCCGAGCTTCTTCTTAAGGAAGACGGATCAGTACAGCTCATACGCAGGGCCGAGACTCCGATGGATTATTTCGCTACATTTGATTTCTGCGATTATTACAAGAGCCTGGCGGAGGACATGAACCCGGGCAAACAGTAAAATATTATAATAAGTTTGCCTTGGATTATTCATAAATAAGCAGTATATTTTATATGTTATACAGATAACATATAAGTATCTTTCCGACAGAACAACGACATCGTTGACAAGAGGCTATTCATGATATATAATACTTCGAATGAATTATATGGGATTAAAAGCAATATGCGACATGGAGGAAGGGTGTTTTATGGTAGAGAAGAAGAACATATTAACTTATGAAGGGCTGCAGAAGCTTGAAGAAGAGCTTCATGACCTAAAGGTTAATAAGCGAAAAGAAGTAGCGCAGAAAATTAAAGAGGCAAGAGAGCAGGGGGACTTGTCGGAAAATGCGGAGTATGATGCCGCTAAAAATGAGCAGAGGGATATTGAACTCAGAATTGAAGAAATAGATAAAATCCTTAAAAATGCCGAAGTGGTCATAGAAGACGAGGTAGACGTTGATGTGATAAATATCGGCTGCAAGGTTCGCATCTATGACCTGGGGCTGAAAGAGGAATTAACATATAAAATCGTAGGGTCGACGGAAGCCAACAGCCTTAAGGGAAAAATATCGAATGAATCACCCCTTGGAAGGCAGCTCCTTGGCAAAAGAGTGGGAGATATTGTTAATGTCGAGACCCATGGAGAGGTTATCCAGTATCAAATACTTGAGATACAGAGATCAAGATAAGCAATAAACAGCTGCATACGGCGGCGGAATGAGAGGTATGGCATGTCTGACGAAAGAATGCAGAATGAACAGGATTTAAACGAACTGCTCAGGGTTAAGAGGGCAAAGCTTGCCGAGCTCCAAGAGAAGGGCAAGGATCCTTTTAAAATAATGAAATATGACGTTACTCATCATTCATCCGATATTACCGGCGATTATGAGGCATTCGAAGGCAAAACCGTATCGGTTGCCGGCAGGATAATGACAAAGCGGATTATGGGCAAGGCTTCATTCTGCCATGTAAGGGATTTAAAGGGCGATATCCAGATATATGTCAAGAATGATGAAGTCGGTGAGGAAGCCTATACGGAATTTAAAAAGTACGATATAGGCGATATTATCGGTGTTGTTGGCGAGGTTTTCAAAACCCGCACCGGAGAGGTTACAATAAAAGCCCATAATATCACCCTCCTGTCAAAAAGCCTGCAGGTGCTTCCTGAGAAATTCCATGGATTAAAAGATACCGATACCAGGTACCGTCAAAGGTATGTTGATCTGATAGTAAATCCCGAGGTCAGGGATACTTTCATTAAGAGATCGCATATTATCCGGGAAATCAGGAATTACCTTGACAGCAAGGGTTTTATCGAGGTGGAGACACCGGTGCTTGTGCCAAATGCGGGCGGAGCTGCCGCCAGGCCGTTCATCACGCACCATAATGCCCTGGATCAGGATTTATTCCTGAGAATCTCCCTGGAGCTGTACCTTAAAAGGCTGATTGTCGGTGGGCTGGAGCGCGTGTATGAGATCGGCAGGGTATTCCGAAATGAAGGCCTGTCGGTAAAGCATAATCCGGAGTTTACGCTCCTTGAGCTCTACCAGGCATATACCGATTATTACGGCATGATGGATCTGGTGGAGGATCTGTTCCGTACGGTCGCCCTGAAGGTGGTCGGAACAACCGTACTGACCTATGAAGGCGAAACAATAGATTTGTCCAAGCCTTTCGAGAGACTCACCATGGTTGACGCGATAAAGAAATACGCAGGAATTGATTTTAACGAGATAAAGGATGAAGCTTCTGCCAAAGCCCTGGCAAAGAAGCATAATATAGAATTTGAGGAAAGGCACAAGAGGGGAGACATCATCAACCTGTTCTTTGAGGAATACGTGGAGGAACATTTGGTTCAACCCACATTCATCATGGATCATCCGGTTGAGATATCACCGTTGGCCAGCAGGAAGCCCGACAACCCAGATTTTACGGAGCGTTTTGAGCTGTTTATCACAAGGCGTGAGTTTGCGAATGCTTTCTCCGAGCTCAACGACCCCATCGACCAGAGAACCAGGTTCGAAGCACAGGAAGCCCTCAGGGCTGCCGGAGACGAGGAAGCCAATGAAACCGACGAGGATTTCCTCAATGCCCTGGAATACGGCATGCCTCCGACAGGCGGCATAGGAATCGGTATCGACAGGTTCGTAATGCTGCTTACGGATTCATCGGCCATAAGGGATGTACTGTTGTTCCCGACGCTGAAGAAGTTGGATTAGAAAACATAAAAGATGATATTAAAAAAGAAGTCAGGAAAAATCCTGGCTTCTTTGTCGTTTGAGGACAGCCGGCAATGAGATTTCCACAACGGAGACAGGGATTATTTACAGGTTTTTTGCATGCCTCCCTTTATTCCGGCGGGAGCTTTGGCCGCTTGATTTTAGCTGGCTTTAAGAATATAATAAAATAAGATTCATGGGAGGAATCTCTTAGTATCAAGAGATTTTTATTATTTTATGAGGAATGGCTCAATATAACGTGAAAGAGAGGCATTTGATGTGAGATTAATTTTAATCCGTCATGCAGATCCGGATTATTCGATTGATTCCCTGACCGAAAAGGGATGGAAGGAGGCGGAGATTCTATCGGAGCGTATAGCCGGTATTAATGTTAAAGAGTTTTATACATCTCCGCTGGGAAGGGCGAAGGATACGGCATCAGTTACGCTGAAGAAGCTTAACAGGACGGCAATTGAGCTTCCCTGGCTCAGGGAGTTCAACGCGCCGGTTATAGATGAAAGTACGGGAAAGGAACGTCATCCGTGGGATTTTCTGCCGGGGGAATGGACAAAAATCCCTGAGTATTATGACAATCAGCGCTGGTATACCGCTCCGGTTATGAGAACGGGACCGGTGTACGAAGAAGCATTACGGGTTTACAACGGGATTGATGAAATACTGAAAAAACACGGCTATGAACGGGATGGAAATATATACAGGGCAGTTAACCCCAATACGGACACCATCGTCCTGTTCTGCCACTTTGGAGTGACATGCGTTATTCTAAGCCATTTGCTCGGTATTTCACCTGTTTTGCTGTGGCATGGTTTTTGCGCCGCTCCTACATCGTTAACAACCCTGGTTACGGAGGAGAGAAGAAAAGGAATAGCGTATTTCCGTGTAAGCTCCTTTGGCGACACATCTCATCTGTATGCCGCGGGAGAACCGCCCGCATTTTCGGGAAGGTATTGCGAGATTTATGATAATATGGATGAGCGGCATGATTGAGCTTATCCGTAAATTTCATGCGGGAGCTGTCAATCTGAATGGAGATAATTAGTACGATGAAAAAAAGGTTGATTACAATATTCTTTATGACCGTTATGGCCTTATGCCTGCTGCTTCCAGCCTGTTCCAAAAACGCAGAGACAGGAGATTTGAAGGCCTATGATTACAACGTCAAAGATAAGGAAAATGAAGAAGTAAGCGCGGCAGATCCAGAAGTCAAAGAAACCGGAAAGGATGATGCCGGCCCTGCGGATAATGAACCGAATACGGAAAGTAAAAATACAAAGGATGGGAATCAAAAAGCCGGTCAGGATACTCCTTCGGCAGCAGGAGATTCTGCAGCAGATATGCCGAAAGAAAATGGGGCCGCTCCGGCCGGAAGCGAAGCCCGTTATGCCGCATATAAGAATATAATGCTTGACTTTGTTAACAATAATTATCTTCCCGGGTACGGTGATTTAACCGAAATCATAATGAGCAATGTTTCCGGCATAACAGAGAACGAGTTTGCGGTCGCAGATGTTGATGCGGACGGGCGCGATGAGCTGGTGGTATATTTTTTAACATCCGCGGTGGCCGGACATATTGGGATAATATATGATTGCAATGAAGAAACAGGAGAATGCTTTATAGAGCTGAAAGAGTACCCGCTGTTTTCGTTTTATGAAAATGGGACAATAGAAGCAGGATGGTCCCACAACCAGGGATATGCGGGGGATTTCTGGCCGTACACCCTATATGTGCATGACAAGGAAAGCGATACATACAACGCGGTTGGATATGTTGACGCCTATGACAGGGATTTGTATGAATACAACCGTGAAGCCCTCGAAAGCAGGCCGTATCCTTATGATATCGATAAAGACAATAACGGTTTTGTCTACTACCTGTATGATTATGAAAATACCTTGAGGGATTATCAGCAGATAGAAGCTGTTGACGACGACGCTTATCAATCGTGGCTTTTGCAGTATACGGAAGGAACCGGGAAAACTACGATTGAGTTCCATGAAGCAACGGAAGAGAATGTAAGCCTTGTTTTTGGCAATTAATAAAAGGATTTTCTGCGTCAATGAACACGTCAGTGAAACCGGCCGGTAATTGGCCGGATTTTACATTTAAAGCGAAAATAAATATACAAAATATAGAACGGTTGTGTTATACTATTGACGATAGGCAGAAGTGTCTGATTAAATAATATCGATACATATTTTTTCATTTTATTTGGAGGAAATAATGCTGGACTATAAAAAAATCAGATTGATGACCAAGCTTGCCGTTTATGAGAAAAAGGACGGCAAGGAGGACATCCGTCTCAGCAAATATTATAAAACCGATTATGTAAGGTTCCAGATCCTGAAAACCATTATCGCTTCCACCGTAGCTTATGCTCTTATTCTAGGCCTGATTGTATTCTATAATATCGAGTATCTGGTCAGAAATGCCGTGGTGCTGAACTATAAACTGCTGGGAAGCTACGTGCTAGGATTCTACATCATGACAATAACGTTATTCGGACTGGGCGCGCTGGTTGGCTATTCCATAAAATATGACGTTTCCAGGAAGAAGCTGTCCAAGTATTACAAGCTGCTTAGGCGCCTGCGGAAGATATACGACGAATCGTCCCAAGATTCATAAATTTGGAGGATTACATGATGCTGCAATTACTTGAAATCAGAGAGCGGATTAAGAAATTTTATCAAAGATATGACGCGTTTCTTTTGCCGGTTGTCAAATTCATCTTTGCATTAATAGCATTTCAAACGATAAACAAGGAAATCGGTTATGATGCCAGGCTTAAGGCCGTGCCTATAATTCTTGGACTTTCATTGCTGAGCGCGTTTACCCCGTCTTCAATAATGGTCCTGATAGCGGCGGCCATGTCCGTTCTGCATGTATATTTCATTTCGCCGATATTGTCGGTCATCATTATTGCAATACTGATGATATTATACCTTTTATTTGCCAGGTATACACCGAAGCACGGATATGTGCTGCTTGCGATGCCGGTTTTATATATTTTGAAGATTCCGTATCTTATGCCTATCCTGCTCGGCCTGGTTTCCACTCCGATTGCCATGGTTCCCACGGCCTGCGGTGTAATTATATATTATGTGTTCCAGATTATAAAAACGGCTGTCACCATGCAGGTCAATATTTCCGTGGAGGATATCATCCAGCTTTATACTTATGTAATCGATACCCTGATAGGCAGCCGCCAGATGATTATGACCATTGTCATTTTCTCGCTGATTATCATGGTAACCTATTTTATCAGGAAAATACCCTTTAATTATGCTTTCGAAATATCCATACTGGCGGGAGCATTCATCGGAATATTGGGCTTTTTGATCAGCTACCTTATATTGGACAAATCGGACCAGATACTGAGCATGATTATCGGAACGGTGATATCAACCGCACTGGTTTATATAATGCATTTCTTTAGATTGACCTTGGATTATACCGGCGTGGAGTACGCGCAGTTTGAGGATGACGTATATTATTATTATGTAAAGGCCGTACCCAAGGCGACAGTCACCGCGCCCCAGGTCAATGTCAAGCATTATAAAGTCAGAAGACCCGAACGGGCTGAGGATGAAGATTATGATTCCCCGGAGACTTATGAAGATTATGACGACGAGGAGGATACGGAGGACGAGGACAACAATTAATGCCTGCTGATCCAAAACAGCATATGAGCGTATTATTTCACGATAACAACGGCGGGAGATGGATATATGGATACCATTAGGAAATTAATAGCCGATTACCGTTTGACAATACCGGACATAACCGTTACCGACATAGTTGAGATTATTATACTTGCATTTCTTATTTATCATGTTGTGAAGTGGATAAAAAACACGAGGGCATGGACGTTGGTAAAGGGTTTGGCCGTTATTATGCTGTTTTGGTTTATAGCGGTCATCTTTCAGTTGAATGTTTTGATATGGATTATTTCCAATACAATAGACGTTGGAATCATAGCAATAATGATTGTTTTCCAGCCCGAGCTGAGAAAGGCCTTGGAGCAATTGGGAAAGAGGAACATAGTCCGTTCGATTCTTGTTTTTGATGATTCAAAGGAAGAAAGATTTTCGGATAACACCATAGATGAAATAATCAGGGCGACCTTCGAGTTGGCAAGAAATAAAATGGGCGCGCTGATGGTTATTGAACAGGACATTTCGTTAAGCGAGTTTGAAAGCTCGGGAATACCGATCGACAGCTTATTAAGCAGCGAGCTGCTTATTAATATATTCGAGAAAAACACTCCGCTCCATGACGGTGCGGTCATTATAAGAGGAAACAGAATAGCTGCGGCCACATGTTATCTTCCCCTGTCCGACAACATCCAGTTAAGCAAGGATTTGGGAACAAGGCATAGGGCCGGAATAGGCATCAGCGAGGTGTCGGATTGCCTGACCATCATAGTTTCCGAAGAAACGGGAAAAGTGTCCATAGCAAGGGAAGGAAAGCTCATACGCAATGTGGACGGGGATTACCTCAGGGCGAAGCTGACGGATGCCCAGAAGAAGGCATTTGACACCAGGCAGAGGCTAAAGTTTTGGAAGGGAAGAATCAAGAATGAAAGATAAGTTGACCAGGAATATTGGAGTTAAAATTCTTTCCGTTGTTATCGCTGCTTTCTTATGGCTGGTTATTACCAATGTGAATGATCCGGTCAAAAGCAGGACTTTTTCTGATGTTCCCGTTACCATATTGAATGAGCAGCTTATAAGCACTTCAAAGCAGAGCTATGATATTATCGAGGGTGACAAGGTAACCTTCAAAGTGGCGGCAAGAAGGTCAATCCTCGAAAGCCTGGAAGCATCGGATTTTTATGTAACCGCCGATTTTGCCGACCTGTCCAGCGTAAATGCGGTAGACATAGTGATTACTCCAAAAAGGTACAAGGATGAGATTGAGATAGTCGACAGGGGCGACGTAAGGACCATGAAAATCAGCATCGAAGAATTGTCCAGCAAGGAATTCAAGGTCAGCGTTGTGGCTGCCGGCAAGGTCGGCGACGGATATTACCTTGGGCCCAGATCCGCGGACCCTAACATAGTTCGTGTTGACGGGCCAAAGAGCCGGATTGACAAAATAAAGCAGGTGGTTGTTGAAGTAAATGTTGACGGAGCGACATCAAGAATCAACAGAATTTTAAAGCCCGTTGCCCTTGATGAGGAAGGGGAGGTAATTGATTCAACCAGGCTCACCTTCAGTCATCCCAATATTGTGGTTGGCATTGAGATGTATGTAATTAAGGAAATACCGCTTATCATAACCGCCACAGGGCAGCCGGGAGACGGTTATGTAATGACGGACCTGGAATACCAGCCAAAAACCATCGAGATAGCGGCTGACGATTCCAAACTTGCCAAAATAAACAAACTGGAAGTAACCTACGATATAACCGGGGCGACCGACAGCATCGAGAAGTTTATTGAGCTGCAGAGCTGGCTGGATGACGGAGTGTATCTGGTCGGTAATGATACGACGGCATCTGTAAATATAACAATAGAGAAGCTGGAAACCAAACAAATATCCATATGGCCTAATGATTTTAGGATTATCAATAAGTCGGACGATATTGTTGTGAACTTTATTACCAAAGGGCCTATTAATGTAAATGTTATGGCGCCTGCCAGTGAAATCAGTTCAATAACCAGGAGTACCTTAAAACCATATATTGATTTATCGGGGTTCTCCATCGGTACATATGCATTTGATATAAGAACGGATATATCCGAATTCGTATCCATAGTTGATACGCCGAGAATCCTGCTGAGCTTAAGCAGGGCTGAATAACGGGCAATAATCAAAAAACAGTTGCCAATTGCAATGTTCGGTGATATAATTGAGGTCACTATATTCCAGTGACCTCATATTTATACATATTTTCCATCCTTTGAACATAATATACCATAATAATATAAATCAATAATAGAATAGAAAGGATCTGGTCTTGTGGGACTCGAGTAGACAGCGTTACATTATTCATTGTAAAAAAATACAGCGTGGTTTACCGACTCCGTAATTGGTATAGCTTTGAATAATTTATCATTTAATCAAGTTATATTAATTAGGAGGAGGATCTTTTCATGATGAATTATAAGAGATATAAAAGAAATCCGGTCATATATCTTCCGGACAGGCAATGGCCCAACAAGGAAATAATGAAAGCGCCGATCTGGTGCAGTGTTGATTTGAGAGACGGCAACCAGGCATTGACAGAGCCCATGGTTGTTGAAGAAAAGATAGAATTCTTCAATCTTCTGGTGGAGCTGGGTTTTAAGGAAATTGAAGTTGGCTTTCCTTCCGCTTCCCAAATTGAATTTGATTTTTTAAGGCAGCTTGTCGACAGAAGGCTTATTCCTGAGGATGTAACCGTCCAGGTACTGGTCCAGTGCAGGGAGCATTTGCTGAAAAGGACTTTTGAAGCCCTGGAGGGAATACCAAGGGCAATAGTACATATCTATAACTCTACATCCGTCTTGCAGCGCGATGTTGTATTCAACATGAACAAGGAGCAGATCAAGAACATTGCGGTGGAGGGCACAAAGCTTGTAAAGGAATATGCGGCAAGCTTCCCGGGCAAGATCATACTTGAATATTCGCCGGAAAGCTTTACAGGCACCGAAGTTGATTACGCCCTTGAGGTATGTCATGCGGTTATGGATGTCTGGAATCCTACGCCGGACAACAAGATTATAATAAATCTTCCGGCAACGGTTGAGATGAACACGCCCAATGTATATGCCGATCAGATTGAGTGGATGAACAGGAATTTCAAGAACAGGGACAGCATCATCCTTAGTGTGCATCCTCACAATGACCGCGGCACCGGCATAGCGGCGGCTGAGCTTGCCCTTTTGGCAGGCGCGGACAGGGTGGAAGGCACGTTGTTTGGCAATGGCGAAAGAACCGGCAATGTGGATATACTCACCCTGGCATACAACATGTTCTCCCAGGGAATTGACCCTGAATTGAATCTTTCAGATATAAATATCATTATTGATACATATGAACGCCTGACAAAGATGAAGGTTCATGAGAGACATCCTTATGCAGGCAAGCTGGTATTCACGGCATTCTCAGGTTCGCACCAGGATGCGATAAACAAGGGAATGCACGCCATGAAGGAAAGAAACAGCATATACTGGGAAGTACCGTATCTTCCCATCGATCCGGCGGATATCGGAAGGCGCTACGAGCCCATCGTCAGGATCAACAGCCAGTCCGGCAAGGGCGGCGTTGCCTTTATCATGGAGACTTACTTCGGTTACAAGCTGCCTAAGGCCATGCATAAGGAATTCGCCGACGTCATCCAGGCTTTATCCGAGAAACAGGGAGAGGTCGCTCCTGATCAGATCATGGAAGAGTTCAAAAGGAGCTATATTGAAAGAAAAGAGCCCCTGCATTTCAAAAAATGCAAGTTCGAGGATATGGGTCACGAGGACGGATGCACCCATGCAGTGGTTCATTATACCGACCATGGTGTGGAGAAATCCTTCGAAGCCGTAGGAAACGGACCGATCGATGCCGTACTGAACGGGCTACATAAGGAGCTGAACGTCAACATTAAGATACTTGACTATACCGAGCATGCTCTCAGCAGCGGTGCAGGTGCCCATGCAGCGGCATATGTTCATATGCTGGATATGAATACGGGCAAGGCTACCTTTGGTGTCGGAGTGAGCTCCAACATCACCAGGGCGTCAATTAGGGCGATATTCAGTGCGATGAACCGCCTGGGCATCGGACAGTAAAAAGGTTCGTGAATATAAAAGCAAAGGCTGCTGCATATATGACTTATAAAACATATATGCAGCAGTTAATTATGTTGACGGCTCACGGAAGCCTTGGGAATTTCGTCAATGATTAGATTGTAAAATTAAGGATAGAATATCGGTATAGATGGACATAATCATAGAAAAGTGGTAAAATCATTACTTAGATTAGATATAATATATGGATGGAGATAACATTGGACAGGGTTTTAAAAAACTTTAAAAAATATAGATATCTTTTATTTGAGCTTACAAAGAAGAACATAAAACTCAAGTACAGGAGATCCTATCTTGGCATATTATGGACGCTGCTTGAGCCAATTCTTACAACATTTGTTCTTACGGTAGTTTTTATTAATATCCGGGGAAAGAAGGATCATGCGTTTCCCGTATATATCCTGACCGGCAGGCTGTTGTATTCATTTTTCTCACAGGCCACCAAGCAGGCCATGAAATCGATACGCAGCAATAGCAGCATGATTAAGAAGGTATATGTGCCCAAGTACATATATCCGGTATCCGATGTCCTGTCCAATTTCATTATATTTTTGATTTCGACGGTTGTACTTTTCGGGGCAATGATTGTTTTCAAGGTACAGCCGACAAAATATATATTATACTCAATCATTCCCTTACTGCAACTGCTGGTGCTCAGTCTTGGCATGGGGTTGATTCTCGCAACCCTGGCCGTGTTTTTCAGGGATATGGAATACTTGTGGGGAGTTGCCCTGATGCTTATTATGTATACCGCGGCCATATTCTATGATGCCGGAATAGTAAGCGACGAGTGGAAATGGATTTTCAACGCAAATCCGATATTCCATATAATTCTGAATTTCAGGAATTGCGTTTATGGGCACCCTCTCGATATGAATGCGTTGTTAATTTCATCAGGTTATAGTATTATATCACTGGTTGCCGGTATTGTTCTGTTTTATAAAAAACAAGACAAGTTCATATTGAATATATAACATATAACATCGGAACCTAAGTTGGATTCTTCATGGAGGATAATGTGAGCAGAGAGGTTATTAGGGTTGATAATATAGGCATGAGATTCAACCTTATGGAAAAGAAGGTAGACAACTTAAAAGAGTTTTTAATCAAGCTTGTAAAGAATCAAATCAGGTACCAGGAATTCTGGGCGCTTAAGAATATATCATTTACGGTTAATAAAGGCGACCGGGTAGGAATTCTTGGCCTCAACGGCGCAGGGAAAAGCACATTGCTTAAGATAATTGCAGGAGTATTGAAAGCTTCCGAGGGCGAGATTACCGTAAGGGGAAAGATCGCTCCCTTGCTGGAGCTGGGTGCGGGTTTTGACCCCCAATATACCGGTGCGGAGAATATATACCTGTATGGAGCCATGCTGGGATACCCGAAGGAGTTTATCAGCGAGAAATTCAATGAAATCGTGGAGTTTTCCGAGATTGGCGATTTCATCAACGTGCCTGTTAAGAATTACTCATCCGGTATGAAGGCCAGGCTGGGCTTTTCCATTGCGACAATTGTTGAACCCGATATTCTTATACTGGATGAGGTTTTATCCGTAGGTGATGCGAAATTCAAGAAGAAGAGTGAAAAGCGTATTCTTGACATGTTCGATAAGGGAATAACGGTTTTGTTTGTATCCCATTCTACCGAGCAGGTCAGAAGGATCTGCAGCCGTGCGATTATTCTTGATAAAGGAAGCCTGATTGCTGATGGGCCGGTGGATGAAATATGCAAGCTTTATGAAGAAAAATATATTGATGAAATAAAAAAGCTTAAAAAGAAGAAGAAAAAGAAGAAAAAGTCTATAGCTGACACCAAATCGGCACAAGTTAATGAACCCGCGAGTGATGAGACCGGCGAGGATACCGTATTAGGTGGAGAAGCGAGTGGAGCGGCTAAAGAGGATATATAAAAAGCTTGGATAAGGAGGGTATTCTCCAACAGGGGAATCGAAAGCTATGAAGAAGGTTATCACATATGGAACATACGATTTGCTGCATGTAGGTCATATCAATTTATTAAGAAGAGCCAGGGAACTGGGAGATTACCTGATAGTGGCGCTGTCAACGGACGAATTTAACGCTATCAAAAACAAGAAGGCCTATTACAGCTATGAGGACCGCAAGACGATATTGGAAGCTATCAGGTATGTGGACAAGGTGATACCTGAACGTACATGGGATCAGAAAATACAGGATGTTATTGAAAATGATATCGACATATTCGTCATGGGTGATGATTGGAAGGGCAAATTCGATTTTCTGAAGGACTATTGTGAGGTTGTATATCTTCCGAGAACAGAAGGCATATCAACCACGAAAATAAAGGATGACCTTCAAAAGCGGCTGTAGTGGTATTTATGAAAGGTACGGTTAAATTATGAATATACTGAAACAGCTGATGCTGGTCTATTACAGGATATTGGTCAGGATACTGCCCGTAAGGGATGATGTTGTTCTTTTTGAGAGCAATGTGGGACGAAACTTCACCGGTAATCCGAGAGCCATATATGAAGAAATGGTCCGCCGGGGACTTGATAGGAAGTACCGCTGTTATATCATACTTGAGGATACAAATGTGGAAATACCAGGGACGGCTAAAAAAATAAAAAGAAACCGGTTCCGGTATTTTTATTATTTTTCCATAGCCGGAATATGGATAAGCGACACAAGATTTCCCAGGTATATAATCAAGCGCAGGGATACCGTCTACATACAGACCTGGCATGGCACACCTTTAAAAAGGCTTGCCCTGGATATGGATGCCGTATATATGTCCGGGGAAAGCAGCCTGGAAGAATACAAGAAGAATTTTTACAGTAATGTAATGACATGGGACTACCTGGTATCACAGAACAGGTACTCCACGGAAATATTTAGGAGAGCGTTTGGATTTGAAAAAGAAATTCTTGAGATAGGCTACCCGAGGAACGATATCCTGTTTAGGAAGCATGACAGGGAAGAGATAGACAGAATCAAGGAAACACTCGGGCTTAAGAAGGACAAGAGGGTTATCCTGTACGCCCCCACTTGGAGGGATGACGAGTATTATGCCAACGGTATATACAAGTTCAGTACCGGTCTGGACTTTCACCTTCTGAAGAAGGAATTCGAAGAGGATACCATTTGGATTGTGAAGTATCACTACCTTGTACAGGATTACATCAACTGGTCGGATTATGAAGGCTTCATTTATGCGTTTGACAAGAACTATGACATATCCCTTCTGTACCTTGTATCGGACATGCTGGTAACCGACTACTCCTCGGTAATGTTTGATTACAGCATTCTTAACAGGCCGATGTTTTTCTACTGCTACGACCTGTGTGAGTATAAGGAGAGGCTTCGCGGCTTCTATTTCGATTTTATAAATGAAGTGCCTGGTCCAGTGGTGGAATCGACACAGGCACTGATACAGGCAATAAAGGAATATGAATATGAGGCATACAGGGATAAGTACGAAGCCTTCAGAAAGAAATACAACCATGCGGATGACGGCAATGCATCCTGTAAGATAGTTAATCTGATTGAGGATGTCCATAATAAAAGGCGGTCTGGATAAAATGCAGGGAGCATTAGGCGATGGTTAAAACGGTCGGATATTTTATTTTTGCATTGTTTTACAATATAAGCAGGCTTTTTCCCGTAGATGAATCCAGGGTTCTTTGCATTATGACCCATGACGACGGGGAGGATGGCAATGTAAGCCTTGTGGTCAGGGAGCTTAAAAAGCGCAACATGGGATATTCTTTCAGCTGTATAACCAAATCGGAGACAGAGGCGGTTAAAAGCTTTAAGGATATGGGGAAGCTTATGGCATTTTTCTTTGTCAGGCCTTATCAAATGGCAAGGGCGGGAATCATTCTTATGGATAACGTGTTCCTTCCCATGGCATATATCCGTTTACGGAGCAACGTGAAGGTGGTGCAGCTTTGGCACGGCACCGGTACGATAAAAAGGTTCGGACAGGATGCCAATACAGGACGGCTTAAGGCTCTTGAAAAAAGGGCTAACCGCAGCATCACCCATTTGATTGTCAACAGCGAGCAGACCGCCCGGATTTACGCACAGGCATTCGGGATAGACGCATCCAGGATATACCCGATGGGGCTCCCGAAAACCGATGATATCCTGAACAGGATTAGAAGGCTTGAAATAAATAAGAAGAATATGGAGAAGGATGCCGTTTACGGCAGGTACCGGATTCCGGGAGATAAAAAGCTTATACTGTATGCGCCGACCTTCAGGGATGAAAATCTTGGGTCCGATATTACCATCCGACAGGTAAAGGAGCTTGCGGAATTGCTTCCGCGGGATTATATACTGGGACTAAGGCTGCATCCTTTTGTGGCCGGGATGGCTAAAAAGCTCGAAATGGACAATATATGCGATTTATCGGGTGAAAAAAGCCTATCGGAGCTCATTATGGCTTCCGATATTCTGATTACCGATTATTCATCCATAATATTCGAATATTGTCTCACACAGAAGCCCATGATTTTCTTCGCCTATGATTTGGACGAGTTTGAGAAGCACGGCAGGGGATTCTACAGGGACTATACCGCATATGTTCCCGGACCGGTGGCAAGAACCGCAAAAGAGGTGGCCGACATAATCAACAGGGGAGAATACTCAAATGAACTAATCCGGGCATTTAACGCAATAAATTTCCCCGTACTTGACGGGGAAGCAACCATGCGGATTATTGATTTGATAATTTCTTAATAAGCGTTTTTATTTATAAAGCCCTTAAAAATGGTTAGGAGTATTATCTTAATATCAAAGCCCAGAGTCCAGTTTTCTATATAATATAAATCGTACTCGATTCTCTTGGTTATTGAGGTGTCGCCCCTGTAGCCGTTTACCTGTGCCCAGCCGGTAAGACCAGGGGGCACCTGGTGCTTTATCATGTACCTTGGGATTTCCTCCTTGAATTTTTCAACAAATTGGGGGCGTTCCGGCCTTGGACCCACGAGGCTCATATCTCCCTTAAGTATGTTGAACAGTTGGGGAAGTTCGTCCAGGCTTGTCCTTCGTATGAACCTGCCGATTCGGGTTACCCTGGGATCGTATTTGGTCGTCCAGGCTTTTTCTTCCTCTTCGTCGGTCTGAAGCACCATGGACCTGAACTTGTACATCTTGAAGGGCTTGTTGTTCTTGCCGATTCTGACCTGTGTAAATATGACGGGACCTTCGGAAGTAAGCTTTATCAGTATGGCAATTATCAGCATCGGGATGGCGCATACAACCAGTCCCGCTATGGAGCCTATTATATCCAGCACACGTTTGATCAGCCAGTTAAATGTATTGCTCAACGGCACATTCCTGATATTGATAACGGGAAGGCCGTATAAATCCTCGGTATAGGGCCGGGTGGGGAAGAAATTATAATAATCGGGTATGAATTTCGTATGAACACCGGTTTTTTCGCAGATGGTCACAACCCTTTCAAGCATGTCGTATTCCTTGATGCTGAGGGTTATGGCGATTTCGTCCAGGGACATCTTGGTCAGGTATTCCTCAAGCTGCTCAAGCTTTCCCACAACCGGAACCTTCTTGTACTTGGTTCCAATCTCCATGTTGTTGTCAAGTATTCCGTGAATATAATATCCCCACTGGGGATTGGCAAATATCCGGTCTATATAAGCTTCAGCCGCACGGCTGTAGCCGACGAGAAGCACATGCTTCAGATTATAGCCTTTCCTGCGGAAGGTTCTTAACACCTGTGCGATTGACATTCTGGCTACAGCGCACAAGATTATATTAATGAATGTGAACATGCCCAGGAAGAGACGGGAGATATGCTCCTCCTTGATCATGTACAGCAGGAACAGGTAGAAGGTCAGACCAAGAAAATTGGAATAGGTGATATGATAGAACTCCGTCCATCTTTTCTTGCTGCGTTTTGGAGTATAAAGCTTCGCCCTGTCATATAAAAACAGGTATAACGGTACAAGAATATATAAGCTCTGGGCATAGACGCTCAGAGGATAGAAGGTCTTCTTTTCAACCGAAAACAGGCTGAGGCTGGTTAAAAAGCTGTAGAACCTCATATAATATGCTATCAAAAAGGATATTACTATAATCAGAGCATCCATCAGAATATGAAGCCTGTTCAGTGTTTTCTGGTTGTCCTTTATCACGCAGCAACCCTCCCGCAGTAAGTAATCGGTATTAAGTCTATATACAATGATACATGATTATCAGGAATTCAACAATATGTTTTTCAATTGGTGCAAATCTTTATTTTCTTCACATTCTTTACACAAAATGCTGTTAAACTATGACTAGCGGAATTGGAAAGGAGTTTGATTATGGAAGATTTTAATCAAAATAACATAAATCAATATCCTCAAAACCCCGATAATAATGATAACCGGGAAAACAGGGAATATAACCGGCCGGAATACAGCTTCTGGGCGGAAAAGGTATCGGGAACGCAGTCATACAGCTATATTCCTTACCAGCCTTATCAACAGCCTGCACCGGCACCCAGGAAGAAAAGCCGGATTAGAAGGGTATTTGCCTTTTTATTCAAGGCGGCGGTATTCGGAATAATTGCGGGAGTCGCTTTTGTCGGTGTCGCATACCTGTATTACAGGCTGAATCCCGACGCGTTTAAAAATAAAGAGAGCTATATACTCGGCTCAACCGATGACATAGGCCATTCAAGGAACAGGCTTAAGGTTGGCAGCACACAGTACGGCTCCGTAAAGAGCATTCCGGAATCCGCAGTCATGAAAGTTGCCGAGGAGACCATGCCTGCCATAGTTTCAATAACCAGCGTATCCACCAGCAGGTACAACTGGTTTGGCATGGAGATTCCCACCGAGGGCAGCGGATCCGGCATAATCGTCGGCAAGGATGACAAGGAGCTTTTGATTGCGACAAACAATCACGTTGTGGAAGGAACGGATAAGATAACGGTTAAATTTATCGACGACACGGAAGCGGATGCCGTAATCAAGGGCACCGATTCAACGGCTGATCTTGCGGTTATTACCGTCAGCCTGAAGGATATACCCCAGAGTACAATAGATGCGATTAAAATTGCCAAGCTGGGGAATTCCGATGATATAAAGGTTGGGGAAATGGCGATAGCCATTGGAAATGCCCTGGGGTACGGCCAATCTCTGACGGTGGGGTATATCAGTGCCAAGGACAGGAAAATCGATGTTTCCAGCAACGGACGGTATACCACCATGGTTCTTCTTCAAACGGACGCCGCCATTAATCCGGGAAACAGCGGTGGTGCACTGCTGAATATCAACGGTGAAGTAATCGGAATCAATACTGTAAAGTTTGAAGATTATAAGGTTGAGGGAATGGGATATGCCATCCCGATTTCAAGGGCGATTCCGATAATCAATGATTTGATGAGCCGTGAGATTCTGAAGCCCGAGGAACAGGGATTTCTTGGGGTCACACTCCAGGATGTTACCGAGGATATTTCGGAAATGTTCGGTATTCCGATTGGGGTATACATCTCGTTCGTTGTCGAGGGAAGCGCTGCGGATAAGGCTGGGCTTAAGGTCGGAGATGTAATCCAGTATGTTAATGACAAGGAGATAACCTCCGGTACCCAGCTTAAGGAGCTGATATCAAGCATCCGCGCGGGTACGGACGTTGAGATAGTATATATGCGCCATGTAAATGGCGAGTATAAGAAATTTACCGTCACCGCGACCCTTGGCGCAAGGGAAGATAACTGATGACAACTGCTTGCCTTACAGATGATAAGTGAGTTATAAGGAAGGGTAGAATATGGGAATGGATGAAAACAAAAACAATATGGACCTGGATGGTGAAAACAAAAAGAAAAAGAATGAAGATATATGCTACTTGTGCAGGCGGCCGGAGAGTGTTGCGGGAAGGATGATCCGGATCCCCAACAATATACATATCTGTGCCGACTGTATGCAGAAGGCTTTTGACATAATGAGCAGCGGCGACAACCCGTATATGAGCATGATAAACCTGCCGCCGACCATGTTTACGTTCGGACCGATTCAACCCGCTTCCGAAGGCGCGGCTGCAAAGCCGAAGGAAGAGGAGGATATTGTTGAAGAAATTGACTATAGGAAAATTCCTTCTCCTCATATAATAAAAGCAAGGCTTGATGAATATGTTATAGGACAGGAGCACGCCAAAAAAGTAATTTCCGTTGCCGTATACAATCATTACAAGAGAATCAGCAGCAGCGCGCCCAAGGATGTGGAGATAGAAAAGTCAAACATGCTCCTGATCGGTCCTACAGGATGCGGCAAGACTTACCTGGTTAAGACCCTGGCAAAGCTTCTGGATGTTCCGCTGGCAATAGCCGACGCCACATCCCTGACGGAAGCGGGATACATTGGGGATGATGTTGAAAGCGTTATTTCAAAGCTTCTTGCGGCTGCCGGGAATGACGTGGAAAAGGCCGAGCGGGGTATAGTGTTCATAGACGAGATAGACAAGATTGCCAAGAAGCGCAACACCACCAGCCGTGATGTCAGCGGCGAGTCGGTACAGCAAGGGTTGCTGAAGCTTCTTGAGGGCAGCGACGTGGAAGTGCCTGTGGGGGCGTCCTCAAAAAATGCCATGGTGCCCATGAAGATGGTCAACACAGAGAACATACTGTTCATATGCGGCGGGGCGTTTCCCGATCTGGACAAGATAATCAAGGCAAGGCTTAATAAAAACAGCTCAATAGGATTTCAGGCGGACCTTAAGGATAAATACGATAATGACGAAAACATACTGCAAAAGGTTACCCTGGATGACTTGAGGGAATATGGCATGATTCCGGAATTCTTAGGCAGACTCCCGATTGTATGCGCTATGGACGGGCTGTCAAAGGAAATGCTTATAAAGGTGCTGGTAGAACCGAAGAATGCGATTATCAGGCAGTACCAAAGCCTTCTTGCCATGGATGAGGTGGACCTTGTGTTTACCCAGGACGCCCTGGAAGCCATCGCAAGCAAGGCCTTGGAGAAAAAGACGGGAGCCAGGGCTCTGCGGGCCATACTTGAGGAAATCATGCTGGATATCATGTATGAGATTCCCAAGGATGACAGCATCGGACGGGTAATAATTACAAAAGAATACATTGAAGGGAACGGTGTACCGGTAATAGAGCTCAGGGGAAGCATGAGGAAAGGGCATCTTGCACTGGGAGGCCAATAATATTTAAATTGAGTTATGGGGGTGTTATATGACGCAAGGGTTTACGCCTGAAGTCGAGGGAATTCTCAGAAAACACATGATTCGGGTTCCCAAGGAGATTGATGCTGCCAGCGGTATCAGAATATTCGGAAAGCTTATAAAATCACTTGTATTCACTACGGATGTAGCGATAATTAGAAACTGCAATGCAAATGCGGTTATTGCGGTGTATCCTTTCACACCGCAGCCGATTATTTCACATTCGATAATAACCTGCTCGGATGTACCAGTATTCTGCGGGGTTGGCGGCGGGACAACCACCGGTCCCAGGGTTGTAAATCTGGCCGAGCATGCAGAATTTCAAGGTGCGGTGGGTGTGGTGCTTAATGCTCCTACACCCAATGATACCATAAGGTATCTAAAGGAACGGATTGATATACCCATTGTAATAACAGTGGTATCCGAGAAGACGGATATCCAGAGCAGGCTTGACAGCGGCGTCTCAATACTTAATGTTTCCGCCGCGTCAAGGACACCGGAGGTGGTAAAGCACATCAGGGACAGGTTCCCGGAGGTACCGATTATTGCAACCGGCGGCCCTACGCCCGAAACCATTATTCGGACCATAGAAGCCGGAGCCAATGCGATAACATATACCCCTCCCAGCACAGGCGAGATATTTACGGCATTGATGAATAAATACAGGGCTGAGCATTAACCTGGCCTGATAAACGGAGAGTGGTTTTGCATGTCAGTGTTTGAAATATTCAGAAAAAACAGGCTTGTGGATACAGCCGGCGGCCCAAAAGAGGCTGCTGGTGATAACACCGTAATGAACAATCCCTCATTCGGTAATGAGGAAAAATCCTTATCCGATGATGAGGAATATGAAGTAGTGGAGATGGAGATAAAACCCGCGAAAACAATCTGTCCCGATTGCGGCGGAATAACCATCGAGGGCTTGGAATTCTGCGACAAATGCGGAGGAGAATTATAATATTTTTTAGGGAAGTTGTAAAATAAAATGCCGTAATATATAGAAAACTCATGGTAATCCATTGTAAAATGTTTAATAACCAAAGAAAAACATTAGCAAAGGAGTACCATGAGTTATATATGAATAATAACAC
>JAAYHD010000014.1 GCA_012735495.1 Clostridiales bacterium | reverse complement strand
GGCCCAGTGGCTCAGTTGGTTAGAGCGCCGCCCTGTCACGGCGGAGGTCGAGAGTTCGAGTCTCTTCTGGGTCGTATTATTTTATAATATGACCGGAGATTTATATTTCGACGTTTTTTATTTTTGGGGTCTTAGCTCAGCTGGGAGAGCACCTGCCTTACAAGCAGGGGGTCATAGGTTCGAGCCCTATAGGCCCCATTAATGCCGGCGTGGCGGAACTGGCAGCCGCACAGGACTTAAAATCCTGCGGGACCAAAATCCCGTACCGGTTCGATTCCGGTCGCCGGCATGATTTGATTATAAATACCGTGTGTGCTTAGCTCAGCTGGATAGAGCGTCTGGCTACGGACCAGAAGGTCAGGGGTTCGAATCCTCTAGCACACGATAATAAAGCAGTATACATACAATTCCATGTATGTATACTGCTTTATTATCGTTGATAAATAAAAATTTAATCGATTCTTAATTTACCCGTGTATTTATATATGTTAAAATAAGGCACGAGGTCTTGAGTTGGACCCGTATAAGTGATTGGTAATGCGGTATAACGGCGAAACATATATGGCCATGAACGGAGGATGCAATGAAGAAAAAAGAATTCCTGGACTTGCTGAAGCAGGCCCTGGAGGGTGAGGTGGATCAAAACACAATAGAGCAAAGCATGATCTTTTACAGCGAATATATCAGTTCACAGCCCGGCAAAAGCGAAGAGGAGGTCATTAAAGAGATAGGAGATCCGAGACTCATAGCAAAGACCATTATCGATACCGAAAAAATATCGGAAGGTGAAACGGGCTATAAAAAAGATTACCGCAATTATGGCAGCGAAGAATTTAATGATAATTATGAAGGGCATCATTATAAAAGGCCTTACGGCAGAATATTCCGTCTGAGATGGTATCATGCAGTGATTTTAGCCTTGTTGTTTTTAACTATACTCAGCATGATTATCAGAATAGGATGGATCGTATTAAGGCTTCTTTATACTTTCTTTATTCCGATTGTTTTAGTTGGCTTATTGTGGGTCATGTTTCGTAGACGTGATTAAAAAAGTGATAAGAAACGTTGAAAATTAAACATAACAATGGAAACGACCGCCAGGGGGAGCCAGGCGGTCGTTCCGATGAGGGGAGTATAAATAATTAATAAGGGGTTATAAGAGCTCAGAATAGTATCATCTGAGCTCTTATTTATTATATTATAAAAGATATTATAATGCAAGACGAAAATTGTTTAAATTTTAAGAACAATTTGTGAAAATTTAACAGCAAAAATTTATGATGAATATTTCTATAAAATCAACAAATAATAATCATGCAATATCAATCTACACTTTTGATTAGGAGGCCATTTATGAGTAACAATAACAGAAATAACAACAACCAGTCATCAAATGCAAGAAATGCCAATAACAGGAATGCGAACAATACCACCACCGGCACTAACACAAACAATACAAACACCAACAGAAATACGGACAAAAACACCGTTAGGGACACCACAAGATGCAATAATGCCAGAAATGCAAATACCAACACAAACAGGTTCAGGGATATTGACGACTTTGGCAACGATTACTAATTAAGGGCTTTATTTTCTAAGGCAGGCCATTTGGCCTGCCTTATTTTTCTGGGCAATATCAAAATAATTTTGTCGGAATATAATATATATTGAGAGACCTATTATTGTTATATGCCGTATTATGAAAGGATGTAAGAGGGTATGTCTTTTGAAACGATTAAACCAAGGGACGTTATGAATTATATCGGACGCTCCCATGTATTGATTATAGATCTTAGAAGCCCTGAGGATTTTAGAAAGGGACATATTCCCACAGCAATAAATATACCATACGAAAGCCTGGAAAGAGAAAGGTACAGGATAAGAAAAAATGCAATTATAATCCTTTACTGCGACAGGGGACATATAAGCCTGATGGCGGCAAGGGATTTGATGAAATATGGGTACCAGATAAAAAATTTGCATGGGGGTTATCAGGCGTATCAATTATCCCGTTGACCGGAATACTAAATAGAATTAAAATGCTGATATACGAAATAAAAAATTTTGGGAGAAATCAATGAGCAGATACGAGTATATAGCGCCTTGCCATTTCGGTATGGAGGCGGTTCTGAAAAGGGAAATAACCGACCTGGGATATGAAATATCAAATGTTGATAATGGAAAAGTATGTTTTTACGGTGATATTTTGGCATGCGCAAGAGCCAACATGTTTCTTAGGACAACGGAACGTGTTATGATAAAAATTGCGTCATTTACAGCCGAAACTTTTGATGAGCTTTTTGAAAAAACTAAGGCCATTCCATGGGAACAGTACATTCCGAAGGACGGCAAGTTCTGGATTGCAAAAGCCAACTCCGTAAGTTCAAAGCTTTTCAGTCCCTCGGACATACAGTCCATAATGAAGAAGGCAATAGTTGAAAGGATGAAGTCCGTATATAAGGTTGAGTGGTTTGAGGAGAGCGGCAGCGCCTATCCTCTTCGTGTATCCATATTAAAGGATGTTGTTACAATCGGCTTGGATACATCGGGCGAATCCCTGCACCGCAGAGGATACAGGAAATTGACCGCAAAAGCCCCGATAACCGAAACATTGGCTGCCGCCATGATCATGCTTACCCCGTGGAACAAGGATCGGACACTCATCGATCCATTCTGCGGAAGCGGCACCATTCCCATAGAGGCTGCATTAATAGGAGCGAGAATAGCACCGGGTATAAAAAGAAGCTTCCTGGCCGAGACATGGAATAATCTTATTCCAAGGGATGCCTGGAAAAAGGCCAGGGATGAGGCAAATGACATCATGCTTAATGATGTAAAGATGGACATCCAGGGATACGATATTGACGGGGAAATTATTAAGGCCGCAAGGCAGAATGCGAACCTGGCAGGCGTCGGCCATTTGATTCATTTCCAGCAAAGACCGGTATCGGAGCTTAAAAGCAGCAAGAAATACGGGTTTATTATTACCAATCCCCCTTATGGAGAGAGGATTGAGGAGCAAAAAAATCTCCCGAAGCTTTATGCTGAAATCGGGAGAGTATACAAAGCGCTTGATACATGGTCCTGCTATATAATAACGGCTTATGCGGATTCGGAAAAATATATCGGCCGGAAGGCCGATAAAAACAGAAAAATATATAACGGCATGATGAAAACTTATTTGTATCAATATATCGGGCCAAAGCCCCCTAAGGCATAATGGCGTCACTTATTGGATTGGATTATTTTCTGCAGCCAATGGTTGATGTCGGAATATACCTCATCATTGTTGAGCTCATTCAGAAGCTCATGCCTGCAGTCAGGGTACAATTTATAGGCAACATTTGTAAAGCCAAGCTTCTTATATAAGGAAAGAAGGCGCTTGATATCCTTGCCGAAACCGCCGACAGGGTCCCTTTCGCCGCTGATGATGAACATGGGAAGGTCGGCTTTTGTATTTTTAATAAGCTTTTTATTGGCGGCTATGGATGTAATCTTTAACAAGTCATGGTAGAAGGATGCGGTACATACATATCCGCAGTAAGGGTCATGGATGTAGGCTCCTACCACGGGATGGCTTCTTGTCAGCCAGTCAAAAACGGTCCGCTCGGAGAAATGGGTATACTTGCTGCTGCCGAACAGCAGCTCTTTAAGGAACGGGGAAACATACTTGGGTCCTCTTATCTTTTTAACAAGAGATGTAATGAATAATCCCGGATAAAGCATTATTTTTGGAGGATAAGCGGTTCCGCACAGTATTACTCCATTATAATTGTCATAAGATTGTATTACATTGCGGGCAATCAGTGAACCCATGCTGTGTCCGAACAGGAAGAATTTATTGCTTCTGTTGTTTTTTTCAATATATTGACTGACGTCAACGGCATCGTTAACTACAAGCTGATATCCCTTATGATATGCAAAAAAACCAAGCTCGCTCAGCTTCTTGTCCGTGCCGTGTCCCCGGTGATCGTAAAGATATACGTCATAACCCTGGTCGACCAGGTATTTGGCAAAGTGCTCATATCTTTTCTGATGCTCCGCCATGCCATGCAATATAAGTATGCTGGCCTTGGGCTTCTTCAGACAGCTCAAATATGTCAGTTTTGTAGCATATCCGTCCTTATGCTTGATTGTTATGAAGTTGTCAGATCCCATGGCATTATCCCCTATCCGTTTATCGAATGTAATACAGTCCATTTTACAATTAATGTGGACAAGATACAATTTTATTATATAAATTTTGTTTTCAAAATGCAATGCGTAACGAAAACAAAAAAATAAAGGGGATATTGTTTATTATTTAAAATTCATATATAATTTTCATATGATTCATGATATATTTAGACAGAATCTTCATTTTTATTCCTGTTAGTCCGGGAGGGAGCGGCTTGGACAAAACCTTGTTAAAAAAAGCGGCTTTTCAGAGCGTAGCGTTAATGCTGGGCGTTATTGTGCTGTCGATTTTTATCAGGCAGTATAACGGCATAGCTATTTCGGCAAGCACCGATGATACGGCTTTTGGCACGGGAATGGGCAATGAAGATTCGGTCCGGGAGATGGATCTTTCGGATGGAACCGCAGCAAACATCCCGGAAGAGATAATATCTGCGGACAATGATGAAGATTCGGTAATCAATCCCATTTTTTTAAACGCGACAACAGGTATCAACGATGACATTATGGCTCAGATGGGGGATACATACCTGGTTATTAAAAAGCCTGAGGGAGAAAACCTCCAGCTTCAAGTGGAGGATATATACATAAACAAGCAGCTTAAGCTGGTTATGTCAGGCTTTATGCTGGAAAAACCGGACGTTGGCCATATCGGAAGAGCAAACGCCGATGAAATTTTTGTCGGGGAGCCCAAGCACACGCAGAGGGTAACCCTGGTTGTGGAGGACGGCGGCTATATACCGGTCGTAACAAAAGATTATGGAAATGACCCCGTTAACGGTATCGAAATATCAAGCAAAACGGATGATTTCGGATACAGCACCCATGAAATAACCCTTCAGCTGAACCATGTATATGCGCATATTGTTTATGAAGATGAGTATTACTACTATATAGATTTAAAAAGGCCCAGGGAAGTGTATGACAGGATTCTGGTTATTGATGCGGGGCATGGCGGATTGGATTCGGGCGCTGTTTCCAAGGATGGCCGGATATACGAGAAGAACCTGAACTTAGGCATTATCCTGGCGCTGAAGGAGCTTCTTGATAAGGAGAATATAAAGGTATATTATACAAGGATTCAGGATAATAAGGTATATTTAAGGCCGAGGGTGGACCTGGCAAATGATGTGGATTGTGATTTCTTCATAAGCATCCACTGCAATTCCGGTGGGGACAATACCAGGAAAAACGGTACGGAGATACTGTATTACGACTATACGCACAAGGGTATAGCTTCAAAGGATTTAGCCGAGCTGTTCAGCGAAGAGATTGCAAAGGTCACAACACTGAAAAATAAAGGCATCGTCAGGATGAAGGACGATGATGTCCTGATACTCCATCATGCGGTGGTGCCTGCGGTTCTTGTGGAAGCCGGATATATTACCAACAGCGGCGACCTGGAGTATCTGAAGACCAAGGAAGGGCAGGAGGCGGCGGCGCTGGGGATTTATAACGGCATAATGCGGGCTTACAGCGAGTTTATGAACCAGGAATAAAGAATCTGGCTGCGGAGACATTATATGATGAGGATTATATTTGCGACCAATAATGAAGGAAAAATGAATGAGATCAGGGACATACTGGATGGAATGGATATCGAGCTGTTATCCCTAAAGGATGCGGGAATTGATATTGATATAAAGGAGGATGGCGAAACCTTCGAGGAGAACGCTATCATAAAAGCGGAAACCGTATGCAGGATGACGGGCGAAGTTGTTCTGGCGGACGATTCGGGGCTTGAAGTGGATTATCTTAATAAGGCGCCGGGTGTATATTCATCCCGTTTTCTGGGGGAGAAGACGCCATATTCGGTAAAGAACAAGTATATCCTGGATCAGCTTAAGGATGTGGAAGGCGAAAAAAGAAGCGCAAGATTCGTATGTGTCATAGCATGTTCCTTTCCTGATGGAAGGACTGTCACGAGAAAAGGCGTGCTGGAAGGGTATATTTCAAAAGAAATTAGAGGCACCAATGGGTTTGGTTATGATCCGATTTTTTATGTGCCGGAATATAATTGTACTACGGCAGAGATGCCTACGTCTGATCTGAAGAATAAAATAAGCCACCGCGCGAAAGCATTGGAGGCCATTAAGGAAGTACTGCTTGAGCATATGGCGCAAAGGAAAAGCCGGGAGGCGAAGCATGAGGATTCTAATAGTAAGTGATTCCCATGGAATGGATAAGTATTTATACCAGACAATACGAAGGGTTAAGCCCTTTGACATGATGATTCACCTTGGTGATTTCGGAGGAACTGAGGAGTATATCCGGTCCCTTGTGGACTGCCCCGTGGAGATGGTTTCAGGAAATAACGATTTTTTAAGCGGATGGCCCAGGGAGAAGCTGCTTTCAATCGGGAATTATACCGTTTTTTTAACTCACGGCCACAGATACGGAGTATATTTCAGCATACATCCCCTAAAGGAAGCTGCAAGGGCCAGGAACGCGAATATTGCAATGTTCGGACATACCCATGTCCCGATGATAGATTTAAAGGGCGACATATGGGCAATTAACCCGGGAAGCATAGCTTATCCACGGCAGAGAGGAAGGGTTCCCAGCTTTATTATTATGGAGATTGACAGGGAAGGAATGGCTCATTTTACATTAAATCTATGCGGTGAGTAGGGACGAAAAGATAGAAAAAGATGTTGACAACATGAAAATGCTATTATATAATAAGTCTTGCGTCACGGCTTGGAGTGAGCTAAAGCCTTGAAAATGCGTAATATTTGGTACGCTGACATGTCATCGGAAGCCAATAAGCCGGTCAATCGGGGTGTGGCTCAGCTTGGCTAGAGTGCTTGATTTGGGATCAAGAGGTCGCAGGTTCAAATCCTGTCACCCCGACTTAGTATTTTGCGATGCTTGTATCCCAATTAAAATAAATAACAGGATATACTATGCGGGTGTAGTTCAATGGTAGAACACTAGCCTTCCAAGCTAGATACGTGGGTTCGATTCCCATCACCCGCTTGTTATGTGGGAACTTACCATATGTGCTAGTAGCTCAGCTGGATAGAGCAATGGCCTTCTAAGCCATGTGTCGGGGGTTCGAATCCCTCCTGGCACGTTTTTGTATTATAGGAAAATTGAATATAATTGTGATTTTACATGGTGGGTATAGCGTAGCTGGTTAGCGCGCCAGATTGTGGCTCTGGAGGTCAAGGGTTCGAATCCCTTTACCCACCCTTTTTAATGGGCTATCGCCAAGCGGTAAGGCACAGGACTTTGACTCCTGCATTCGGTGGTTCGAATCCACCTAGCCCAGCTCTTCGTTTTTCTGGGATATTAGCTCAGGCGGTAGAGCACTTGACTTTTAATCAAGGTGTCCCGGGTTCGAGTCCCGGATGTCTCACTGAATTTTGCTGCGGATGTGGCGGAATTGGCAGCCGCGCCAGCCTTAGGATCTGGTGGGCGACCGTGGGGGTTCGAGTCCCTTCATCCGCATTACATCAAGATTAAATATTGGAGATAGGCTGACAGCACCGGTTGTTTCGGTGCTTTTTTATTTTCCGGCTTTATATCACGTGGCTAATAACATTGGAAATATCACGCATAAAGATATATAATTAAGAAAATTGGTATTAGATGCTCGGGGGATGTGATAGTATATGGTTACAATATTCGCATGGTTCGGCTATGACCTGCCGAAGACGGAGTACTTTAAAACCATAAAGCAGGCCGGGTTTGACGGGGTTTCATTATGGTGGGCGGATGATCTGGGAGATGGTGATTACAGGTCCAATCCCGAATTGGTGCGAAAGCTGGGCTTACATGTGGAGAATATCCATGCACCGTTTGATAAAGTAAACAATCTATGGCTGGACAATCTTGACGGAAGCGGCTTTATGGATTATTTGCTGGGGCTTGTTGACGACTGCTCGCAATACGATATACCTGCCATGGTGCTGCATTTAACTGACGGCAACCCGCCTCCTTACAGCGAAATCGGCCTTGACAGGATAAAAAGGCTTATAGATAAGGCTGAGAACCGTAATATAAATGTGGCTTTTGAGAATCTAAGCAGAATTGAGTACCTGGAATATGTCTTAAGCAATGTGGATTCTCCCAGGGCGGGTTTTTGCTATGACAGCGGACACCATATCTGCCATACTCCTGATACCGACTTGATTTCACGATACGGCAGCAGGCTTATGGCCCTGCACCTGCATGACAACGACGGGATGCAGGATCAGCATAAATTGCCTTTTGACGGTACTATAAACTGGGCAGATACTATGGGACGGATAGGACTGACAGGATACAAGGGAGCCGCGGCTCTGGAAGTCAACAGCATCAATTACAGTACGCTGCCTCCGGAGCAGTTCATGCGGATGGCTTGTGAACGGGCCAAAAAGCTTGAGACTATGATGAAGCAAAAGGATATCACCTTGATACTGCCTGAATATTAAAGGAGAGATACCATGAATGATAACGTTATTGAGAAAAAAAGATGTTATTGGGCGGGGAATGATCCCATGTATGTGGACTATCACGACAACGAGTGGGGGAGGCCGGTGCATGACGATATAAAGCTCTTTGAAATGCTGATTTTGGAGGGCATGCAGGCCGGGCTTTCCTGGATAACCATATTGAAAAAGAGGGATGCGTTCAGGAAGGCGTTTGACGGATTTGACCCTTACAAGGTGTCTGTATATGACGATGAGAAAATACAAGAACTGCTTGCCAATGAGAAAATAATAAGAAACAGGCTAAAAATCAATGCGGCTGTAAGCAATGCCAAGGCATTCATAAAGGTTGTCGAGGAGTTTGGCAGCTTTGATAAGTTCATATGGGGATATGTAAATTACAGGCCTATAATAAACCAATGGGAAAAAATCTCGGATATGCCGGCCCGTACCCCGCTGTCCGACAAAATCAGCAAGGACCTTGCAAAGAGAGGCTTCAAGTTTGTCGGAAGCACTATTATATATTCATTCATGCAGGCTGTCGGCATGGTTAATGATCATACCACGGATTGCTTTGCTTATAAGGAGTGCTGCGTATAAGGCGTGATTCAAGCTTCCGATAAAGCATCCCGCGATGAACGGCTTAAGATGCGGAAGCCGGTTTTAACGGTGCTGACGGATGGATGATAAATCAAAAACAGCCCTTGGCATGACCAAAAGGTGATAGTCCTTTCCTGCGGGGAAGGTACTTTCGGCTGCCAAGGGCTAAGTTTTTATAATAATGTCCCGAAATTGGCAAAGAGATACATTCTTATACCAGCTCAAGCATCAGTTCCCGGACCGTCCCGGGGTCCCGTACCTGGTCTACGAGGGGTTCCCTGCCTGCCAGAATCCTGTTCATTTCATGGTAATCGGGGCGTTCCTCGCGATATAAGATGCCTATCGGTATGCGGTCACCAAACTCCATTGCCCTTTCCATGGCCTTGATTTTATCCGAGGGGTCGTAATCGTCTTCCAGGTAATACACCCTGTCCCTGTACCATGCAAAGGTATTTACCTTGTTGAAGCTGATGCAGTTCTGCAGTATGTCCACCAGGGCATAGCCCTTGTAGGATATGGCCTCCTTCATCATAGCCACGAGATGCTTCTGGTCGCCGCAGAACGACCTGGCTACAAACCCGGCTCCTGCCGATATGGCAAGAAGAACAGGATTAAGCGGATGATTAATGTTGCCGTAGGCCTGGGCATTTGTCGTGTGTCCCAGCGAGGTGGTGGGTGATGATTGCCCCTTGGTCAGACCGTATATCTGGTTGTTGTGAACAAAATGGGCGATGTTGACATTACGGCGTATAGCATGAATGAAATGGTTTCCGCCTTCGCCGTATGAATCACCGTCACCGGTATTGACTATGACGGTAAGGCCTTCATTGGCTATCTTCGCCGCAGCCGCGGCCGGAAGGCTTCTGCCGTGGAGACCGCAGAATGTATTAGCGCTTATATATTGAGGGGTTTTTGCCGCCTGTCCTATTCCTGCGGCAACGAGAACCTCGTGCGGGTCCTTGCCCAGTTCCTCCAATGCGGTCTTTAAACATTTCAAAATACTGAAATTGCCGCACCCGGGGCACCAGGCGGTTTCATAGGTACTAAATGATTTTCCCATTACAAGCCCTCCTTCCGTAACAGCTTTTGCAGCCTGTCTGCAATCTCTTCGCCTGAAATCTGGCGGCCGTCGTATTTCAGGATGCATCCGTCACACTTAATTCCGGTCATCTCCATGATCAGTCCCGCAAGCTGTCCGGTGGCATTTTGCTCTATGTTGTATATCTTTTTTGCCATGGCTGCCTTTGCCGTAAGAAGCTTTGTCGGCAGCGGGTAAATGTCTCCAAAAACCAATGCTCCGTATTTCTGACTGCCTTCAGAATTCAGGATTTTTACCGCTTCTTTAATCGGCCCGTAAGTCGATTCCCAACCGACAAGAAGAATGTCAAAATTCTCATCCCCTATGAATTCGGGCTCCTGCAGCTCTTTAACCACGCCTTCAAGCTTGCGCATCCGTTTATCCGCCATATTTCTGCGCACCTCTGCGCTTTCCGTTATTGCTCCGCTTTCATCATGCTCGTCGCTGTCCGCGGTGACAAAGTATTTGCCTTTTCCGGGTATTTTTCTTAATGATATGCCGTCGTCGGTTATTCGATATCTCAGGTAGCCTTCATCATCTTCGCAAGAGACAAGCGGTGCGGTGCTCGGAACCCTGGACAGGTCATACATCTGAACAGTCGATGTGGAGTCTCCAAGGTACTGATCGCTTAAAATGATTACAGGCATTTGATATTTGTCCGCGATATGGAATGCACGGGCCGTCTGGTAAAAGGCGTCCTCATGGCTGCGCAGGGCGATGACCATTCTTGGGAATTCTCCCTGCGAGGCATGTATGGCGAATCTTAGGTCCGCCTGCTCCGTACGGGTGGGGAGACCTGTAGCCGGGCCCGGGCGCTGGACATTGACCACTACGACCGGAATCTCGGCGATGCCTGAAAGCCCCAGGGCTTCAACCATCAATGAGAATCCGCCGCCGGAGGTGCCCGTCATAGCCCTTACACCCGCATATGAAGCACCGATTGCCATATTGATGGCGGCAATTTCATCCTCGGCCTGTTCCATAACCACTCCGGCTTTTACGCCATGCCGGGACAAGTATTCCATTATTGGTGTAGCTGGCGACATCGGGTATGCACTGTAGAATTTAAGCCCCGCGGCGATTGCGCCCAAGGCCACAGCCTGGTTGCCGCTTATCAGCATGTAATCCTTGTATCCGCCGCCGGTATGGGGATACCTGCATTCCACGCTGTCGTATCCGAATCGGGCCGCTTCCCGGTTAATCTCAATGTAATCCTTTTTGATGTGATCTTTCATTATATCGAAAGCATATTCCAGTTCAACGCTGAAGAGCTTGAGTACGGCCCCTATAGAGATGCTTCCGGCAACCCTGGGATTGCCAAGCTCCTTCGCCTTATCCGCCATGGGTATGCGGATGGCGTCAAAATCGCCTTTCAGGCTACTGTCACATAATATAAATCCGTCCTTCTTTAAATTATCCCTGTGAATATATACCGTTTCTTCATTGAGTGCAATGATTCCGTCAAGCTTGCTGCTGTGGGAGGTGATTTCTTCATTTCCAAACCTTATTACCATGAAATTGTGACCGCCGCGTATACGCGACATGAAATCGCGGAACGTATAGACAAAGTAACCGGATTTTTTAAATGCCTTTTCCAGGATGGATACCGTAGTATCAATTCCTTGTCCTGCCGCTCCGCCTACCAGTATGTTGTACATTAACTCGCCTCCTTTGCTTTGGGATGCTTTAAGTATATAGTATAATGCCATTTTTTACAATCTTTTAGCTTGCCTTGGATAGGGCATTAAACTATAATAATCATGGGAATACTAGGACGGCCTGCTGTAAAAGTTATATATGGCCGGTTAATGTGTTTTATGTAAAAAGGAGGTTGAATCATGGCAAAAGCGTATATTTTTCTTGCGGACGGATTCGAAGAGGTGGAAGCGTTAACAGTTGTTGATTTTTTAAGAAGAGCGCAGATTGACATATCCATGGTATCCATAACCGGAGACCTAAAAGTTACGGGTTCACATCAGATAACGGTAGTGGCGGACATGCTGTTTGGGGATGGCAAATTCGAAGAGGCAGACCTTTTGATCCTCCCGGGCGGTATGCCGGGAACAACAGCTCTTATGAATCATGAGGGGCTGGATAAGCTCCTGAGAGACTTCCATGGCAAAAACAAGACCATAGCGGCCATATGTGCTGCTCCAAGCGTGCTTGGAACCAAGGGCCTTTTGGAAGGAAAACGGGCGACTTGTTACCCGGGATTTGAAAGCAAGCTGAAGGGGTGCATTGCTACCGGTGAAGATGTGGTAATCGACGGCAATATTATCACTTCGAAGGGGCCGGGAACCGCCATGGACTTTGCGCTTACGCTTATCTCCGTATTTAAGGATAAGGGTACTGCCAGGAAAATAGCGGAAGGCGGCATGTACAAGCATTACAACTGACAGCGGGATGATGCATTAGATGATGCAGTCAAGGCACTTGTCCTGTGAGACAGGTGCCTTTATATAAAGCTGAAAGGACGTGATTTTATATGAGAAAATCAATGGTGGCATTTGAAGTCAAATACAACAGAAATTACAGGAAGGAGGGCGTCATACGGCTCTCCTGATACGGGAGGTAAAACATTGAATAAGGATTTTATAGCAAAACACTGGTACGCGTATATTTATGAACAGATGGAGAATCAGACCCATGATGTGGAATTCCTGCTTGAAGTCCTGCGCAGGAATACCGACGGTTCGCCCCAGAGAATTCTCGAGGTGGCCTGCGGCGGAGGAAGGATATGTATACCCCTGGCCCAGGCAGGACATATGGTCACCGGTTTTGATGCGGATGAACATATGCTGCTTCGCTGTTACCGCAGGATGAAGGGCTTAAGCAATATCACCTGCTATAAGGCGGATGCATTGTCCTCAGACTGGGGCTTCGGATTTGACGTAGTTGTCCTGGGCGGAAATATCCTGATCAATATTGAATCGGACATGGATTATGAAAAGGCCCAGCAGACCTTTATCCGCAAAGCGGCCATGGCTTTAAGACCCGGAGGGCATCTGTACCTTGATTTTGACCTGCATTTTAATCCGTCGGAAATATTTAACGGGTTGGGTGAAAGCAGTTATTTTAACGGCACGGACGATTTGGGAACCTGGGGGCGAACGGTCAGCTGCGGTGAAGCCTACGATCCCGTAACGCGCATATGTACCGGAACCGGTCATTGGGAGATTAAAGCAAACAACGGCGAATCTTTTGTTATCCCGCAGCGGTGGTACAAGCATATACCGACCCAGGGGCAGGTATATGGCTGGATTTCCGAAGCCGGTCTTTCAGTCGAAAGGACATATAAGAATTACACAGACGAGCCGCTTTCGGAGCCCATTGACGAATCGACACACCGTGCGACCATCTGGGCAAGAAGAAATTGACATATATGAAAAACGGGGCGGATGTCCCATCAAAGGGGGCGAAGACCGCTCCCTTTTTTCTTTTATTTTTGATTATATGGCATAATATCTTTACGCAGCGCAATAAGGCATATCAGGTTCGGAACAGCCATAAGGGCATTTACAAAATCGGTAAGCTCCCAAACCAGATTCAGGGACATGATCGAACCAATGAAAATCATGACAATATAGCACAGCCTGTATGCGCCTATACCGGATTTCCCGAAAAGGTATTCCGCCGCCTTTTCTCCGAAATAAGACCAGCCGATAAGTGTGGCTGCGGCAAATGCCATTATTGAAATCCCCAGAACCGTCCTTCCGAACGGTATCGGCAGGAATGCAGCTGTTGTAAGCTCGGCAAAGGAATATCCTTTTAATGATGCCGGATTTTTCAGTATATTTGATACTATGACCAAACCGGTGATGGCGCACATGAAAACCGTATCCCAGAAGGTTGCGCTCATGGATACCAGCGCCTGTTTTGCCGGATGGGTGGTCTTGGCACCGGCGGCGGCTATTGCGGCAGAACCGAGGCCTGCTTCATTGGTAAACAAGCCGCGGGCAATCCCGTACCTGGCGGCAAGGGTGAGGTTGCCTCCTATAAAACCTCCGGCAACCGCAGCCGGAAGCTTTGCGGGCAAAAACGCGGACCGGAGAATAATATAAAAACTTTGGCCTATATAATTACGATTGATTATTAAAATAGCTGTGCAGGCCAGGAGATAAAAGGCTCCCATGGCAGGAACAAGCTTTGTGCATATCTTCCCTATGGATTTAATGCCCCCTATTATCACCAGCCCTACGGTAACAGATACCGCCATGCCTGTAAGGACCTCAGGAAGGCCCCATAATGTCCCGGCTGTTTCCGTTACCGCCCTGGCCTGGGTCGAGCAGCCGACACCATAGGAAGCAACGAGAGTAAAGATGCTGAAAAGGACCGCAAGCCATTTCTTTTTCATGCCGTATTCGATGGCGTACATGGGGCCGCCAATATACCGGTTGTCGTCGGTTTTCCTTCTGTAAAGCACACCAAGAAAGCATTCGGCATATGAGGTTGCCATGCCGAACAGTCCGGTCAGCCAGCACCAGAAAACCGCTCCCGGACCGCCCAGCGCAACAGCGGTCGAGATACCGACTATGTTGCCCGTTCCTATGGTGGCGGCAAGTGTCGCAGCCAATGTCGCAAATCCGCTTATATCTCCTTCGGCTTCCGAATCCTGCTCAACCGACAGCCTGACAGCCTTCAGAATATGCCTTTGGATTCCTTTCAGGCGGATTGTGTAAAATATATGGACACCGAAAAGCAGGGCGGGAAGGGGAATACCCCAAATGAACCGGTTTAAGGATGATAACAGGGAAAGCATATAGGACCCCCATAAGGCGGCTTTCTATATAATATGATATAAAATTTGGGCATATTATTAATATTTCATATAGTGTATGAAGGATGGGGACAGAATATTGTCAGTATACAACAAAAATAGTGTATATTTACAAGATAAATGTTGACAGATGTTTTAATATGTCATATATTTGCAATAGTGTATTTTGATAGGAGGGATACCGGTTGTCATGAGCAACAATATAATGAAACATGATTATTTGGAGGAAACGGGCGTGTACGGTTACTATTTCTTATCTAACGAAACATGCAAAAACATTATTATATCGGCCGGAGTCAGCGGAGTTCATCCTGCATTGTCCGTGAAAAAAGTAAGCACACTGATCAGACAGAAAAAAGGAGCTATGGGGAATTTAATACCCGCACTGCGAAACATTAATCATGATGTCATTTCCCAGTATTCCGGCAAATTAGCGGAATGCCTGGTTTATGCTGCCTGCAGCGGGAAGGATCTGGAGATTGCCATGGGTTATCCGAAAATTCTCAGCATTTCGGTCAATTAAGTAATAAAAAGACAAATTATATAACCATTGGCTATTGGAACAATAATTACCATCATATTATTTACCTTCTTTGTTAACAATATGATTACAGGCAATACAGAGACAAAATTGAACGTGGAATATTCCGCTGAACCTACGAAATAATTTTGTTGATGGATTGCTTTGATAATCGTAATGGAGGTGAAAATATGGCAAGTAATAATAGTGGTTCTAACAGAGTAGAAGTTCCTCAGGCAAGAGAAGCTCTTAATCGCTTTAAGATGGAAGTTGCCAACGAGCTTGGCGTTCCGTTAAAGCAGGGTTATAATGGAGACTTGACAAGTAAACAGAATGGTTCTGTTGGCGGTGAAATGGTAAGACGCATGATCCGCAGCCAGGAACAGGCGATGTCAGGTCAGTCCGGACAGTAAGCAAAATAACAAATAATCCGGCTCAGCCGGATTATTTTCTTTTCAAACATATATTGTATATGTTAGAATTAGTATCGGAACAATTCGAACGCAGTAATCAGGCTGCATGGGCAGCATATATTTACATATATAAGAGCTAACCGGTTTATTTTTTTGCTGCTGAAGCATTGACAGCAATGTCGCAGCAGCATAGGTGCTGGCAGAAAAGCTGTCAATACCGGCATTTAAATTCAAATGCCATTTTTGGCATGGAAGGGAGTAGATTATGGGTAAATACTTTGGGACCGACGGATTCAGGGGAGAGGCAAATATAAACCTGACTGTCGAGCATGCATTCAAGGTGGGAAGATTTCTTGGCTATTACTACGGAAAAGACCACAAAGCCAATGTCGTTATTGGGAAAGATACCAGAAGATCAAGCTACATGTTCGAATATGCGCTTGTAGCCGGACTGACGGCCAGCGGAGCGGACACATATCTTCTGCACGTAACCACAACGCCGAGCATATCTTATGTGGTAAGAACCGAAGGATTTGACTGCGGAATAATGATATCAGCCAGCCATAATCCCTATTATGACAACGGTATTAAGGTATTTAACGGCAACGGCTGCAAGCTGGAGGCCGAAGTGGAGGATATGATAGAGGCGTACATAGACGGCAAGACGGGCGAGATACCGCTTGCGACCCGTGAAGATATAGGAAAGACCGTTGATTATGCCATAGGCAGGAACCGTTATATAGGATACCTGATATCCCTGGCCACCAGATCATTCCAGGGGAAGAAGGTCGGCCTGGACCTGGCCAACGGATCGGCAACGACGATAGCAAAAGGGGTTTTTGACGCCATCGGGGCAAAAACCTATGTTATAAACGGCGAACCGGACGGAACAAATATAAACAGGGACTGCGGCTCGACACACATTAAGAGACTGCAGGAATTTGTAGTTGAAAACGAACTGGACGTGGGATTCGCATATGACGGAGATGCGGACAGATGCCTGGCTGTTGATGAAAAGGGCAACCTGGTCTGCGGTGACAAGATCATGTACTTATGCGGTGTATACATGAAGAAAAGAAACGATCTTGCTAACAATACCATAGTTACCACGGTCATGTCCAACATGGGGCTTTACGAAGCGTTGGACCGCCAGGGCATCAATTATGTAAAAACACCGGTCGGTGACAAGTATGTATACGAGAACATGCAGCAGAACGGCCATTCATTGGGCGGTGAGCAGTCCGGGCATATCATATTCAGCAAGCTTGCCGCAACCGGTGACGGGATACTGACATCGCTTAAGATAATGGAGGTAATGCTTGAAAGCAAGGCGACGCTTTCGGAACTGTGCAAGGACATACAGATTTTCCCGCAGCACTTGGTAAATGTCAGGGTTAAGGACAAGAGCGTTTTCAGAAATGACAAGGTCATAGCAGATTATATTGCCGAGGTTGGCGAAAGGCTTGGCAAGGAAGGAAGAATACTTGTCAGGGAAAGCGGAACCGAACCGGTTATCCGTGTCATGGCTGAAGCCAAGACGGATGAGCTTTGCAAGAGCGTTGTTGATGACATTGTAGCCAAGATTAAAGAGCAAGGCCATGCCGTATAAATGAATGGTTGCAATTCATCCGCAAATCTGATATGATAATAGGCTGACAATAAAATTAATGGTATTTGTGGATATTATCTGCTATACTAAGTTATATCGAAGGATAATTAGGAGGAAACCAAATGAGCTTACAGATTGAAAAACTGGAGAAAAATATGGCAAAGCTTACTATTGAGGCTTCTGCAGAGGAATTCGAAAAGGCCATACAGAAGGCTTATCAGAAGAACAAGAATAAGTTCAATATTCAAGGATTTCGCAGAGGAAAAGCACCTCTTGTCATGATAGAAAGAATTTACGGGCCCGAGGTTTTTTATGAGGACGCGGCAAATGAAATAATACCCGAGGCTTATGACAAGGCTGTTGCCGATAGTGAACTTGAGATTGTATCACGCCCGGAAATTGACGTTGTACAGATCGAGAAAGGGAAGCCCTTTATTTTCACCGCCAAGGTTGCCATAAAGCCTGAGGTGACCCTGGGACAGTACAAGGGCATTGAGATTGAAAAGAAGGAAGCAACCGTAACCGACGAGGAAGTCATGAACCGCATAAACAGGGAGCTGGAGCAGAACGCAAGGATTATTACGGTTGATGACAGACCGGTTCAGGATGGGGATATAGCCGTTATCAATTATGAAGGATTTGTTGACGGAGTACCGTTTGAAGGAGGCAAAGGGGAGAACTACTCGTTGCCCATCGGCTCCGGCACCTTTATAGACAATTTTGAGCAGCAGCTTATCGGAAAATCCACAGGAGAGGAATTTGAAGTAAATGTAACATTCCCTGAGAACTACCATGCCAAGGAGCTGGCCGGCAAGCCTGCGGTATTCAAGGTAAAAATCAATGAGATTAAAGTAAAAGAGCTGCCCAAGCTGGACGATGAATTCGCACAGGATGTATCGGAATTTGATACACTGGATGAATACAAGGAGAGTATTAGGGCTACAATTAAGGAGAATAAGGAAAAAGAGCTTAAGATTGCCAAGGAAAACGAGGTAATCGATAAGATTATAGAAAATGCTTCAATGGAAATTCCTGAACCCATGATCGACACAATGGTTATGCAGATGGCCGACGATTTTTCAATGAGGCTGAGGTACCAGGGATTGACCCTTGAGCAGTATTTCAAGTTTACCGGCATGGACGCCGGGAAGTTTACCGAAAGCTTAAGGCCGCAGGCATTAAAGAGCATTCAGACCAGGTTGGTTCTTGAGGCTGTTGCCAAGGCTGAGAACATCGAGGTGTCCGACGAGGAGCTGGAAAAGGATATTAATGAGAAGGCTTCAATGTACAACATGGAACCTGACAAATTGAAGGAAATGCTTGGAGAAAAAGAAATAAAAAGAATCAAGGAAGATATAGCTGTCCAGAAGGCAATAGACTTGGTAACAGAGGCAGCCAAGGAGATATAGCCTTCAGCAATAATGTCTTTATAAAGGAGGAATAAGTATGAGCTTGATACCTTATGTCATAGAGCAAACCAGCCGCGGTGAAAGAAGCTACGACATATTTTCAAGGCTTCTGAAGGAAAGGATAGTTTTCCTGGGTGAGGAAGTAACCGATGCGGTTGCCAGCGTAATAGTGGCACAGCTTCTTTTCCTGGAATCCGAGGATCCCGGAAAAGATATAAACTTCTACATTAACAGTCCAGGCGGTTCTGTAACCGCAGGAATGGCAATATACGACACCATGAACTACATTAAATGTGATGTATCAACAATATGCATAGGCCTTGCGGCCAGCATGGGAGCATTCCTGCTGGCAGGAGGAACAAAAGGAAAACGCTTTGCTCTGCCCAACGCGGAGATCATGATTCACCAGCCGTCAGGCGGAGCCAGGGGACAAGCAACGGACATCAAGATTATTGCCGACAACATCATGAAGACGAAGAGAAGGATAAATGAGATTTTATCCAAGAATACGGGAAAACCGCTGGAGGTCATAGAGGTTGATACCGAGAGAGACTTCTATATGAGTGCCGAAGAAGCCAAGAATTACGGCATTATCGACGGTATTTTAACCAGCAGATAACTGCCGGCTTGTTTTCAAGGCGGAAAGAATGAGGTGAAATATTATGGCAGGAAAAGTAGATGATAGAAAGCAGCTGAGATGCTCGTTCTGCAATAAGACCCAGGATCAGGTAAGAAAACTGATTGCCGGGCCGGGGGTTTATATTTGCGACGAGTGTATCGAGGTATGCAGTGAAATAATAGAAGAAGAGTTTGACAGGGATTCGGTGATAGGCAATGATATCAATCTGCTTAAGCCTGCTGAAATCAAGAGTTTTTTGGATCAGCATGTAATAGGACAGGAAGAAGCAAAAAAAGTACTGTCAGTTGCGGTATACAATCATTATAAAAGGGTGCTTGTTGACAGGGATCTGGACGTAGAGATCCAGAAAAGCAATATTCTAATGCTGGGACCGACAGGTTCCGGAAAAACATATCTGGCCCAGACCCTGGCGAAGCTTCTCAATGTTCCGTTTGCGATTGCGGATGCAACGACTCTTACCGAGGCAGGTTATGTCGGTGAGGATGTGGAGAATATCCTGTTAAGGCTAATCCAAGCCGCCGATTACGATATTGAGCGCGCTCAATACGGTATTATTTATATTGACGAAATAGATAAAATAACGCGTAAGTCTGAAAACACATCCATAACCAGGGATGTGTCGGGCGAGGGTGTTCAGCAGGCATTGTTGAAAATCCTTGAAGGCACGATTGCTTCCGTTCCTCCCCAGGGAGGAAGAAAGCATCCCCACCAGGAATTCATACAGATAGACACGACTAATATCCTGTTTATCTGCGGAGGGGCTTTTGATGGACTAGAAAAGATAATTGAGGCCAGAATCGGGCAGAAATCCATAGGATTCAACGCCGTAATATCCGAAAAAGAAAAGAAAAATATCGGAGAGCTCTTCCGTCAGGTCATGCCCCAGGATTTGATCAAGTTCGGTTTGATACCGGAATTTGTCGGCCGTGTTCCTGTATGTGTAGCGTTGGATGCGCTTGATGAAGAGACATTAAAGAGAATTCTTGTTGAGCCGAAGAACGCCATCACCAAGCAGTACAAGAAGCTGTTCGAGATGGACGGCGTTGAGCTGGAGTTTGATGAAGGAGCAATCGAAGAAGTCGCCAGAATGAGCTTTAAGAGAAAGATAGGAGCCAGGGGACTGCGTTCAATCATGGAGGCATCAATGATGGATACCATGTTTGAAATACCGTCCGATTCCAATATCGTTAAATGTATAATTACCAGGGATGTGATTCTTGGCAAGGAAAAGCCGAAGCTTATCAGGGCCGAGGAGGGCGGCATTGTAAGAAAGCCGTCCATCAGGAGATCCTCAAAAAAAAGCAAGGGAGAAATTGCATAAAGCGGTTTGACGGTTTCTTTATAAATCACACTTATAATAATGAGTAACCGGGCTCTTAAATATTAATTACATCGAAAGAACCTTGGTTGCTCATTTTGTCTTAAAGCCTAACGGGAGGTATGAGATGGTAATAAAGAAGGTAAGCCTTGAAACGGTATGCGGAACAAACAGCGTATTTCCCGATAATGACAAGCCTGAGATTGCCTTTGCCGGAAAATCCAACGTGGGCAAATCGTCCCTGATAAATGCCCTTGTAAACAGAAAATCCTTTGCAAGGACTTCATCAACCCCCGGCAAGACGCAGACGGTAAACTTTTATAATATTAATGATTCCTTGTATTTTGTTGACCTGCCGGGCTACGGATATGCAAAGGCGTCCGAAACCGCAAAAAAAAGATGGGGCCGGATGGTTGAAAGATACTTGATGGGTTCAAAGCAGCTGAAGGCAATATTATTATTGATAGATATACGCCATGAACCGTCCGGGAACGACAGGATGATGTTTGAATGGATGAAATATCATGGATTTATGCCGGTTGTCATTGCCACGAAAGCGGACAAGATAGGCAAAAGCCATGTTCAAAAGCATGTTAAAATGATCAGGGAAGGAATAGGAGCCGGAGAAGAGACAAAAATAATCCCCTTTTCGTCGGTTACGAAACAGGGGAGGGATGAAATATGGAATCTTATTTTAGACGCCTGCCTGATATCCGATGTTGATTCTGCCGATAAATGATGGTATTATTAGCTGAGAAGAGCAGACATCAGGTAGGAATATATTTCGGAACTTTTTTCCCTCCATTTGCCGCACATTGATATGGCATCCTCTTCGGTCGGAACAGTCAATGACAGGTCGATAATATGTGTGTCTCTTTCTATTACACTTAATCTAACCGTAAACTCACCTTTTCTAATCTGTGTGTAGTCCGCGGGAAAAGACACTTCCTCCTTGAGCCGGTATTTATTCTGTTTCAGGTATTCCTCTATGTCGTCCTTTATTCCGGCCGAAATCATATTGTCAAAAAAGCGAAGGGTTTCATACCCTGTATCCGTTATACTGTAGAGTGAACTGTTTCGTATGGTTTTAACATTTATATACCCGTCCTCCAAAAGCTCGGAGATTGCCCTTTGAACATTGAAGTAGTTGGTGTATTCCTTTTCCAGTATAAAGGCAGTCAGCTGGGCGTTGGACAGGGGAAAATCCACACGGCTTAATATATGTAAAATAATTAATTTATACAGCATGAAAGTATCGGATGTAATTTTAAACACCTCCTGCAGGTAATATATATTTATCATAACACCGATATATTATGAAATCAAATTGAAAATATTTTACTAAACCGGCTAAAGGGTGTATAATTAATAAAAAAATACATTAAATGGACGATAATACCTTATTACTTCTTCTATTCAATCCTATCTATTCCCCGTAATCCAATCCATGCATTAAACCCATCAAATATCAAAGGAGCTGATTCAATGGATAATCAATATGATTCTATGACTCTTGTCCGGTTAAGGGAACTGGCTAAAGAGAAAGGCATTAAAAATATTACCGCGCTTAAAAAGGCTGATTTAATCCAGGCCTTGCAACAGTATGACCAAAAATGCGCCACGGACCGGGATAACGGCAATAATGCCGTCAATAATGCAGGTCAGGCCGGTCAGACAGCAGATAATTCCGGCGAGACAGCTCCCGTTGTTTCCAAAGATGACATTAGACGCACGGTTCATGCAGATATAGAGCATTTGGATAGCGGTGAGACAAAAGAAGGCATCCTTGAGGTTTTGCCGGACGGATACGGGTTTATACGGTGTGACAATTACCTGCCAGGTGAAAATGACGTATATGTATCGCCCGCACAGATAAGAAGGTTCAACCTTAAAACCGGTGACATTGTCACGGGCAACACCAGGATTAAGAGCCAGAATGAGAAGTTTTCAGCATTGCTTTATATAAAGGAAGTAAACGGATTTCCGCCGAACGAAGCTCAAAAAAGGCCTAAATTCGAGGATTTGACGCCAATATTCCCTAATGAAAGAATCCACCTGGAAACTCCGGGCGGTGGGGTCGCCATGAGAATGGTAGATTTAATCTCGCCTATCGGCAAAGGCCAAAGGGGAATGATTGTATCCCAGCCCAAGACCGGAAAGACAACACTTCTAAAGCAAATTGCGAAGGCTATTACAAAAAATCATCCCGAAATCAAGCTGATTATTCTGTTAATTGATGAAAGACCCGAAGAGGTTACGGATATAAAGGAATCCATAGAAGGCAAGAACGTCGAGGTTATTTACTCCACCTTTGACGAGCTGCCTGAAAATCACAAGCGTGTGTCGGAAATGGTTATTGAAAGGGCTAAGCGCCTGGTGGAGCACAAGCAGGATGTCGTAATACTGCTTGACAGCATTACCAGGCTTGCCAGGGCATACAACCTTACGATACAGCCCAGCGGAAGGACATTGTCCGGAGGCCTGGATCCGGCAGCCCTTTACATGCCTAAGAAATTCTTCGGTTCCGCAAGGAACATGCGGGAAGGAGGAAGCCTTACCATACTGGCAACGGCACTGGTGGATACGGGCAGCCGCATGGATGACGTTGTCTTTGAGGAATTTAAAGGCACCGGCAATATGGAGCTGGTTCTCGACAGAAGCCTTTCGGAGAAGCGTATATTCCCGGCCATTGACCTGCCAAAATCCAGTACAAGGCGGGAGGACCTGCTGCTTACCCAGTCCGAGCTTGAAGCCATGTACTTGATAAGAAGGGCTCTCAACAGCATGAAATCGGATGAAGCTCTCGAAAGGATAATCGATTTGTTCATAAAAACCAGGTCAAATGCTGAATTCATTGAGATCATCAAAAAGACCAAAATTGTCTTTTAGGTATTGCAAAGAAAAAACAGCTATGCTATAATGAGTAAGCTGTTCGTAAACTGCATATTTATATAGAATTGCTATATGGCTCGATAGCGGTAGATTTAGTAGTGAAGAGGTGAAATCATGAAAACAGAAATCCATCCTAAGTATTATCAGGCTAAGGTAACATGCAACTGTGGAAATGAATTTGTTACAGGCTCGACAAAAGAAGAAATCCGTGTTGAGGTTTGTTCCAAATGCCATTCATTCTATACAGGTCAGCAAAAAGCTGCTGTAGCCCGTGGAGCGATTGAGAAGTTCAATCGTAAGTATGGTATTAACAAGGAAGATAACTAGAGTGCATTTATAAAGCATAAAAAAGCGGGTTGAGGTTTATTTCCTCAACCTATTTTCATATCAGGATTACCGGATTGGACCCGATGAAAAAATACGATTTTATAAATTGGTGAAATATGATATAATGTACGCGTATTAACATATTACATAAAGGGAAGCGGTATGATTTTATCATGGTGTTTTCCTTATATATAAATACAACGCGAGCGAAAATATTAAGAAAGGTTTGGGATAAAGATGAAACCATCCGGTATTGGGGGAATGGCTGTTATTGAAGGCGTAATGATGAAGAATAAAGAGGAGTACGCCATAGCAGTTCGTAAACCGAATAATGAGATTGCCATCGAGAAGAAGAGTCACAGGGACTTTTCGAACAAGGTCAAATTATTCAAGCTGCCGATATTCAGAGGCATGCTGGCTTTCGTCGATTCGATGGTGCTGGGTTTGAGCGCGCTTAACTTCTCAGCCGCCTTTTTTGAGGAAGAAGAGGCACAAGAAGAAAGCAAGGAAAATAACGATAGAAAAGACGACAAGAAAAGCGACAAGGTTAAACAAGATAAGGCAAATGAGGACGCCGGGCAGGAAAAGACGAAAACAACCGAAAATGACAATGCCTTGCTTATGGCCTTGGCTGTAATAATATCTCTAGTCGTATCCATAACATTATTCATGGTAGTGCCGGTTTTCCTGTCCAACCTGCTGTCCAGATGGATTTCAAGCGTATTCCTGCTGGCATTGGCAGAGGGCATTATAAGGCTGTTGATATTTATCGGATATATTGTTATTGTGTCCCAGATGAAGGATATAAAGAGAGTATTCATGTATCACGGAGCGGAACACAAGACTATCAACTGTATCGAAAACGGATTTGAGCTTACCCTTGAAAATGTAAAATGGCAGTCAAAGGCCCATAAACGCTGCGGAACCAGCTTCATGCTCCTGGTAATGCTTATAAGCCTTGTGTTATTTGTTCTGATTAGGCCCAGGACCTTGGCGCTCAGGGTTCTTTCCCGCATACTGCTTGTGCCGATAGTGGCAGGAATATCCTATGAGTTCATCCGTTTTGCAGGAAGAAGCGAGAGCAGGATAGTGGATATAATAAGCAGGCCTGGATTATGGATGCAGGCACTGACCACAAGGGAACCTGACGATGACATGCTGGAGGTTGCCATGGCTTCGGTGGAAGCGGTTTTTGACTGGAGAGAGTTCCTTAACAGGCAGGAGAGCGAAAAGGCGGCCAAGCAAAAGACAAAGGAGCAAAAGCCTGTCAAGCAGAAGCCTGCCAGGCAAAAGCCTGTGGCTGCAAAACAGGATGCCAAGGAATTAAATGAAAAAGTAAGGGAGATTAAATATAGAAAGAACGATGCCAAGAGCGAATATGCCGCAGTGCGCGAGATAAGCATAGCAAGTCCGAAGCAGGACGATAATGATGAGGATGACGAGATTTTAAAGGCTCTTGACAAGTATCTGGACCTAAGTGATGACGATTAAGGATGTTATGAGTACTTATAGGGAACTTTTGCAGACTGCGCGGGAATTCCTGGAAAAAAAGGGGATAGCAGATGCCGGACTGGACGCCTGGTATCTGCTGGCCCATGTATTTGGAATTGACAGAGCAGATTTTTTCATGTATGGAGACGAGCCCGTTTCCCCTGAAAAAGCCCTGATTTATAAAGAACTGGTGGAGAAAAGGGCCATGCATGTTCCCCTGCAGTATATAACGGGAACACAGCAGTTCATGGGGCTGGAGTTTGAGGTAGATGAAAATGTCCTTATTCCAAGACAGGAAACGGAGCTTCTTGCCGAAGAGGTATTAAAGGTCTGCAAAGGCAAATCGGTACTGGACATATGCACCGGTTCGGGTTGTATAATAATTTCCCTGGCTGTTCTGGGAAACCTTAATAAAGCCGTAGGAACCGACATATCCCCAAAAGCCCTTGAGGTGGCTGAAAGAAACGCAAAAAGGCATAATGCAGCGGTGGAGTTTATACAAAGCGATTTATTGGAGAAAGTGAAGGGATCATATGATATCATTGTATCCAATCCGCCATATATTAAATCTGATGAGTACAGGACATTGATGCCCGAGGTCAGGGATCATGAACCGAGGCTTGCGCTTGACGCCGGTGAAACGGGACTGGTCTTCTACGAAAGGATTATTAAGAATCTTGACAAATATCTTAAACCCGGCGGGTATGTATTTTTTGAAATAGGATATAACCAGGGGAAGGAAGTATCACACCTGCTTTACGAGGCGGGGTTTGAAAACATAAATGTAAAAAAGGATTACAGCGGTTATGACCGTATCGTATGCGCAAAAAAGCGTTTAAATGACATAATGGAGGAATGATTGATGTTTGATCGTTTGGAAGGCATTCTTAAAAGATATAGGGAAATAGAGCAGGAGTTAATGGACCTGAATGTAGTTAATGACCCGAACAGGTATAAAAACCTGATGAAGGAACAGGCGGAGATTTCCGAGATAGTTGAAAAATATCTTGAGTATAAAGAGACCAAGAAAACAATGGAGGACAGCCTTCAGATACTGGAGGAGGAAAGCGATGAGGAGCTTCGCGAGCTGGCCAGGGAAGAGCTTAATGAAAGCAGGCAAAAAATCGCAAAGATTGAAGAAGAGCTGAAAATACTTCTGCTTCCGAAGGATCCCAACGATGACAAGAATGTTATTGTTGAAATACGCGGCGGAGCGGGAGGAGATGAAGCCGCCCTCTTTGCGGCCGAGCTGTACCGCATGTATGTGATGTATGCCGAGAGGAAACGCTGGAAGGTTGATATGATGAACTTAAATGAAAACGGCCTTGGCGGTTTCAAGGAAGTCATCTTTATGATCAGCGGAAAAGGAGCTTACTCAAGGCTGAAATATGAAAGCGGGGTCCATCGTGTACAAAGGGTCCCGGTTACGGAATCCAGCGGTCGGATTCATACATCAACGGCAACCGTGGCAATCATGCCCGAGGCCGATGAGGTTGATGTGGAAATAGATTTGAACGACTGCAGGTTTGACGTATACAGGTCCTCTGGTCATGGCGGACAGAGCGTAAATACCACCGATTCGGCGGTAAGGCTTACGCACATTCCGACCGGAATAGTTGTAACCTGCCAGGATGAAAAATCACAGCTGAAGAATAAGGAAAAAGCGTTAAAGATCCTGCGTTCGCGGTTATATGAGATGGAGCTTGAGAAGGCACAGAGTGCGGAGGCGGAAGCAAGAAAAAGCCAGATTGGTTCCGGGGACCGCTCAGAGAAGATCAGGACATATAATTTCCCGCAGGGCAGGGTAACGGATCATCGAATCAAGCTCACGCTCCACCAAATAGACGACATACTGAACGGGGATCTGGATGAAATAATCGACCACCTTATAGCTGCCGACCAGGCTGCAAAGCTTGGCAAGATGCAGGAGCAGGATTAAAGGACAGATTGGTATATGAAACAAAGGGACATTATTACCAGCCTGAATAACCCGCAGATAAAGAACCTTGTTCTATTGCAGAAGAAATCAAAAGCAAGAAAAGAGCAAGGTTTATTTGTAGCGGAAGGGATTAAGATGGTGAGTGAGGCCAGGGAAACGGGATTATTGGAAAAAGTATATGTATCCGAGAGCTTTTACCGTGAAAAGGACGGGGCCCCGGACCTGTTGTCGGAATTGGATTTTGAGATTGTTGCCGATAATGTGTTTAGCAAGGCCACCGATACCATAAACCCTCAAGGCATTATGGGAACCGTAAGAGCACCCTCCCATTCCCCGGATAAGATGCTGGATATGAAGGATGCGTTTTTGCTGCTATTGGAGAACATCAGGGATCCCGGCAATCTCGGGACCATAATCCGTACGGCGGAGGGCGCGGGCGTTTCCGGTATTATTATGAACGGTTCATGTGCGGATGTTTTGCAGCCCAAGGTTGTAAGATCCACCATGGGTTCAATTTACAGGGTTCCGTTTTATGAGGCTGAGGATTTTGCGGGTTTTCTTGCAAGACTTAAGGAAAAGGGCTTTAAGCTGTATGCGGCCCATTTGTCAGGCCTGTCTTATGACAGGGAGGGGAATTTCCTTGGCAAATGCGGGCTGTTAATAGGTAATGAGGCGCAGGGCCTTTCAAAGGAGACAGCGTCCATGGCGGATAAACTGATAAGGATACCCATGGAAGGCAAGGTGGAATCCTTAAACGCTGCGGTGGCTGCCGCCATACTCATGTATGAAGCGGCAAGGCAGAAAAGAAATGCCACAATTGTAAATTAAAATACAATTAAAAAAAGACCGAATCTATTGTATAAACATTTTCTTTTCTATAGAATAGATATACCGACATATGAAAGGGGGAGATTCAATGACGAATTCTGTCGGTTGGCTGATTCTGCTTGCAATTCTGATTTTTATCGAGATAATTACCCTGGGACTTACAACCATCTGGTTTGCAGGAGGAGCCCTTGTGGCGTTTATTGTATCATTAATTTATGACAACCTGCTTTTGGAGATTGTGTTGTTCCTGGTGGTATCACTGATTCTATTGTTCTTTACCAGGCCGGTAGTTAAAAAATATTTCAATTCCACCCGGGTAAAAACCAATTATAGGGCGGTTATCGGAAGGGAAGGTCTGGTGACAAGCAGGATAGACAATATTCATTCAACAGGATTGGCAATGGTTGACGGACAGGAGTGGACGGCAAGGTCGGCCGACGATACGGTAATTGAGGAAGGGACAAGAGTAATAGTCGAGAACATATCAGGAGTCAAATTAATTGTAAGAGAAAAGAAGGAGGAGTAAAAATGCCTGTTGAAGTAATTATTATTTTATTTGTCATATTGGTTTTAGCGGTCATAGCGTCCTGTATCAGGATTGTGCCGCAGGCTTATGCCTACGTTGTGGAAAGACTGGGAGGATACCAGGCGACTTGGGATGTGGGACTGCATTTTAAACTGCCGCTTATAGACAAGGTGGCAAAGAGAGTGCTGTTAAAGGAACAGGTGGCGGATTTTCCTCCGCAGCCGGTAATTACCAAGGATAATGTAACAATGAAAATTGATACGGTTGTGTTTTTCCAGATAACGGACCCCAAGCTTTATACTTATGGGGTCGAGAATCCGCTGATTGCCATTGAGAACCTTACAGCGACCACATTGAGGAATATAATTGGCGATTTGGAACTTGACGAGACTTTAACCTCAAGAGAGATTATCAATGCGAAGATGAGGCAGATACTTGACGATGCTACGGATCCCTGGGGTATTAAGGTAAACCGTGTTGAGCTTAAGAACATCATACCGCCCGCCGCAATTCAGGAAGCAATGGAAAAGCAAATGAAGGCCGAAAGGGAACGCAGGGAGGCAATTCTTATAGCGGAAGGACAGAAGAAATCTGCCATTCTGGTTGCCGAGGGCAACAAGGAATCGGCCATTCTTGTGGCTGAAGGCGAAAAGGAAGCCGCAATTCTTCGTGCGGAGGCCAAAAAGGAAGCCATGATAAAGGAGGCTGAAGGAGAGGCGGAGGCAATCATGAGAGTTCAGAAGGCCCGTGCGGAAGGCATCAGGTATCTTAAGGATGCGGCTCCTACCACCGAGGTGCTTCAGCTCAGAAGCATGGAGGCGTTTGAAAAAGCAGCCGACGGACAGGCGACAAAAATTATTATTCCGTCCGAAATACAGGGAATTGCCGGATTGACAAAATCCCTGTCGGAAGTTTTAAAGGACTAGAATGCTGGCAAAATCCGATAATCTTAAGAAAAAGTTAAGACTTTTTTCACTTGAATTATTATTTTATCATGCTATAGTATGTTCATGAACGGAACAAGCTTGGTTTTGGCGTAATCCGGGCTTATTGTAAGGGTGAGAGATATGCAGAAAATTAAAAAGTTAATAACATCACCATTTTTTGTGGCGGTCTTGTTTGTCATAAAAATGATGGTTTATTATGCATTGATTGACGTTGACCGGATGAAACTGCTCATGACATCCATCAGCATGGTAGTGTGTGCAATAATATTCATCTTGTTTGCAAGAAGCGGGTTAAGGTTTAAGAAAGCAATTTTCCTGGTTTTATACTCCCTGTTAAGCCTTCTTATGTTTGCGGACACCATGTATTACAATTATTATCATCAGACGCTGTCAATAAGGCAGCTTTGGCAGGCAAAGGCTGTAACAGCGGTACCGGACAGCTTTTTTGCGACGCTGATTCCGGCAAGCTTCATCCTGTTTGTTGATATCCCCTTTGTTTTTACCTATTTTAATAAATATTCACAAAGGTTTTCCGGTAAAAAGCATGTTATCCATACCAAGCTGAAAGTGGTGGTAACCATGCTGGTTATGACGATATTCCTGATGATTATCAACCCTTTCAGCTCATCGGCAATTGCCAGGGTAAAAAGCATGGAGTTCTTTACAAGCCATGTGGGGGATATTTACGAAACCATATCGGACAGTCTTTCCGGCAGCGAGATGGATGAGGAAGAGATCCTGGAGGTTATTGAAGAGCATGTGCTGGATGAAGCGCCGATTGCTCCGAAATACAGCCGGGTCGGTAAAGGAAGAAACCTTATAGTAATCCAGCTTGAGGCATTTCAGGATTTTGTGATTAATGCCCTGTATAATGGCCAGGAAATAACCCCTAACATTAACAGGCTAATCAAGAACGATACGATTTACTTTGACCGGTTCTATTCAAATATAGGTAAGGGAAATACCGCAGACGCGGAATTTTCCGCCCTTAACAGCCTGTATCCCATCATTGACGGTGAAGTCTACAGGCTTTACGAGGATAATACCTACCACGGGCTGCCATGGCTTATGAGGGAGCAGGGATACAAGGCATTTGCGGTTCATGGGTTTGAAGGTGACTTCTGGAACCGGGAATCCGCATATCCATACCAAGGCTTTGAGGATTTCATAAGCATGGAAGATATGGAACAGGATGAAATAATCGGAATGGGTATATCCGATAAATCGATGTTCAGGCAGCTGGTGGAGCGGCTTAAGCAGCAGGACGGACCGTTTTTCTCGTTTGTAATAACCCTGACCAACCATCATCCTTATATCCTGGATGATGAGCTGCGGTCCATAGAGCTGAAGAGAGAGGATGAGAATACAAAATTCGGTGACTACCTGCAGACCGTGCGTTACACGGACGAGGCTATAGGACAGTTTATTGACGATCTGAAGGCGGCCGGTCTGTATGACAATACGGTGATAGCGCTGTACGGAGACCATCATGGTCTTAACTGCGGCATGGATGACGTCTATGAAAGCGTCAGCAGATTCATAGGAAGAAGCTACGATTATGACGAGATGCTGAATGTGCCGTTAATCATACACATACCTGGCAGCGGCATAAGCGAAACCATTCACACCACGGGAGGGCATATTGATTTCCTTCCCACCATAGCCAATATCATGGGGCTTTCACTGGACAACACCCTGGTTCTCGGTCAGGACCTAGTAAATGCAAACGACGGATTTGTAGCGTTTACAGCCTACCTGCTTGAGGGGTCGTTTGCGGACAATGACATTATGTTCCAGATATCCAGGGAGGAGGTATTTGAAGAAAGCCGGGCATGGCGCATAGGGACGAATGAGGAGGTCGACGTGCTGCCGTACAGGAAGGAATATGAAAAAGCCCTGCTTTTAAAGAAAACATCAAAAGAAATTCTGGAGCAGGATCTTATAAAAAAGCTGCTGAGCAAAGAGGCAGAAGAAGTGAACAGTGAAGATTAAAAAACTGCCCAAGGGGCCGGAAAGGTCGCTTGGGCAGAATTATCTTGACAACACGGCATAATTACATTAATGTATGTATATACTTTTGGGCTTATAAATATGCCGTTTGTATAAGGGAGGACAAGTATGAATTTAAAGGGACGCAGCTTTTTGACATTGAAGGATTATTCAAAGGAGGAAATAGAGTACCTGCTTGATCTCGCGAAGAATCTTAAGGAAAAAAAGAAAAAAGGCATACTTGGCAACAGCTTGAGGGGCAAGAATATCGCCCTGATATTCGAAAAGCCGTCAACAAGAACCAGGTGTTCGTTTACAATAGGATGTATCGACGAGGGAGGACATCCCGAATATTTAAGCAGGGATGATATCCAGCTTGGGCATAAGGAAAGCATAGAGGATACGGCAAGAGTGCTCGGACGTATGTTTGACGGGATACAATACCGCGGCTATGCTCATGAAAATGTCGAAAAGCTGGCCAAATACAGTAATGTTCCGGTATGGAACGGACTGACCGACAGCTATCATCCCACCCAGATACTGGCGGATTTCTTGACAATGAAAGAACAGTTTGGTAAGCTGGAAGGGCTGAAGCTGGTGTACGTGGGAGACGGACGGAATAATGTGGCAAACAGCCTGCTTATAGGGTCAAGCAAGATGGGCATAAATATTACCATGCTGTCGCCGAAATCGCTTTGGCCCAGCGAAGAGCTGGTTGAAACCTGCAGAGGATATGCCAGGGATTCCGGTTCTGAGATAATCATCACCGATGACATTGAAGCCGTGAAAGGCGCGGATGTGATTTATACCGATGTCTGGTGTTCAATGGGTGAAGAAGCGCTTGCGGCGGACAGAATAAAGATTTTGAAGCCTTACCAGGTTAATGACGAGCTGATGGCCAAAACGGGCAAGGCTCATACGATTGTTCTGCATTGTCTTCCGGCCGTTAAGGGGAATGAGATTACTTATGAGGTATTTGAGCGGTTCAGCAATGTCATATTTGACCAGGCCGAGAACCGCATACACACCATCAAGGCTGTCATGGTGGCAACACTGGGCAATACGGAAAACAGCCAATCTTGATATAAGGAGCTTAAGCATGTACCAGGGCAGGATTGTTCTATGTGCCAGCAGTGCATATAAAAAGAAGTTCTACTTCAATCCGGATTTCAACTCGCTTCCCGAGCAGGTAAAAAGGGAATTGAAAATCATGTGCGTACTGTTTACCGAAGATGTGGGCGGCATTCTATCATTGGAGTTTGATGAGGATGGAAACCTGCTGTTTCGTGTGGAATCGGAGGAAGGAGATTTTAATTTCGATGAAATCGGGAGCGCGTTAAAGATAAAGGAAATCCAAAGAACCAGGAAAGAGCTCCTTCAAGCGCTGGAGACATACTACAAGGTATTTTTCCTAAATGAGGACTAACAGAAAGGGCGGATCGGCTGTATGATATTTGTAATAGACGTTGGCAACACAAACATAACATTGGGTGTTTTTGATGGTGATGAGTTAAAGGCCAAGTTCCGTTTAACCACTCAGATAAACAGAACCTCGGACGAATACGGGCTACTGATATCAGATTTGCTTTCGTTAAGAAATATTGACAGGGAAGATGTTGAGTGCGTGGTAATATCATCGGTTGTTCCGAGGGTGAATTATTCGCTTAATTTAGGAATTAAAAAATACCTGGAACTAAACGCAATTAATCTTGGCGTAGGCACGAAGACCGGCATAAAGATACCGATACCGAACCCCAAGGAAGTGGGAGCGGACAGGGTTGCCGATGCGGTTGGAGCGTATGAAACATACGGAGGTCCCGTTCTTGTAGCCGATTTTGGCACGGCAAACAAATACGACTTAATTACCGAGGATGGTTCTCTTATAGCTGCGGTTACGTGTCCGGGACTGAAGATGTCCGCCAATGCCATGTGGTCGGGAACGGCCAAGCTTCCCGAGGTTGAAATTGCTTTACCGGATACCATACTGGCAAAGGATACTGTGACAAGCATCCAGGCCGGGCTGGTGTACGGATGCATAGGGCAGACGGAATATATTATAAAAAGAATGATAAAGGAGGCCGGTCTGGATAAATGCACTGTGGTAGCGACCGGCGGCTTAGGAAGAATAATAGCGGAAAATACGGACGTAATCGACATATATGATCCCGACCTGCTGCTTAGGGGATTAAAAATAATCGCAGAGAAGAATAAAATTATAAAATAACCGGAGAGATTATGAGTTTCTATATTGGTAATGTAAAGATAAACGGAAAATTATGTCTGGGTCCGATGGCGGGGGTAACTGACCTGCCATTTCGTTTATTATGCAAGGAAAAAGGTGCCGACCTGCTTTGCACCGAGATGGTCAGTGCCAAGGGGATCCTGTATAACAACAGGAACACAAAGGATCTGCTTACCATAAAAGAAGAGGAGAGACCGATAGCGGTTCAGATTTTTGGCTCCGAGCCGGAGGTAATGGCTGAGGCCGCAAGAAGGATCGAGCATTTGAACTTTGATATCCTGGATATCAACATGGGCTGCCCTGTGCCAAAGGTCGTCAATAATAACGAAGGCTCGGCATTAATGCGCAACCCGAAGCTTGCGGGAGAAATAGTCGAAAAGGTTTCAAAGGCCATAAAAAAGCCTGTTACCGTTAAAATCCGCAAGGGATTTACAAGGGACAGCGCAAACGCGGTGGAAATAGCAAGGATTGCCGAGCAAAGCGGCGCCGCAGCCATAACCGTCCATGCAAGAACCAGGGACCAGTATTACAGCGGCAAAGCAGACTGGGATATTATCCGGCAGGTCAAGGAAGCGGTATCCGTTCCGGTTATAGGAAACGGAGATGTGACAACTCCGGTTGATGCCGAAAACATGATGAAGCAGACCGGATGTGACGGGGTCATGATTGCCAGGGCGGCAATGGGGAACCCGTGGATATTTGAGCAGGTAAAAGCATACCTTAATGATGGCATCCTGATTCCGAAGGCAGGGTTTGCGGAGGTTGAGGAGATGATCATGCGGCACTGTCGAATGATTATCGATTATAAGGGCGAATACACCGGCATGAGAGAGATGAGAAAGCATGTATCATGGTATATATCGGGCTTTCCCGAAGCGTCAAGGCTCAGAAACAGAATAACCGGCATGGAAAGCATGAATGACCTGGTATCCATTTTTGAGGACTACAAGGCTTCCCATCCGGAGCTGTTATAGGGTTTGGTTATTTTTTCTTGTTAAAAATGACGAATATTTACGCCGGTTTTATCCAAGAATAACGGATTTGACAAATTTTATATTTTTGATAAAAAAGCATTGATTTTTATAAAATTTGGAGTATAGTATACTTACTATAAAGACAAATGTCTGCCACACAAAAACAAAGTTGGAGGATTGATATGAGCAAATTGAGAGTTGGTATCCTTGGCGGCACCGGAATGGTAGGACAGAGATTTATTTCCTTGCTGGAAAACCACCCGTGGTTTGAAGTGGTTTTGGTGGCAGCAAGTCCGAGAAGTGCCGGCAAGACATATGAGGAAGCTGTCGGTGAAAGGTGGAAAATGGGTACACCCATACCCGGGAAGGTAAAGAGCTTGATTGTCAGGAATGTCAACGAGGTGGAGGAAATAGCAGGCAGCGTTGACTTTGTGTTCAGCGCTGTGGATATGACAAAGGATGAAATAAGGGCTATCGAGGAAGCCTATGCAAAAACAGGCACTCCGGTTGTGTCAAACAACAGCGCGCACAGATGGACTCCCGACGTTCCGATGGTAATTCCAGAGATTAACCCCGAGCATCTAAAGGTTATCGAAGCCCAGAAAAAGCGCCTGGGAACGAACAGGGGATTCATTGTTGTCAAGCCCAACTGCTCAATACAAAGCTATGTTCCCGCACTACATCCGCTGATGGAGTATAAACCCAAGGTGGTTGTGGCTACAACCTACCAGGCAATATCGGGAGCGGGCAAGACCTTCGCCGATTGGCCTGAGATGGTGGACAACGTCATCCCTTATATCGGGGGAGAAGAGGAAAAGAGCGAGCAGGAGCCCCTGAGAATATGGGGCAAGGTTGAAGACGGCAAGATTGTAAAGGCAGCCGAGCCGGTTATCACCACCCAGTGTATCCGCGTTCCTGTGACCGACGGGCATACGGCCGCCGTATTTGTAAGCTTTGAGAAGAAACCTGCCAGGGAAGACATCATAAAGGCCTGGAATGAGTTTAAGGGACTGCCCCAGGAGCTTAACCTTCCAAGCGCTCCCAAGCATTTTATTAAGTATTTTGAAGAGAATGACCGCCCCCAGGCCAAGCTTGACAGGGATTATGAGAATGGTATGGGAGTAACTATAGGAAGACTCCGTGAAGACGTGATATACGATTATAAGTTTATCGGCTTATCACATAATACGGTTCGCGGCGCGGCCGGCGGTGCGGTGCTTATAGCTGAGCTGCTCAAGGCGCAGGGGTACATTACAGCAAAATAAATGCAAAAATAAAAACGCCTAATATCCATAAACGGATATTGGGCGTTTGTTTTATTTTTCACCAAACAGCAGCCTGATAAAATCTATGGTGGTTTCTTTATGTTTTGAATTTACCGTAATGCCTAAAATAATGGGATCGTTTTCGTCGCTGATAAAGGAATTTTCCCTGTAAAGCTTTGTATCTGAAACATATATTCCGTAGGCATCAACCTTGGGGTTATCCTCCGTGACGGTCAGAAAGAATTTGCTGGTCAGGGAGCTGTATAAATCTGTGGGAAGCAAGTCCGACAGGGGAGCAAATGCACCATAGTCAAGGTATGAAGCAAACTCTGACAAAGGGGCGATTATAGCGTCTACTTCGGCCGATGCCAGGCGTAAGGTAATCAATTGCCGCATATTTGCCGCATAATCGGAGGTGCCGTTAAAATAATAACTGTAATCAAGCTTGACCTCTTCCCGTTCAGGGTCGGCGTCCAGGTACTTGGAAACTTTTTGCGCGTATTCATCCCATACTTCATGCTCGATGGTGTTGTTTATGATGGCAACCTCCAAAATAGTTGCTGTCTTGGGTTTTGCCATCGAATATATGATATAGGAAATCAGCGCAATTGCCGCAATTACCGCCAAAGCAGGATACCTGTAATATTCCCAAAGGTAAGATATTTTCTGAGGCAGGGTCATTTCCTTCAGTTTTTCTTTTTCCGACTTTTGCTCTTGTTTCTGATAAATAAGCGCGTCGTCGTCCAGCCGTGTTTTCTTTGGCATTGCTACCTCCAATATTATATATATTGCCGCTATCGTATAGTTTATCACATGCACAGGCAGAAAAAAAGAAAATACTTATAAAAAAAGTATAATATATTTGAGTACCGCCGCTAATTCAGGATTTAAAATATTCATTAAATATCAGTTAAATCACAGCTGAAATAAAATAACACGAATAAGTTGAAATACTAAATTATGTGTAATATAATAGGAATACTGGTGGGAAAATCAAATAATTTAGGAGGTTGTTATGAAATTCGGTTTTTTTGATGATGCAAATAGGGAGTATGTTATAACGACACCAAAGACACCATATCCCTGGATCAACTACCTTGGTTCGCAGGATTATTTTGTTTTAATTTCTAATACGGCAGGCGGCTACAGCTTTTATAAGGACGCAAGACTTCGGAGGATTACCCGTTATCGTTATAATAATGTTCCGCTGGATTTGGGAGGCGGAAAATATTATTACATCAATGATAATGGAGATGTATGGTCTCCGGGCTGGGCACCTGTTAAGAACGATCTGGACTTTTATGAGTGCAGGCACGGAATGGGTTATACAAAGATAACCGGGGAAAGGAACGGAATTAAAACCAGTGTCACATTCTTTGTTCCCATCAATGAAAATGCGGAAATACATAAGGTTGTAATAAAGAATACATCAAATACAAGAAAAGAAATAAAGCTGTTTTCCTTCGTCGAATGGTGCCTGTGGAATGCATGGGATGATATGACCAACTTCCAGAGAAACTTCAGCACCGGCGAGGTGGAGATTAAGGGTTCCGTTATTTATCATAAGACGGAGTACAGGGAAAGAAGAGACCATTATGCCTTCTTCTCCGTTAATTCGCCTGTCTGCGGATTTGACTCCGACAGGGAAAGCTTTATGGGAACCTATAACGGATTCCACAATCCGGATGCCGTATTTGAAGGAAAGCCCAGGAACTCGGTAGCCGACGGATGGCATCCGATAGCATCCCATTGCGTTGAAGTCAAGCTAGAGCCGGGTGAGTCAAAGGACTTGATCTTTGTGCTCGGTTATGTCGAGAATGACAGGAATGACAAGTGGGAGAGCAAGAATGTCATCAACAAAAAGATAGCAGAGGCTATGATTCAGAAATATTCAACGGTGGAAGCTGTGGACAAGGCGTTTAACGAGCTTGCGCAATACTGGGACAACCTCCTGTCAAGGTATAAGGTCAAGTCCCATGATGAAAAGCTTGACCGCATGGTAAATATATGGAACCAGTACCAATGCATGGTTACCTTTAATATGTCAAGGAGTGCGTCATATTTTGAATCCGGTATCGGAAGAGGCATGGGCTTCAGGGATTCGAACCAGGATATCCTGGGATTCGTGCATCAGATACCCGACCGCGCAAGGGAAAGAATACTTGATCTTGCCGCAACCCAGCTTGAGGACGGCGGAGCATATCATCAATACCAGCCTTTAACCAAGAAGGGCAATAATGAAATTGGAGGGAACTTTAACGACGATCCTCTGTGGCTTATACTGTCAACAGTTGCATACATCAAAGAAACCGGTGACTATACAATACTGGATGAGATGACCCCTTATGACAACGACGAGTCAAAGAGCGCACCGTTATCGGATCATTTAAGGAGGTCCTTCGACCATGTGCTTAATAATCTTGGACCTCACGGCCTGCCTCTTATAGGAAGAGCAGACTGGAACGACTGCCTAAACCTGAACTGCTTCTCATCGGAGCCGGGTGAATCCTTCCAGACAACCACAAGCAAGGACGGAAAAGTGGCTGAATCCGTAATGATAGCAGGTATGTTCTGCCACATCGGTGAGGAGTACGGCAGGCTCATGGAGAAGATCGGCAACAAGCAGGAAGCCGAAAGGGCATTCAGAGAAGTCGAGAAAATGCGCAAAGTCATTATGGAGCATGGCTGGGACGGCTCCTGGTTCGTAAGGGCTTATGACGATTTCGGAAGAAAGGTCGGCAGCCATGAGAACGAGGAAGGCCAGATATTCATAGAATCACAGGGCTTCTGCATAATGGGCAAATGCGGACTTGATGACGGCAAGGCAATCCAGGCCTTGGATGCCGTTGAGGAGCGTTTAGGGACCAAGTACGGGCTTGTTTTGAATAATCCCGCCTTCACGAGGTATTATATCGAGTATGGCGAGATATCCTCTTATCCTCCGGGATATAAAGAGAATGCGGGAATCTTCTGCCATAACAATGCATGGATTATGATTGCCGAGACAATCGTGGGCAGGGGAGATAAAGCCTTTGATTATTATTCAAGGATTGCTCCTGCTTATACCGAAGAGCGTTCTGAAATCCACAGGCTTGAGCCGTATGTTTACTCACAGATGATTGCAGGAAAGGATGCAAGACGCTTCGGTGAGGCAAAGAACTCATGGCTTACAGGAACAGCCTCATGGAACTTCGTGGCCATATCACAATATATTCTTGGAATTCAGCCGGAATTTGACGGATTAAAGATAAATCCCGTAATTCCCAAGGCATGGGACGGCTATACCGTTAACAGGTACTTCAGGGGAGACACATATCAGATAACTGTCAGAAATCCCAGGCATGTATCCTGCGGTATTGCCAGAATGACCGTTGACAATAAGGAAGTGGAGGGCAATATTATTCCGCTGTTCGGTGACGGCAAGCTTCATGTGGTTGAGGTGGAGCTGGGATAGGCCGGATGCAGAAACGAGGGACTTTATGAAATGAAGCGGGTTTTAACAGCGATACAGGGATTATTAATGGCGCTTGCCGCTATCTTTACCGTATCATTTATACTTACCATTATTAAAAGCACCTTTATCCTTGCAACGGGATTACATGATACCAGTCCTGAGATAGACTACTGCCTTATGGTACTGGCCGTAATGATATCCATCATTCTGTTTTACCTATGGTACAGAAGATTTATGTTGGGCAGCTGGCTGGAAAGGACGGAACCGAAGAAAATCTTCACGCTTAAGAATATCGGCATATTTCTGATGATTGGCATCGGATGCCAGCTTTTTGCAGCAGGAGTATTGTCGCTGATAAAGCCTTTATTAGAGAATCTGTTTGCTTATTATGACGAAACCATGAGTTCCCTGTTTGCCGGAGATCCCATAGTGGTTGCCGTTTATGTGATTATTCTGGCGCCTGTTGTGGAGGAACTAATGATTCGAGGAATTATGTACGGCAAGATAAGGCAAGGGATTCCGTTTATGGCGGCCAACCTGCTTCAGGCCGCGGTATTTGGGATTTACCACATGGATTTTATTCAGGGGATATATACTTTCGCTATTGGGCTTTTGTTGGGTTATATATATGAGAAAGCGGGAACCCTGCTGGCCCCGATAGTTGTCCACATAATAATTAACGGCTCAGGCGTTTTGCTGGACTTGCCTTATATCGGGCCTTACATCCCCATCCCGCTTGCCATAGCCATAGGCGCGGTTCTTCTTCCAACAGGCATAATACTTTTTCGAAAGAATAATACTTTTAACAAAGCATAATGCTTTTAGTAAAACATATGCTTTTGACAAAACCAGCGGAGCGGGAGCACAGTCAGCCCCGCTCCGAGCTATGAAATTAAAAAAACTATAAAAACACTTGCATTATATGGGAAATAGCTTATAATAAAAGCACTACCGTACCCGATACGGGACGGAAAGTATATTCAGTATTTACTTAATAAGCCTTGTTTGGTGCATTTAAGTAAATCCTACCTGTTGTTTACACCGTTCTTTGTACATAAGGGAACGGAAATCTTGAAAGGAGGATATTATGAAAGCAAAAACAAACGCACGTACAATGAAAATGGTGCAAATGGCACTCCTAACGGCAATTATCCTGCTGTTGGCATTCACCCCAATAGGATTCATCAAGCTTCCGACGGGGCTGTCAATCACAATAATCGGTGTTCCGGTTATCATAGGGGCAATTACCCTGGGACCGGCAGGCGGTGCCGTCCTGGGCGCGGTATTCGGACTGTCGAGCTTTGCCCAGGCATTTGGCCTTGAGCCCTTCGGAACCATATTGTTTTCAATTAACCCAATCGGTACGTTCGTAACCTGCATGATACCGAGGGTATTAATGGGATGGCTCACGGGGTTGATTTTCCAGGCTCTTAAAAGGATTGACAGGACCAGGTTTATAAGCTATTTGATAACAAGCCTTGCAGGGTCTCTGTTGAATACCGTGCTGTTTATGACTTCGCTTATGATTTTCTTCTATAACAATGCGGATTTTCAGAACCTTGAAAATATCAAGGGGTTAAATGCCGCCAATGTATTTATCCTGGCAGTCCTGATGGTGGGAGTTAATGCGATTACCGAGGTGATTGTATGCGGAATCCTGGGTACAGCGATTGCAAAGCCGTTAGAGAAATATGTTATCAGGAATAATGCCTGAAAATTTAAAATTCTAATTGACTTATACGAAACAACATGATACAATAACAAAGCTGTAATAATTTAATATGTGAAAAGTAGAGTATCCACTCTCACCCATAGCGTAAATTATATTTACTGTGACCGGGTCAACATATGCAATGTATCATATTGCGATTTTATAATATGCTTTAGCGTGCATGAAGGTGGATAATCTATGTTATCCACCTTTATTTAATGTTACGGCTATTGCGTCCTTATTCAAACCGCAGGATGTTAAATGCAGCTTACAAAAGCTGAAAACGTGATATAACCTATGGAGGTGTAATACTATTAGCGATTTATTAATTAATGAACAAATTAAGGATAAGGAAGTCCGCCTTATTGGTGAAGATGGAAAACAGCTGGGCATTGTACCTATTAAGGAAGCTCTGAGGCTGGCAAGAGAGGCGAACCTGGATCTTGTAAAGGTTGCCCCGACTGCAAAACCACCGGTTTGTAAATTAATTGACTACGGCAAATATAAATACGAGATGGCCAGAAAAGAAAAAGAAGCCAAGAAAAAGCAAAAGATTACCGAGGTTAAGGAAATCCGCCTGTCACCGAATATCGATGACAACGACATGAACACAAAGGCCAATATGGCCCGCAAGTTTATAACCAAGGGAGATAAAGTAAAGGTAACTTTGCGTTTCCGCGGACGCGAAATGGCTCATACCGCTTCTTCAAAGGTCATTCTCGATGAATTCTTCGCCAAGCTGGAGGATATTGCGGTTATAGAAAAACCTGCAAAGCTTGAAGGACGTAATATGACCATGATTTTGGCCGAGAAGCGTTAGACCGGTTATAACATTGCATAAATCATGTTAACAATATTTTAATATGCTGTACAAATTATAAGGAGGAAACATCAATGCCAAAACTAAAAACAAGCAGAGCTGCTGCCAAGCGTTTCAAAGCAACAGGAACAGGTAAGCTTAAGAGAATGAAGGCCTATAAGAGCCATATTTTAACGAAGAAATCCGCTAAGAGAAAGAGAAATCTCAGAAAAGCAACAATAACAGATCCAACCAACGTAAAGAACATGAAGAAGATCTTACCATATCTATAGATATTGGTGTGATAAGGAGGAATAGAAAATGGCAAGAGTTAAAGGCGGATTAAACGCTAAGAAGAAGCATAACCGTGTGTTAAAACTGGCCAAGGGCTACAGGGGTGCCAGATCAAAGCAATATAGAGTTGCAAAGCAGTCTGTTATGAGAGCGCTGAATTCTTCATTTGCAGGAAGAAAGCAAAGGAAGAGGGATATGAGAGCTCTCTGGATAGTAAGAATTAACGCAGCCGCCAGGATGAACGGCTTATCATACAGCAAACTGATGTATGGCCTGAAGCTGGCTGATGTAGAGATCAACAGGAAGATGCTTTCAGAGATGGCAATTAACGATGCCGAGGGCTTCAAGAAGCTTACCGAAGTTGCCAAGGCAAAGCTTGCATAGAGAATTCTCACGGATTTACTGCTGTAACCTGCCAAAAGAAATTTGGCCGGTTGCAGCTTTTTTCATTTATTAGAAAAAGATAAGAAGAATTAGATGTTTGTTTATTCTATTGAAAATAGTATATGTTTGGTTTATGATAATTGCATACAATTGAACATTTTCAAAGGGAGGTCTTTACAATGAGAAACAGGCTGTCAAATATAATATGGGGGTTATTGTTCATTGCGATTGGTGTAGGAATAGCAGGAAATGAGCTTTTTGATTGGAATTTCACCATATTCTTTCCCGGTTGGTGGACATTGTTTATTATAATTCCCTGCTTTACGAGTATGATTCGGTCCGGCTTCAGAACGGGATCAACTATCGGCTTTATAATAGGCATAGCGCTGTTGGCAAGCTACTATATCAAATGGGATGTTTCATTCTGGGAGCTTGTCGTACCTGTGATACTGGTTGCCATCGGATTAAAAATCATATTTAACGGTATGTTTAACAGGCCCCGCCATATCAATGTTACCGTGCATGCTGACGAACATGGAAACACGGCCGGCCCGGGGAAACAGGAGTATAATGCGATATTTGCGGGCAATAAGGTCAGGGTTACGGACCGTTTTACGGGCGCGACTCTGAACGCTGTATTTGGGGGAGTAACTCTTGACCTCAGGGACGCAATTATTGACCATGATGTGGAGATAGCTGCAACCGCCGTATTTGGAGGAATTGATATCTACATTCCAAACGGGGTATCCGTAAAGGTCAATAATGTCCCGATCTTTGGAGGAGTAAGCAATAAGGCGGCGCATACATCAGATCCGAATGCTCCGACCATATATCTTAACTCCACAACAATGTTTGGGGGGATTGATATTAAATGACAACATTTCAGAAGATAATTAAATACCTGGCAATAGCCCTTGCCATATTCCTTACTGTAAGCATTATCTCCGGAATAGTGGGCTTTGTGTCAAGCGTGTTTGGTTTTGTAAGGCGGAACGATGAGGGAAAAATCGATTACACTAAGGAATTTGATGGTATAAAGAAGCTGGATATCAATTACAAGGTGGGTAAATTAATTATAAAGCGCGGAAGCCGCTTCAAGGTGGAAGCATCCAATGTATCCAGGAGTTTCAGCGCAAAAGAAGTCAATGGAACATTATTTATTGACGAGTCTTCTTTTTTTAGAAAATTCTTATGGATTAATTTTGGACACTCCAGGAATTCGGTTATAACGGTGTACCTGCCCGAAGACTTTACCGCCGAAAGCATAAAGATCGACAACGGAGTAGGAGATGTATACCTGGAGGATGCGTCCGCACGTCGCCTGTCAATTAACGGCGGAGCCGGCAGTATAACGGGAAGGGGATTAACGGCGGACAAAGCCGATATAGACGGTGGTGTCGGAAGCATTAATCTTTCAGATGTGTATTTTTCGGATACCGACCTTGATTCGGGCGTAGGCGATGTAAATATTGACGGTATAATGAAAGGCAAAACAGAGATTGACTGCGGGGTGGGCAGCGTAAGAATTAATATAAACGCCGCGAGAGAGGATTATGTACTGAAGGTTGATACAGGCCTGGGAAATATAAGGGTTGACGGAGAGAGATTAAGCAAGGATTATCGTGACAACCGCCAGGCGGACAACATGATTGTAATTGACGGCGGAGTCGGAGACGTAAGAATTAATTTCAATAATTAATATATAATATTAAGTGACAGAAATTTCGGATAAACCTTGCAAACTACGGGTATAAATATTACAATAAGAGTTAATAGGGGACGTTCATATCCGCAATAAACGTCCCTTTTTATACAATGGGAGTCTTGGGCACATAAGGAGTTTATTAATGAGCAAAAGGCGTGTATTAGGACTTTTTCTATTTTCATGTGCTGTTATAGCCGGATTGTTTCTCGGCACAAAGCTAATGATAGGTCAGCCGGCAGATTGGGGCTATGGGCGAAATCGGCAGGATATAAGCAATGAAGCTGGAAATGAAGACGGCAAGCCCGTTGATCAGGCTGTGGACGACGAGGATGATAAACGTCCGGAGCAATCCCCGGATTCGACGACGGATGATGAATGGCATTATCCTGACAATCCGGCCGCAAATCCTCAGGATCCGGCCGGTGAGCCTTCAAATCCCGAGGATACCGGCTCTTCGGAAAATACTGAAGAGCAAACCGGCGGTGAAGTGGCTGAAGGCAGCGATTCAGATTCCCGGAAGCCCGATTCACAGGGAAATGAAGAGACTCCTGCTGTTGACGAAGCGGATGAGGGACAAACCGGCAGCGGGGAAGCTTCCGGTGCCGATAACGACAACAATGGCGACACGGAAACCATAAGTGAAGAGATAATTGAATTTCCCGACTTAAATCTTATTTATGACAGCACCCAGGTTGATTACATGAAGTATATCCCTGAGATAATATATGACAGCAGGATTGAAAGCGACCTGGACATTGACAACCCTTCGCTGGATATAAGGGCGGTATCGGCAATATTATTCGATGCAAACACGGGCAAGGTGCTTTATTATAAGGAGCCCCTTGTACCGGTTTTTCCTGCAAGCACGTCAAAGCTTTTGACGGCGCTGGTGGTGCTTGACTGGTGCATGGAGGAAGAAGAGGTGGTCGTAGGCGAAGAAATAAAAATGACTGCCCCCGATTCCACGTTGGCAGGGTTAAGGAAGGGCCAGATCCTTTCGGTAAGGAATGCGCTTGAAGGAATGCTGGTTCCGTCGGGTAATGACGCGGCATATGTACTGGCGGCCTATGTGGGCAGAAAGTCCCTGCAGAACAGCGACGCCTCTTTAAAGGAAGCCATTCCCGAGTTTATCCGATTAATGAATGAAAAGGCAAAAAGCCTTGGTGCTTTAAACTCGGTATTCAAGACACCGGACGGATATGATGCAATCGGACAGTATACAACGGCATATGACATGGGATTAATCGGCATGGCGGCGGCAAACAATGAAACCATTGTCGAGATCTGCAGCAAGGCAACTGCCCGCAATGTATTCGTTGACGGGTTCGATGTGACATGGAATAATACGAATTCATTGGTTATCAAGGAAAGCGGCAGATATTATCCCTATTGCATAGGCCTTAAAACGGGAACAAGTACCATGGCAGGCAGGTGCCTGATTTCTGCTGCAAGAAAAGACGGTAAACAGGTGATAAGCGTTGTAATGAATACCGATGCTGCCGGAAGATGGGAGGATTCCACTGCTTTGCTCAAATATGGGCTGGATAATTAGCATGTGAAAAATCAATTGTTTTGGAGGTAGTTCATGGAGGAAAACAACAATTTTTTCGATGACAACCATAATCCAGTAGAAAATCAGACCGTGCCGATGTCCGATGTCAAGATTTTAAGCAGATGCGGTTTATACCTGTCGCTGATGTCATTGGTAGTCTTTGCTTCGCAGTATATCCTTATGTTTATACTTAACAAGCTGGATCCCAAGGCACAGGAAGCGGATTGGTACGGTGTTTTGCTTACCCTGGTGGGCGTAGTTTTCGTCGGTCTGCCGGTGTTTTACGGGTTAATGAAGAAGATACCGGATTCCGAAACAGGAGAGAAAAAGAATGTCCCTGTAGGCAAGTTTCTGGGATATTTTATTATATGCGTCGGCTGCACATATGCGGCCAATTACATAGGTTCATTTATCAGCGCGTTTTTAGCATTTATGATGGGTGTTAACTTTACTAATCCGCTGGAAAATTTCGTTTATGCCAGTGATATGACGCTGTTATTGATTTATGGGGTTATCATAGCGCCTATTGCCGAGGAACTGATATTCAGGAAAATACTGCTTGACAAGCTGCGCAGATTCGGAGATCTGCCGGCCATATTGCTGTCGGGAATTGCTTTCGGTATTTTCCATTTTAACTTATCCCAGTTTTTCTATGCTGCTGTGCTGGGCATACTGTTTGCATATATAACCATTCGTACCAACAGGATTATTTATTCCATTCTGTTACATATGATGATTAACTTTATGGGACTGGGATTTGTCCCTCTTCTTGCATCCGATAACAATGTGCTTGGTGCCGTTTTCGTACTGATATGGATATTCGGTTCCATGACGGCCGGTTCGCTGTTGGTTATCTTTAATACGAAAAACATCCTGCTGTACAGGCCAATAAAGCCCCTGGTGAGAAGAAAAGACTATGTCATTAATCCCGGATCAATAATCTTTATTGTTCTAGGTGTCGGAATAATGCTGCTAAGCCTGGTCGGTGCAGGAATGTAATGATTGTTATGTTTTTCATATAGAAAGGAGAAAATGTATGAATAATTTTACATTTTACAGCCCGACCTTTTTTGTATTTGGAAAGAATACGGAAAACGAGGCGGGAAAATACGTTAAGAGATTTGGCGGAAGCAAGGTGCTTATCCATTACGGCAAGGGATCTGTTGTAAGGTCCAGCCTGCTTGACAGGGTAAAAAAATCCTTGAATAATGAAGGTGTGGAATATGTTGAGCTCGGCGGTGTAATGCCGAATCCGAGAAGCGGGCTTGTATATGAAGGAATTGAGCTGTGCCGGCAGGAAAAGGTGGACTTCATACTGGCATTGGGCGGAGGCAGCGCTATCGATTCCGCCAAGGCTATTGCAGCGGGAGTAAAATATAACGGCGACTTCTGGGATTTCTTCGAGGGCAAGCCAATAGAAGAAGCGCTTCCTGTAGGGACCGTACTTACCATAGCCGCAGCAGGAAGCGAAGGCTCCGGGGATACGGTTATAACCAAGGAAGAGGGCATGCTGAAGAGGGGCGCGGGCAGCGACGTCTTAAGACCGGTATTTTCCATCCTTAATCCCGAGCTGACACAGACCCTTCCGGCATACCAGACGGCGTGCGGAGCGACGGATATTATGGCCCATGTATTTGAAAGGTACTTCACGAATACAAAGGAAGTAGAGATTACCGACAGGCTGTGTGAGGCCGTGCTGCTTACCATGATTAAGGAAGTTCCGAGGGCTATAGCGGAACCCGATAATTACGATGCAAGGGCAAATATCATGTGGGCGGGCATGGTTGCCCATAATAATCTGCTTGGTGTTGGAAGGGATCAGGATTGGTCCAGCCATGCAATTGAACATGAACTATCCGCTCTTTACGATGTGGCTCACGGCGCAGGCCTTGCGGTTGTTTTTCCTGCATGGATGACTTATGTCATGAAGCATGATATCAACCGGTTTGCCCAAATTGCGGTTAGAGTATGGGGATGCGAAATGAACTTCGCGAATCCCGAGGAAACGGCAAAGGAAGGTATTAAGAGGTTCAAGGAGTTCCTTAGGTCCATCGGAATGCCTGTTACGTTCAAGGAGCTTGGCGCAAGGGAAGAAGATATTCCTTTGATGGTCGAAAAACTGGGTCTTGGAGAGAACGGAACACTGGGCAGCTTTGTACCGCTAAAATCCAAGGATGTTGAACAGATATACCGCCTGGCACTGTAAGGCATTATGGAAAAATCAGCATATAATATAAGAAAGCAGAAGGGCCTCAAGTCTTGAAAGGATTATTATATGACCGAGCTGTTGGTAAGATTGTTTGTCAAAAATAAGGATGATATTGAAAATCAGGCGGTACGCACCTCGTATGGGAGCCTGTCCGGTATCGTTGGAATTGTATGCAATGTCCTGCTGTTTGCGCTGAAGCTGACAATAGGTCTCATTATCAACAGTGTGTCCGTTATGGCGGACGGCTTTAATAACCTGTCCGATGCGGCTTCCTCGGTAATCAGTTTTATCGGGGTAAAGTTAGCCGGAAGACCGGCGGACAAGGAACATCCCTTCGGTCATGGAAGACTTGAGTATATAACCGCCCTTGCTGTTTCCTTCCTGATTCTTCAGGTTTCTTTATCTTTGTTTAAGAGTTCATTTCAAAAGATATTACATCCCGAAGAGGTAATTTTCAACCCGGTCTTAATTGGTCTGTTAATCCTTTCGATACTGGTAAAGGTATGGCTGATGGCCTTCAACAGAAAGCTGGGGAAAAGAATAAACTCCACGGTTATGCTGGCCGCCGCCGCGGATTCCCTTGGGGACATACTGGTTACGTCGGTCACGGTAATATCGGCGGTAATAGCAGGGCTTTTAGGATTGATGATCGACGGATACATGGGCGTGGTTGTATCGGTATTCGTCCTGCTGTCAGGGATAAGAATTATCAGGGATACGCTGGAACCGCTGCTTGGGCAGGCTGTTGACAGGGAAATGTACAAGAAGCTCTCCTCATTCGTGGAAAGCTATCCGGGGATAGTTGGAACACACGACCTGATCATACACAGCTACGGGCCTTCCCACCGAATGGCCACCATTCATGCCGAGGTCCCCAATGACATTGACTTTGAGATGGCCCATGAGACGATTGACAGGATAGAGAGGGATGTCCTGGAGCAGTTGGATATATTCCTGGTCATCCATATGGATCCCATAGAGATGAATGACGCCATGGTTATTGACAAGAAAAACATGGTAACGGAAATAATCAGGAACCTGGACGGGAAGGCTTCAATCCATGATTTCAGGGTTGTGAACGGAGAACATCAGATCAATCTTATATTCGACCTGGTCATACCGCACGCATATACGGTCGATGATGAGCAAAGGCTCCTAAAGCAGATAATTGACGAGGTCAGAAAACGGGATCCCAGGTATAATTGCGTTATTACCCTGGAGAACAGTTATATAGCGGAAGAATAGATATAATGTGTCATTTTTTCAAAAAATTGTGCTTGAATTCTATATGGCTATGAGTTATAATATGTTGCGTGGCACGCAATAAAGGCTGCAAAAGTTAATATACTGGGCTATCGCCAAACGGTAAGGCACTGGACTCTGACTCCAGCATTTCTAGGTTCGAATCCTAGTAGCCCAGCTGAAAAAACCCTGTAAACAAGATGTTTACAGGGTTTTTGAATTATTTATCCATTCGGGTGAATTCCGGTGTTAAGGTTCAGTTACGCTTGGTGAAGATATATCATTTCCATGCATTTTCTCAAGTTCTTCTCTAAAAGCGGTGGGGCTCATACCTACAGGAGCCATAGATGCAGGTTATAGGTTGTTTGACTGCGCGGCGGTTTATGGCAATGAGGATCGTATCGGAAAGGTGTTTCAGGATGCTTTTGCCAAAGGAAAGGTTAAAAGAGAAGAACTGTTTGTTATGACAAAAGTATGGAATGATATGCATGGGAAAGGTGATGTCCTCATATCCTGTGCAAAAAGCTTAAAAGACCTTCAACTGGATTATGTTGATATCTTCTTTGTACATTGGCCATTTAGAAATTATCATGAGCCGGGAGCAAGTGGTGATTATCGGCATCCGGATTCAAAACCCTTCAATGTAGATGAGTACATGGAAACCTGGAGACAATGCGAAAGATTGGTAGATATGGGTTTGACAAGATTTATTGGCATGTCTAACATGACCATACCAAAATTGGAAGCAGTGTTGCCCCAATGCAGGATTAAGCCTGTTGCAATTGAAATGGAATTGCATCCAAGCTTTCAGCAACCTGAGTTATTTGAGTACTGTGTTGCTCGTGATATACAGCCAATCGGTTTTTGTCCAATTGGTTCGCCTACAAGGCCTGATCGTGATAAAACAGAAAATGATATTACCGATATAGAAATGCCGGAGCTTGTTGAGATAGCCAAAGCTCATAATGTGCATCCTGCAATTATCTGCATTAAATGGGCTGTGCAGAGGGGCCAGATTCCGATACCATTTTCAGTTAAAGAAAATGAGTATGTAAGTAATTTGAAATGTGTCACGGAGGATCCTTTATCAGACGAAGAAATGGCCATTATAAAGAAATTGGATCAAAACAATCGTTTGATTAAAGGTCAGGTCTTCTTATGGGAAGGCGCTAAAGGCTGGGAAGACCTTTGGGATGTTGATGGAACAATAACAAAATAATAAATATATCATCTAAAGACGTGGATGTGGATATAAAGACGGACACTAATTGTTTTCCCTCCTGAATCAAAACAAAGTCCAATTTAATCTCCACATCCGCGTTTTTTGATATAAATAAAGAACTCCTGAAATTTACGGCAGCAGAATTGACAGCGGGTTTTAATAATGGTATACCTTAATGGAATTATATTGCATGGAGGATGAAGAATGGATATTCTAAAAGAAGATTTTATGCAGGGTTTTATTGATATAGCTACCGAAGGGTACAAAAAGGGGTGGCATGAAAGAAACGGCGGAAACTTAAGCTACCGCATAAAGCCTGAGGAAGCGGAGCGAATCAAGGGATGTTTTTCATATGACAGGCCTTTTCAGGAAATCGGGAGAGCTGTGCCCAATATTGGGGGAGAATATTTTCTTGTTACAGGCAGCGGAAAATACTTCCGAAATATAGAGAAGAACCCGTCGGAGAATCTTGCGGTAATTGAGATAGACGAAGCCGGCGAGAAATACCGGGTCGTATGGGGCTTAAGCAAGGGCGGAAGACCCACCAGCGAGCTTCCCACCCATCTTATGAACCACTCAGTTAAGAAGGAGCTGACGCAGGGCAGGCACAGGATAATATATCATTCCCATCCGGCAAATATAATTGCCTTAACATTTGTCCTGCCGCTTGAGGACGCGGCGTTTTCCAGGGAGATATGGGAGATGATCACCGAATGCCCGATAGTGTTCCCTGAAGGAATCGGCGTGGTTCCGTGGATGGTGCCCGGAGGATGCGAGATTGCCGAGGTAACGGCTAAATTAATGGAGAAATACAACGTGGTTCTGTGGGCTCATCATGGCATTTTCTGCTCCGAAGAAGATTTTGATTCGGCCTTCGGATTAATTGAGACAGTGGAAAAGGCGGCGGAGATCCTGGTTAAGGTCCTTTCAATGAGTGACGGTAAAAGGCAGACCATTACCGCTCAGGACATAAGGAATGTAGCCGTAGCCTACTATGTTAAGATAAATGAAGATTTATTAAAGTAAAAGGCAAAAAGACTGATTTATGAAAGGGCTGTTGCAGTACATAAAATGGGCATATTGTCTTAGCGAAAACCTGCAATAGCCTTTTAATGCGCCTTTGACTGGAATGTTGTGGTTGTTTAAAAAACATAAAAGATATATAATTATGTTACATGTGACTATCTGGATACCGAAGAATAATATGGAGGAAAGCATGTTTTCTAATATAAATGGGAAGGGCAAATCAGATAAAACACCGGCCGTAGGAGCACAGGACGTGGAGATCTATGCGGGCAATACGCTGCTGGTTGATTCAAGCGTATTAAACCTGGGTGATAATATTAAAATCCTGACGGTTGAGTCAATGGACACAAATATTGCTTCTGTATGCGGTTCCTTTGTTATTGGCAATAATGTGGGAAAAGCTCAAATTCTCATCAAGGCGGCATCCGACAGCGATATATATGATATTGTAATGAATGTTTCGGTAATCCCGGGCAAGCTGACAGTCGAGCCGGATACCCGAAGTATATCGGTCGGCGAGACAACAAGGTATAAAGCCATGGTATCCAACGGTGTTTACAAGAGCATTTCATACCAGTCAACCAATCTGAATGTCGCGGCAGTCAGGCAGGAAGGCATCTACGGATATGTTACAGGCATAGCCGAAGGCAATGCTGATATTCTAATTACTGCCAATATTGGCAATACTATATCTGAGTTTAAAATCCCGCTTAAGGTTGTTGAAGCTTCAAAGCCCGCCGAAATACCCATATTCAATCCCGTTAACGGTTCCGGTTACACCGATGATGACGAATGGAAGGGCAGCCGGGTGTTTTTCGGCAGGTATGAACAGGACAATAATATAAAGAACGGAAAAGAGCCGATACTGTGGAGGGTATTGGAGGTCAACGACGACACCATTTTCCTGCTTTCCGAATACGGCCTGGTCTGCAGGTTTTACAATGACACTTACGAAAGCGTGACATGGGAAACCTCCACGATAAGAAGATGGTTAAACAGCACATTCCTTGAAAGTGCTTTCCTAAAGCCCGAAATAGATGCCATTTGTGATACTGTCATAAAGACCAAGGACAATAAAAGATATGGCAGCTGCGGAGGGAATAAAACGGTGGACAAGGTGTTTCTGCTCACCAGCGATGATGTAAACAACACCGCGTACGGATTCCAAAAGGGATCCAAGCGCAAAAGCAAAACAAGGACATGCAGGATTACGGAGTATGCGCTTGTGGAAGGATACCGCAACAAGGACAACAATAACACCTGCTGGTGGCTCAGATCACCCGGCATAACCAATTATTACGCCGCTTATGTGCTGTCCTCCGGAAAAGTAACCTACGGGTATTTTGTAGGAAGGCGAAATGACGCGGTGCGTCCCGCTATTAAGCTTAAGAGGTCGGCTGTCATATTCGGTGAAGAAATCAGTGACGGCAAATATACGGCTCCTTTAGTCATAGCAAAGGAGTTTTAGAAATGAATCCGGCATTGGAATTATTCAACACGACATAACCGGTTTTGACCGATACATAAGATGATTCAGTAACGAGGAGGGTTTTTCATATGAAGGTCAGCGTGATTATGCCTTTTCACAGAGGAACGCATTTTCTTGAGGACGCATTGGAAAGCTTGAAAGAACAGAGCTTTAAGGATTTTGAGGTTTTGCTTATATGTGATCATGTTGAAGAGGATATTGACAATTATATTGAGGAGTACGGAGAATATTACCCGATTAAGGTTGCGCATCTTACGGACGTGACCGGAGTGGCGGCCGCAAGGAACATGGGGCTGTCCATGGCTTCGGGTGAATATATATATTTCATGGACAGCGATGATTATCTTGATGAAAATGCGCTGGAGCAAATCGTATCCACTGCTGAAAAAGACAACGCCGACGTGGTTTACGGAAAGAAGGTCTGGACATGGTTCAGAAGAAGCCTGTTCCTTCGTAAGCTTTATGAAGCCCAGGAGGAGGAAGAGGAGGATGACAGCGATGACGAAGGGTACGGCGATAAGGAAGGAGACTCTTCTGAATCCGAGCAGGACAGTGCGGACAGTGACGGAAGGCCCCTTCAGGACAGCTCGGTAGTTGATGAGGAGAGCGAAAAGGACACTGAGCAGGAAGAGGAAGACACGAGCGCTTTATCGGAGGAAGAGTTGATTGCTTCAAAAAAGAAACGTGCTTATTATGAGCTTGTTTCAAGGCGAAAGAGCTTAAGAAGCATAACGGTGCTTCATGTTCTGATGAGAAGGAGGCTTATTGAGGAAAATCATATCAGGTTTAACGAGGAAATCATTTTCCTCTCGGACTACCCGTTCATGCTTCAGGTTCTTGACAAGGCGCGCATTTTCAGCCGTAATATGGATTCCCAATATATAAAGCGCAATCATAATGACGCAATAAACTACCCTTCCTTAAACCAGATGAAGGAAAGCAAAAACTTTACAGAATATATAAAGACATATGAATATGCCAGGACTCTTATAGCTCCCGACAGCGACCTTAGAAGACGCCTGGACAAAAAGATAATATACTATACGATCAGATATTTCGCACCTAACCTGAAGAGAAAGAAAAAATCCCCGGAAACCTTAAGGAGATTTAACATACTGCACGGCTTGATCTCGCAGATGGATGTCAATCTGATTCGTTCCTATAAGAGATATAAAAAGAGGATATTGAAAGCCATTTACAAGGGAAATTTCAGAAAAGCCGGAATAATTGTTACCATACACCTGGCAAGAAAGAGATTAAGGTCATTTATCAAAAACAATAGGGAGTTTCCGAAGTTCCTGTATAAAAAGCTTTTCCTTAAGATGTCGGTAAAGGATAACTGGGTATTTTGCGAAAGCTTTTTTGGCAAGAACTATTCGGACAGCCCGAAGTATATATATGAATATCTTCAGAAGAATTACCCGGGAAAATACAGGTTCATATGGGTAATGGACAAGAAGGGAACGGTCATACCCTACAAACATACCGAGGTGAAGAGGTTCAGCATCAGGTACTGCTATTACCTTGCCCGCTGCAAATATTACGTTTTCAACAGCAGGCAGCCGGTGTGGATCAAGAAGAGAAAAGGAAATGTGTTTCTGCAGACATGGCATGGAACCCCGCTTAAGAAACTGGTATTCGACCTTGAGGACATCAACTCGGCAACGCCCAGGTACAAGAAGGAGACCTACAATCAGTCAAGATCCTGGGATTATCTTGTGGCTGCCAACAAGTTCTCCAGCATAACATTCAAAAGATGCTTCATATTCCACAAGACAATCCTTGAGACTGGATATCCGAGAAACGACATCCTTCACTGGGATAATAAAGAGGAAATAGCGGCAAGGATAAAGGAAAGGCTTAATATACCCGGGGACAAGAAAGTAATTTTATATGCCCCGACATGGAGGGATGACGAGTATTACACGAAAGGCCAGTATAAGTTTACGTTAAAGCTTGACCTTCCGCTTATGAAGAAGGAGCTTGGCGATGAATATGTGATATTGCTTCGTACGCACTATTTTATTGCGGATTCCCTTGATGTTACCGGGCTGGAGGGCTTCGCCTACAATGTAAGCGATTACGACGACATATCCGAGCTGTACCTGATATCCGATTATCTTATTACGGATTATTCATCGGTGTTCTTTGATTACGCCAATCTTAAAAGACCGATGCTGTTTTATACCTATGATCTGGAGAAATACAGGGATGTGCTGCGGGGCTTTTATATAGACATTGAGGAAGAGCTTCCCGGACCCCTGCTGTTTACCACCGAAGAGGTCATAGACGCATTCAGGAATATGGATGAAATAGTCAGGAAATATAAAGACAAGTATGACGTATTTTATGAGAAATACTGCTCCTGGGAGGACGGAATGGCTTCGAAGAGGGTTGTGGACGCAGTATTTAATCCGGAAGGACTGAAAAATTAAAGCTTTAGGGAGGAATATGGGTGGAAGAACATAAAATACCGGTCAGTATCATAATGCCCGTCTATAATGTTGAAAAGTACCTGGGACATTGCCTTGACAGCCTGTTTTCACAGACATTTAAGGATTTTGAAATAATTGCGGTAAATGACGGCAGTACTGACGGCAGCCTTAAGATACTGGAGGAGTATCAGAAAATTAACCCGCAAATGCTGAAAATATATACCACCGAAAACAAGGGCGTAAGCCATGCCAGGAATTACGGGTTAAAGAAAGCCCGCGGGGATTATATTCTGTTTGTGGACAGTGATGATTTTGTAGAGCCCGAGATGTGTGAGAAGCTGTATAACAAGGCTGTTTCCGACAATAACGACATTGTAATCTGCAGCCGTTACAATGTCTTTGAAGACGCCCATACCGGCGCTCAAAAACGGGAACACATGAAGCTGGAGCTTATCAACCATAATTTTAACCTATATGAGCATAAATATGAGCTTGCCCATATTCTTCCGTTTCCATGGGACAAGCTTTACAAGCGTGAGCTTCTTGAAGGCATGGAATTTCCTCTGAATATGAGGTTTGAAGACCTGGTATTTGTTTACCAGGTTGTTGTTAAAGCCAAGAGCATAGGCATTGTTGAGGCCCCCCTTTATAATTACCGAAAGACATCCGGAGGGTTTTTGAATACATTTTCAAGACAGACCCTGGACATTATCAAGGCCTTTGAACTGGTTTACGATTACATGGAGAAAAACAATTACCTTCAGCACTACTATAGTGAGCTGGAGTTCATATGTGCAAGGCATTTTTTATACCGGTACATAACCCTGTTTAAAAACGAAAACAGGGGCAAGGGAAAGCTTGATGTAAAGCTTGAGATTATAAACAAGACCCAGGACTTCCTTGACAGCAGGTTTCCAAACTGGAGAAATAACAACTACCTGCTATATTCCTCTGGCTGGCTTAAGAAGAAGCTGCCCCTTTTTACCAACCGCGGAAAAATGATTCGGATAACCAGGCTGCGGGAGCTAATGCCCAACCGCCTGTACAACCTGCTGAAACGCTGCAGGGATTTTGCTTCCAAGCTGAAAAGGTTCATGAAAAGCAAGCAAAAGATGAAGAAGATAAAAGAAAAGCTCCCGATTGTTTCTGTTATGCTTAAAAGGGGAGCCGTTTATTATACCCATGCTTATGAGAAGCTGGGTGTCGTTCCGGAAAATATTCTGCTGGAGTCCAAGCATGGAGAGGATATTGCGGGAAATATTTTCGCGCTGCTGAAGGAGCTGTCCAGGGAGAAATACGGTGGCTATAAAGTAATGCTTGCAGTTCAGCCTTCTTTAAAGCCGGCATTCAAGAAGCTGCTTGACAGGTATGGAATAAAAAATGTAAACATGATAGACATTTTCACCAGGGAATATGACAAGGCGCTGGCAACGGCGAAATATCTGATAACCGATACAAGTTTTCCGCCTTATTTTATAAAGAAGCCGGAGCAGGTGTACCTTAACACGTGGCACGGGACCCCGCTTAAAGCCATGGGGAGGATTGTTCCGAACAGGGAATATGCCCTGGGCAATATCCAGCGTAATTTCTTAATCTCCGATTATCTGATATTCCAGAATGAATTCTCAAGGGAAGCATTCATGCGCGACTATATGATTGAGAATATTTATCCCGGCACGGTTCTTGTGTCGGGTTACCCGAGAAACTCGGCGCTCCTTGACGGCGGGCGAAGGGATAAGATCAGGAAGGAATGTCAAATTGCGGACAAGCGTGTCATTGTATACATGCCCACCTGGAGGGGATTGCTGACCAATAAGGAAAATGAAAAGCAGATTAACCAGCTTGAGGGCTTTTTTGGGGATATTGACGGAAAGCTTAAAGAATCTGACATTTTCTACGTAAAGCTGCATCCCTATGTAAAGCAGGGGATTGACTGCTCGGTTTACAGGCACATCCGCGAGTTTCCGTCAAACTACGAGACATATGATTTCCTTACGGCTGCCGACGTTCTGGTGACGGATTATTCCAGCATCATGTTTGATTTCGGGGTGACAAAAAGAAAGATTGTCCTGTTTACATATGACAGGGAAGAGTATCTTAATAGCAGAGGACTGTATATAAGTCTGGATGATTTGGGCCTGCCCGTTGCGGAAACCGTGGACGAACTGATTGGGGAATTAAACCGTGAGCATGGGGAATACTTAAGCTTTTACGAGAGGTTCTGCAGTAATGATTCGATTGATACACCCGAAAGAATCTGCAGTATTCTGCTGGGCGGCACGGACGGAAAGGATGCCGCCATAAAATCCGCGGAGGGCATTAAGGCTGACAAAAAGAGCGCTGATGGGCGGAAGAAGGTCCTGATGTTCATGAAGGGCTTTAAGAACGATGTTGAAAGCATCAGGAGAATAAACATGATTAATTCCATCGATACCGACAGGTATGACGTGTATGTCTGCATGAAGGCGGACGAGGCAAAGAAAAACACGGGTATGCTGTCCATGCTGGACAGGAAAATTTCATATATGCCGATTATTTATGAAGTGGGGTTTAAGCGCTCCGAGTATTTACGCCTAAAGGTGCTTGGGAAACTGGCCAAGGGCAAAGCATACGGCAGATGCGCCGACAGGGTCATGGCCCGGGAGAGGAGAAAATACTTTGGGGATGTTAAGTTCGATTATATAATACACTACTCATGCCTTGAGCATTTGGTACTTCACCTGTGCCTGAACGCAGGAGGAAAGGTTATTTATAATTTCAGGCATTTCAGCAGGAGCCTGTACGATAAGAACGGGAGATACCGCAGGACAATCAAATACATTATAAAGAATTTCCCCGCCTATAACCTGGTATTGGCTTCAAGTGCGGCCAAAGCGCTTAAGCTTGAGGGAGAAAACATCATTTACAGTGACGACGGCGGGTTTGACTTGGACGATATAATCGGCCGTATCGGGAAGAAGTAATGGTTTGTCTGTGTATATAACATGATTGTTCAAACCGGCAAGCCGGTATGAGGCATATGGAGAAATGGAGGATTGGGATGAAAGTCGGGGTTATTACATTTCATAGCGCCAACAACTACGGAGCGGTGCTTCAGACATGGGCACTGCAGAAGGTGCTGAAGGACCTGGGAACCACCCCCGGTGTGATTAATTATCATCCGGATATAATAGACGGGCTGTACGACCCAATGAAGCTGAAAAAGGGACTGGCACGTGAGCTGCTTAAGCTTAAAGTGTATTTAAGAAACAGGGACAGCATTGTCAGGTACAACAAGTTCCGGTCATTTTTAAGAACCAGGCTTAACCTCATAGGGGACTACCGGACATATGACGAGCTTCTTAATGCCAGGCTGAACCTTGACGCTTATATTACAGGCAGCGACCAGGTATGGAACCCAACGCACACGGGAGGGTACGACCCTGCGTATTACCTGGAATTCGCGCAGCCGGGCAGCAGGAAGATATCCTACGCGGCAAGCCTTGGCACCGACTACATTGTGTTAAAGTACCGGGAGCCGATGGAAAAGGCCTTAAAGTCTTTTACGGCAATCTCGGTAAGGGAAAGAAGCGTTCGTGATGCGATAAGCGAACTGTCCGGAAAGCCTGTGGAGGTTGTGCTTGATCCGACTTTATTGCTTAAAAGGGAAGCATATGATGAAATCAAGGTAAAAAGCCATTATAAGCAGCCATATATCCTGGTTTATTCCATAGAGAAGAATCCCCAGCTCTTTGAGCTTGCCAATAAAATATCGGTTTCCCTAGGAATGCCCATTCTTCAAAGAAGACCGATAAACGGGCTGATTAACCAGCTCGAACCGTTCTATACGTCCGATGCCGGTGAATTTCTGGGGCATATTGAAGGAGCGGCTTATGTAATCACAAACTCATTCCATGGAACGGTATTTTCGATATTATATGAAAAGCCCTTCGTATCCATGCTTCATTCGCATACCGGCAGCAGGACCGAGGACCTTTTAAATGAACTTGGGCTTTCATCCCATATATTGTATGATATCAATGACTTTAAAAGCTTTGACATATTCAAGCTGCGGAACATGGAGGAAGTGAAGACAAGAATTTCAGAGCTGCGTGAAACCTCCGTAAATTTTATAAAAAGCTCATTAGGGATTGACAACTGAAGGTATTAGTGTTTGCATTGTATTACCATATTGCTTTTTATAAAAAAATGAAGTACAATATTATTGAATATAGTTCTATAATGACGAACGGCATTAAGAACTCATGATATATTGCATGAAGGACAGTAACGCAAATCAATATATTATGTAGAAATATCTGTTGGAAGGGTTGGATACGGCAATGAAAACACAAGGTGTGACAATACAATCGGTAGCCAGAGCCTTGCAAATTCTTGACTGTTTTACGGGACCTGTAACCGAGTTGGGAATCACCGAGTTGTCTCATGCAATGGGACTGGGAAAAAGCACAATTTACGGTCTGGTTAACACTTTGCTGTCTTACGGATATTTGGAGCAGAACCAGGAAAACAAGAGGTACCGCTTGGGTCTAAAGCTGTTCAAGCTGGGCAGCCTTGTTCAGCAAAGAATGGACATCAGGGATATTTCAAGGCCGTATCTTAAGATGTTGTCGGAGCAATTCAATATGACCGTACATATGGGGTTATATCGTGACGATGAGGTTATTTATATTGATAAAATGGACTCGCCCAACACCCTGATTACTTATTCACAAGTGGGCAAGCGGGCACCGATGCATTGCACCGGTATTGGGAAAGCCGTTCTTTCATACCTGGAACAGGACGAGAGGGAGCGTATTTTAAGGAATATGCACTGTGAGCCTTTTACGAAGCATACCATCGTGGACAAGGACAAGCTGGCCGAGGAACTGGATTTAATCAGGGCAAGAGGTTATGCGGTTGATAATGAAGAGATAGAACTGGGATTAAGGTGTGTGGCAGTACCTATTTTTAATGACCAGGGAAGGCCGGTTGCAGCAATAAGCATATCCAGTTCAACCGCCCATCTTGATGAGGCCAGGGTCTGCGAGACAGCCTCGGCAATAAAGGAAGTGGCCTACAGCATTTCAAGAAAACTGGGATATGAAAAGAGTTAATGCATAAGGTTAAGAATATATTATTTATTTTATACCAATAATTATGAACACTGTTCAATAATAATGAACCAAGAGGAGATAATATGATTTTAACTGTCACTTTAAATGCGGCTATAGACAAGCGGTATGAAATCAATGATTTTCAGATTGGCAAAGTAAACCGGGTTGGCGAATGCACTTATTCGGCAGGAGGAAAAGGGCTGAATGTGGCAAGGGTTGCAGCCATTGCAGGCGAGGAGGTGGTGGCCACGGGCTTTGTAGGCGGACATACCGGCAGCCTGATTGAGCAAAAAGCCAGGGAAAGCGGAATTGAGACCGATTTTATTCATATTGAAGGCGAGAGCAGGACCTGTATCAACATATTTGACACTGCAAGCATGACCCAGACGGAAATCCTGGAAGGCGGCGCAACGGTTACAGAAAGTGATATAGAAAGGATGATTGATAAATATTACAGGCTGTTAAAAAGAGCGGATATCGTAACCATATCGGGCAGCGTGCCAAATGGAGTCGGCAGCAGTGTTTACAGGACAATGATAAGCCTGGCGAAAAAGGCCGGTAAGCCCGTGCTGCTTGATACCAGCGGCTCGCTTCTTAGGGATTGCATAACAGCCGCACCTACGCTGATCAAGCCAAACCAGGATGAAATTGAGCAGCTGATTGAGAAAAAAATAGAAACCCGGGAGGAGTTGATCGATCAGGGATTGAAGCTTCATGAAAAAGGGATTTCTTACATTATCATTTCATTGGGGGCGGAGGGGTCGGTTATGATCAGTCCTTCGGGCGTCTACCAGGCTGAAGTTCCCGAGGTTAAGGTGGTAAATACCGTTGGATGCGGTGATTCCATGCTCGCCGGATTTGCGGTTGGATTGAGGAAACACTGGGAAGATGAAGAAATTTTGAGAGCTGCAAGTGCTATTTCAGCGGCAAATGCGATGAGAGCGGAGACGGGGTTTTATCTTCCCAAGGATTATAAAGCAATTTATCATGAAGTCAAAATTACTAAAATAAAGCATGGCTCTGTTAACTAAGTATGAAGAAATGAGACCTGAAAGACCTTTGGTAGAGCTCTAAAAAGAAAAAAGCCTACTAATGGAAACGACTAAGAACAAAGTAACATGAAAAAAAGTGATGTGCAAGC
>JAAYHD010000063.1 GCA_012735495.1 Clostridiales bacterium | reverse complement strand
TGCATCTCACACTGGCGGATGCAGATAAAAGTCGGGGATCCATAGTCATCGCTGAGCTTCTTTGCTGTTCCCAAAAGCTCGACGGATTTCCCGGTAAAATTGTACTTGCTTGTTTCAGGCGCGCGCATGAAGCACCATTCAACACCCTTTTTTGTGTTTTCAAATGTATAAAGCTTTCTTATATTCTGCTTGAGATTGTCCGGAAGCTTGTCTGTCTCTACCTCTTTAAGAGTTGTACCTTTATAACCGGCCAAAGGCCAGCCGTCCTTGTCAAATTCTACAGGAACCAGGCAGGTTTCTCTTCCCGTTATGTGGAACATGTTCCAGCGTCCGATTTGACGAAATGCCAGATGAACCATCCACCAATTGCCGTTATTGTCCTGAACCAGGTCCCCATGGCCACAGCCTTGAATTTCATAGCCGCCAAGATTGCGGTTTGTAAGTATGGGATTGTTCGGAGCGCTTTCAAAAGGCCCGTACGGTGTCTTTCCCTTTGCGCATACCACATAGTGACCGTATTCCGTTCCGCCCTCGGCTGCCATTAAGTAATACTCGCCATTTATCTTATATAAGTGAGGAGCTTCAAGATACCTCCCGCCGGTTCCGTTCCATATGCATCTTCCCGGTGTTAACTTTTTTCCGGTCTCTATATCTATCTCGCATTGTATGATGCCGCTGCGCCCCTGTTCATCCTCTCCGTTGCTCATGAAGTAACATTTGCCGTCCTCAAAATAAAGTGACGGGTCTATACCGCCCTGATCGACAACAATAGGGTCCGACCATTCGCCATAGATATCATCGGTCCATACATAGAAGTTGCCAAAAGCTGATACGTTCGTTGTTACCATGTAGAACCTGCCGTCATGGCAGCGAATGGTAGGCGCAAATATTCCTCCGGAGCGTCCTGCCTTTTCCAGCGGGAGCTGGCTTTCCCTGGTCAGCACATGCCCTATCTGTCTCCAGTTAATCAAATCATCACTTTCAAACAGCGTTACACCCGGGAAATACTGGAACGTACTGTGCACCATATAGTACTTATCCTTGTACCTGCATATGCTTGGATCCGGATAAAATCCCGGTATAATCGGGTTTGAATACTTCATTTCATTATCTCCCTGTCGTTATTTATTTGAACCGGGTAAAAACCCTATATATACCGTCAGGGTGCTTTAAAGCACCCTGACAATGTATTCTCAGCAGTTATTGTTTTGCAGCCGATCTAATGGTTTATTAGTTCTGGCCTTTCTTCTTGTTCTTTACAACAAGAACTACAACAACTACTACTATTATTACTGCAACAACGATACCAGCTATCAACGCCCAGTTGGTACCGCCTTCTTTGGCTTCATCTGTCTTGGTCTCCTCAGTTTTAGCCGGAGCTTCGGTAGGCTCTACTTTAGGAGTTTCCTCAGCAGGTGCTTCTTCTGCAGGCTCTTCAACCTTGTCATAAGCAAATCCGCTGACAGTGAACTCGATTTCTATTGTATTCCTCGGCATTACGTATCCAAACAGACCGTCCTTGCCGCCGAGCTTGTCTGTATTCCAGATATTGATGCACTGAAGCTGATAATACTTATAATCCTCTTTTGAATCTATTCCAGGAATTACGGGTGTTTCAAAGGTATACTTGGTATTGCCGTCGAATTTAACCTTGACATTCGAGAAGGTAACAGGTGTGCCTTCCAAAGGAATGTCGGTTGATACAAACAGCAGGTTAAGAGATTCGTCACTGCCGAAGTCGAAGTCGGTCAACTTGACGGTATATGTGCCATTACCCTTGATTTCAACATCATGGAATACACCGTCACGCTTAACAGCATCTCCGCCGTCCCATCCTGTCAATCCATTGAAGTTGTTGCCGATGTTGGTGTTAGCCCAGGATGTTCCGTTGGCACCATAAGCAGCATCTTCCCATGCATTACGGAAGGTGTAGCTTGCGGACTGGATACCAAGGTATGCATGATATGTTCCGTTAGGATCAAATGCAGGAACTGCAGGCTCTGCAGGCTCTTCTGCAGGAGCTTCCTCAACGGGCTCTTCAGCTGCTGCGGTTACGCTGCCGAACAATGCGGTTGCACTGTTGATTACAAGGTGAGGTATATCTGCTGCGGAATCCCAGCAGTTATCATAAATTTCAATGGTGAACTCTTCAGCGTTTACAGGAACTACCAATGATAATGAACGGTTTTCAGCAGTACCAACCCAGCTGGCTGTGCCAACACCGGTGGTATCAGCCTGCTCATCGCCTGTCAAGTCTACGCCCCAGCTTACCTGTGCGCCGCCGAAGTCATAGTAACTAGCATTATCACCGGCTTTAACAGCTACTGCGCCGCCGCACCAGTCGTTCCATGATACGTCGCCTTCTGCAGGAAGCTTAACGCTTAAGTTGAAAGCAACTGCTGCCACATTGCCGCTGGTGCTAAGATTAGCGTTGGAGAAAGTATAGGCAGGAGCTGCAGTTCCGGAGAAAGTAATCTCCTGTCCAATGTTAACCAGCTCGGTAGCCTCTACCGTACCATAAATGGCTGTAGCGCTGTTGATGGTGTAGTGAGTAATGTCTGTTGCGGAATCCCAGCAGGTATCATAGAAGTCGATAGCAAACTCGGCTGCATTTACGGGAACAGCAACCGTAATTGTACCGTTAGCCGCGGTTCCGACCCAGCTTGCGCTGCCTACGCCGCTGGTATCAGCCTGCTCGTCGCCTGTAAAGTCCACGCCCCAGCTTACCTGTGCGCCGCCGAAGTCATAGTACTTTGTGGTGTCTCCGGCTCTTACGGCAACAGCTTCGCCGCACCAGTCATTCCATGAAACGTCTCCTTCTGCAGGTAAATCAATTGAGATGTTGAATACCATTGCTCCAACAGTTTCCTGTTTTGACAGCATGGAGCTTTCGAATGTGTAGCCCGGTGCTGCGGTTCCGGTGTAGCTTAATGACTTATTAATCTGCACCGTCTCCCTACCTGCTACATCAGCGCTTACGCTTGCCTTGCCGCTTGAAATGAATACAAGTGCCAAAGCAATAGCAAACAGAGCTTTGAATAAATTCTTGCTTTTCATTTTACTCCTCCTTAACTATGTAATTCTTATTTGATAACTCTATTTACAAAATGTAAAGCTAATCATCCTGCACAATTCCTTATCTTCAAAACTGTCCTTGATCCAGCTGGTTCTGCCCGTTTCAAAGGTAAAGAAAAGTGCATGACGACCAGTTACATTTGGTAAACTGATTTCAATGATACCGTCATCGGTACCGATTTCACCACGCCCTATATCTTCAGCATCTTCGCTATCCAGCTTAACATGTATTATGCCCTTTTGTCCACATCCATTCACCTTGATGAACAGCTTCATTCCGGTTTTTGAATAGTCCTGTCCGAAATCAAAGTACTTGTATCCTATAACAGCCCCGGCCCGTATGTTTACTATGAGCCTTTCCAATGCATTCTTCTCGGTTATATAACAGCCGCCCTTTAATACGCAGGCTATTTCGGCCTTTGTTTCTTCATATGGCGAGAGGCTGTCCTTAAAGCCCAGGGAGGTCATCTCCACCTCGGGAATTGTGCCGTCTTCAAGAATCTCTATTTTCTCAACACATGCACGCCTGGACATAATGGTGTCATTAGTCATTCTGTGATAAAAGATGTACCATTGGTCTTTTATCTTGCAGATGGAACCATGGTTGTTACCACCGGGATAATCCTTGCCGTTGTCAATTATAACTCCCCTGTAAACAAACGGGCCTCTCGGGCTCTTCGAGGTTGCATACACCAGCCTGCTGCCTTTTTTCGGCGAATATATCAAATAGTATGTATCACCGACTTTCCTGGGCGAGCAGGCTTCAAAGAACTCAAACGGTTCCTCAACCGGAATTATATCCTGCTTATAAGAGCCGTCAATAATCTCATACATGTTTTCCGGATTAATCTCCGCCATAAATGACCGCAAGTAACCGCAATATATATATACCTTTCCGTCATCATCAACCAGCACGCCGGGATCTATGAATATCCCCTCAAGCAGGTCCTTTTCAACGGCATCTTCAGGAATTCTATACTGCGAGAGCAATTTAAACGGCCCTTCAGGATGGTCGCTGACTGCCACGCATCCTTTAGAACCTAAAATGTATGCGTATAAATAATATTTACCGTCTTTTTCAACAACATCGGGCGCATACAGCTCCCTTTCGGTCCAGTCAGTATCTGAAGGATGGTCCTTGTCCGGCCTGGTGTGGAAAGAATGGCCATGGCACACCCATTCGTTCAGATTGTCAACGGACGCCGACCAAACCTTCAATTTAAAATCGCAGAAATCCTCGGACGCTGCCCGGTCATGGGATCCATAAATATATACCCTTTCATTAAATACCCTTGGTTCGCCGTCAGGAATATACTCCCACAATGGAAGAAACGGATTAGCCATAAGTCCTCCTCGCAATGTGTATTTTATCACAAAACTGTCCATACTGCTACATGCTAATATTATATTTAATCGAAATTAATAACAACCAAATACTTTGATCTGCTTTTATCTTTTTTTGCTTAAATAGTACTTGCCACCTTGCCAGAATAATAGTAATCTTTTTGTATGAAGTTATCATTTTTTGAGGAGGGTTGATTCAATGCAGTATCAGAACACATTCCAACAATTGGAACAGCCGTCGCAGACATTCCTAAGCTGCCATACCTACTATGGCAAAACCAACGACGTCTTTCCAAGACACTGCCATTCATATTATGAAATATCATATATTATGGAAGGCCGCCGCTTCGAAACCTTGAATAACGATCGTTATGAAGTTAACGACAACACTTTGATTTTTATCCCTCCGCTTACAATTCACAACCTGCAGAACATATCTCCCGTTAATGATATCGTTATCCAATTCAGCCACAAATACCTGCGAAATTCATCGGTCTTGTTTGACAGCAGGTATGTTATTAAGCCTCCCGGAAAACATATCGGCATATATAAACCTGACCCTTCGGATGATATATGCCGCATTTTAAAAAGCATTTTTGATTTATGCGAAGTGCGGAAAATATCAACCGAGAAAAATCAGTTAAGTTTAATTGATAATGTGCGCATTGATTTCAGCCTTAACAGCCTATGCCTCCAGTTAATATCCTGCATGCTTAAGGAGGGGCTGCTTCGTATTGAAGAAAGTAGCGCATCATATTCCGATATAGAAAACTTCGACCTTCTGTTCCGGGAGATCCTTGCAAACATAAGCAACCCGATAAACATGCAAGCCGCATGTCAAATTGTCGGTTTAAGCTACTCCCATTTCAGCAGGACCTTTGAAAAGATTACAGGCTATCATTATACATACTTCTGCAATCTTCTGAGGATACGATATGCCGAAGAGCTGCTGCTGTCCACCTCTCTTTCCATATCGGAGGTCGCAGAAGCCATCGGAATAAATACCATATCCTACTTCACAAGGCTGTTTAAGCAAATCAACGGGATAACCCCCAGCCAGTACCGCAGGAAATATCAGGCAAAATAATACGGTAATACTTGTTATTTCGGTGTTTATGCTGTAATATATTGGTATATGAATTATCCCTGCGGAATATCACCGGGTGTATTTATTGGAGGGGTTCCTATGTACTATTATACAAAAAAATACCACAAAATCAAACTAAAAAAGTTTAGTAAATTAACATTAATAAGTATAGGGTTAATTACTGCTGTCGCATTAATATCCGGTTTGCTTATTTCTTGCAGTAAATCCGGCATAAACGGTGAATTGGAAGGTATTAGGATTAATGAAACCGAAGACACGGACGATGCCGGAGGAAGCAAAGCCGGTTCTTCATCAGAAAGGAATGATGAAGCCTTAAATGAATCATCCGTGCCTGTCACCTTGACGGTGTATTCGCAGCTGTCAAGCTATAAAGGTGAGCAGACGGGATGGTTTGCGCAGGTTTTAAAGGAGAAGTTTAATGTTATTTTGAACATTGTTACTGAAACGGACAGTGAGCCAACCGCTCCCGATATCTTTATATTCAGTATCTCGGATTATTATAATCTGGTTGAAGGTGGCTTTCTTCTTGACTGGAACAAAAACAGCCTTCTGTCAGAATACGGGTCATATATTAAGGACAATATGCCAGCGGCATTAAGATATAATGCTTCATTGTCTGCCGACGGCAAGGTGTACGGTTTGGGGAATGATATAGCCACCTCTTTGACGGATCACGAGCTTTTCTTCCTCTGCCCGGAAATCAGGTGGGACCTGTACAGGGATTTAGGTTATCCCAAGGCGGAAACCCTGGAGGATTACATAGGTATTCTTGCCGCCATGAAAGAAATCTGCCCCGTATCGGACTCGGGAAATGAAGCCTATGGCATGTCCTTGTTCAGCGACTTGGATTACGGCATGATTTTCCACGGCAAGGCTCTAGCGGGTCTCTTCGGCTATGATGAGCTTGGCATGGGCTTGTATAACGTTTATACCCGGGAATGGGAAGAGGCTCTGGGAGACGGAGGGATTTATTTTAGATGCCTGAAGTTCTTTAACAAGCTGTACCAATACGATTTGCTTGATCCGGATTCAAGCACCCAGGGATATATGGATTCTGCTGCAGATTATAAAGATGGTGCCGCTTTATTTGGTATACTGAATTACATTGGTTCTGATCTATATAATACAGATGAGCGCATAAGCAAGGGCAAAGCCATGTACCCGCTTGTATCGGACGATATGAACATTTTGACATACGGATTGAACTTATACGGCGGCAGCCGGATTATTTCCATATCATCAGAAACCCGGTATCCCGAACTATGCATGAAAATCATCAATTGGATGGCAACCCCGGAAGGAAGAATGATATGCGAATACGGTCCCAGGGGAGTGACCTGGGATTATGATGAAAACGGCAAACCATACCTGACTGAACTGGGCCTGGCATGCAAGGAGGATATGAATACCCAAATGTCCGGCGGATATTCGGGAACATTCGCCGACGGCACAAACAAGATGGATTACGTTACCTGGGATTTGGATGCCGCCAATCCCGATTCTAACGGTGAAACCTATAACTATGCCACATGGGCAAGCTATAATAAAATGCACACCTCATATATACTTGACAACTGGAAAGAATTCACCGGATTTGGCTCACCTTATGATTACATGGAAAGCCGTCCCCATTGCGTAATTGTCAGTATTGACTACTCACCGATGCCTATGGGGGAAGAGCTTCTGCAGAAATGGGAACAGGTTTCCGGTATTATCACCGAATACTCCTGGAAGGCAATATATGCCCGGTCGGACAAGGAATTCGATGCCATAGTGGCGGAAATGAAAACAAAAGCTGCTGCAAGCGGATATAACGAATGCGTTGAATACAGCCTTCAGGAGGCCGCCCGCAGAAAAGCTGCAGAGGATGAGGTATATAGTGATTGATTTAAATATTTATGTTAAAAGCCTGTAAAACTAATGAAAAAGGAAACCTTGACCATCAAGGTTTCCTTTTTATAGTGTCGAGGCGACGGGATTCGAACCCACGGCCTCTGCGTCCCGAACGCAGCGCTCTACCAAACTGAGCCACGCCTCGATGCCTTTATGCGAACCGCATTTAATATTATCTTATAAAAGTCCGTAAAAGTCAACCGACATTTTAAAATCATTTTTACCTTATAACGGTATCAAATAAAGCTCACAAAATGCAACACCTGTAATACCCGTTTCCTTTCGCATTACTTTACTTTTATGGCATGCTGCGGACAGATTTCCTGGCAGCAAAAGCAGCGGATGCATTTCCTGTAGTCATACACGGGTATATTATCCTTACCGTTCTTAAATGTGACAGCATGTCCCTCCACAGGGCAATGGGATACGCACATGCCGCATTTTACGCACATGTCCGCATCAATATAAGGCCTTTTCGAAAATCTGCCGGTTATTCTGGACAGCAGGCCGAGTATGTTGACTTTATCCTTTTTCCGGCAAACATCAAAATCCTCTTTCCCGAAGCGTGCAAACATCTCGTCAAAGCTGATATCCGTTATTCCCCCGTTATCGATAAGCTTTAGTGCTATCTCGCTTTCATTGCATGTTCCGATACCCGCGATCATACCATGCGTATTGGTTAAGACCAAACCAGGGTTCAGGTTCACAAGACGGGCAAATACCGTATCGATTGCTACCGGATCTGCCGATACAATAATCAGTCCCATGTCTCTGGGAGACCCCGAGCTCGGGCCGTTGCCTTCCATGGCTATAACCGCGTCCATCACATGAAGCCTCGGTTTTGTGAGGCGATGTATATCCACCAGCATTTGGGCGAACTTTGCCTCATTCGGATAGACTACATGGCCACGGGCTTTTCTCATTCCGCAGACCAAACCGTACAGATTTTTAACTGCACCCGTGATTTTCATAAAGGCATGGCTTTTCATCTTGCACACACCGATAAGCGCATCCGCCTGGACAACCTCCTCGCAAAACCAAAAGCTTTTTGCGGCCTTGCCCTCCGGATATTGTACAAGGACTTCATGTGACATATCCGCAATCCTGGCTCCGTAAAGCTGGTCTTCCGGCAAGCCGAGCTGGTTCATTGCCTGCCTGCAGCTTCCGTAAGCGGGGGAATCACCGACTTTCACATTGGTGCAGCCCTCTTCTGAAAGAATACGCAGCACCGCTTTTATTACGGCAGGGTTGGTCGTTATGCATTTTTCCTCTTTTGACGGGTAAAGAAGGTTCGGTTTGACGAGTATATTCTCTTCGGCACTTACAAATCGGCCTATGCCGCCAAGAGCCTCGACCGCGCCCCTGACTGCCGCATATACTTTTTCTTCATCATAGCTATCACAGACGGCAAGTACAACCTCTGATTTTTTCATGTACTTTTTCTCCTTTAGAGTAAAATAAATAATTTCAACCGGTTTTATACGGCCTATGTCCATGCGCATTTGCCATGTCATTCAATTGCCGCATCTATAAATTTCCCTGCTTCAATACTTCCCGTAGTGTATCTTTTCATATGCAAGCTGGTTCTCATCATAAGGTTTCTTATTCTCGGCAGGGTATCCAATGGCTATCATGCATTCCACCTCGTATTTGCCGGGTATATTTAAAATCTCTTTAATGTAATCCCCTACCTTAACATCGGAATTATCGACAGTATACCTTTCCCTGGCCTGGATCCAGCATGAACCCAACCCCAGTGACTGGGCAGCCAGTTGGATAAAAGTTGACGCTATTGACGCATCTTCCACCCAGACATCACAAATCTCCGGGTCCGCAATAACAACTATCCCCAGCGGGGCATCCGCCAAAAATGAGGAGCCGTGTCCCTTGCAGATTGAGAGTTTTTTAAGGATATCCTTATCCGTAACAACGATGAGCTCCCATGGTTTCCTGCCTCGGGAGGATGGTGACATTAATGCGCTTTTAAGTATAATATCGATTTTTTCCTGTTCAACTTCTTTATTCTGGAACTTTCTAATGCTTCTCCTGTTTTTGATTAGATCGTAAAACATATTAATACCCCCTTTGTTAAAGTAACTATGCCTTTATACCGGGCATACCCATATCCTCTTTATCATTTCACTTCAATAGCGAAGTACGCTCAACTAATAAAATTGCTTTAAATCCATTTTATGAACGCAGTTTTGTCCTTACTGTTAAAACCGCACTTTTCATAAAACTTCAGTGTGCTTCATTTTTAGCGCCTGTAAGCAGCATGATTTTATAGCAATTCCTTTTTTCAGCAATCTCTGCTGCCCGTTTGATTATACTGCATTAGTTTACCATACAGTTATCATATTACTTACAATCACATGATAATTCAACTGTTATTTAAACTAAATACAAAATAAAACGATACATTTTTGCCGCCTGTTATACGCCTATTTTAATCCGGCCAGAGTGCACCGGTATAAAGCCGGCAGTAATCTTTATATCCAGCAGTTAGTCATGGATGCTGCGAATGATATGCCTATAGTCCGGCACATGATAGACCTCCTGTATTAGGCTGTGTAACGCATGTGTTGCAGACCGGCATAAATCTCCATGCAACAGCGATGTAATACATTGACATTGATACATTCAAATGTTATGATTTTCCTATTATAGATAGCAAATGTAATACATGGGCTTTGTAGACATCATGCCTGTATGATTTCCATTGAGTATGGTATTAAGCCCGGATGTTATATGACGCCAATTTGGACAGGACAGCCATGCTATTTGATTGAGAGAAGGGATTTATGTGGAAGACGGTATATACTATCCGACAAGATTTTGGAGGGAATCCTTGCCGGAAGAACAAGATATGGACCCCGGAATCTTTGAGCAAATGCTTAATGCCATACAGGAAGATTTTCGCCATATAAACAGCACATTGGTTATAAAAGGCGGCAGTATAATATTTGAAAAATACTTTAACGGGTATAATAGATATTCGCTTCAGAATACGGCCTGCATTTTTAAAAGTTTCATTACCGCGGCAGTGGGGACAGCGCTGAACAAAAATATCATTGATTCCTTAGATGAGAGGATTGCAGACATTTTTAAGGACCAAGTGCCGGATTCAATTGATGAAAGCTTTTGCAAGATAACATTGAAGCATGCATTAACAAACAGTACGGGACTAAATTGGCATCCTCCCGGGTATTACAGCAGCCCTGATAATCTTAAATATGATGACATCCGCCTTGTTTTTGAGCTGGATGTCATAAGTGAACCGGGCAAAGTATTCTCTTATAAGCCCGATCCCCAGATACTTGTCTATTCACTATCACATCTTTCAGGTGAGGATTTTGTAAAATATGCAGATGCTAACTTGTTGAAACCCATGGGAATAGTTGACTATCAATGGGATGCGGGTTTCAATACAATAGAGAATCTCAGGATTACGGCGAGAGACATCGCAAAATTAGGTTATTTATATTTGCGCAAAGGAACGTGGGAAGACAAGATACTTATTTCGGATGATTATATTACCGAATCAACAATGCCGCAAATAAGGGGGGATTTTCCCGAACGGGGAGATTACGGCTACCTATGGTGGATAAGCGAATTGTATGGTAATAAAGTGTATTATTCAAGCGGTTTCGGAGGACAGTATTTATTTGTCATACCCCCGCATGATATGATTGTAGTAATAACCTCAAGAATGGACAAGCCGCACCCCGAAAATAAAATCATTATCAGAAACCTTATTGAAGATATGAACCGGCAATAAAGATGTTGCAATCAGGGGTGTATATCCTGTGGAAAAAATCCCTCATCTCAATTTAATAAAAGTATTTGCTTGATAAACCTGCGCCGTTTTTTCGTTTCTTGAGAATCATAGGTCTCAAACATTATAAAAGGCATCGGATTCACTTAATCCGATGCCTTTGCTCATTATCCGTTTTATTAATATGCCACGATAATGCCGCCATCGTTGGCATACATTGTGCTTACTCCTGAAGTTTCAACAATGAAATGGCCTTTGAATGGAACTCTCTTTAGAATCTCATCCCTGATAAACTGTGCCCTTTCCAGGCAATTGCAGTGGGCGATAGCCAGTATCTTTTCCTGGGGCCTTATAACATCCCGCTCAATAATATCAGCCATGGTTATCAAGGCCTTTTTAATTCCCCTGGCTTGGTCCAGCTTTGCTATCAGCCCGTCGGGTGTCCCTGCCATAATAGGCTTTATATTCAAGGCATTTGCAATAAATGCTTTAAGATTGCTTAATCTCCCGCTTTTTTGCAGGTTATCGAGGTTTTCAAGGACAAATTTCGTCTTTAATTCCGATCTGAATGCCTTGACCTTCTGCACGATATCGTCAAATAAATGGCCTTCGCTTATAAGTTCCTTTATCTTCAAGGCTATCAAGGTCTGGCCCACCGATGCGGTTTTGGAATCGACCACCTCGATTTTCTTGCTTTCATTTTCATCAAGATACAGGCTCTTGGCAAGCTCGGCACTATTATAAGAGCCGCTCAATTCAGAAGATATCGTTACCACAAAGGTATCGCTCTCGTCATCAAACTCCCTAAGATAATCGTCCGGTGAAGGGCACGATGATTTCGGCCCGTTCTGGCTCTCATTCATAATCCTCAGGAATTCCTTCTGATCAATCTGCCCATTATCCACAAACATCTTGTCATCCACCATCAGGGATAAAGGGATTACTTTAAAACGTGAGTCCTCCTTAAGCTCAACCGGCAGTTCAGTGCCACTGTCAACTAAAATTTTATATTTCATAATTACCTCCAAATCCGCCGTAACAACCGGCTTTAAAACATCTATTATTTCATGGTATATTATATTTTCTGTATATAATTTACATCTCTTCGTTTTGTCATATCGTTACTTTATAATGTAGTTTCGATTACCACATATTAAAGTTTAATTAGATTATAATACCTTTATCGGCAAATGTACAGCAAAAAATACATTGTTCACAATATATTAAGAATTTGTACATAAATTAACTGCTGTCAGCAAAATACACTGCCATGTATTAGATAATATCTTATTATATTATTTAAACTCCCAATTATACATGGACCGAGAAATTCTGCGCCAGGGTATCCACGTACCCGTATGATACGCAATAAAACCGCCGCCATAGGAAGTATAGCCGTTACTGCCATTGGCCATATAAGACATACATCCTATGGCGGCTGTACTTTTAACGTGTGTGAGGGTA
>JAAYHD010000062.1 GCA_012735495.1 Clostridiales bacterium | reverse complement strand
CTGTTCTTATCAATTGCCGCTAATATCTTCTCTCTCATACTTACCCTCTCATTCCGACGCCATAATTGGCTTATTTTATGTAATTATAAATATTATTATACTATTTCGGATTTTTTTCAATAATGCTTTGATAAATTAATAAATTAACAATATTTTTTGACTACATCACCTTATAGAGCTCGTCCATCCGGGGAGGTTCCAGGTATCTTTTCTCGTCACCGTTTATGACAACCCTGTCATTTCCCTCCGTAATGCGCCCAATAACGCAGGCCGGAATGCCTTCTGCCTTAAGCTTGTCCGAAAGCAGATTGCCGTTATCGCATACTATCAGCATGCAGCCGCTTGATATGAGCATGTACGGGTTAATATCAAAGAACTCACATATTTCCACCGTTTCCTGGCGAAGCTGTATCTTTTGAAGATCGACCTCAAGCCCGACCTTGCTTGCCGCGCCGATTTCCCACAGTGCCCCGAATATTCCGCCCTCCGTTACATCATGCATGGAGGTTGCGCCAACCTTCATGGCAACCCTTGATTCCGGTACCACCGATATGTAATCAAGCATTTTCTGCGCTTCTTTAATAAAATCCGCCGGATACCTGGTCAGCAGCTCCTTCTCCTTGGCCTTCGCCAATATGGCCGTGCCTTCAAGCCCAGCCCATTTTGTCATGACAATTTCCTGTCCGGGCCTTGCTCCCGATGTTTTTATCATGTCCGCTTTCTTCATCTTTCCGATGCCTGTAACGGTAACAATGGGCTGGCATACAGTCTTTGTCACTTCCGTATGGCCGCCCAGCACCTCTATTCCAAGCTGTCCGCAAACTTTGTCGACATCCCGCATCAGGTTTCTTAACTCGGCTTCCGGCGTATTTTCAGGCAGCAGCACGGAAAGCATGACACCTATGACTTCCGCGCCGCTGGAAGCTATATCATTGGCGGTTATATGAACCGCCAGGGTTCCAATGTCCTGGACCGTTCCCGTTATAGGATCGGTGGACATTACAATAACTTCATCGCCGTTAAGATCAATTATGCTGCAGTCCTCACCAATGGCAGGCCCTACGAGCACCTCATCCCTTCGGTGCCTGATCTGCTTTAGTACGGATCTATTTAATACTGCTTCCGGTATCTTCCCTATCTTCATAAGATACCTCCTCTGTCTGCGGTTTTATCAGTCCTCAAGCTTTTCATCTTCCCAATCCGGATCCCAGAAAATGTCATCCATGAAATCATCTTCCGATGCTTCCGCATTGTCATTCTCCTGCGTTTCCTGCTGCTTGCCGTCATTGGTATCCGAAACGGCTCCCCCGTCATCGCTTTCATTATTGTCGGTTTCCCCGGCACCATCCGGTGTTTCAACAGGGTCAGTCTCCATGGTGCCAATGGTAATATACCTTGGCGCGGCAATGTAATAGCTTTTATTGACAAGTGTTCTGCTTACTTCCATACCGTTTTCATATACTATCTTGTACAGCTCCGCGCTATACCCCGTATGGGCCGCCTGGGTAACCTTTCTATAGGTTACGGGCTTTGACGGGTCTTCATAAATCACGTCGGGGGGCGGCGGAGTCTCGGACAGTACCCTGGTTTCAAATTTGATTTTCCTGCTGTTTTTGTCCCGGGTTTCGTGTCCCCATATATTAAAGGTGATTCTTCTTCCCTTTGTATATGCCTGAATCAGGATGGGGACATCCGTGTTGTTTTTGAACTTCAAATCCTTATGGGTTCCGGATATGGCCGCATCCCTGGATAAATCCACATAGCTTATGGTCATTGAATGCGCATGGCGCTCAACAACCTCAAGCTCCGCCTCCAGTACCGCATTATACAGCGTTGTGGTAACCTGACAGGCGCCTCCTCCGACACTGTCTATGACTTTTCCGTTGGAGTATGCCCCGGCTACGTGATACCCGTTCTTTCTGGTGAACGGGGCCAAATGCTCGTACGCGGAAAATATCTCTCCCGGGTACACAACCGTATTGTTGATAAGCCGTGCCCCATTGGCCAGGTTGGCAGCGCGCCCTTCGGCGGAATCGGCATATTCGGTGGTAAAGCTGCCTAAGAGAGTGTCGCATTTTTCAACAACTTCCCTTGTATATAAAGGAGCCACATCATCCATAACGGCATCCATGGCAATGTCGTTTCTATCCCAGCCATTTGCAACCGCGTCCAGGATATTAAATACGGTTAAATCAACATTAACCTGTTTGCCCGGCACATGGTCGGTGTAGACCATCTCTCCGTTTATTCTCGCCACCGAAGCATTTACAGGCTCTATGTTGAACTGCGTCACCTTGCCGGCCACCAGTTCCCTGACAAGACCTTCGTCCAGTGAATAGTCCAGGGGAAAGTCTATGCCTTCCTGTTCAATATCCTTAATCTCCTTATACCTTTTTATAAGGTTTCCGGAGGTTCCAAGCTTTAACGCCTTGTTTACGGCATTCTCCATTTCATATGACAATCCCAGGTCCCCGAGCCTGGCGGTGACCATGTTTTCATAAACCTTTACCGTTATTTCCCTGTCTTTCAATCCGTTTACATGTTCGGCTATTTTGCCTTCAGCTTCCGAGACAGTTAAGCCTCCGACATCCACTCCGTCAAGGAAAACACCCTTTATTATTCTCTTGTCTTCCGATGCATGAGAATAAGAGGTATTGCTGAATACCATTAAGGAAATGGCTAATGCTACCGTCACGAAGAAACAGGTTCTTCGCTTTTCCATATGAACATCCCTCCAAAATCAGCTAATAGGCATTATCATTTCCTTGGTGTTTTCATGGTTTCTTCCTATTGTAGCATAAAACTGGCAATATGCAAGAAAATCTTGCTCCATAGACCACTCTTATATTGACTTATGTATATTATTTAAATAATATACTGAGTATGGTGGGCAAAGTCATTGAGAGAACAAGAAGTATAATAATTATGGTGGATAATATTTTTCTGTTTCTCCTGCTGCGCCAATTTATCATTTAATCACCCCGTTCCCTTAATCTATTCATTGGTTATATCCGAAAGGCCGTGAGAAATATGATTATCTACTTATGCCTTGTACTCATTTTTGTCCTATGGCTGAATTATGAAATAAACAAAACCAACCGCCTTGAAAACAAGAACCGGGAGAAATTCTGGGAAAAGGAAGCCCGGGCAAACAAAACAAGGAAAACGGATATATCCGATTTGGATTATATCACTATTCCGGTTGACAAGCTGCCCACGGACGACCATTCCGATCCGGCCATAAAATCGTACCGTGATACTATTGTCTCACATTCCAATAAAAAAATTCTTAACTTAAGCGGTTTTTCAAATACCGATTTAAAATTGAAATACGGTGCGGCAAATTTAGGCCTGCTTTCCGAGTATGACAATAATTTTATTATAATGGTAACGAACCTTAATAAATGGGCCGAGCGTTTATACAATATCGGTTACCCTGATGAGGCGGCGGCCGTTCTTGAAACCGCCGTTGAATGCCGTTCCGACACCCATAAAACCTATGAGCTTCTTGCCAGAATTTACTCCGAACAGGGCATGAAAGATAAAATTGCTTCACTTATCGTGAAAATCGGTTCAGTCCCTGTCCGGGATAAAGAATCCCTTCTGAAAAAAATATCAAAATACAATACTTAACTTAATAATTCAATGGCCTGTAAACAATTGGAAACTGCGTATATTGTGTTAATATTTTAAATTATTTCATCAT